>NZ_JACZFQ010000257.1 GCF_014904755.1 Neoluteolibacter marinus
CGGCGCCACCGGCACCGGCAAGTCGGCCACGGCCGCCTGGCTGATCGAGTCGGTGCAGCGGCCCACGCTGCTCATGGTCCAGAACAAGACCCTGGCCGCCCAGCTGGCCAGCGAGCTGCGGGAGCTGCTGCCGAACAACGCGGTCGAGTACTTCGTCTCCTACTACGACTACTACCAGCCGGAGGCCTACGTCCCGCAGACGGACACCTTCATCGAGAAGGACTCCTCGATCAACGAGGAGGTCGAGCGGCTGCGCCACTCGGCCACGAACGCTCTGCTGACCCGTCGGGACGTCGTGGTGGTC
>NZ_JACZFQ010000258.1 GCF_014904755.1 Neoluteolibacter marinus
GTGTCCTGCATCTACGGCCTGGGCACCCCGGAGGAGTACATCCAGCAGATGGTCACCCTGCGGGTGGGGGACCAGCTCGATCGCGACGACCTGCTGCGCCAGTTCGTGAACATGCAGTACGCCCGCAACGACATGGACTTCCACCGCGGGACGTTTCGCGTGCGCGGGGACACGGTGGAGATCATCCCCATGTACGAGGAGCACGCGATCCGCATCGAGTTCTTCGGCGATGAGATCGAGGCCATCTACACCCTGCACCCCGTCACCGGCGAGATCATCCGAGATGAGCAGGAGATGTACGTCTTCCCGGCCTC
>NZ_JACZFQ010000259.1 GCF_014904755.1 Neoluteolibacter marinus
CCTCCCCCTACGACCTCGGCGAGTGGGGATACGGGGTGGTCGCCGTTGAGACACCGGAGGGCAAGGCCGAGTACGTGCGGCGGCAGAAGTCCTTCGCCGAGCAGGCCCGGCCCATCCGTGCGAAACTGCTCGAACACACCACCGCACTGCTCGCCACATAAGCAGCTCGAAATCTGTTTCACTATTTTGAAACAGCTGGCTTACGATCGAGATGATCTCCTGACCCGGCCGCCCACCACGGCCAGAACCTGACCACCTCCCAGGCGGCATACGATGGCACCCGCATCCCGACCGGTCGAAACCCAGCATGACGGTCCGCCCCGCCCAGGCATGCCACCGGCTGCCGCCCCGGCCCCGGGACCGCACTCACCGCTGCAGGCATCGGTATGGGAGAAGGTCAGCCATCTCCGGGGCAAGCCGGCCTTCACCGGGCAAGGCCCCGGGTGGCACGCGCTGGCGATCCTGGAACAGCGCCCCGTCGGCGGATACCTCTACCTCCCGTACGGCCCGGTAGCCCATACCGAACACGGATTTCTCGACGGCCTGGAGTGGGCCCGGGCGGTCGCCGGCGAATGCAGCTCCCTGTTCCTCCGGGTGGAGGCCCCGGTCCTGCACTCCTGGGCCGCCCCCACGCAACCGGCCGAGG
>NZ_JACZFQ010000260.1 GCF_014904755.1 Neoluteolibacter marinus
AGCCCTCGAAACGGGCCAGGTGCAGCGGGTCTCACCAAAACAACCCCCACACCACTCATTGGCATGCGGGCGGGCCGCCACACGGCGACCAGAGTGAAGCTCCTTAGAAAGGAGGTGATCCAGCCGCACCTTCCGGTACGGCTACCTTGTTACGACTTAGTCCCAATCGCCAGTCCCACCTTCGACGGCTCCCTCCACAAGGGTTGGGCCACCGGCTTCGGGTGTTACCGACTTTCGTGACTTGACGGGCGGTGTGTACAAGGCCCGGGAACGTATTCACCGCAGCGTTGCTGATCTGCGATTACTAGCGACTCCGACTTCATGAGGTCGAGTTGCAGACCTCAATCCGAACTGAGACCGGCTTTTTGGGATTAGCTCCACCTCACAGTATCGCAACCCTTTGTACCGGCCATTGTAGCATGCGTGAAGCCCAAGACATAAGGGGCATGATGATTTGACGTCATCCCCACCTTCCTCCGAGTTGACCCCGGCAGTCTCCCATGAGTCCCCACCATCACGTGCTGGCAACATGGAACGAGGGTTGCGCTCGTTGCGGGACTTAACCCAACATCTCACGACACGAGCTGACGACAACCATGCACCACCTGTATACCGACCCCAAAGGGGAAGAACCATCTCTGGAAC
>NZ_JACZFQ010000261.1 GCF_014904755.1 Neoluteolibacter marinus
CAGGATCAGCCAGATGCTCGGGAAGCCGCCGTTGCCGTGGTAGTGGTGGGCGAAGATCATGGTCGGCACCGTGGCCACGAGCAGCAGCTCGACGATGCGCAGCTTCATCAGCTGCAGGTACGCCCGCACGCGCTGACCAGGTGTGGTCCGCCCGCTCTCCCGACGCGCATCCGACGGATCCTGGGGACCGGTCGGTGCTGCATGCCTGGAGACCTGCGCTGAACTCACGTGAACTGACTCCCTGGAACGGTGACGGGGTCGACGACTCGGAAACGGACTCCCCGTCGTCCAGGCCGACCCGGGCC
>NZ_JACZFQ010000262.1 GCF_014904755.1 Neoluteolibacter marinus
CGTGTGATCTAGGCTGGAACCACAACTCCGGCATCGCCGCACGTGCGAGCGGTGCCATGCGCCCCGAGAAAGGACAGTGCACCTGTGTCTCAGTCTGATCAGACACTCACCTGGACCGATGTCGATCGCCGCGCCGTGGACACCGTCCGCGTGCTCGCCGCGGACGCCGTGGAGAAGGTGGGCTCGGGACATCCCGGGACGGCCATGAGCCTGGCCCCGGCCGCCTACCTGCTCTTCCAGAAGG
>NZ_JACZFQ010000263.1 GCF_014904755.1 Neoluteolibacter marinus
CGAGGTGTCCGACCCGGTCACTGCGGTGCCGACCCAGCCGAGCACCGGGGAGAAGAACGCGAAGGCCGCGCCCAGCCCGGCCACGAACGTGCCGATCGCCAGGGTCTGCCCGGAGAAGTTCATGACGTAGGCCAGGGCCAGCACAGAGACGATCGTCAGCGCGGAGAACCGCATCTTGTACATGCAGGCCGCGATCTCCCGCAGCCCCTTGCCGATCGTCATGGGGAAGCGGCCGCCGTGCGTGAACACGGAGTAGATCACCGTGACGAGCAGCCCGGTGATCAGC
>NZ_JACZFQ010000264.1 GCF_014904755.1 Neoluteolibacter marinus
GCGAGGACAGCCACTGGAAGGTGTAGACCGTCGCAGCGATCGGCTCTCCGGCGGCGTTGACCAGATGGCCGTCCAGCCCCGGCCAGGGGATCTTGACATCGGTCGCGGCCAGGGCGGCGGGGATGTCGACCCCTGTGGTCCACAGCTTGGCGATGCCGAAGACCACGACCACCAGGACATAGGGCAGCACGGCCATCCACACACGGGCCGGGGTCAGCTCGGAGACGGAGTCCGCATGCTCGATGCCCAGGCGGTCCTTGGCCTCCAGGGCAC
>NZ_JACZFQ010000265.1 GCF_014904755.1 Neoluteolibacter marinus
GTCCTGCACCTGCTCTGCCTCCTCGTGGCCGTCGTGCTCGGGGTGCTGCCGCAGATCCTGGTGCTGTGAGCACGGCACCGCCGCGTCATGCGGCTTGTGCTGTCGGACCAGTCTTGTAATTTCAAGAACACGTTCACGAGCGCGGCCTCATAGGCCTGGCTGGCCGCGCAGCAACCCGAACTCGATTCCCGGGTGCTTCCAGAGCAGAACGGGCCGCAGCCCACTCGCTGCGGCAAGACTCGACGGGGCCGGTCCGGCCCAGGAAGAAGGACGTCATGTCCGATGCACTGCACCAAGCACTGGAGTCGAAGCGCTCCGATCTCGAGCATCTGCATCCCTACAACGTGCCGCTGCACCTCGCACCGGAGGCCCCCGTGGTGCCGCCGCGCACGAACCACCGGTGGATCGACTTCGGAGATCGGGAGGCCCGGGAGTGGAGCAGAGTCCTGTTCCTCCTCCCCCGCAAGGGCCACTCAGCGACCGTCATGGCTTGCGCGCACAGCGTGTGGCGCTTCGGCAACCTGCCCAACGTGAACAATGCCCCGGAGGTGGCTCGGGCCGCCCGCGCTCTCGGACACACCCCGGAGAGCGCCTGGGAGATGCTGGTGACGTTGATCGTCATGCGCCAGGATCAGGAGT
>NZ_JACZFQ010000266.1 GCF_014904755.1 Neoluteolibacter marinus
CCAATGATGTGGAGAGCTCCCATGACAGACCACCTTGTGCCAGAGGATCCGACTCAAACGGCCGTCTCCTTGTTCTGGACCAAGCGCGCCGATCAGATGGCAGCCCTAGAAGATGGAGGGCTGGCTGGCGGAGCGGCGCGGGCCGGTGGGCACATGAACGGGATCCGGGACCTGGTCGCCGACATCTTCGCCGAGGCCGGCATGGGCCCGGAGACCATTACCTATGAACCGTTCCTCCCTGGTTACTACCGACCGCGCAAGAAGTGGGACATGGCCGTCCGCTACAAGGGAGCCCTGGTGGCGGCTTTGGAGTTCAAGAGCCAGGTCGGCAGCGTAGGAAAGAACTTCAACAACCGCTTCGAAGAAGCCCTCGGCAGTGGCACCGATACCTGGGCAGCACAAAGGAAGAACACCTCATACGGGGACGTTCCCCCGTGGCTCGGCTACGTCTTCGTCCTGCGCGAGGACAAAGAGACCGAACAGGTCAACCGACGCGTGCCAGCACTTTTCCCCGTGGACCCGGTTTTTGAGGGCCAGTCTTACAACCAGCGCTACCAAGAAATGGTGCGCCGGTTCATGGGTGACAACATCTATCAAGCTGGTTGGTTTATCACCACTAAGGTCAACGAA
>NZ_JACZFQ010000267.1 GCF_014904755.1 Neoluteolibacter marinus
GATATGGCGGGTCTCCACGAAGCCGCTGCGCCGCAGGCGGGCGATCTCCACGGCGGAGGAGGCGGCGAAGGTCTCGTCGGGACTCGGATTCTGCATCGTCATGGCCCCAGTATCGGGCATGGGCGGGCCCGCGCACCCGGTCCCGGGTGGGCACTAGGCTGGCCCCGTGAAGATTCTGGTCATCGGCTCAGGCGGTCGAGAGCACGCCATCGTCCGCACCCTCCTGCGAGATCCGGCCGTGAGGGAGGTGCACGCAGCCCCCGGCAACGCCGGG
>NZ_JACZFQ010000268.1 GCF_014904755.1 Neoluteolibacter marinus
TGCCCACGGCCCAGGCCCGGACCTGCACGACCGAGCAGCAGGTCCAGGACGCCCTCGACGCGTTCGGCGCTCCGCACGTGGTCAAGGACGACGGCCTGGCCGCGGGCAAGGGCGTCGTGGTGACCGAGGACCGCCAGGCGGCCGCGGCCCACGCGCTGGCCTGCCTCGAGGCGGGCTCGACCGTGGTGATCGAGCAGTTCCTGGACGGCCCCGAGGTCTCGCTGTTC
>NZ_JACZFQ010000269.1 GCF_014904755.1 Neoluteolibacter marinus
CGTGATCCGGGATCCGCAGCGTGTGGATCCCGGCAATCTGTCACCCTGGTCCGCCCCCGAGCTGATGACGGCCGTGCAGGCGAAGTCCGCGACCGGCCGAGGCCAGCAGCTGCGCCCGGTGCATGCCAATGCCCCGAGCTTCGTCTACATGCGATGGGGACAGAACCTGTCGTCGCACCGGAAGGACTTCCACATCACCGAGGCCCTCAGCGCCAGGCACCTGGCGGCGGTGAGCGACCTCCTGAGCATTGAGGAGGATGTCTCCTCAAGATCGCTGTCCTTCGACCCGGTGC
>NZ_JACZFQ010000270.1 GCF_014904755.1 Neoluteolibacter marinus
GAGACGGCACCAGGACGGCCGTGACCAGCAACTTCGACAGGCTGCGGGTCGGCACCGGGAAGATCTGCTTCCAAATCTTCGACAAGGGCACAAGAATCGCGTCGACGTCCTACTCGCAGAGATCCTCGGCGGTGTTCCCGGATATTCCGCCGGGTGCGCAGGTGCGCGGTTATGTGAAACTCGACGGGAAGATCGTGGGCCGCTGCCAGGTGGATGCCTCGTGAGCGCCGGCGACGACGGAACCGCCGTGCCGTGGCGGCAGGAATCCTCCTTCGGCCGCGATCTGGTG
>NZ_JACZFQ010000271.1 GCF_014904755.1 Neoluteolibacter marinus
GTGCATGCTGAGTCCATGTCTATGAAGTTGCCCCCTGAGGAGCCTGCTGCTGGCCCTTGGAGCGCCATGACTCAGGCCGACCTCGTTCACCTGTTGTTCCGGGCAGCGGGAACGCCGGCTGAGCGGCCGCGAATCGTGGCTGTAGACGGCCGCGGCGCGTCCGGCAAGTCAACGTTAGCTAAGCGGCTCTGCCAGCAGGTGCCCCGTTCAGCGATCATCCACACAGATGACGTCGCCTGGTACGAGCCCTACTTCGCGTGGGGCCATCTTCTGGCTGACCACCTCTTACAACCCTTG
>NZ_JACZFQ010000272.1 GCF_014904755.1 Neoluteolibacter marinus
CCGCGGGGAAGACGTCTCCTTCCGCCCGCCTGCCTGGGCACTCCACGGACGGGACGGGACGATCGATATCTCCTCCGACCTGGATTTAGTTGTCGTCGAAGGTGTAGGAGCCAGCCAACGAGAGCTGGAAGACCTCATTGATGTCACGGTGTGGGTGCAGTCCGACTTCGCCGCAGCCGAGGAACGCGGCATCGCTCGCGACATCGCGGAGGGGGTCAACGGGGACACCGAGCAAACCATCGCTTTCTGGCACGAGTGGATGGCGGAGGAGTTGCAGTTCCTGCGGCGACAGCGAC
>NZ_JACZFQ010000096.1 GCF_014904755.1 Neoluteolibacter marinus
ACCATGGGGTATTAATCCGCCTTTCGGCGGGCTATTCCCCACTGCAGGGCATGTAACTCACGTGTTACGCACCCGTGCGCCACTGGAGACACCCAAAGTAAACTCCGGATATCCCCCGTTCGACTTGCATGTCTTAAACACGCCGCCAGCGTTCGTTCTGAGCCAGAATCAAACTCTCCGTAAAAAACGTATGCCGTGATCCGAAGATCACGAACAAAATTGACCGTCCGAATTCCACCCCGAAGGGCTTCCTCCGAACGCTGCGCACCATTCTTCGGCACGCAGCACACAATTTAGCCTTTTCCTCTTCACCCGGCTTTTCTGGCACGGTTCTCGCTAAAGCAGCATTGCTGCGGAGCGTCGAAGCCGTCCCTTGGGCCGGGCCATGCTTGTGAAAGATCTTCTTTCGAGGGGACTAAAAAGCCGATCGGACCCTCTCGGGGTCGCGATCGACTCTCGTCTCT
>NZ_JACZFQ010000097.1 GCF_014904755.1 Neoluteolibacter marinus
ATTTTCACGGCAATCCTTCGATCCACCGTAATACTACAGGCCTAGTAGTCCCCGCGGGACGAATTGAAGACCACCACCAGCCCCGATGAGGGCGCATTTTTCTTCCGTTTCCACTCATCGTGCAGCGGATTTCCACCTCGTGGTCATTGCCAAGTTGATCAAGGGCAGCCCTTGGGATCGCGGGCCGACTCAAGAAGGGCGCCTCCTGAAGCCTTCCTGAACTTCAGGAACGCAGCAGCTCGAGTAGGGAGTAGGCGCGATATACGGCCATCCTATGGCGTCTCCAATCAAAGACAGACTTATTCCCCCTCCTTCAGCATGGACCTCGTATGAGTTCTGGGAAGTTGCTCCGAGCCTACGTCGAAATCCACCCTACTTCCAAGCAACGACCAAACGGATCGGCCAAAGAAGTTAGCACCGGCTTCGCCAGAATCTACCTCGCCTGGCTTCGAATTCCATCTTGCCCCAGCGAGGTCGCAGCAGAATAGGCTCAAGGCTCCTCGACAACCACAATCCGCAGTAGGTCTGACCGCACACTGAGCAGGGCGCTCAGCGCCGGAACAAAAAAAAGCGCGGCAGAGGCTCTGAACACCTCGTGCCGCGCTTGTATAGATTCGAATGCCTCAGGCAGGAGCGCCCACGACGTCTCCGGCAAGGGGACCGTCGTCATCCGGCTTGTCCTCTCCAGCCGCCTTGGCAGCAGCCTTCTTCTTCACCTCCTCCGGCACGGGAGGAGGCTTCGGAGCGCTGGGAGGATTCCGCATCTCGCCGTGATCGATGATGTCCCTCACATGGGCCGCATCGAGCGTTTCATACTCGAGTAGCGCCTTCGCAATCAGCTCGACCGTATCCTTGTTCTTGGTGAGCAAGTCGGTCGCCTCCTGGTACGCATCATCGATGAAGCGCTTGATCTCCACGTCGATCAAACGGGCGGTGTCTTCGGAGTAGTTGCGGCTCTTCGACATCTCCCTGGCCAGGAAAACCGGACCCTCACCGTCGCCGTACTCAATCATTCCCAGCTTCTCGCTCATCCCCCATTCGCACACCATGTTGCGGGCGAGCGAGGTGGCTTGCCGGATATCGCCGGAAGCACCATTCGAGACATCGTCGGTGACAAAGGCTTCCGCGATGCGCCCACCCATCGTGACCACCAGGTTGGCCAAGGCTTCCTTCCGCTGAATGGAATACTTGTCGCCATCCGGCAAATACATCGTCGCACCGAGGTAGGGTCCCCGCGGGATGATCGTGACCTTGTGCAGCGGATGGGTGTGCGGGAGGACCATGTTCAAATAGGCATGTCCCGCCTCGTGCCACGCGGTGCCAATGCGCTCCTTGTCAGACATCGCCAAGCTGCGCCGTTCGCGCCCCCAACGGACCTTGTCGCGAGCCTCTTCCATTTCCGCCAAAGTGACCGCGGTCAAGCCCCGGCGTGCGGCCAACAGGGCAGCCTCGTTGATGAGATTCGCGAGCTCGGCTCCGGAGAAGCCCGGCGTTCCGCGGGCGATGACCGCAAGGTCGGTTCCAGGTGCCAGCTTGATCTTCTTGACGTGGACGCGGAGGATTTCCTCGCGGCCGTTGACGTCGGGAAGCGAGACGGTGACCTGCCGGTCAAAGCGGCCGGGCCGCAGAAGCGCGGGATCCAGCACGTCAGGACGGTTGGTGGCGGCGATGATGATCACCCCTTCCTGGGTGTCGAAACCGTCCATCTCGACCAGCAACTGGTTGAGCGTCTGCTCGCGCTCATCATGCCCACCGCCCATGCCATGACCGCGATGGCGGCCCACGGCGTCGATCTCATCGATGAAGATCAAGCAAGGGGCATGCTTTTTCCCCTGCTCGAACATGTCGCGGACACGCGAAGCTCCTACCCCGACAAACATTTCGACAAAGTCGGAACCGGAGATCGAGAAGAACGGCACGTCAGCCTCGCCGGCAATCGCTCGCGCGAGCAAGGTCTTGCCAGTACCAGGCGCGCCAACCATCAGGACACCCTTGGGAATCGATCCACCGAGTTTCTGGAATTTCCGGGGGTCGCGCAGGAAATCAACGATCTCCCACAGCTCTTCCTTTGCTTCCTGAATACCCGCCACGTCTTTGAACGTGACCTTGTTGTGATCACGCGTCAGCAGCCTCGCCTTCGACTTTCCGAACGACATGGCCCCCCTGCCGGCCGCCTTCATCTGCTGGCGGAACAGGAAGAACAACAACAGCACGATCAGCAGAACCGGAAGGAACGTAAAGATCGCACTGCGCAGGAAATCGTTGTTCGGCTTGAAGGTGCCGGTTTCCTTGAGCAGCGCACCCACGTCGTCGCCCAGCATCATCAGCGGGGCGGTGACTTCGAAGTAGGTCGGCTCGACCGGTTTGCCATCCTTGTCGGTCGCGGCCGACTTGGCTGGCTCGATCTCGCGCACGCCCACGACCACCCCGTTCTCGCCGTCGGTCGAATAAACGGTCAGCGGGGTGTTGTCGTCGATCGGCTTGATCTCACCGAGCGCGGCCGCGCGGCGGAAACCGGCCGGCGAAAGCGTGATCACGTCGGCCGGGGTGGCGGGGGCATCCTCGTGCTTCACCTGGTAGACCACCGACTCGCCGAGAATTCCGGTCAATTCGTCGATCCGCAGTTGAACCTTGAAATCCTTCTTCGTTCCCGCCTCTTCCCCCGGACCACGGGCCGGTTCCTGGGAAATGTAGCCATTGATCACCGCGTTGTAAGCGCTGTCACCATTGGTGACCTTGAGCGGATACTTCGGGTCGTCGGTCTTGATCCGTCCTTGATCCCAGTACGTCTTGAACTGCGCGAAGGTGATGGTCTTCGGCGTGGAAGTCATTCCGGGATTGAAGACCGCGAGGCCGAGGATGAGGAATGCCGCGCCGAGCAGAATGGCGAGACGCCAGTTGAAACCGGGGGGATCGTTAGGCCCGCGTGAGCCTTGGCCCTGCGGCGGGCGGTGTTGAGGCGATTCTGACATGATGGGTGGTTGAAGCGGCTGCTGCCGGTGCTCGCGAAGATCGTAGCACGAGAAACGAGCCACGCAAAAGGCGGCGCAGGGTAACTCTGCATTTCCGAAAGAAAACCCAATTTTTTCCGACACTCTTGCGGGTCAAGCCCGCCTTTGCCATGCATGGGCCGGATGGATCGAGATACCGTACCCGACGAGGTTCCGGAGCCCCGCGCGGGGACGGGGAGCAACCTCGGGTCATGGTGGCGGAGGAGATTGCAGGCCGGGGCCTCGAGTTCCCGGGTCCTCGGACTGATGGTCGACGCCTTCGCGGGCTTCGCGACGATCGACGGCCGCCTGGATCCCGACGAGGCGGATCAAATCCTCGATTTGCTGCGCAATGCCTTTCCTGAAGCCGATCACAGCTGGCTGGCGCGCCGGGTCCAACGGGCGGTAAGGGACCAAAAGCCGCTTGCCCGCACCGCGCTGGATCTCCGTGAACTGCTGGACGACACCCAGAAAATGGCCGTCGGTTTGCAGCTTTTCACGCTCGTCGATGCGGTTGGCAGATCGGGCAGTGGACGAACCTCGTTCGAGGTATTCCTGCGCCGCCTCGGCCGCCCGGACCACGCCCGTCAGATCCTTTCGGAGATGGGAGCGGAGAATCCCGACGAGCAACCCGGCTTCGAGCGGGTGATCTTCGGTCGTGGCGAACTCGCTGACATCCAATTGCCCGACCAGGCGGACGGCCATGCATTCAGGGTTTACCGGGCCTCCGACCTGGTGCTGGTCCGGAACACCGGCGACCAGCCGCTCTGGGTGCGGGGCCGGTCGCTGGAAAGCGGGGCCTTCCTCCGCATGAGGGAGCGCCAGCAGATCGTGATGCCCGGCTGGACGCTGACCTGCGAGGACCTGATCTTCTTCCTCAACGTCAAGCTCACCGGCAAAAGCCCGGCGATCTTCCTCGCTTCCACCGAAGACGGCCTGTCGAGCGAGCGCGCAAGGAGCAGGCAAAGTGCGGTGAGAATCCGCTTCGGCCTGAAGGCGGAAGTCGAAGCGCTGCGCCCCACCGACCTCGTCATCGACGGTTTGGGCGCCCTCAAGCCGGGGAAGCCGGTCCTTTGCTCCCACCATGAACGGCTCAGTGATCCCGCCGGATTCTCCACCACCCTCGACGCCCTGCGCAGACGGCGCGCAGAAGCCGGGGGGCGCTTCCGGCTCGAGGCGGACCAGCGCGACTTCCGCGTCTCCAACGACCCCTCGGTCCTCGAGCGCGGAGACCTTCTGCTGGCACCCGAACTCGCGCCGCGGGTGGTACTTCGGGTGCGCTTCGATCTCGAACGCCGGACCGGTGACCTCTACGTGCGCGAGGCCGAGGGAGCGGTCACGGTCGATGGCATCCCGGTGAAATCCTCCGCGCCGCTTCGCGATGGCTCGATCATCCGGTTGTCGACCACCCAGGCCCTGCGCTGCCGCTTGAGCGAGGGCATCATCGACGAGGAGCGGAATCTCATCGAATCGCTGCGGGCGCAGGACCTGATCCACGAATTTGTTCCCGGAACGCGGGCGCTCGACAACGTGAGCTTCGACGTCGGCCGCGGCGAAATGCTCTGTATCATCGGGCCCAGTGGCAGCGGCAAGAGCACGCTGCTGTCGGTATTAGCCGGCCAACTCGCCCCCACCCGCGGCCGGGTTCGGCTGAACGATTCCTCCTTCTACCAGAACCGGATGGAGTTGATCCGCTTCATCGCCTACATGCCCCAGGAGGAGGCGCTCAACCCACAGCTCACGGTCCGCGAGCACTTGCGTCACGCGACGACCATCCGTCGCCCCTTCCTTTCGTCCCAGGAAGTGGCCCGGCGGGCCGATGCCATCATGGCGGAGCTCGGTCTGCAGGCGATTTCCCGCCGGCGGGTCGGTTCTCCCGGGGAAAAGACCCTCAGCGGCGGCGAGCGCAGCCGCCTCAACCTCGGCCTCGACCTTGGCAGCGCCGCGGAAGTGTTCTTGTTCGACGAACCGATCTCCGGGTTGTCCTCCAAGGACTCCGAGCACGTCGCGGAAACCCTCCGATCGCTCGCCCGCGACAAGATCGTCATCGCGTCGCTCCATCGCCCCGGCGCCTCGGTGCTCAACCTCTTCGACAAGGCCTTGCTTCTGGACAACGGCGGCCGGGTCGCCTTCTTCGGGTCGCCGGCGGCGATGATCGCCTATTTCCGGGAGACCTCGCATGAGCTGGGCATCTCTCATCCGGCCGTCTCCGAGAACGTGCCGCTTGGCGCCGACTTCGTCTTCGATGTGCTGGAAACCCCGCTCGCCCAGATCGGCGGCGGCCAAAATCCCTCGGCGGCCCGGCGCTTCCCGCCCAACTTCTGGCAGGAGCGCTTCGAGAGCCAGGCCTTGGTCAAATCGCTGGGCGAGGTCGCCCCACCGTCGAGGATCGAACGCCTGGCCACCACCCCGACGCCCGCTGTGCATCGCCCGACCGGATGGATGCGCGGGGCGAAACGAAACCTCGCGGTCTTTTTCACCCAGTTCCAGCGCTCGCTCTATTCCAAGGTGCGGAACCGCGGCACGATGTACTCGACGCTGCTCGAGGCACCGCTGCTCGCCATGTTGATCGGCGTGACACTTCGCTCGTCTCCGGAGGGAGCCTACGAATTCCCCACCGCCCTGCATCTTCCCGCCTATCTCTTCCTTTCCGCCACGGTGGCCATGTTCCTCGGTCTCACCAACTCGGCGACGGAGATCCTGCGCGACCGCCCCATCCTCCGCCGCGAGCGCAATTGCCGGGCGAATCCCCTGCTCTACGTCACCGCGAAGTTCTGCGCGCTCGGACTGGTCGCTGCCGGCCAATGCCTGGCCTACACCGCGATCGGCCACTACCTGCTCGATATCCGCGGCACGGTGACAGAGCAGTGGCTGTGGATGACCGTCACCGCGGTGACCGGCACCGGCTTGGCCCTGCTGGTCTCGTCTCTGGTCAGAACCGAGCGGGCCGCCCTGACCGCGGTGCCCCTGCTTCTGGTGCCGCAGATGCTGCTGGCGGGCGCGCTGGTCCCGTTCCGCGAAATGAACCGGGGGCTTTTTGAAAACAGTGGGATCGAGCGCGAGCGCGGTGGCACCCCCTACCCGTCCCGCTTCATGCCCTTGAGGCACGCCTTTGAGGGCATGGTCGTGACCCAGGCAACCCGCAATCCCTACGAACTCGAACGCATCCGCATCCAGCGCCGGGTCGACGGCTTCAAGGAGATTTCCACCACCCTCGAACCCGCGGTGGCGGAGCGCCTGCAACTGATGCTGATCTCATTGGTCAAACTGGGCGCCGCCCAGGCCACCGATCCCGAAGATGCCAGTCGTCTGGCCGAGCGGATCACAACCCTCGCCCGCGGCGGCACGCGGCTGCAAGTCGAGTCGATCAAGGTGCAAAGCAAGGATCCGGAAGCGCGGCCCATCTCGGAGTTCTTCGTCAACAACCGGATCGACCTGCTCATCCGCGAGGCGGAGACCTTCCGGGTCGACTACCGCAACAAGGACAAGCCGCGGCACATCTTCCTCGGATTGAAAAAGCCGTTCGGCGACGATTGGATCGACACGGTCGACTACGACGGAGGGATTCTCGTGCTGGTTATCCTCGGTTCCGGACTCGCCACCTCCCTGGTCCTGACCATCCAGAACCGTAGGACCCGTTAGGTCGCGCTTTCCCGCGGGGTCGCCGCCTGGCTGAGGGCCTGGGAGATCTCGCCGACGACCGACGCGGCGAGCGGCCGCGGCACCACGGCGCCGAGCACCAGGCAACCGAACGCCGTTTCCACCGGCACCACTTCCAGCACCGCGTTGGCGCCGATCTTCACGTGGACATTCCCCGCCTGCCCCGACACCGGGCGATAAGCCTGAGCCAGGCTGCGGGCGAGGAAGTGGAGCTTGCCGAACGCCGGATCTTCCATGACCGGCTTGCCCTCGCGATCGAGGATGAAAACACCCTGCGCCCCGGTGTGGCGGATCAGAGCTTCCCGGAAGCGGGCCAAGCGGTCCAGCAGTGGACCCCGTCCCGGCGGGGCGGGTGCTGCCACGGGAGCTTCCGCCGCCGGCGGCGGTGAGACCTCCGGAACCGGGGCCGCTTCGAACACCCTTGCCGGCACCTCTTCCACCGGGGCGGCAGCCTCAGGTGCGGGCTCCGCCCGGTCATCGGCAAAGCCGACGAATTCGGTGCCAAAACCGGTATCCGGGGTGGCCTTCACCTCGGTCTCCTCGGCATTCGCCAGCAAGCGCTCCGCCAGGCGGCGGGCGGCCGAGGCATCAATCCATGGTTCAAGCGGATCCATCTCGACGGGAGGGGAGCGGCGCTCCGGATCGTTCAAGTTTCATTTCCAACTCGGCACGCAGCGCGTCAAAAACCGCAAGGGCTCCCTCCCCCTCCTCCAGCACCCCGACCGGCAGGCCGCGGGCACTGGCTTTCACGAACAACCCGTCGCGGGGAATCATCGTCCGCAAGACCAGGTCGCCCGGCAACAACTGCCGGAGGGCGGCAACCGACTCGCGGCTTTCCGCCATTTCCTGCTGCAACATTGTCATCAGGACCCCGAGCACCATCAGCCGAGGATGGATCACCCGCAGGCGGTTCAACCCTTCGAGCATCTTCGGCACCGAGCGGATGCCGAGGGGCTCCGCCTGCTGCGGCACCAGCACCGCGTCGCAGGACGCGATAATATCGGCAGTCAGCCCGAACAAGCCCGCCGGCGAGTCGATCAGGCAAACGTCAAAGCCCCTCGCCTCGACCGCGCGGACAAAACCCCGCACCCGCGCGAGGTGGGCGCCGGTCGGGGCCCCGCCGACCTCGTAATCGCTGGCCTGGCCGGCGGCCACCAGCGTGAACGTTTCCAATCGTGTCGGCACCAGCAGCCGTTCGAGGGGAATCCCGGGATCCGCCAGGTAGTCGTAAAAACCCGAAAGCATCCGCGACTGCCGGGTCAGGGAAAGGCCCACCGACCCCTGGGGATCGGCGTCCACCAGCAAGGTGCGCAAGCCCGCCCGCGCGAATGCATGTGCCAAATTGATCGAGACGGTGGTCTTGCCCACCCCACCTTTCTGACTGGAAACCGCTATACTGATCACGCTGGTATGCTCCGGGAAATCGCTGCCGCAGCGTAGCTTCGGCTTGTAAGCACGAAAGCCTTTTCTGCAAGGTGCTTCCGTCGCCCCCCGGGTGATGTTCCCCATCATGTTCAGATCCGGCCACCGCGTCCTCCTTCTCGCCGCCCTCCTCGTCAATCCGTCCTGCCGCGACCATGAGGCAACTGCAGTCAAGGCCGGCAAGGTTCCGGTCGTTGATCCGCGGCTCCTCGAAAACCGCATGCAAGCCGGCGCGCCCCAGGGCCTGCTCGCCTCGCGCGCGGACTCCCCGGTCCACTGGCAGCACTGGGACCCGGCCGTGCTGACCCGGGCGAGCAAGGCCAACCGGCTGGTGGTCGCCTTCATCGGTTCCGCCACCTACCCCGGCTGTGTCGATTCGCTCGACGCCATCGACCGGAACAGCGCCTTGGTCGCCCGTCTCAACGACGAGTTCGTCCCCGTGCTGGTCGATCTCGATTTGGCGCGCGAGGCCGGCCTCGCCGCCGGATTGCTCAGCCAGGAACTCAAGCTTCCGGTGGGATTCCCCTTCCTTCTGGTCCTCTCGCCTACGGGCAACGAGGTCGCCTGGCGGCCGATCCATTACCGCTCCGAAGAAACCATCGACGACGTTTTTACCGCGTCCATCGATGTCGTCGCGCGGATGTGGCAGGAGGATCCCGAATACGTCGAAAGAAACAGCACCAAGGATCACGCCAACCGGCTTGCCCGCCTGCCGCGGCCGGATACCTCGCCGCCCGACGCGGCAGTGCGGTCGGAATTCCTCACCTCCTCCGCCCGCCAGCTTGTCAGCCTCTACGACGCCGACATCGGTACCCTGTCCGGCACCGGCGGCTTGCTGCCGATCGGGATCCTCCAGTGCCTCGCCTCCGCCTCGCTCGATCCGGAAATGCCGCGCGATGTCGCCACCCGCAGCGGCAAAGCCGTCGCCGCCTTCGCCGACAACGTGCTCAAGAGCGCCATGGTCGATCCTCTCGACGGCGGCATTTACGCCAGCCGCCGCGGCAAATCCTGGAACCTGCCGACCACCAACCGCAATTGCATGACCCAGGCCCGGGCCGCCCGGGCCTTTGTCACCCTGCATGCCGCCACCGCCGAACCCGGCGCGCTGGATGCGGCCGTCGGTGCGGTGCGCTTCGCCGAGGAACAGTTCGCGGTCCAGGACGGCTTGTTTGCAAACCAGCGCCAGCCGCAGCCGGACACCCCCAACGACGGGCTGTGGACGCTCGAACAGATTGAAAGCATTCTCACCCCGAAGGAAACCGAGCTCTGGACCGCTTGCTGCGATCTCAAGGCCCTCGGCAACCTGACCGATGCCGGCGGCGACTTTTTCCGGCTGAACTCCCTGGGCTTCCGCACCGGCCTGCGCGAAGCCGCCGTCAGTGTCGGCATCGATCCCGCAGATGCCGCCGGTATCCTGGAGTCCGGCCGCCTCAAGCTTCTCGCCGCCCGGCAGGCCCGCCAAACGGCATCCTCCCCTGCCAGCGCCGCGCTGGCCGCCCCCAGTTTCCGCATGATCTCGGCCTACGCCGCGGTCTTCACCGCGACCGGCGATTCCACCTTCAGGGACAAGGCCGTCGCCCTCGCCGGACGCTGCCGCGAGACCTTTGCCAAGGGCAACCTGCTGGTCGAACAGAACCCTCCGCTCCCGGCGGAAACCTGTGACGCACGCGCCTTCACCTACGCCCTCGCCATCCAGGCGGCGCTGGACCTCGCCGAAATCACCCTCGACGAGAACTGGCGGATCTGGGCCGGCGACCTCGCGACCACCGTCGCGGAAAACTTCGTCACCGACGATGGCAAGCTGGTCGAGGCACGGCCGGCCGTCACGCCGTTGCAGATGCCGATCGAGGACCGGGTCATGCTCTTCGACGACTCGACCGCAGGGATCATGCGGATGAACCTCGCGCGACTCGATTCCCTCGGCCAACCGCCGCCGCCCGCCATCGCGCCGTGGATGACGTCCCTGCCGCCGATGGGGATCTTCCCGGTGATTTGCACCGATTCGATCCTCGCCACCGCCTTCGCCCGTTCGCGCGTGATCCTTGAGCTGCCGGCCGATGCCTCCGCCGAATGGCGCGATGCCGTGACCCGCCTCCCGCTCGACCGCATTGCCCGCCGCATTGGAACCGCCAATGCTGTCTCTGCGCGGCGTCCGGATGGCAGCGTCATGGTCATCCAGGATCCCGGCGATCTCCCCAAGATCGTGTTCCCCGCCCAACCTTGAGCGGATTTTCCGCTCGCCTCGGCGCCCTTCCGTCGGATTGTCTCCCCGCAATGAAAGCCCACTTCCTTTTCCGTCTCCTGCCTCTCTTCGCCATTGCCGGCGCCTCGGCCGATACCTTCGAGCTCAAGGACGGCACCAAGCTGGAAGGAACCATCCTGCGCGAGGACGGCGCCGACTACATCCTCGAGGTGCAGGTGACCAAGTCGATCCGCGACGAACGCCGGGTCCCCAAGGCCGACGTGGTCAAGCAGATCGCCGAAAAGAAGGATGAGACCGCCTTCGAGGAGATCGCCAAGCTCGTCCCCACGCCCGACCTGCTGAACGATGCCGAATACGCCTCGCGCAGCCGCAAGGTGAAAGCATTCCTCAAGAAGTTCCCCAAGAGCCCGAAGAACACCGACGCCCGCAAGATCCTCGATACCCTCGAGAACGAACGCGCCGCGGTCTCGACCGGCGGGGTCAAGTTCAACGGCAAGATCATCTCGGCCGAAGAACGCGCGCCCAATGCCTACGCGCTCGACGCCAAGATCCTCGCCACCGAGATCGAAACCGCCGCCGCGGCCGGCGACGTGCTCACCGCGCTGCGCGCCTGGACGAAGCTCGAGAAGGAATACCAGGGCAGCTCCGCCTACGTCAGCACCATCCCGAAGATCCTCACCGTGATGAAGAGCTACCTCGGCTCGGTCACCTCGACCCTCGCCGGCTACGACGCGCGGGTGAAGGAACGCGCCGCCAACCTCGCCGGCATGGCCGTGGGTGACCGCACCCGCAGCGAGCAGGCGATCGCCGAAGTCGAGAACGCCTACACCGCGCGACTGGCCCGGGAGAAGGCCGACGGGGAAAAGTGGGTGTCGGTGGACGCCTACCAGAAGCAGCCGCTGGAAGAGACCAAGCGGAAGCTCGAATCCGAAATCCGCCGCCTCGGTTCCATCAACACCGACAACTTCCCCAAGACCGAGGAGGCCTACGAGACCGCCTACGCCGAGATCACCAAGCCCGAGGTCACCAAGCAGGAAGTCGACACCGCCCTCTCCAAGGCCCGCTCCGCCAGCATGCCGCAGGCCTACCTCGATCTCCTTGCCAAGGCCGCCCCGGAGTTCCCGACGCCCTGATTTCCCCACCGACGACGTTCCCATGCCAGCGCGCACCTCTTCCCGGAACCGCAAGACCGCGGAAACCCGCATCGACCTCTCCATCGATCTCGATGGCGAGGGCTCCTCGACCATCAATACCGGCATCGGTTTCTTCGATCACATGCTCACGCTGTTCGCGCGGCACGGGCTGTTCGACCTGAAGCTCGAAGCCGACGGCGACCTGGAGGTGGACTTCCACCACACCGTCGAGGACACCGGCATCACCCTGGGAGAGGCGATGAAGGAAGCCCTCGGCGACAAGTCCGGCATCCGCCGCTACGGCTGCTGCTACCTGCCGATGGACGAGACCCTGGCCCGTGTCGTGGTTGACCTGAGCAACCGGCCCCACCTCGAATTCCGGGCCGCCCCGGGAACCCCGTCGGCGCCGAATTTCCCCTTCACCCTGGTGGAGGAATTCTGCCGTGCCCTCGCGTCCAACCTGCGGGCGAACATCCACGTCGAGCTCATCTACGGCCGCGACGGTCACCACATTGCCGAAGCCATCTTCAAGGGACTGGCCCGCGCACTGCGCGAAGCCTGCGAAAACGACCCCCGCGTCAAAGGCATCCCCAGCACCAAGGAAGCCCTCTAACAAGGCGGCATGACCATCGGAATCATCGACTACGGCGCCGGCAACCTGCGCAGCGTCGCCAATGCCGTCCACGCCCTCGGCATCGAACCGCGGCTCGTCGCCAGTCCGGCGGAAATGGACGGGCTGACCCACCTGATCCTGCCCGGCGTCGGCTCTTTCGGCGACTGCATGGGCGAGCTGGAGAAGCGCGGGCTGACCGGACCGATCCGCGACTGGGTGGCCGCCGGCAAGCCCTACTTCGGCATCTGCCTCGGCTACCAGATCCTCTTCAGCGAAAGCGAGGAGACTCCCGGGGTCCCCGGCCTCGGCATCTTTGCGGGCAAGGTCCGGCGCTTCACCGAGGACGGCCGCAAGGTTCCTCACATGGGATGGAATGCCGCCGTGCCGGTCCACCCCGGGGAACCGATCTGGGCGAAACTCGGCAAATCCCCGTACTTCTATTTCGTCCACTCCTACTTCCCGGAGCCGGCGGACCGCTCGATCGTCGCCATGGAAACCGCCTACGGCGAGACCTTCGCCAGCGCCATCCATTCCGGCGCGATCCTCGCCACCCAGTTCCACCCGGAAAAGAGCCAGCAAGCCGGACTCCGGCTGCTCGGGAACTTCCTCGGCGTGGCCGCGGACTGAGTCGACTGCGGGCTTGTGAACGGTCTGCGCACTGACTAGATAGTCAGTGATGCTGAAATACCGTGTCACGAAGTCCGCCCTGCTCCGGCTGCTGGTATTGTGCTCGCTCGCCGGATTGTTCTTCGTCGGCGTGCTCCCGGAATTGGAAGCCATCGGCAAGCCGCGGACCCCGGGCGAGATCCATTTCACCTCGCCCCGACCCGATCCCGTCGCCGCGAGTTCATCCGCGGAACCCCGGCGCCGCCCTTCCGGGCGCGTGTCCGACTGGTTCAGCGGACGCTTCGACGAACTCATGACCTGGGAGCACAATCCCTGGAAAATCAAAAAGACCACCTTCGGCAGCCATTACTTCGAGTTGCTTGCGTCGAAGGACCCGAAGGACAAGGCCAAGGCGGCGGAGTTGCGCCAGCGCGCAGAAGCGCTGCTCCAGCGGGTGTTGGAACGCTACCCGGAGCTCGCCGTTACCATGAAAAACGTACCGGCGGCGCAGAACGGCTTCCTCAAATGGCTCGAGCTCTCCGAGCGCATCAATGCGGATCCGAGCCGCCCGGGAACTCCTGGATACCGGGATATCGGCCTGCCGAAATCGTGGACAGAGTTCATCAATGACAAAGCATCATGGGACGCCGCGGCCATCAGAGCCTGGCTCGCCGGGGAAAAGGATCTGCTCGAGGAAGTTCGCGCCATCGGCTCGCTGCCGGATCAATCGGTCAACGGCATCGATATCGACCGCTATGGCTTCATTTCGGCCCGACTTGGCAAGAGCCTTACGGAGATGCTGCTGATGGATGCCCGCCTCGCGGCCGAAGAGGGTGATGTCGACCGGGCCCTCTCCTCGGTCAAGGCCGCGACCGGTCTCGCCGCGCATTTCGGGAATGTGGAAACGCCCTCGCTGCTCGCGGTCACCGTTCAGATCCTGATTCAGCGCCAGGTCGAGGATTTCACCGTGTCCCACATCCTGCCCGCGCTGCCCGCCGGTCAACTCGATGCCCGGGCTTGGGAAGAGGTCGTCGATGCCCGCGTGCGACCACCGGCCGAGTTCGCCCGCATCATGAAAGGCGAGTGGCACATCACGGCCCGCCAGTATCTCCTGCCCATGCTGACCGACACCGAAGACCCCAAGTATCCGGTCGATCCGGAGGCCCTGATCGACCATTTCTCCGGCGGCTTTGTCCAGGTGATCGAGAACTACCAAAGCACCTCCCCTGCCGACTGGACCACCGTGTCGCCGCCCGGATTCCCGGACAACAGCCACCTTTCCCGAGAAAGCCGCGAGTTGACCGATACCCTCTTCGTCGGCACCAGGGCGTGGAGCAGGGGCTTGGAGCGATCCCAGAACGGATCCGGGTTGACCCAAGCTGCCTTCGCCATCTTGCAGGGCCAGCCGGTCCAAAACGACCCGATCCACAATCTTCCCTACCGCTGGAATCCGGCGACCCGTGAACTGGCCGCACCGGATTCACCGGAGTTTGAGGGGATGGATCTCCCCACCATCACGGTGCCGGCCCCATAGCCCGGCGGGATTTCCCCCGGCCCCCTGAATGGGTCTATTTCCTAGTCACCCGCTCGGGAGCTGCCTAAATCAATCCATCGTGCGTCACGTTGCCGTCATCATCGAAACCTCCACCGAATACGGTCGCAACCTGATCCGGGGCATCGCCCGCTTCGGCCGGCTCCATGACTGGCAGATCCATTTCGAATACCGCGGCAAGACCGCCGGCGAGCCGGAATGGCTCGAGGACTTCGAGGGCGACGGCGTGATCACCTCCAGTCCCGACCAACGCTTTTCCAGGAAGCTGGCCAAGCGCGGCATCCCGGTGATCGACCTGCAAGCCACGGTTTCGGACGACAAGGGCGAGCACCTGTTCATCGACAGCAATCACCGCGCGGTCGGCCGGCTGGCCGCGGAGCACTTCATCGGCAAGGGCCACCGCCACTTCGCCTTCCTCGGCTACAGCGACCACAACGTTTCGCTCGAGCGCGAGATCGGCTTCACCGAGGCGCTCGCCGCCCGCGGGCACAAGCCCTTGAGCCACCACACCCCCGAGCGCAAGGACCGGACCTACGAGTCGATGTATCGCGGCAACGAAGCCTTCATCGCGTCGCTGCCGAAGCCCTGCGCGCTCTTCTGCGCCTGGGATGAGGTCGCCTTCCGGGCCGTCCAGACGGCCATCGAACAGGGCATCTCCGTCCCGGAAGACCTCGCGGTGCTGGGGGTCGACAATGATCCGGTGTTCTCCAGCACCTCACGCATCCCGCTTTCCAGCATCGACCCCGACATCGGCCGGATGGGCTTCCTGACCGCTACCTGGCTGGGCGAGATGATGGCGGGCAAGCGGCCGAAGGAAATCCAGCTCGAGCGCCTCGTCCCGCCGAAGGGCCTGGTCGTGCGGCAATCGACCGCCCTGGACGCCATCGAGGACCCCGTCGTCCGCCGATTCCTCGAGCTGTTGCGGCGCCAGCAACCGGGGCTCTTGACCATCGAGGATCTCGCCCGCGACTGCCACGTGTCGCGGCGCCTGCTGGAACAGCGGGTGAAGGTCGCCACCGGAAAAACCCCGCGCCAATGGTTGAGCCAAACACTGGTCGAAGCGATCCAGCGCTTCCTCACCCAGACCGACTTCACCCTGGCCCACATCGCCGATCAATTGGGCTTCGGCCATGCCGAACGGCTCAGTCATTTGTTCCGCCGGCAGACCGGAATCACCCCCGGTGAGTTCCGGAAATCGCACTCAAAATAGGCCCCGGGCGCCTTCGCAAAACCGCAAAGCACCTTCCCGTCATCGTATTGCGGAACAGCCCCTTCCGACCCTAGTGTTTCGGTATCAGCTGCAGGAAAAACCTGCCTTTGAAACCTCGAAACCAATGTCAGTTCCAACCGCCATCTCCTTTCCCGTCACCAACGGCACCACTTCGCAAAACGGCACCCGCCCGTAAGCGACAGGCTCTCGACACAACACCGGCCCCTCTCACGAAGGGCCGGTGTTTTCGTGTCCGGAAATCGCAATTGTTGCGTGAAAAGATGATCTGCTGACTACTCGAGGGTCTTGATCCGGATGTTCTTGTAGAAGGTGATGCTGTCCGGATCGTGGGCCTGCAGCGCGATCGCCCCGCCGCCCTTCTGCAGCTTGCTCTTGTCCGCCTCCGGCGTGTAATCGACCAGTTCCTTGCCGTTCACGCTGATGGTGATCTTGCCGTCATCGACGCGGATCACGTACTTCATCCAGGTGTTGTCCTCGAAGGGCTCCTTGTTATCGACCACCGCATAGAGGCCTCCCGACTTGCGCCAGTCCGACTGGGTGTTGTTGACCTGCACCTCGTAGCCCTTGCCCGGCCAGCCCTCGTCCTGCCACTCGCTGTGGATGAAGATTCCGCCGTTGGAGTGCTCCTTGGTCATCACGTCCATCCTCAGCTCGAAGTTGTCGAACTTCGCGTCGTTCACCTTGCCGACGTAGAAGGCATGGGAGCAGCCTCCCTGGGCACGGATCGCGCCGTCCTCGATGCGGAAGGCCTCCTTGTTCCCGGCGACCTTCCAGCCGTCGAGGGTTTTGCCGTCGAAGAGCGAGGTGAAGCCTTCCTCCGTTTCGGCGGTGGCGGTGAAGACGAGCGCCGCTCCCGCGGCAAGGGCTGTGATTAGCTTTTTCATAAGACGATCAGCTTACGAATGGAGCAATTCCCACATTTCGCAACACGCGATGCGATGACAGGAATGATCACTTTCCCAAGGCCGCCATCGAACGGTCGTGGAAAGGCCGCAAGACGAGCAGGGAAACCAGTCCCCCGATCCCGGCCAGGAACATGTCCGTCTGCGTGTCCCATGGATCGCCCTGGGTGCCGAGGAACGATTCGGACGCCTCCGCCGATACCAACGCCGCCGCCCATTCGATGAGCTCGTAGCAAGCGCTGAACGCCAGCGTCACCGACAGCGCGGTGAAATTCAGCCAGCCGCGCCGGGCGAAGACGCCGTTGCGGATGAAGATTTCACGGCTCAGCATCGCCGGCACGATACCTTGGAACAGGTGCCCGAGCCGGTCGTAGTGGTTCCGCTCCGTGCCGAGCAGCCCCTTCACCCAATCCCCCGCCGGCACCCGCGCATAAGTGTAGTGGCCGCCCACCAGCAGGATCACCATGTGGATCCCGATGAAGGCCAGCAGGAAGGTCGACAGCCGCCAGCCGCGCCGTGCGGCCATCCCCAGCGCGATGAAGCCGATGAACACCGGCACCGTCTCCAGCCACCAGGTGGTGCGGTCGTAGGGCTGCCACGCCGACCAAGCGATCCACGGCAACACTGCCACGAGGAGGATCAGGTTCGGACGCAGCGGCATCCCCCATCATTGCCACGACCGGCGGGGCCTCCATTCAAAAAATCGGGGGACGGAAAGCAAACCCACCCGGGTCTTCCCTCCGTCCCCCATCCCTCTTCTGTCGGAAGAACTGTTGGTCAGGCGTCCAAGCGCAAGGCCGCCTTCTGGGCGGCCGATTTCGCCTCGCCCTTGCTCGCGGCGTCGTCGGAGTTGGTCAGGCGCATGCCGACCGGCTTCGACACGCCGAACTCCTCCATGGTGACGCCATACATCACGTCGGCGCGGGCCATGGTCCGCTTGGAGTGGGTCACGATGATGAACTGCGAATTGTCGATGAAGCGGTCGAGCACCTTGACGAAACGGTTGATGTTCGACTCGTCGAGCGGCGCGTCGAGTTCGTCGAGCACGCAGAACGGGCTCGGCTTGATCATGTAGATCGAGAACAGCAGGGCCACCGCGGTCATCGAGCGCTCGCCACCGGAAAGGAGCGAGATGCTCTGCAGCTTCTTTCCCGGTGGCTTGGCGATCACCTCGATGCCGGACTCCAACGGATCGTTTTCGTCCACCAGCATCAGGTCGGCCTTGCCCTGTTCGCCGAAGAGTTCCTTGAACATGTCGCGGAAGTTCAGTTTCACCTGCGCGAAGGTTTCCGAGAAGCGGCGCTCGGTCTCCTCGTTGATCCGCTCGATGACCTCGATCAGGTTCGCCTTGGAGTTCACCAGGTCGTCGTAGTTCGAGCGGACCTCGTTGAAGCGCTCCTCGAGTTCTTCGTATTCCTGGATGGCATCGACATTGACCGGCCCCATCGAGTCGAGGCGGCGCTTGAGATCGCCCACCACGGCCTCCACGAAGCTCCAGTCGGGCTCGCCGGTCATCTCGCCGGGAAGCACCGGAAGTTCGTCCTCGTCCTTGGTGGCATCGACCACCACGATCGGCTGCTCCTCTTCCTCGGAGTCTTCGTTTTCGACCAGGGTCTGGCGGCCGCCGCGCGACTGCTGCGACTTCTGCGAGGCGATGCAGGAAAGCAGCGCGTGGGCATCCGGTTCGAAGCTCGCCAGCTCGACCTGGTGCCGCTCGAGGATCGAGTTCACCAGGTTCTCGAGCCGCAGCTCGATCTTGGTGATCGCCACCTCCTCGCGGCCACGCTGTTCGGAAGCCTTCGAGTAATGACGGCGGGCCTCGGCCAAGGCAGCCTCGGCCTTGTCGATCGCTTCCAGCAATTCGTTGCGACGGCCGGCGCGGGACTCGATCTCGACGGCAAGATCCTCGGACTCGGCCTGGTGCGTTTCGACTTCCTCGGACAGCCGGGCATTCTCCGCGGCGGCGGCTTCAATGCGCTGCACGAACGAGTCGATCTCGGTCTCGCGGCGGATGGAAAGTTCACGCAGCTCGCTCAGCCGCGCCTCCATCGGCTGCTGCTGGGCTTCCGCGGCCTGCTTGGCCTGCCGCTCGACCGCCAGCGAAGTCCTCAGCTCGTTGAGTGCCTGGTTGAGTTCGGCCTCGTCGCGCTGGGATTCCTCCACCTGCGACTGCAGGCGCCGCTGGTCTTCCTCGTGGCCTTCGAGACGTTCGCGCGCCATTGCCAGCTCGCTCTCCAGGCCGCTGCGGCTGTCGTGCGCCGCCTGATCGCGGCTTTCCAGTTCGCCGCGCTCCCAACGGACATTGTCGAGCTTGGTCTGGACGCTTTCGACCTCGCGGGCCGCCAGCGTGAGCTGGCCCTGCAGGGTGGAAAGCTCCACCTTGTGACGCTGGACGCGCTCGCGGCTGCTTTCGACTTCCTCCTGCAGCTCCTTCATGCGGGCCTCGAGATCCTTCACCCGCTGCACCGCGGCCGCCTCGGCCTCGGTCAGGGCGGCGACTTCCGTCTCCAGATCGCGCACTTCGTTCTGCAGCTCGAGCACCGAGACATTCCCTTCCCCGGCGTCGCCGCCGTGGAGGATGCCTTCCGCGCCGAGCAGCTCGCCCGCCTGGGTGACCATGGTCACATCGGGAAGGTCGGCGCGCAGGCGCAGGGCGGTCGCGAAATTCGGCACGATCAGCACCTTCTCGAGCAAGCGCTCGATGACCCGCGAGACCCGGGCATCGGACTTCACGCGGTCGAGCGCCCACGCCACCGCCCCTTGCGGCAGCGCTTCCATCTGCGTGCCGTTGGAGTGGCCGACGAAGGTCTCCGGCAGGATCGCCGCCTGGCCGAGGCGCTTCTCGGTGAGGCGGGAGATCAAGGCGTCGGCGAGCTTTTCGTCCGAAACCAACACCGCCTGGAGATGGCTGCCGAGCGCCGTCTCGATGGCGCGGGCGCAGGAGCGGTCGGCCTCGATGAAGCCGGCCAGCACGCCGTGGATGCCGGGCTTGAAGCGCTCGGGATCGTCGAGCCCGTCGAGCACCTTGCGGGTGCCCTTCTGAAAGCCTTCGCCGCTGGCCACCAGCTGGCGCACGACCTGCAGCCGCGACGAGCGCTGGGTCAGCGTCTTGTGGGCTTCCGCGGCGGCGGCCCGGGCGGCGTCGAGATCCCCGCGGGTGTGCTGGTAGGTCCGTTCCGCCTTCTGGAAGGTCTCTTCCAGCTCGGTGGTGCGGGCGGCGTGCTCGTCGAGCAGGTTCGAAATCTCGTCGCGCTGGGCGTGGGCTTCCTCGATCTCAAGGTTCAGCCGCTGCTCCTCGTCGGCCAGCATGCGGGCGCGCTCGCGGCTGGTCTCGAGCTGGGCCAGCGAGCTCTCGATCTTCGCCTGGGTGGAAGCGATGATCGTCTGCGCCCGGTTCGCCTCGGCGCGGGCTTCGCGCAGCTGCGCCTCGATCTGCTCGCGGTCCGCCCGGGCGATGTGGGTGCGCTCTTCCTGGTCGGCGAGCTGGATTTCCTGCTCGGCGATCCGGCGGGCGAGCTGCTCCATCGCCTCGTTGGCGGCGACCACGTCGAACTCCTGCTGGGCGAGCTTCTCGCGGGTGGTCTCGATTTCCTCGCGGTTCTGCGAAATGCGGCCTTCCAGCTCGGCCTTGCGCTCCTCGTTGAAGGCCACCCGGCCCTGGGCCGCGGCAAGCTGGTTGCGGTGCGAGTTGAGCTGCTGGCGGAGGTCGGCGAGTTCGCCTTCGAAATTGCGCGCTTCCAAGCGGGCGTCGGCAACCGCTTCCTCCTTCGGCTCCATCAGGCGCTCCAGTTCGGCTTCCGTCGCCTCCAGCGAGCGGATCGAGGTGCGGAGTTCGTCGCATTCCGCCGACAGCTCGACGAAGCGCTTGTGCCCGAGATGGGTGTCGAGGATCCGGACGTCGCCTGCCAGTGCCTGGTAGCGGCGGGCCTTGGCGACCTGGCGCTTCAGGGAATTCATCCGCCGCTCCTGCTCGGCGATGACGTCCGAGACGCGCAGCAGGTTGGCCTCGGTGAACTCCAGCTTGCGCAGCGCTTCCTTCTTCTCGCGCTTGTACTTGGTGATGCCCGCGGCTTCCTCGAACACCATCCGGCGTTCCTCCGGCTTGGAGGAAAGGATCTGGTCGATCTGGCCCTGGGCCATGATCGAATAGGCCGTCCGGCCGATCCCGGTGTCCATCAGCAGGTCGTGGATGTCCTTCAGCCGGCATAGCGTGCCGTTGATGCGGTACTCCGACTTGCCGTCGCGGAAGACCCGGCGGGTCAGGGAGACCTCGTTGTAGTCCACTTTCAGCGACTCCTCGCAGTCGGCCATGGTCAGCGTCACCTCGGCCATCCCGAGCGGCTTGCGGCGCTCGGTGCCGTTGAAGATGACGTCGGCCATTTCCCCGCCGCGCAACGCCTTGGCGGAGGTTTCGCCGAGCACCCAGCGGATCGCGTCGACGACGTTCGACTTGCCGCAGCCGTTGGGCCCGACGATCCCGGTGACACCCTTGTGGAACTCGAACTTCGTCTTGTCCGCGAAGGACTTGAAGCCGTGGATCTCAAGCGATTTTAAATACATGCGACAGAAGCGGGTTAGAGGTTCAGCCCGGGAGGGATTCCGGACCCTGCGAGCCTATCCCAAAAACTTGCCGCGGAAAGCTC
This sequence comes from Neoluteolibacter marinus, assembly GCF_014904755.1. Taxonomy (GTDB): domain Bacteria; phylum Verrucomicrobiota; class Verrucomicrobiia; order Verrucomicrobiales; family Akkermansiaceae; genus Haloferula; species Haloferula marina. The sequence continues at coordinate 20,956 of NZ_JACZFQ010000097.1, forward strand.
TTCGCCGAAAATCGTCCATATCTTGTATCAAAATCCGCAAGAACATACCACCTGTGGAGTTTTGTGAAAATTAAGGATTCTGAACCATTTTACAGGATCCCACTCCTCCCGGCACTCTCGACCCTCCCCGGAAGCCGTCGGACCGCCCGATAAATGGAATTTACACCGACGCCGCGATGGCAAGACTCCGCACCATCATGGGAAGGACCGCGAAGATCCGCCGAGGGGCACCGTGGCTCGCTGCCGTTGGCGGCCTTGCCTTGGGTCTCGCGACGCGGGCCACGGTTCCCGGACCAAGCAGCGATCCGACTTCGACCGCGTCCGTCGAGGGCCAGAAAAGTCCGGAATTGCCCATTCCTGGCGGTCCCACAGCCGCTCGGATCCAAGATCTGGCGAACCTCGATGCGGCCGGCTGCGAGGCTCTGCTCAAGGAACTCACCACCTATCCCCGGCAAGAGTTCGGCATTGCGGCCGAAGCGGTCCTTCTCCGGTGGATGTCCCTGGCCGGCCCGGACGAAGTCCTGGCGGCGGTCGCCTCGAAGGACACCCGCTACCACCTACCCCTTTTCAATGCCTGGGTGACGCTGGATCCCCATGCCGCGATGGATTCCACGACCCGTCCCGAGTTCGCGGTGCCCCGAGCGCTTTACGCCCTTGACGAAGCACGGCCCGACTTCGCGGACTATCTGGCTGCGGCGTGGAAACCGAATACGACCACCAACCAGGACCTCGAGCGCTCCCTGACCCGTTTGGCGCGGGAGCAACCGGAACTCGCCCGCACCCTTCCCAACTCGCCGCCGGACCTCCGGAAGCGGGCAATTGCCGCCGTTGCCCGCGGATGGGCGAAAAAAGACCCTCAGGCCGCGCTGGCATGGTTGCGGGAAATGGATCCCAAGACCGAGCCCGGGCGATCCGGCATGGTCTCCTTGTTCAGCTCCTGGGCCGAGACAGATCCCGCCGCAGTTGCCGCGGCGCTGAAAGAGGCAACGTGGCTAGACCTCCGTGGCTTCGGATCATCCATCGAAAACCTCCGGACCCCGGAGCGGCCGGACGCAGCCGTCGATGCAGCACTTCGTGGAGACCCCTTCGTCGACGTCACCACCTTGCATGAGCTATTAAAGGAAGCCCGGCTCGATTGGACTTCACCCTCACCCATCAACTCTTACGGCTGGAACCCCGTCGATTTTGAGCAAGCGGGCCTTGAGTGCGCCAACCTGCCGCCCGGGCCGGAGCGCGACTACCTGATGGACGCGATCGTCCAAGGATGGTCCGCCGGCGATCCGGAGGCCGCGCTGGACTTCGCCGACCGCCACCAGCTCTCCTCCGCTTCGGCGGAACGCCTGCGTTCCCGGCCCACCCCGGCGATGCGCGAAGCGGCACTGGCAGATCCCGGGCAAGCTTTCGCCACGCTGTTCAATCCGGAGAATGCGCCGATCGCCGGCATGACCCGAGAGCAGGCAACCGAGCTCATGCAGCAATGGGGCCGGACCCACCCTGCAGACGCCGCCGAATTGATCGCGGGCTCCTGGGATCCCGAGGGATTGCCTCACCTCAATCCGATCCTGCTTGAGAACGTGCTTGGCGTTGGCTGGGCGCAAGAGGACCCGATCGCGGCAACCGACTGGGTCAGTTCGCTCCCGGAAGGTTCCCTGCGACAGCCGGCCTGGATGGCGATGGAGGACTACGTCACCCGCGTGGCACCGGATCTCGCCTTCACCCTGAGCGCCCGGCTGCTGGACGATGAGGATCTTCGCCGGCAGCGTCTCCAAAGCGAACTGCAGCAATCCCGGCGAGAGATCGGACAGGAAGCGGCGCTCCGCTTGCTCGAAAGCCTCGACCTGACCGACGACGAGCGCGACACCTTGCACGATCTCCTCTCCCCCGCCCGATGAACCGCGGTCTCCTCACCCTGCTTGCCGCCATCTCCGGCTACGCGATTGGGTCGCAAATCCCCGGCAATGCAGCAGCGCCCACTCATCCCACCGCCGCACCGACCAAGACCAGCCTGCGGCCGGAGCGGCCCCGTGGGAGCGGCCTGTCCCGCATGGAACAGCTCACGGCGATGGCCGCCAAGCTGACCCGATCCGAGTGGCCCGCGTTTTTCGAGGCACGGCTCCATTCGGCCCGGGACGCCCGCCTCGCCGCCCAACTGTGGGCGGAGGCCGACCCCGCGGGCTTCTGGGGATGGCTGCGCGAAAGTCGCGACCGCGATCAGTTGGAACGCTTCGCCGAGGATTTGCTCACCGTCTGGACCCGGCTCGACCCGCAAGCTGCCATGGACGCGGTCATGGGTATCACCGACTCCGCGCTGGGTGATCGGCTGCGCGCGGGGGTCATCGATGCCGCCTTGGAACAGGACACCGCCCAGGGTCTGGCCTTTGCAGCCCGCGGCGGCGATTTCAACGGCATCAGCACCGGACTGACCTCGTGGATCACGCGTGACCCCGCTTTGGCGACCCGTGGCCTCGCCGCATTGCCGACGAACTGCGACTACCGCAGCTACCTGAAGTATGCCCTCTCTTTCTGGGCAGAGCAGGATCCCGCCGCGTGCCTGGCCTGGCTAAAAGAGACACCGCCCCGAAGGGACCAACATGGTAGGTCCGAGTGGGCCACCAAGGGCTTCAAAACCCTGGCCTTCTCCGATGTTACAGACGCCTTGGATGCCGCGCTCAGCGTTTCCGACCCTGACCATCGTTCCCAGGCCCTCGCCGGGGTGATCGCCAGTGGCCTCATCCCACCCGATGAAGCCGCGAGATTGCTCGCGCAGGTGAACCGGATCGAAACCACCCAGATGGCTTGGGAAATCGGTGGCTACGACCATTCCGGAAAGGGCAACTTCGAGAACCGTGCCGGGATCATCAACCTGCTCCCCGTCAATGGCAACAGCCACAACGGCTATCGGAACCTCGCCAGCGAATGGTCCAACGCCAACCCCGCGGCGGCTTGGGACTGGGCGACGACGATTCCCGATCCATTCATGTCGCGGGTCGCGATGATCGCCATGGTCGACAAAGTCGAAGTCAACCAGCTCGACCGCATCGCCGACCTGCCCTTCCGGGCATTATCGAATGACCTTTTGCGGGCCGCGATGTCGAGGATTCCGGTCGATCAACGCGGAGAGTGGATTGACCGGATGCCCGATGATCGCGCAGCTTGGGCGCGCCGGATCGCGGCTGACGAATAGCGACTGAATCCCCGCTTGAGTTGTCCGACAAATCCCAATCTACTCGTTCTCCCTCAACGCCTCCTATCTGCATGTCCGATTTCCTGACCGTCTCCCGCACCGCCCACGACGAACTCGTGACCGCCGCCTACCAATCCCGCGGCTTCAGCGCCGACGAGGCGGCCGAGGGCACCAAACTGGCAGCAGAGGCGGCACGTCACGGCATCCGCACCCACCACGCCCTCAAGGCCCTGCACCTCGACCACCTGTTCGGCAGTGCGTTCGGTGGCTGTGTTCCCGGTGCGGAGATCGAGGTGGTGAAATCCCGCTTCCCCGGCTCTGAGACCTGGAACTGTAACCGCAAGCTCGGCCAGAGCGTCGCCTACCGCGCGATCAACCGCTGCATCGAGCTCGCCGACCAGTTCGGGATCGGCCAGGTCAGCGTCGACAATGCCTTCCACTACCTGTGGGGCGGCGGCTACGTGATGGAAGCCGCGGAGCGCGGCTACATCGCCTACACCAACTGCACCTCGACCCTGGCGGAGGTGGTGCCTTTCGGCGGCAAGTTCCCCACCCTCGGCACCAACCCGCACTCCTGGGGTTTCCCGACCACCGAAGCGCTCGGCTTCCCGCTGGTCAGCGACTGGGCCACCTCGACCGTCGCCATGGGCCGCGTCCAGGCGCTCAAGCGCGAAGGCAAGCTGCTGCCGGACGGGGCAGCGGTCGACAAGGACGGCAAGCCGACCAATGACCCGAACGAGGTCGCCGCCCTGCTGCCCTTCGGCGCCCACAAGGGCTACGCGATGTGCCTGCTCAACGAACTCTACGGCAGCCTGATCGGCGGTTCCCTGCCGACCCTGCGCGGCCGCCCGGCCAAGGCGCCGGAGGACGAAAAGACCAGCAGTTCCTTCTATTTCCAGGTCATTCACCCCGACGCGATCTCCGGCGGGGCTTTCGCGAAAGGCCGCGACCAGATGGCAAACCTCAAGGCGGTCCTCGACGACGTGCTCGGCCATGGCAACGAAGCCTGCATCGTGCCCGGTCAATTCGAGGCCGAGGCCCGCAAGCGCTCCGACGCGGCCGGCGGCCTTCATTTCACCGCGGCGGAACTGGCGGAATTCGGCGAACTCGCCGCTGAGATCGGCGTCGCCCCGCTGGAAGCGAAGTAGCGCACCGTTGCACGTTGCGTGCGTGGCTGGCGGTCATGCCGCGGCGCTTTCCGATCACCATCAGACGTCGTGCCCAGGCTGCCATTTCTCCGCCGCAACTTGAAAAGTTGCGCTACGCCCGCGCTTTGCCGTCGATCGCCGACACCCGCACCAGCCCGCGCGTCGCCGAGCTCAGGAACACCTCGTCGGCGGCCTCCAGGTCGGCGGCCGTGAGCGGGCGTTCCTCCACTTCCCGCTGCTCCATCACCCGCGCCCGCATCGTTCCGGGCAAACATCCGGACGACAGCGGCGGCGTGGCGTAACAGCCGTCGCGGACCAGAAACACGTTCGCCGTGGCGGCTTCGCAAAGCTCGCCGCGGGTGTTGTAGAACAAGGCCTCGTCCGCCCCGGAACGGCGTGCCTGGTCGAGTGCGAACAGATTCTCGGCATACGAGGCACATTTCAGCCCCGCCAACGGTGATCTCTCGTTGCGGGGAAAAGGCGAGGTCCACAAGGACACCGATTCCGGCGGTTCCGGGCACGGCGCCGCGGTGATCCACAGCCGCGGATCGTCCCCTAGCTCCAGCGACCTCAGGTCACCCGTCCCGGCCGTGACGGCCAGCCGCAGCCTCGCCCGTCCCGTGTTCAGGCCGCGGCGTCCGAGCAGTTCCACCATCGCTCCCTCCACCTGTTCGAGCTCCAGCCGCCACCCCAAGCGCTCCGCCCCCGCGGCCATTCGCGCCAGGTGCCGGGCCAGCTCCACCGGTTGCCCGTCCGTGGCAAGGATCGTCTCGAACAAGCCGAGCCCGTGGGTCAAGCCGCGGTCACCGGGGGAAACCGGCAGCTTGCCCTCGAGGAATTCACCGTTGCACCAGTAGCAGCTCACGCCGCGAATCTGACCGCCCGGGGCCACCGCCGGAAAGCCCGCATTGCACCTTCCGTCCATGCGGGTTGGACTGGCGGTGGATCTTGAACTACCTCGCCCATCTCCACCTCGCGGAAAACAGCGCCGCCTCCCGCGTCGGCAACTTGCTCGGCGACTTCGTGCCCGGCCGGCCGGAATCGCTGCGCGACCGCTTCCCCGCGGCAGTCCTCGACGGGATCGTGCGCCATCGCGCGATCGACCGCTTCACCGACGTCCACCCGATCACGCTGCGCCTGAAGGAATGCATTGCCCCGCCCCGCCGCCGCTTTGCCGGGGTGATCACCGACATCCTTTTCGACCACTTCCTCACCCGTCAGTGGGACGACTTTTCCGACCAGCCCTTCGCCGGATTCATCGACGCCTGCAACGCCGCCCTGCGCGAGCACCGCGCGATCCTGCCCGCGGAGCTCGCCGACACGCTCGAGCAACGGATCACCGACCGCTGGCTGGAGCACTACGGCAGCGACGAAGGCCTCGACGACGTCTTCCACCGCGTCGCCCGCCGGCGTCCCGCCTTCGCACCGGTCGCCGACGCGGTGCAGGACTTGCAACAGCACCGGGATCGCTTCGAGGCCGGCTTCCATGAGTTCTACCCCGAACTGCGCGATTGGGTCCGCGCCCTGGGTCCGGAATCGGCGGCGATTTAGTCCTTCGGTCGCCGCGCCGGTCCTGCCTACGTTCCGCCCGACCCCATGCGCAGCCTCATCTTTTCCGCCGGAGCCCTCGTCGCCGCCCTCGGTTTCATCGCCTTCCACCAATCGCGCGACCCCAACCTGCTGCAGGGCGGCCTGACCCTCGGCGGCGGCTGGATCATCTGCGGCCTGTTCTCGCTGCGCTCGAAGTGGCACGGCATCGTGGGTGCCGGCGCGCTCGCCTTCCTCGGCGCGTTGCGATCTTTGCCCAGCGTGACCTCTGTCGCCAGCGGCGACCCCACGGCCCGCTTCAACGTGCTCGCAGGGTTGATCTGCCTCGTGGTCCTGATCGCCGTCGTGCACGCGTTGCTGGCGGAGCGCCGGCAGCGTTCGATCGACAAGCTGAAGAACGGCGAAGATCCCGGGCCGTGAGGCACCTCACTCCACCGGATCCGCCAGCACGGTCCTCGCCATGTCCCTGCGGGCCTGCCACAGCAGGTAGGAGCGGTGCACTGCCGCGATGACCGCGACGAAGAGCCAGAACTTGAAGGCCCGCGGCACCGCCCGCGCGACTTCCACCGGCAGGTCGGAAAGCGAGAGCAGGCTCATCGACGCATAGACCGGCAGGCTGACCGGTGACATGCCGATCAACCAGGCGGCCACCGCGGCCATCGAATTGCTGAGCGAACCGAACACCGCGCCGACCATGATCGGCACCACGCCGACCAGGATCACCATCAGCCCGACGAAGCGGCCGCCCTTCGCCTCGAGCATCGCTTGGAACCCCAGGCCCGCGGCGAGCAGGACGGCAGCGAAAGCCACAAACAGGTGCGACGGCACCTCGTGGCCGGGGAACCACCGCGACTCCACCAGGCCACTGGTAAACCAGAACCACCCGCCCGCACCGGCCAGGGCCATCAACACCACCGCCCAGTAGCCGGTCGCCGCGTCGGAGAGCAGCGGCAGGGCCTTGGCGCCTTCTTTCCGTGCCCGCCGCCAGCCGCGAATCTGGTGATCGGAACTGGGTGTGATGATGGTCGCCAGCAGGAAGATCAGCAGCAGCGTCACCAGCCCGAAGATCCCCGACATCGCCACCGCCTCGCCCGGGTCGGGCTGCCAGTCCGGGATGATCCGCATCATCCGGTTGAAGGCGCGAGACGGGAAGAGGCTGCCGGAGTCGATCAATGGCAGCGCATTGCCCAACAGGAGCAACTGGATCCAGACGAAGAACCCGATCGCCCAGAGTTTACCTAACAGATGCGACTCGTGGCGCCGCCACTTGCGGCACAACATGATGCTGAACACCAGGACCAGGCCGCCCTGGCAGAAGGCGGTGAACACCGCCTCGGAGAAATCGAGGCCGAAGAACTTCACGGTCGGGACCAGCTGCTGGAGCGTCTCCAGCGCCGCGCCCGCGGTCTTCGGCAAAAGCTTCGGCATGCTCTCCTGGACCACCGGCGTGACGGACAGATATTTGAAGAAGACCAACCCGAACTTCGCCATCTGCGGCACCACCGTGTAGAGTGCGAAGACGAGACCAATGGAGGTTAGGAACGCCCAGCGCCGGTTCTTCACCACCGTGCCCGTCAGAAGACCGGTGAAGTGGTAGGTCAGGGTCGACGTGAACACGATCCCATAGAGCGGCAGCCACACCTGCCAGGAAATCCCGCCGCGCCACATCGCCCACGCCGTGAACGGCAGGGTCGTGAGAAACATCACGTACTCGCGCACCGGCAGCCCGAACAGGTAGCCCACGACCTTGGCCAACGGCGTCATCGGGATCAGCCGCTGGTAGTCGATCACACCCTCGTCGCGCTCGGCGGTCATCCCGCCCGCGACCTGAGCGGTTCCCAAAATGAACAGCACGATGCCTTGCAAGACCAACAAAGGCAGGATCGCCCCGCGAGCTGCGTCTTCCGCGTCGAGATGAGTCCGCACGCCGATCGAGCTGGCCATCGAAACGATGAAACCGGCGAACAGGACCGTGATCAGCACCCAGATCCCGAGCCCGCGGGGACGGAGGCGGGAGCGGCAGTAGCGGCGGAAAATCGGGTTGGTCCAGAATTTCCAGGCCGGATGGCGGGAGGATTCGGCAGGATTCATGAGTGTCGGTTGGATTCCGCGACGTCCACCAGGATGTCCTCGAAGGACGACCGCTTCTCCTCGAAGGAACGGAGCCGGATTCCCTGGCGGATCAGGCCCTCCATCAGGTCGGCCTGGTCGTCGTCGCTGCCATTGAAGCGGAACACGACCTGCTGGCCCGCGACCTCGAGGTCGTGGACGCCCTCGCGGGATTCCAGCCAGGCGGCGCCCTCTTCCAGGCGGTTCAACAAAGTCGCGGTCAGGGTGCGGCCGGTGTTGCCGAGCTGTTCCCGCACCTGGTCGACGCTTCCCGAGGCGAGCAGGCGGCCGCGGTTCATCACGCACAGCGAGGTGCACATCTCCGCCAGCTCGCTGAGGATGTGGGAGCTGATGAAAACCGTCGCACCGGTCTTGGCCAGCTTGCGCAGGGCATTGCGCAGGTCGCGTCGTGCCAGCGGGTCCAATCCGCTGGCCGGCTCGTCGAGGATCAGCACCCGCGGCCGGTGCAGCAGCGTCTTCGCGAGCACCACCCGCTGGGTCTGGCCACGGGAGAGTTCCTTGCACCACTTGCCGCGCTGGTCGGTCAGCGCCACTTCCTCCAGGCACTCCGCCACCCGGTCCCGCCGCTGCGCCCGGCTGCCGAGGCCATACGCGGCGGCATGGAACTCGAGGAACTCCGCCACCTTCAGGTCCGACGGCACCGGCGCCAGGTCCGGCATGTAACCGACGATCCGGCGGGCGGCCTCGATGTCCTCCAGCACGTCCACCCCGTCGAGCTGGACTTCGCCGTAGGTCGGTTCCATCAGGGTTGTTAGAACGCGGAAGGTGCTGGTCTTTCCCGCACCGTTGGGACCGACCAGCCCGAACACCTCCCCGGGAGGCACGCTCAAGGTCAGGTCATCGACGGCGACAAAGTTCCCGTAGTCGACCCGCAGGTCGCGGATGTCGATGGCGGGCTGGAATTGCTCACGGTTGGCGATCATGGCAGTGAGTCAGAAATCAAGGGGGTCCCAGTCGACGGGCATGGTCAGGCCGATCTCTTCCATCTCCTTCACCGCCTCGTCGCGCCGGCGCTGGCGCTCCGTCTCGTAGCTTTCGCGCTGGTCGGGCCTCAGCACCGAAAGCATCGCGGCGTTGGTATCGCCACCCGGGGTCGTGCCGATGTCGCCGCCGATGCCTTCCAGCCGCATCCCCGGGTCGTAGTCCCGCGACCCGCGGGCCATGATTCCGAAAACCTGGTCGCGCTGGGCGTCGTCGAGACCGACGATATTATCGAGCCGCTGCACCCTCGCGTCGGCCTCGCGCTGGACCCTCTCGGCCCGCTCCGCCATCCGCGAATCCTGGAAGTCGGTGAGCTTGTCGCCGCTCAGCACCCCGGCCATGAACTCGTCGAGGCCCTCGTCGGGCCGCACGTTCCGCGAGGCCTCCGCCATGTCCTCGACCGTCGTGCTCTCGGCGGTCACGAGGTCGCTCCACGCCTTCGCGTCCGCCTCGATCTTCCGCTCGAACCACGCCTTCAACGACCCTTGCTGGTCCTCGGTCAGGTCATACTTGCGCGCGATCTCGCCGCTCATGCTGTCGATCATCTGCTTCTGCTGGCGCACGCGGATGCGGTCGAAGAGCGGCGAGAAATCGCGGATCAACGGCTTGCTGACGCGAAGCAGGTCGTCCGGCGTGACCGGCCGACCCGCGCGGAGGTCGTCGAAAACGTCCCGCACCCCGTCGCGGAATTCCCGGCCCGACCCGCGCCGCTCCGGGTGCGCTTCCTGCAGCGCGGCCACGCGGTTGTTCGCCCGCTTCAGTTCGACTTCCAAGCGCGCGACCTGCTCCTCCGGCGAACCTTCGGCCCCGGGCATGCTCTGCTTGAAAAGGCTGGCTCCCACCGCGCCGATCGAGACGCCGATGACGAGGGGGATGAAGGACTTCAGCGACGAGGCGATCGACATGGGTTCAAGTTGGCGTGGCAGACGTGGCGACGGCATCATGAAGACATGATGAAGCCGGGATGAACTATGGGTGACGCTGGCGGAGTTGCGATGGGAATGACAGGGCATTCTTTCCATTGACCGGACAGATCCCGCGCCCGCCGCCCGTTCTACATGGATGGTGATCCGGCTTCTTTTCTTCCTGGTCCTCGCGACGCCCCTCGCTGCAGCGGAGAAGCGCATCAAGGTGTTCGTCGGGCTCTGCGACAACGCCACCCAGGGCATCGTCAAGGTCGGGGCGAAGATCGGCGACGGCGACAAGCCCGCGGACAACCTCTACTGGGGATGCAGCGACGGTTTAAAATCCCACTTCAAGGCAAGCCGCCGCTGGAAGCTCGAGAAAACCGAAGCCGCCACCGGCGACCCGCGGATCCTCGAGCGTCTGACCTTCCGCCACGCATCCGGCGACGCCGTGCTGGTTGCCGAAGCCTGGCGCGGCTCGGCATTAAAGGAGTGCTACATCGCCTTCGAGGCATCCCTGGTCTCGGGAGAACAGGACCTGGTCGCCTTCATCGGCCACAATGTGCTGATGGACACACCCATCAAACCCGTCGCCGCCAAGGCGAAGTCCCGGCCGGAAGCGATCGTGCTCTGCTGTCTCAGCGACCGCTATTTCCGCGAGCGGCTCACCGACGCCGGGGCGAGGCCGGTGCTGCTGACCACCCAGCTGATGTATCCCGGTTCCTTCATCCTCCACGACGCCCTCGAGCCGTGGCTGGCGGGAAAAGACCGCGACGCCCTCAGGGACGCCGCCGGTCTTGCCTACGCGAAGAACCAGAAGATCAAGGCGGCCGCGGCGAAGGGGGTGTTCGCGCGGCTCGACCCGTGAAACCTCAGGCCGCCGGGGTGTCGGCGACGACGACCACCTTGGTCTTGCCCCACTCGTCGCCCAGACGGCGCAGCGGCACGTCCTTGTCCTTCTTGGTGTAGAGCACGAAAGCCTCGACCAAGCCGAAGAACGGGATTGCCATCGAGATGTTCCGCACCACGCTCGCTTGCCAGTCGCCCGACAGGCTCTTGCCTTCGAGGGTCACCGCCTTGAGCTTCATCACCTTCTTGCCGATGCTCTGGCCGTCGAGGAACGGCAATGCGTCGCGGGTCAGGAAATAGGCGACCCAGACCATCCAGGCGAGGGTGCCCGAGACCTTGCCGACGATCGCGTAGAGACCCGCCGCGACGAAGGCATCGATGATCGCGGCAACCACCCTCGCGTCGAAGGCTCCCTCCGAACCGGGGGCGGGCGCTTCATCCTCGTCGTCGATGACCATCTTGGCCTGCTCCTCCTTGGCCTCGGTCGGACGCGGTGGCGGCGGCGAGATCGGGGGTGGCGGTGGGGGCATGTCCGGCGGCGGCGGACCGGCCGAAGGAGGCGGTGGTGGCGGAAGATCGGGCGGTGGCGGAACGGACGACTTTGGCGGCTCTGGCTCGTTTTCCATCATTTGCCACCGAACTAGCAGAGCCTCCGCGGGCGGTCGAGAGGCAACTCAGGCTTCGTCCCGCAGGCCGGCGAAGACCCGGTGCGAGAAGTATCGCTCCATCCGGTCGGGGAACACGGTGATCACCCGGGCGTCGCCGCCGAGCCGGCGCTTTGCCTCGAGCGCCGCCGCGTAGTTGAGCCCGGAACTCGGCCCGACGGGAAACCCCTGGGCCCACAGCTGGCGGGTCAGGTCGAGGCACAGATCCTCGCCGATGTTCAGCTCCTCGATGGCCCCTCCGCGCGGCCCTTGCTGCCATTCCCGGTAGAGCGCCGACAGGCACTCCGCCACGCCCGGCACCTCCTTGCTGAAGGCGAGGCTACAGCACTCCGCGTTTCCGCCGAACACCTTCCCGCCGCAGGGGATGGCGGCAAACGCGCGCGCCTCACAGCCCGCCGCATCGAAGGCCTCCCACAGGCCGCGCAAGGTCCCGCCGGTGCCAACGCCGCTGACCACCGCATCGACGCAGCCACATTCCATCTGGGCGAGGATCTCGGGCCCGGTGAACAGGCGGTGGGCTTCCGAGTTGTCAGGGTTTTCGAATTGCCGGGCCGCGAACCAGCCGTTCGCCGCGGCGGCCGCCGCGGCTTCTTCCAAGACCTGGGCCATTCCGCCGTCGATCCGCCGGACTTCGCCGCCGTAGGCGCGGATCATCATCCCCCGCTCGTTGGTCGCGGAGGCCGGGATGAAGGCCACGAATTTCAAGCCCATCTGCGCGCAGGCCAACGCCAGCGCAATGCTGGTCGAACCGCTCGACGCCTCGACCACCGTGTCACCGGCCCGCAGCTCGCCACGGCGCCACGCCTTTTCGAGGATGTGGCGGGCGATCCGGTCCTTGGTCGAGCCGCTCGGGTTCATGAACTCGAGCTTGCACCAGACCGCCCCGAGGGCCGGATCCAGCGTCACCGGCACCAAGGGGGTCGGCGGCACCTGCCGGATGAAACGACCGCCCGCGGGAACGGAGCGGATGGCCTGGAGGACGTCGGCTGACATGACCGGAGCCAAGCAATCCCACCCGGCGCCGCCAAGCCCGGAACGCCGCCGAGGCCGGTCTTGGCATGGCAGGACGAAATTGGAAGCCTGTCGCTTCAATGGACCTCGTTCCCAGTGAAAAGGCTTTCGTCGACGCCGTCATGGAGCCGCTCGGTGACGATCCGCCACGACGCGAACTGCTCGAGACGGTGGTCGCGACCGCCGGGGTTTATCGCCGGCCCGATGCGGGTCGCGAGGAAAGCGCGATTGCAAGAATGCGCGAGACGGCACCGCGCTTCCTGTCTCTACACCGGCTTGCCTGGGGATGCCTGATGGTTCTCGCACTCGCCGCCATCGGGTGGAGCACGGCCAGTCCCGCGGCGCTTCGCTCCATCGATGCCATCTGGGCGGCCAACTCGGCGGGCCGGATGATTTCAATGACCACCTGGACTTCGCCACGGGTTCCTCCGCTTCCCCGGCCGCACGTTCAATCGGATCGCTTCGAGGATGACCCCTTCTGCAAGCGGCTGCTCCGAAGGCTGCCGGAGGACAAGAAACGGCTCTGGCTTGGGGATCTGGAGCACCAGGACCAAGCCGGCCGCTGGGCTGCCGTGCGGGACGCCCATCCCGGTGATCCCGCGCACTTCTATGCTTGGGCCCTGGCCTTCCGGTCGGAGCTGGGCCGCTGGCCGGAGGAATTCGTCCAGCGCGTTGAGGATCTCGACCCGGACAACGGGATGTTCCACCTGTTCAACGCCGCAGCAAGATTGGACGCCTCGATCGGGAAACCACCGGTTCCGCTCCTGAGCCGGGAGCAACGGCGCGCCCTCCGGGCAAGCGGCAAACCACTTCCGGGCTCCGCCCGTTCGGCGAAGGTGATAACCAACCGGAAGGCCTTCGACGCCGCCCTCGTGGATCTGGAGCACGCTCTCGCGAAACCCCGCTTCGATGACTATCTGGAGCGACTGAACCGGATCCGCCGGGCAGCCTCAACACCGCCCCGTGAGTTTGCCGAAGTCTACGTGGGACAATTGCTCACGTACTCGCAGCCCGAGGACTATTCATCGGGGTGGGTCTTGTGCCGATCGCTCGGCGAGGCATTCTCCCTCGCCGCCGAAGACGCGGCGAATTCGGGCGACAAAGAGCAGCTGGCGAAGATCGAACACCTCCTCGTCCGGACTTCCCGGCACCTCTTGGAGAGCTCTTCCGGACTTATTCCGTCGCTTATTGCGAGGAAGGTCACGATGCAGGGCGCGGAGGGGACAGCCAAGGCATGGAAGGCGCTGGGCGAACCATCCCGGGCATTGCCCCTTGAAAACCTCGCGACCCTGCTCGACCGGAAGAAGCATCCCGCCCCAAGCGCGGTCCCCGACGCCCTGGACGAGAACCGTGGCAGCTCCATCGCCTCCGCGTCGCTTCAACTCCCGCATCAAAGTCCCGGCGCGACGCTGGTCACCGAGCAAGATCTGCGTGGTGGCCGCCTCGCGGAGTATTCGATGTATGAGCGCTTCTTGCTTCACGGCATCGCGATCGCCTTCGCCCTGGTGCTGCTTTTCCTGATCGTCGCTCCCCACCCCGGACGCGCAAATTTCGGGAAGCTTCCCGCCCGGCTGGGCCGCATTCTGGATGCCCGGGACTTTGCCTGGATCGCCCTGCTGGGGGTGGCGGCCCCGATGGCCCTTTACGCCGTCTCCACCCGGTGCGTATGGCTCGCCTCCCGCGAGTTCGGCATGTCCCCCGTCCGTTCCATCGCTTGGGTGGCGCAGGCCCTGTCTCTGGTCGTCTCAATGGTGCTGGCCGCGCTTCAAACCCTCCGTTGGCGCTTCCGGAAAAAGGACGTGTTCCTGGGTTTCGGCTGGTCCGGCTTTGACCCCGGATGGTTCTTCCTCTTCATCGGGCTGGCTGCCATCCTATCCGCGGCGGGCCTTCAACGCTTGCTGGCTTCGCTTCATCTCGATCTTGAGGCGGAATTGTTCGTCATCCTCTCCTTTCCCTGCCTCGCGCTGATCTGGCTCCTTGTCCTGGCCGTCGGGTTTTTCAAAGGACCGGAGGCACGGGCCCTCCATCGGAGAATGATTCTAACGGCATTGCGGCCCTTCGTGATCATGGCCCTCGTCGTCACAACGCTCGCCATTCCGTTCGTGAAGCGGGAGGAACTGCGGCACGTCGCGGAGATCCGCTACGAGTCCCTGGAAGGAGACGACACGGTCTTCGTGCACCGGAAGGAACGGGAGTACGCCCGCTGGTTGGCCGAAGACGCCCTCCGCCACCTCAAGGCTTTGGAGTGACCGGAGCCGTCATCCGCTGCGACGCCACCAGCGAACCGAGGATGAGCACACCTCCCGCGGCGAAGCCCCAGCCCGGACGCTCGCCGAGGAACAGCATCGACTCGAGCGTCGCCGCAATGGGGATGAGGAATCGATAACCCGCCAGCAACGGCATCGGGTGCAGGGTCGACAGGTGATTCCACAGGCTGAACGCCGCCGCCGACACGAAGGCCAGCCACAGGGTGAAGCCCATCGCTGCAGGCGGCATCAGCTGCGCCGCCCGCGGAAATGCACCCGCACCGGCCACCAGCAGGCCCAGCCCTCCCCCCAGCAGCGAAAAGCCGGTCGCCGCCCGGGCGCCGATCGTTTTCCGCAGCTTCCCGAATTGCACCAACCCGAGCGTTCCCAGCCCCGTCGATCCCACCAGCAGCAGGGTCCCGAGCCAGGGATTGCCCGCCCCGGCACCCGGTGACGCCGCGGCCAGGGCCACGCCCGCGCCCCCGACCAGGATCGCCAGCCACTGCCCGCGGGTCGGCCACGCGACCCCGGCCAGCAGCGGCGCCAGGACCATCCACCAGAAGCTGCCCAGCGAGGACAGCAGGCCGGCCAGGCTCCCGCTCGCCGCGGCAATCGCCAGGTAGAACAGGAGGTACTGGCCGAAGGTCTGGGTCAGCGCGAAGCCTAACAGCAGCTTCTTCGGCGTCGCCCGGAACTCCTTCCGCGGCTGCTTGGCGACCAGCAGCAGCATGACCCCGGCAAGCGTGAAGCGCACCCCGGCGAACCACCAGCAGTCGGCCGCCCCGGCCACGATTCCCTGCTCCTTCCAAATCGCATACACCGACTTGATGCCGGGGAAAGCACTTCCCCATAGCAGCGCGCACACCAGCACCGGCGGCAGCACCTTGGTCCATCGGTCGTCGCCACCGCTCACGAAGCCGAACGTGGATCCCCGTCCCCGCGCTTGGAAGCGCGATCTTCCGCCGCCCCCCGATTGGCCGCTATCCTTGATCCTTCCTTGCCTTGCGAGGCGATCGGGGCATCCTTGACCCATGCAACTGGTGACCGATCAGATCCGGAATTTCCTCCAATACATCGCCGTCCAGTTCATCGAGTTCCCGGCCGAAGCCCAGCTCAAGGTCACCGAACTCGGCCCCAAGCGGCTGCGCTTCAAGCTGGTGCTGCGGCAGTCGGACGTCGCCCTGCTGATCGGCCGCAACGGCTTCAGCGCTTCCGCCATCCGCGGCGTGATGAAATCGCTGACCGAGCGCGAGGACGTCAACGTCAGCCTGCAGATCCATTCCCACGAGGAGGAGGCGGAGATGCAGGCCCGCGAAAAGCACTGACCGGCAAGGGATCACGGCCGCCCGAGAGTTCTCCTTGCCAAATCCGGTCGAGCGCCGCTACTTTCCCGCCCGCCGCGACAGGCACCCCGGTGCCGTCTCATGGTCCCGTAGTCCAACGGATAGGACGATGGCCTCCGAAGCCGTAGATTCAGGTTCGATTCCTGACGGGACTACCACTTTCGGCCGCAGCGCTTCGGCCCCGACGGGAACTCGGAGAAACCCGTGCCGCCGCTGCCAGATGGAAGAGATATATCTTGTCTCTTGGATTTTCCCCTAAAAGCTTCGCCCGACCCCCGTCACCGGCAAGGCCATGCTTTATCTGAAATCCCCCCTTCTCAGGACCATCCTGCTCTTTGCGACGGGCATCCCTTGCGGTCTGCACTCAGCTCCGGGTGACCTCGATCCCACCTTCGGCAACGGAGGAAGCGCAATTACCGATTTCTCAACTCCCGAAGATCCGACCTACGATGGCGCCCGGGATATCGTCGTGCAAGCGGATGGAAAAATCCTGGTCGCGGGTTCGTCCGACGGGGTCCTCGCCCTGGCGCGATACGACGAAGGCGGCTCGCCGGACCTCGCATTCAACGGAACCGGCAAGGCGAGGTTTCCGGGCATCGGGTGGGCAAAATCGGTTGCCCTGCAAAGCAACGGCGGAATCATCGTTTCCGGGGAACGCTACCTTGCCCGCTTGCTGCCCGGCGGAACACTGGATCCTGATTTCGGCACGGCTGGCATCGTGCAGGAGACGGACCCCGAGTATACTCTTGGTGAGGCGGTGGCGATCCGGCCGGACGGGCGGATTCTCGTCGCCGGCTACCGTTCCATCTATCAATACGGGGCATTCGGCACGAAACTCTACCTGCACGACGGTTTCGCGGTCGCTTGTTATCTCCCGGATGGCACGCCGGACCCGGGCTTCGGGACGAACGGGCATGCGAGCATCGACTTGGGCGACGATGCCCGGGTCCGTGCTCTCGCCATCGACAGCCAGGGCAGGATCGTCCTGGCAGGATCCCGCGACCATCACTACATGGCGATCGCCCGCCTCCTTGCCAATGGAGCACCGGACACCACCTTCGACGGGGACGGTTGGATGACCCTCCCCCTCCACCAGCTCGCCGGAGCGGTGGTGATCTTGCCCGGCGACCAGATCCTTGCCGGTGCCGTAAATGGGCCCTACGCGGCCTTGGTCCGCTTGCTCGCGGACGGGACTCCCGATCCGGCATTCGGCAACGCGGGGACGGTCTCGACTTTCCTTGAGATCGGGGACAATTCACCTGGAGAAGCCATCGGCCTCGCGATTGGGCCGGACGGTGGGATCGTCATGGCAGGGACCACCGACGACAACGGCCCTCCGAGACGCTTCGCGGTCGCCCGGTTCCTTCCCGACGGTTCTGCCGATCCCGCCTTCAATGGCTACGGCTACTCCGTGATCCGACTGGCGGATGGAGGATCATCCGCCTATGCGGTAGCCCTCGACGCGAACGGCAAGATGCTGGTGGCTGGCGGAGCTGCACCACAATCCTGGCCTCCGTCCCCCTCCAACTTTGCCGTCGCCCGTCTCCTCGCCGAGGGACCGGGAGCGCGTTTCAGCAACGCGGCGGGCGAGGGCTGGCTCTCCACTGTTAATTTTGGCGGTGCTTGGGTCGGTGAAAGTCCTGCCATCCGGACCGTGGTCCTGAAGAACCATGGCACGGAGGATCTCACCGGTCTCGAAGCCGGGTTCACCGGCCCTGACGCATCGAGTTTCCGGATTTCAACCCCTCTGCCGGAAGTGATCCCGCCGGGATCCAGCGTGCCGATCGAACTGCAATTCCTCCCCCAAGCCCAAGGAGCGCTCTCCGCCGCACTGTCGCTGTCCTCGAATGACCCGACCCGCAGTCCTTCCCTGCTCGAATTGAATGGCACGGGTTACACCCGTCCGCGGATCCGCGTGGAGCGAACGGAC
This sequence comes from Neoluteolibacter marinus, assembly GCF_014904755.1. Lineage (GTDB taxonomy): Bacteria > Verrucomicrobiota > Verrucomicrobiia > Verrucomicrobiales > Akkermansiaceae > Haloferula > Haloferula marina. The sequence continues at coordinate 38,896 of NZ_JACZFQ010000097.1, forward strand.
GGCACTCCCGTCGAGAGATCCAACGATGACCTCGGTGGGCTGATCGACTTCGGAGCGACGCCTGCCGGAGTTCCGGTCGATGTGACCTTGGTGATCCGGAACATCGGCTCTGCCGACATGACCGGCCTCGAGTGTTCGGTCCCGGGATCGAAATCGGACCAGTTTCCGATCGTTAGCCAGCCGGAGGCTCCGTTGGCACCTGGCGGCAGCACCACGCTGACGGTGCGGTTCAACCCGACATCCTTCGGCGAAATAACCGCTCCCCTGAGAATCCCCAGCAATGCCGACTCCCAGTTCTACATCCGGATGATCGGCACAGGCGTCGCACCCGAGCTGAGCGTCGAGGAATCCCTGATCGGGAAAATTGAAAACGAAACCTCCACCGTGAACTTCGGTCAGCATCCAACAGGATCGATGGCCAGCCGTTCGTTCACGATCCGCAACACGGGATCGCAGGAACTGTCGATCGGATCCCTTCGCCTCGAGGGCAGCGATGCCGGAGCCTTCGGGATCTCGATTCCTTCTCTGCCGAAACTAGCTCCCGGTGCATCGACGCCCTTTACCGTGAGTTTCCAGCCCTCTTTGCCCGGATCGCCCGAGGCAACCTTGGTGATTGATTCCAATGATCCGGCGCGGAGTCCCTTTTCGTTCCAGCTGACCGGCACCGCCTTGGCCCCGGACCTCATGCTTTTCGACGGTAACGGAGTGCCCACCACGAACGGCTCGACGGTCGACACGTTCGGGCAGGTGCTCCCGGGTGGCTCAATCGAGCTCGAATTGAGCCTTTCCAATTACGGGAAGGCGGATCTGGCGATCGGGGCCATCGATCTCACCGGACCGGATGCCACCAACTTCACGCTCGTCGATCCTCCTTCGGGGATCCTCGGGGTCTATCAGACAGCAACCTTCTCCATCCGGTTCCATCCACCGGCCCCGGGATTGAGCTCGGCTCAACTGAAGATCACGAGCAACGATCCGCTCGCGAATCCGTTCATCGTCAACCTCGAGGCAACCTCCGTGGCTGCCGAGGTCCGGGGCGACGGACGCATCGATGCCGAATTCGGCACGGGACGGAATGGTGGAGCCCTCGTCGAGGGCATGGAGCCCGACTATGACCTGATGATCCTCCCGGACGGGCGCATCGTGGTCACCGGGACGCTCGTCGACCCGACGAATCGTGATTTCCTGATCGCAAGGTTCCTGGCGGACGGCAGCCCGGACCCCGCATTCAACGGCACCGGCCGGGTTGTCCTCGACCGTGGGGTGTATGACGATTGCCGCTGTGCCGCACTCACCAGCGATGGCCGGATCTTGCTGGCGGGATTCACCGACAGTGGAAACTTGCTGGCCTCCGTGCTCCCGGATGGAACCCTCGATCCGGCCTTCGGCAGCGGAGGAGTGATCATCGGGGATTGGACGATCACCCCGCGAGCCATGGCGGTTCAGGAAGACGGAAAGATCATCCTCAGCGGCTACTCGTACACCGAGATGGGCCCCGCCATCACGGTGTTTCGACACCTGGCCGATGGAAATCCCGACGAGAGTTTCGGGACCGATGGCTCGATCTCCTTCCGCCTCCAGACGGGTGATGACTTCGAGGACGCGCGGGCCGTGGCAATCCAGCAGGACGGGAAGATCCTGATCGCGGGTCAAAGCCAAGCGCATCTCTTCGTCGCCCGCCTCCTTGAGGACGGTTCCTTCGACCCGGACTTCAATGGCTCCGGACGGCGGATCGTTCCTGACTTTGAATGGTCGGCGGCAAGTTCGTTGGAGATTCAGGACGATGGCAAGATCCTCCTGGGAGGCTACGGGTTCTCGGACGGCAAAGGCAATTTCCTGGCGCTCCGGTTGTTGCAAGACGGAACCCGTGACCCGATCTTCGGTGAGGCCGGCGTGGTGATCTACGGATCGGGTTTCCCCTACGGCAGCTGCCACGACCTGGCCGTCCAGGAGGATGGCAAGATCCTGCTGGCGGGCACCAACGGTCAGATCGCGGTCGTCAGACTGCACCCGGATGGCTCGGTCGATCCTGAATTTGGGACGAACGGCTTGGTCCTCGCGGGTCCCGGCGAAGGACTTGGAATTGGCGTGCATCCGGATGGCGACGCGATTGTGGTCGCCTATACCGGAGGAATGGGCCTTCTGCGACTTGGTTCCGGACTTCCAGCCGGAGGATCGTTCGGGATTTCACCGGCTGCCGCGGTGCTGGCGGGCGAGATGATGAGCGGAATCTTCGACGGCTGGAGTGGCGATGCGCTCACCTACCGGATTCTTCTCGATGACCTCCCGGTTGCCGCCGGGTCGAACGGCGCCTCGCTGCCTTTCACCGCCCCGCTGGAGAGCGGGATCCACGGGGTGAAAGGCATCATCACCGATTCTTCGGGGAAGACGACCATTGTGGTCACAACCTTGCGTGTCGTCCCCACCGTCGAGCAATGGCGGTCCTTGCACTTTGCAGACATTCCGACCGAAGCCGGTGACTTCGACGATCCTGATGCCGACGGCTGGAACAACCTGCTGGAGTTCGCCACCGGAAGCGACCCCCGCTCGGGGAGGCGGCATGCTCCGACCCTCGACCCGTCGGGCAGCTGGCTGACTTTCACTTATTTCCGGAGCAAGTCCGCATTGCTCGATGGAGTCGGCTTCGAAGTGGAGTGGGCGGACGACCCCTCCGGTTCAGCATGGTCGACGACCGGGATTTCAGAGCAGGTCACGGACTTCGGCGACACCGAGCGGGTGCGGGCAACATTGCCTGGAGGTGGCGCAGGGAAGCGATTCGTCAGGTTGAAAGTAGGCCGGGAGTAAATCCGCCGTCACCGGGCGAACCGCCGGACGACACCCGCAGCGCGGCCGAACCGGACGGGGCGGTCGTATTCAAACAAATCCCTTGGGGTCTCCGAACCTCGCATTGACAGCCAGCCGCTTCCGGTTAAGCGCTTTGTTGTGGTCCATCGTATTCTTCAACTGCCGGCCGCCGTCGCGCTGGCTTCCGTCGCACTGGGTCAGGACTGGGAACGGGAGGACGTGACCTTCGAAAAAATCGAAGCCCGCGCGAAGCATCTCGCGGACTCCGACTATGTCGCGCCGGACAAGGAATCCTTGCCGGCCTGGATGAAGGACCTGACCTACGACCAGTACCGCGACATCCGCTTCATTCCGGAACGGGCGCTGTGGGCCGCGGAGAAGCTGCCCTTCCGGGCGATGCTCTTCCACCCGGGATATATCTTCCGGGAACCGGTCACGGTGAACGAATACACCGAGACCCATCAACAGCGGATCCGGCTGACCGACGAGTTCTTCAGTTATGGCCCGCTGGTGGACGCTCGCGGGGACTTGCCGCCCGAAGCAGGCTTCGCCGGCGTGCGCCTCCACGCGCCGTTGAACAATCCGGGAATCTTCGACGAGCTGATCGTGTTCCAAGGGGCGAGCTACTGGCGGGCCCTCGGCAAAAACCAGCGCTACGGCATTTCATCCCGCGGCGTGGCGATCGACACCGGGGCGGATGGCGTCGCCGAGGAGTTCCCGATGTTCCGTGAGTTCTGGCTGCGCAAGCCGGTGGCGGAGGACAAGGCATCGATGATGTTCGCGCTGCTCGACGGCCCTTCCTACACCGGTGCCTACGGCTTCGTCATCCAGCCGGGAGACGACACCGTCGTCTCGGTACGGGCCGTGCTCCACGCCCGCAAAGAGGTCAAGCGCCTCGGTCTGGCACCGATGTCGAGCATGTTCTGGTTCGGGGAAAACTCCCGCCGGCGATTCGATGACTTCCGTCCGGAGGTCCACGACTCGGACGGCCTCGCGATCCGCATGGGCAGCGGCGAGCGGATCTGGCGGCCGATCAGCAACGACACGGGCCGCTTGGAATTCAGTTTCTTCTCGATGCAGAAGTGCGAGGGCTTCGGCCTGCTTCAGCGGGACCGCCGCTTCGCCGCTTACGAGGACGGGGAAGCCGCCTACGACCTGCGGCCCTCGCTGTGGATCGAGCCCACCAGCGACTGGGGCGCGGGCAAGGTCATGTTGATGGAAATCTCCACCACCAACGAACTCGCCGACAACACGGTGGCCCTGTGGGAACCCGCGCACACGCCGCAAGCCGGCGAGCGGATCGAGTTCTCCTACAAGCAGCACTGGACGATGTCCGAGGATCCCTCGCAGGCCGGGGGCCACGTGGTGGCGACGCGCACCGGACTCCACGACTGGCAGCCGGAGCAGCGCACGGTCGCGGTCGAGTTCGCCGGCGGTGCGCTCGAAAAATGGCAGGGCGATCCCCCTGAAGCCGTGGTCAGGATCATGAGACCGGGCGATGCCAAGGCGAAGATCCAGGGCGTGGCCGTGCAAGCCCTGCCCGGCGGACGCTGGCGCGTCGGCTTCCAGATCGCACCGCAGGAACAGGACGGCAAGCTGGCGGACATCGGCCCGCTGGAGCTGCGATGCAGCCTGAAGAAGGGCGAGGATTTCCTGACTGAAACATGGGCCTACCGCATCATCCCCTAGAGACGCTGCGACCGCTGAGCGAAACGGAACTCTCGGAATGGGAGGAAGCCTACGCCGCGGTCGAGGCCTATCTCCAGGCCCTGCGCTTGCGCAACCGCTTGCTGGTCGCGGAGCTGGTCCGCGGCATCCTGTGGCGTGCCTCCGCCCGCGGTGCCATGGAGCCCGGGGTGCCGGCGCGGGTGCTGGCGATGGAAGAGACGCTCAGCGAGATCGCCGAGTGGACCCAGGACATCCTGGAGGTGCCGCTTGAAAACCGCCGCCTCGCCGCACGGGGACGCCTCGCGCTGTTGCTGGCCGACATGCCGGGCAAGTGGCAGGGCGTCTTCCTGACCCCGCCGCCTTGGCCGGACGCCTTCACCGAAGGGATGCGCAAGTCCTACCTCGCCGCCGGCCCGAGTTTCGCCGAGCTGACGATGGTGCCCAAGCCCCTCGAGTTGAATGTCATCGGCACCGGAGCCGCCCAGTGGTGGGAGTCGATGGATCGCCGGCCGATCGTGCGGCGGATGTTCGCCGCCCTGTTCCTGACCCTCATCGGAGCCGTCCTGTGGTTCGTCTTTTTTGAATGATGGACGACACCCGCCCAGCCAGCCCGAAACAGACCCGGCCGTTCTTCAGCCCCTTCCGGGCGGCATTGCGGCGGCTGGTCTTCTTCGGCAGCGTCCTGGCCGTCAACGTGGCTGCCACCTACTGGCTCTACGACCTGTTCGCCCGGCTCGGCATGCACCGTGCCTACGTGCTGATGCTCGGCGTGTTCTTCATCCTCAACGGCCTGCTGGTGCTGGGATCGTTCCACGCGCTGTTCGGGGCCTGGGACATCCTCTGGGGCCGCCGGCTCGCGGTGCGGATCTCCAAACTGGCGGACCAGGCCGGCGCCCCCCCCCTCGCCCGCCGCTTCGCCGTGGTGATGCCGGTCTACAACGAGGACAGCACCCGCTTCTGCGCCCGCATCGAGGCGATCTACCGCTCGATCGGGGAAACCGGCCACCTTGCCTCCTTCGATTTCTTCATCCTCAGCGACACCCGCGACCTCGACCTCTGGATCATGGAGGAGACGGCATGGACGAACCTTTGCCGCAAGCTCGGCGGCTTCGGGAAGATCTACTATCGCCGCCGTATCAAAAACGAGAACCGCAAGGCCGGCAACATCGGCGACTTCGTCCGCACCTGGGGTGGCGGCTACGAGGGCATGGTCGTGCTGGATGCCGACAGCCTGATGGACGGCGGCGACATCGTCAAAATGGCGCGGGTGATGGAGGCCTACCCGAACCTCGGGATCCTCCAGACACCTCCGAAGCTGATCCGCGGCTCGTCGGTCTTCACCCGCCTCCAGCAGTTCGCCATGCGGCTCTACGGACCGCTCTTCATCCGTGGCTTGAACTGGTGGCAGCTTGGCGGCGGGAGCTACTGGGGGCACAACGCGCTGATCCGGGTGAAGCCGTTCTCCGACTTCTGCGAACTCCCCGCGCTGCCCGGCCGTGAACCGTTCGGAGGCAAGATCCTCAGCCATGACTTCGTCGAGGCCGCCCTGATGGTTTCGGAGGGCTGGGAGGTCTGGCTCGCCTGGGACATCGAGGGCACCTACGAGGAGGCTCCCCCGACCCTGATCGACCACCTCAAGCGGGACCGCCGCTGGTGCCAGGGAAACCTCCAACACCTGTGGCTGATCTTCGCCCGCAAGCTGCCGCTCACCGTGCGGATGCACCTTTTCATGGGCATCATGGCCTATCTCGCCAGCCCGCTCTGGTTCCTGTTCCTCGTGCTCGGCACCTGGATCGCCTGGGACCGCGAGGCCAGCGGGCTCAGCAACTTGCCCTACAGCGGCACCCCGGTCGATCGCTGGCTGGGCATCGACGGCACCACCCAGAGCCTGATCCTGACCGGAGTGATCTTCGGCCTGCTGTTCCTGCCGAAAATCCTCGCCCTCGCGGGCGCGCTGATCGTGCCGAGGATCCGTCGCTCGTTTGGCGGCGGAATTGCCTTGGTGACCGGAACCCTGCTGGAAACCCTGTTGTCGGTGTTGCTGGCCCCCTGCGTGATGGCCGCCCACACCTTCATGGTCCTGGGCATCGTGCTCGGCCACGCCGTCGGCTGGGGAAACCAGAACCGCGAGACCGACGGCACCGGCTGGGGCGAAGCCGCCAGGGTGCATGCCGCCCCGACACTGATCGGCATCGGCTGGGCCGCCCTCGCCTGGCACATCAGCCCGGTGTTCGCCGGCTGGATGTCGCCGATCCTGCTTGGACTGATCCTTTGCATCCCGGTCTCGGTGTGGACCAGCCGCGTTCGCTACGGCAGGGCCCTGGCCCGGCAGCGGGTTCTGGCCATTCCGGAAGAGCTCGATCCCCCGCCGATCCTGCGACTCGCCGACGTCGCCACCGCTTCGGTGGACCGGGCGCTCGATGCCACGGCCGCGGGCCGCTACGGAGTCGTCGCCGCGGTGGTCGACCCCTATGTGAACGGGGTCCACGTCGCGCTGTTGGAGCCCGGCGACATCACGCCCGGCGACGAGGCCTTGGTTGAACGCTGTCTCACCGATGGACCGGAGTCCCTGTCGAAGTCCGAAATGGCCGGCTTGCTCTACGTGGCCCCCGCCATGCTGATGTTGCACCGCGCGGTGTGGTTGCGGCCGGCTGGCGGCATCCACTCCGTATGGACCCGCGCAGTGGAGAGTTACCGCCGGAGGATCGACGCCGGCACGGTGGAAGAACCCGTCTAACACCCGCAGCCCGTGCCTCCCATCGCGACCCGCTTCGCCCCGAGCCCCACCGGCTACCTGCACCTCGGCCATGTCTTCGCGGCGAAGGTCGCGCGGGATCTGGCCCGCGATCATTCGGGCACCTTCCTGCTCCGTTTCGAGGACATCGATCACACCCGGGTGCGGGAGGAATACTATGCGGCGATTGAAGAGGACCTGGCGTGGCTGGGATTGGAATGGCCCGGCCCGTCGCTCCGCCAGTCCGACCGCGCCCAAGCCTATGCCGGGGCACTTGAGTCCCTCCGGGAGGCAGGCGTGGTCTATCCCTGCTTCTGCACGCGCCGGGAAATCGAAGAAGAGGTGTCGAGCATGTCGCGGGCGCCCCACGGCCCGGAAGGAGCCCTCTATCCCGGAACCTGCCGACACCTCACCGACGACGAGCAGGAGCGCAGGATTCGTTCCGGCAGGCAGCCCGCCTGGCGTCTCGATGTCGCGAAGGCGGCGGAAATCACCGGATCCCTCGCCTTCACCGACATGATCCATGGCAAGCAGGCGGTCGATCCGGCCCTGCTCGGCGACGTCGTCCTCGCCCGCAAGGACATCGGCACGTCCTACCACCTCGCCGTGGTGGTCGACGATGCGTTCCAAGACATCACCCACGTCACCCGGGGCGAGGACCTGCTGCCATCGACCCACATCCACCGCCAGTTGCAGGCAATCCTGGAACTCCCGGAACCGACCTACCTGCACCACCGGCTGGTGACCGATGAAAATGGCGTCCGTTTGGCAAAGCGCCACGACGCCCTTTCCGTCCGGCAGCTGCGCGAAGGCGGGAGTTCACCGGACCAGATTCTCGGCATGCTTGAAGCTCGAGCTTGAGCCTTACAAACCGCCCTGCTTTCCCGTCTTGTGAATGGCTCCCATCCTGAGACATTCCGGTCGGGTTGAGTTTAGAGCCATACAACATTCTCGCGGGTTTCGTTTTCGGGATGATCGGATTCGGGGCCTGGCGCTACGGCCGCTCGCTCGACCGCTGGAAACCGGTGGCCATCGGTCTGGCCCTCATGATCTATCCCTACCTGACGCCGTGGGCTTGGCTCACCTGGACCATCGGCATCGGCCTGTTGGTCCTGTTGTGGTTCCACCACGATGTGTGAGCGCCGGGGGATGGCATCGGCCGCGGCCCACCTTGTGCCCGCATTTCGCTCTGGCATCTTGCGGTCGGCTTTTCGATGGTTCCCACCCATGTCTGACATCCGCATCACGCTCCACACCGACAAGGGCGACATCGACGCCACCATCTTCGCCTCGAAGGTTCCCATGACCTCGGCGAACTTCCTCAATCTCGCGAAGCGCGGTTACTACGAAGGGATCTCCTTCCACCGGGTCATCGCCAATTTCATGATCCAGGGCGGCGACCCCACCGGACTGGGTTCCGGCGGCCCGGGCTATCGCTTCGCCGACGAGATCGACCCGTCGCTGAAGCACAACAAGGCCGGGATCTTTTCGATGGCCAACGCGGGCCCCAACACCAACGGCAGCCAGTTCTTCATCACCCACCTGCCGACACCTCACCTCGACGGCAAGCACGCGGTTTTCGGCGAAGTGACCCAGGGCCAGGACGTCGTCGACCGGATCGCCAAAGGCGACAAGATCAAGTCGATCACCCTCCATGACGATCCGACCGCGCTGTTCGAGAGCCAAAAGGACTACGTTGAGCACTGGAATTCGATCCTCGATCGCTGATCCTGGCAACGGAATCGGCTATTTACTTAAGTTCCGTTAATTATCCTCAGCCCTTGGTGTTTCTCGTCCGGAGACCACACCAAGGGCCTTTTACTGCACTTTTTCAGCCCGAGGTTCCCAAAATCGGACAAATCACGCCACCACCGGAATCCCTGAAACCTACGCAATCACGTAAAACCTCTCAGTTCACTTGATTTTCCGCGGGGTCGGGTGCTTCTTCCGGCCCGTCAGCCCCCCGCTGACGCTGTTCCCCCACCCCCCTATGTATTCCCCCGCATCCCCCCGCGGTGGAGTCGCGCCCGCAGGCATCTTTGCATGCCTGTGCCTCGCGGCTTCCGCCCTCGCAGAAGACACCAATGTTCCTCGCGGAACCCTCACCGTGGATCGCGACCTGATCCGCGTCGGATTGAAGTCCCAGCTTTCTTGGGACATCACCTATCCCACCAAGGCCGCTGACCTGGTCAACAAGGACAAGGACGGCAACTGCGTGCCCAAGACCCGGGTCCGCATGCAGGTCCGCGTCCTCGCCGCAGCCTTCGGCAACAATGTGCGTTACCTCGATGTCGATGGCCGGATCATCGTCAATGGCAGCAGCACCCGCATCTTCAGCGGTGACCAGACCGACGTGAATCCGTCGAAGGTGGTCTTTGACAAGATCGTCGAGAGGAACTCGACCATCAGCGTCACCGGATTCGCCTACGACTACCAGACCCGCCCGACCACCACCTACTCCTGCACCACCACCCGGACTGACAAATCCGTCGTGGCGCTGTTCGACGGTGAAGCGTTGCCGAGCCACCAGGCATCGATGTACCCGGGCATGCAACTGAACGCGCTGGACTACATCGCGAACTACATGGACGCCGGCAACAAGGCGAACATCGGCTCCGACCAGGTGATCTTCCTCGGCGACTTCAACCCCTACGGCAGCGCCGGGTATGACCTGAACGACTACGTCATCATCATCACCTTCACCGCGGCTTGATCGCCATGAAAGCCGCTCCCCCCATCCTCGCCCTCACGGGCCTGTTCGCAGGTCCCCTGATGGCGGCCCCTCCCGGTGTCAGCCCCTTTGCCGGCCTCGCACAGTCGCCGCCTACCGGAGACTCGGGGAAGACAACCGTCCGCCCCGGCAACCAGTCGATCATCGCCCAGTCCACCATCCTCCATGACGGTGAAACCTGGACGCTGCTGCCCAAGGGTGCGGTTCTCTACACGCCGCCATCCAGGCAGGCCAATGTGGATGCCAAACCCGTCGGCAAACTGCTGACGTGGAACGAATTCCTCGTCAAGAACCGTGCTTGGATCGGCACCCAGGAGGTCGATCTCGACCAGGCCGCGGGCAAGCGCCTGATCCCTGAGGACCGCCTGCAAGCGTGGTCCAAGCAGAACCAGGTGATCGTCGCCGTCTACCTCTCCGGTCCCATCTCCCTGGTCTCCCCACCTTCGGAATCCATCACGACCACCGCCCAGAATCCATGAAATCGACCCTCGCACTGGCCATCGCCATCGCCGGATGCCAGCTCCCCCTGCTCGCCGGCAGCGAAAACTACACGAACTTCGTCCGGCAGTATCAACAGGGAACGGGCGTGAGCTGGGACATGCAGAATGTCGCCGCCAAGGGAGCCGCCACTGCTCTGGCGGGCCTCGAGGCAAACGGCGCGCTCTTCCAGCTTTGGACCATCGACAAGGAGGAGGGCACCGACTATCTGCTCGATCAGAAGACCGTCGGCGCCTACCTCCCGAAGGCGGAGGTCAAGGTCGTCACGCTCGACCCCTACGAGAAGTTCCCCCGAACCCGTGCCGACAAGCCGTTCACGGTGAACATCACCGTCGGCGACCTTCTCGCCGGAACCACCGGCCTGCCTCTCGCATCGACGAGCGTCCTCGCCGAGCACCACGTCGTCCTTTACCAGGAGGACGAAATGTCGATTCCTTCCGGTTCCCCGACCGCCGGCACCCCGCTGGCGAGCGGCTATATCACGACCAACGGCTTGACGGCCTTGCCCTTCGAACGGTCGACGATCCAACCGGCCGACGGCAAGAACCCCGCCGGCGAGGAGCACTTCGTCGTGCACGCCCTTTCGGACGGATCGATCGCGCAAACCCAGATCGCCGCCGGCTTCGTCCAGGTCTGGCCGGTCGCCAGCGGATCGATCAACGGCATCACCGAAGGCCAGCGGATCGCCTACGACCCGCCGCCGCTCACGCTCGTGCTCAACGACCTCTATCCCGGCAGCTACAGCTACCTGCGGATCCGCCACGTGGCTTCTGGCACCACCAAGCGCCTCGAGCAGTCCAGGTTCGTGCTCAGCCAGGAGCCGACCCATACGGACAAGTTGATCACGGTGTCCGACTACAACGACGAGTTGTCGGGCGAAGGCACCTACAACTTCGAGTTGGTCACGGAAACGCCCTTCGGTGCGGAAGTGCTCAGTTCGGTCAGCATCGAAGTGGACCGGGTGCTCCAGATCCGCGCCCAGATGACCGGCGTGGAATGACCCGGATTTGAGACCCTCACAAGTTCCCCCCGATACCCGGGCCGGCCGGCAGCGACGGAGAATGCGACACTCCCCCCGACGCATCCTTCGCGCTGTCCGGCCGGTTCGATTCTTCAGTCGTTCCACCCGGGCAAGGTTTCACTCAGAATCGCGGTGATCCGCCGGCGTTCGGAAGCTTTCAGCCAGTCGAAAAACGGATCCTCGCCCGCAAGCACGGCGTGCATCCGTTCCAACACCACCCGCTTCACCCGCGCGGGCAGGTCCCGGAAAGCGTCGGAGTAGACCATGTAGGAACAGCGGTTCTTGAAGATCCTGCTGTAGAGTTGGAAGTCCGCCAGCGACTGGCCGTCGCGGGTACTTGGGAACCGCGCGGTGAATGCTTTCTGGAAGGCTTCCCCGCCCTCGATCCCCTCGCCCGGATCCGCTTCCCCGGTGAAGAAAAGACACTGGACGATCTTCTCCGCCATCGCGTCCGCCACCCGCCCCGCGGAACCCTGGTCCGCGTCCGCGGTGGGGTCGAGGACCTCGCTCAGGTAGCGGGCCCGGCGATACTGGAGCGAAGCCGCGTTCAGAAGGCTGTGCATCCGGCATTGGTGCTCCAGCACCATCAAGGCCACGATGTCACTTGTCGGCCTGGGATATTTCGAGACATCGATCTCAGCCCGCAGGTCGGCGAGCTCGCTGGGTCGCGGCAAGCCCTCGTCCCCTTCCGCATAGACGCGGTTGCCCAGGTGGCCGAGCGAACTACGACCCGTCACGTAGTAACCGCCCCAGCGCTCGGCGAGCGGCGTCGAATGGGTCACATGGCTGGTTCCCATTGCGAGCAGCGGGTGACCGTCGGCATCCGGATAAACCGAACGGACCAGCAAACCCGGCACGTTTTCGGTCCGCGACGTGCCGTGGCACGACATGCAGTTCGACAGGTCGCGTTCGATCCTCATGCCTCGCGGACCCTTTTCCTCGATCAGATAGAAGACCGGTCCCAACACCGGATCCTGCACCACCGCTTCGATCGCGCCGCCCGGGACGTAGCCGACGTAGGTATTCTCAGAAAAGTACAAGCTGCGCGGATTCCGCGGGTCGATCAGCGGGTTCTGGTGGCTGGTCTTGGAAAACACCAGCATCTGCGACTCCTCCGGGACATCCAGCTCGTGCAGCACGAACTTCAGGCGATCCAAGCCCGTCGCCCCCTCGACCTTCCGCGCGCCGGATTCCAGATCAGCCGCCAGTTTCGCCAGCGAGTCGGTGGCCTTCGTGTCCGAATAGCGCAGCGGCGGCAGATCCCAGAAATCCGCCTCGCCCGCGGCCCACTGCACCAGGGCCAGAAAGATCAAGCAACGCTTCACGTCCCCAGATAACGCCACCGCGGCCGGTTTTCATACGCCGATCTTGCGGGATGCGCCGCCTCAATCGTCGCCGAACAGGTCCACCGCCAGCCGCCGGACCGTTTCCGGCCCCAGCAGGAATGCGTGCGGATCATTGCCGATGCGGCCGTAGAAAATCACGTTGGTGGCGCTGTCGCTGCCGGGGGCAAGCACCAGCTCGCGCTCCTCGATGCCCGTGAACATCGCATTCTTGTCGTAGGCCTTCACCGCCAGCTTGAACCGCAGGACCGGCTTGGCCAGTGCCGCCAGGGCATCGGGATCATCGGGCGCCAGCCAGGTGTCGCACTGGATGTCGAGCAAGAGCTTGAGCAGACGGTTGGCGCGGTCGGTGACCAGCTCCGGCCCGCGGTCGACGCCGCCTTCGCGCGCCTTCCATGTCTCGGTGAGGAAATCGTATTCAAGCACGAGCGGCGGACGCCCTTCCATGTCACGCTCGAACCCGATCAGGTCGATCGCGGGAATCGACCAGACGCCCGGATGCCGCCACTGCCAGGACCGCGTGAAGATCTCGAAGATGAACTCGTCGTCCAAGCGCATCACCGTCGGCACGCCGACCCGCATCGCATACCAGATGCCCTCGCGCGACTGGCCGAAAACGATCTCGAAGCCCTCGTTTCCAAACGACGCGAAACGCAGCGACAAGGACGGACGATCCAGCCCGTACGGCTCCAGGTTCACCGCGGCGTCGCTCACGAACTCCGCGACCTTGGTCTGGGTCATCGCCTTGAGCAGCCGGTAGATCGCAATCTCGTTGATCGGTTCCATCCGGCCGTTGTGCCGATATTGCCACGCTTGGCCCTTCTCACGAGCGACCAGGATCTCCTCGGAGGTCGCGGGAGAGATCAGGATCCCCTGCAAGCTCTCGACGTCGATGTTGGTGAGCATCGGGTTCCGCAGCTCGTTGACCGTATCGGGCAGCCCTGCGAGGGAAACCACCTCGTCGCCCGAGCCTTCCGCCGCTGGCGATCCATCCTCCGCCACACCCGGGCCGAGCGGCTTGAGCCGCAGCTCAAAAACCGTGCCGGGCCGGTCGCTGACCGTGGCCAGCACGGTGTCCGCCTCCGGGGTCGCCGGCGGGTAAATCTCAAGCACCACCTCTTCTTCCTGACCGAAATGCCGGATCGCGATCTTTTGGCGGCCGTTGGTGTCGTCGGCCGGCAACGTGACCTCGGAGCGATCCGATACCTTGACCGCGCGGAGCTTGAACAGATCCTCGATCAGCTTCTTCACCGCCTCCGGATCGGTGCGCAGCTCCAGCGGCTGGACGATCCGCCAGGGTGCCTGGGCGTCGAAGCGGGCCATCACCAGGTTGCTGTCGCTGCCCTGGATGCGGATGGACTCGAGCCCGAAGGGATTGAAAAGGAACGGGTGATGATCGCGCAAATGGCGGAAGCCGTCCTTGAAGATCGGATGGATATCGCCGGTGCAAGCGTAGATGAAGCCTTCGCGCCCGTCATCGAGCGGTTGGATGAACACCGTCGGGAACTCTTCCCCCGACTCCTCGTCGCGGTGGATCCATTCGGTCTTCCGGCCCAGGAGGTAACGGGCCATCTCCTCGCCGTCCTGGTCGGTGATTTGGATGCCGATGGTGCCCTCGCGCAAGTCCGCCTTGGCGGTGTCGATCTTGCCTTCCGGGATGATGTCCTCGACCCGGGTTCCGATCGTGAACTGCCGGATCGCCGCCGCGGCGCGGGGGTCCATGCGGTCGTCCCACGGCTTCTTCAAGTGCCAGATCCCGTCCTTGAAGACGGCCTCGGCCCGGACGCCGTTGCCCGACAGCACGAAGCGGCGGATATCCTTGGTATCAAACTTGTAGAGATACTCTCCGACCCCGGTTGCCGGCGCCCCGAACAGCTTCTCCAGGCTGCCCTGGCTGAGGCGGAGCGCAGCCGTGAGGCTCACCGCGACGGTGACCAGCAGCAACAGCAGCGTGTAGGTGAAAGAGCGCATGGAATCAGGCGCGACGCGAAGACCAGACGATGGCGGCGATGGCCAGCGCGAAGGCCGGCAGGAAGAACAGGTTCACCCGGTTGATGAACGACACCTGGCTGTCCAGCAGCGGCAGCTTGTAGGTGCCCAAGGTGCGGGGGCCGGTGCCGGTCAGCTCCTCGCGTCCGATCAGCCAGTTCACGCAGCTTGCCAGGAAGTCCTTGTTCATGTCCGAGAAGTACTTCGGAGAGAGGAAGTCCGAGTTCGAGATCACCACCATGCGGGAGATCTGGTCCCCCAGGTCGTCGCGGGTCGCCGCGCCGCGGATCACCGCGCCGGCCAGCCGGATCGGTCCGGGGTTGTCCTCGCGCAGGTCGAATTCGGGTTTGGCGGTCGAGAACGCGGTCTCGCCCCAGAAGTTCGGACCGGTTGCCAGCAGCGTGTACGGCCGGATCCCGCGGCCGGTCAGGTCCTCGTTGTCCTTGTCCCGGATGTCGAGGCTGCAGGTTTCCCCTTCGAGGGTCGTCGTCTTCTCCCAAAGGTCACGGGTGAACTCCATGCCGCCCTGGAACTCCGCCCGGACATTGGTCACCACATGCTCGCCGCGTTTGGTGATGACGCGGTCGCGGCCCGGCGTGATCCCGAGATTCCGCAGGAAAGCCCGCAGCCGGGGCGGAGTCTCGCCGCCCAGGGTCACCAGCAGCGACGACTTCGGCCGGGTCCAGTACTCGGAGAGCACCTCCAGCTCCTGAGGGGTGAAATCGTAGGCCGGATTGATGATCGCGACCGCCGCCGCGTCGTCCGGGATTTTCGCCAGCCCCGCGATCTGCAGCGGCTCGGTCAGGGCATTCTGGGTCAGCAAAGCACCAGAGAAATTCATCAGCGGTGAATCCGCGCTTTCACTGGAATAACCGCTCTTGTCCGCCAGCAGGTAAATCTGCCGCGGTTTGCCCTCGATCGCCGCCACCAACCCGGTGGTCAAGGCATCCTCGCCGAGGAACCCGCTGATCTTGCGCTTTCCTTCGAGATCGGTTTCGAAGCTGGCCATCGCGGTCGATTCCACGAAGCGCACGTGACGGCTCGCCAGGCGTTCGGTTCCTTGTTCCGGGACCGCTTCCCGCTCCTCGGCGGTCCGCGCGTCGATGATGGCCAGATCGGAGGTGAACATCGACTTGGAGAAGGCGCTGGCAAAGGCCTTGCCGTATTCCTTGGCGACCTGCTGGGTTCGGTCCGGCGACCGCACCGGGTCCAGCAGCTCGAGCTTCACCTTCCCGCCGGAGAGGCGGAAGTATTCCTCGCCCAGCGCACGCACCCGGTCATAGAGGCCGTTGTTGCGCTTGAACGCGATCAACATCCGGATCGGATCCTTCCGCTCCTGCACCGCCGGTGACTCGAGATAGCGCCGGGTCGCCGACGACAGGGTGAAGGCGGTGTCCGAACTGAGGTCCTTCGGGACGTAATGGAGCGCCCCCAGGTAGTTCACCGCCAGGAACAAGAGGATGAAACAAATGACCTGCGCCAGGGTGAGCGCCCCGGTGCCGAAGCGATGGACCGGCTTCGCCTGGGTTTTATCGGAATCCTTGCTCATGAATCTTCAGCGACGCCAGCGACGGTAGTCGACGACTTGGTAGGTGATGAAAAGGACGAACACCGTCGCGCTCAGGTAGTAAACCACCGGCCGGGTATCCAGCAGCCCCTTGGCGAAGTAGTGGAGGTGCTCCTGGCTCGAAATGTAGTGGAACATCGGCGCCGCGCGGAAATTCTCACCCCAGATCACCGTCACGTAGCCGAGGAAATACTGGATCACCAGCAGGCCGATCGTCATCAGCCCGGCGATGATCTGGCTGGAGGTCAGCGCCGATGCCAGGCATCCGACCGCCGTGAACGCCGCCCCCATCAGCAGGATGATCGCGTAGGCGCCGAACATCGCCCCCGGCGAATAGGCCGGAGGCACGTCGGTGACCCATTCATACATCCGGAACTGGATGAAGCTGGGAATCCACAGCAGCGTGTAGAACACCATCGCGGCACCATATTTCGAAAGCACCACCTGCCAGGTCTTCACCGGGGCGGTCAGCAGGCCTTCCAGCGTGCCGCTGCGCTCCTCCTCCGCGAACGAGCGCATCGTGATCAGCGGGAAAATGAACAGGAACCAGAACCAGAACAGCGGCGTGTGGAAAACCGCCCACACCAGGCTGTCCTGACGGGGGGAATCGCGGAATCCCTTCATCGCCGTCGACAGGGCGGCCCCCTGCATCACGGTGACGAAGGCAAACACCACCCAGCCGAAGGGATTCAGGAAGAATCCTTTCAGCTCTTTGCGGAGCATGATGAAGAGCAGGCGCATGGTCGGTCCCTCGCGGGGCCGCTTGTTTAGGGAAAGTCCCTTGCGGCGGAAACACCAAAATCGGCGGATCGGGCGATGTCCGTCCGCCGGACTCTCCGCGCCGTTTCAAGCACCCGGCGCCCCACGTCCGGCCCCAAACCCCGGCGCCAGCCACCGCAATTACCGCCACTCCCGCCAATTGCCGACATTCCAACATCCCTGCGGCTTTTTCATCGCATCTTCACATGAACCTCGGATACACCGTCGAGAGTCGAAATCGTTAGATCCTTTTCATCATGGAATACGCCTCGGAAACGGAAGTCGGTACCGCCGGCAAGCATGTGCGGTCGCTTTCCGCCGCCTTGAACCAAGTCTTGTTCGGCCAGTCGGAATTGGTCGACCTCGTCCTGACCGGCGTGCTGGCCCGCGGCCACATCCTGCTCGAAGGCCTGCCGGGACTGGGCAAGACGGAGCTGGTCAAGGGCTTGTCCAAGACGCTGCGGCTCGGCACCAAGCGCGTCCAGTTCACCCCCGACCTGCTGCCCGGCGACATCACTGGCAACCCGGTGCTGCAGGAGATCGACGGCCGCCGGGCCTTCGTGTTCCAGCCGGGCCCCCTCTTCACCAACATCGTGCTGGCGGACGAAATCAACCGCGCCTCGCCCAAGACCCAGTCGGCCTTGCTCGAGGCGATGCAGGAACGGCGGGTCACGGTGCTCGGCGAAACCCATGAGTTGCCGAAGCCTTTCTTCGTGCTCGCCACCCAGAACCCGATCGAACTCGAAGGTACCTATCCCCTTCCCGAGGCCCAGCTCGACCGCTTCCTCTTCAAGCTCGAGGTCACCCGCAACAACGTCGAAACCCTTGAGAAAATCGTCACCCAGCGCGAACTCGGCGCGGAACCGAAGGTGGAGGCGATCATGGATGCCGCCACGCTCGAGGATGTCCTCAACCTGGTGCGGCGCATCTATCTTCCCGACGTGGTGGCGAATTACATCGCCCGGCTGGTCGATGGGACCCACCCGGGGCAGAGCAATGCCGCGCGCGGCATCCGCTACGGGGCGAGTCCGCGTGCCGCCCTGTCCCTGGCGTCCGCCGCCAAGGCCCGCGCCCTGATGAACGAGCGGACCCATGCCTCGTTCGAGGACGTTCGCTTCGTCGCCCCGGCCGTGCTGCGTCACCGCATCGTGCTGGAGTACAACGCACGGGTCGAGGGACTGTCCAACAACGACGTCGTCCGCAGCCTGCTCGAAGAGGTGCCGTTCCAGGGCGGGGCCACGCCGAAGACCCTCAAGCCCGTGACCACGGCCTGATCATGCGTCCGAGCCACCTCCTCGCCCTCGCCCTCCTCGCCAGCCCCCTGGCGGCCCAGGAAAGCCTCTTCCTCCACATTCCCGATCCCAAGTCGAAGACGCGGGTCGAGGCCGTCGCCCTGTTCAGCCGCGCGGCCCCCTGCGGCTACCTGCCGGTGCGGATCACGGTCAACAACGCCTCCGAGAAAGACGGGGCCATCAATTTGGGCACCACCTCCAGCGACGGACGCTACGGCGGCGAAGGCAGCGAGATGAGTTCGTCGTTCCGCCTCGACGCCCCCGCCGGCAAGGCCACCGTCCACGACATCCTGGTGCCCTGCACGACGGTGCTGAACTTTTACGGCAGCGGCCAGCAGTCGATCGAGTTCCGCCTCTCGGGATCCTTCGGGTCGAACTCGACCAGCCTCACCACCAGCAACAGCGAGGAACAGCCCGCGGTTCTCCTCAGCGAGGCGCTCTACACCCCGAACGCATCGTCCCTCGACTCCGCCGCGAACAGCAAGCTGCACTCCCGCTACGGAGGTATCACCTTCGCGGGGAAGTTCGATCCCCGCCAGATGCCGGAAGACTGGCGAGCCTACGCCGGCTATGACGGCCTGGGCATGACCGACGCCGACTGGACCAGTGCCAGCCCGGGTGCCCGCAATGCCATGCTCCGCTGGAACCGCCTCGGCGGCCAGCTTGTCATCTACGCGATGTCCGGCTCGTCCGACCTCGCCAGCCTCGGCATCTCGGACGAAGGCAAGGGAGTCCGCTCCGCGACGCGCAGCTTCGGCGAAGTCACCATCATCCCCGTCGCCGCGGACCTGAAGCTGGACCATGCCGCCACCGTCAACCGCTTCTCCAAGCGCGGCCTCCCGCCCTTGAGCAAATCGATCCAGGACGATTTCGGTGCCGGATGGCCGTTGAAAACAGCCTTCGGGGAGCAAGGCTACAACTACGGATTGTTCATCATCATCCTCATCGCCTTCGGCATCCTGGTCGGACCGGTCAACCTGTTCGTCTTCGCGAAATCCGGCCGTCGCCACCGCTTGTTCATCACCACGCCGCTGATCGCACTCGGCACCAGCGTGATCCTGATCGCCCTGATCATCGGCATCGACGGCTTCGGCGGCCGCGGTACCCGGGTCGCCCTCATGGAGGTCCGGCCTGACGGCGGCGAGAATTCCGCTTATGTCCGCCAGGAACAGATCAGCCGCACCGGCGTGTTGCTCGGCGGCGACTTCAAGATCACCGAGCCCGCCCTGATCACCCCCGTGCCACTCGAAAGCACGCCCTGGTCGCGCCTGACCCAGAACAACCAGGGCGGCGGAATGCGCTACGAATTCCTGCTTCGCGACGGGACCGCCGAGATCGACGGCGACTGGTTCCAGAGCCGCTCCGAGCAGGGGCAGCTCGTCCGCGCCGTGATTCCCACCCGGGGCCGCATCGAGGCGCGGAACCAGTCCGGCCCGCCCGCCTTCCTCTCGTCCTTTGATTTCGGGATCACCACCCTGTTCTACCAGGACAAGGACGGCGGGGTCTGGCGCGCGGACAACATCTCCCCGGGCAAGGCATTCATCTGCACCGCGTCGACCGTGGGCGATTTCAAGGATTTCGCCAAGGAAGCGCAGGACCAGTTCGGCACGCTCAACCGCATGGCGCTGAAGAACCTCCAGAATCGCACCGGCCACTTCCTCGCCGTCACCGACGCCGCCCCGGGAATCGAAACCCTGCCCGGCATCAAATGGCAGCAAACCCTCACCTACCTCACCGGACCGATCGCCCAGCCATGAGCACTGCGCCCGCCATCCGAGTCAACAATCTCTACCGCTACTTCGGGCAACTGAAGGCGGTCAACGGCATCAGCTTCGAGATCCCCCACGGATCGGTTTGCGGCTTTGTCGGGGCCAACGGCGCCGGCAAGACGACCACCATGCGGATCCTCGCCTCCCTCGACTACCCGACCATGGGCGTCGCGGAGATTTGCGGCATCAACGTGGTCCATCACCCGGAGGAGGTGCGCCGCTTGATCGGCTGGATGCCCGACCACTTCGGCAACTACGAGCACATGACGGTGGTCGAGTATCTCGACTTCTACGCCCGCGCCTTCGGCTACTCCGGCAAGGAGCGCAAGACGCGCGTCCAGGAGGTGATGGAGTTCACCGACCTGGTCCCGCTCGCCGACCGCTTCTCGAACAAGCTTTCCAAGGGCATGACCCAGCGACTCTGCCTCGGCCGCTCGCTGCTGCACGATCCCCAGGTGCTGATCATGGACGAACCCGCCGCGGGCCTCGATCCCAAGGCCCGGGTCGAACTCAAGCACCTGATCCGCGTCCTCGCCCAGGAGGGCAAGACCATCTTCATTTCGTCCCACATCCTCTCCGAACTCGGGGAGATGTGCGACTCGCTGCTCTTCGTCAACGGCGGCAGGATCGTTCACCACGGCGACTCGGAGTCGCTCAAGCTCGGCACCGACTCCAATGGCGGGATGCTTTACGACGTGCAGATCATCGGTGACCCGCAGGCGGTCTCCGACTGGTGCGTCGTCAATCCCCACGTCGAGTTCGTCGAGTCGCGCAAGCAGGGCGGCCGCATCCGGATCGAAACCAGCGAGCCCGAACGCGCCGCCGAAATCCTCGCCCGCATGGTCAAGGACGGCCTGAAGGTGGTCGAGTTCCACAAGGAGCAGCGCAACCTCGAGGACGCCTTCATCGACATGCTCGGCCGCATCGACCGCGGCGAGGGTGCCATCCCGACCGACACCAAGCCGGAGCAGCCCGCCTTCACCCCGCCGGACCTTCCCAACTGACCGATGAGCACCGCCAGCATCCCCGCGACGCCGCCGCCGGCCGGATCATCGCTCGACGAGTTCAGCGACAAGCTGTCGCCGATGCTCGTGAAGGAACTGCGCCAGGGACTTCGCGCCAAGACCTTCGTCATCCTCTTCCTCGCCCTGCAGGCTCTGCTCGGCGTGGTGCTGCTCTCCGCGGTGGGCATCACCTCGGGCTCGGGCGATTCCGGCCCCTCGGTGAGCCGGGTGATCTTCTTCTTCTTCGCCTTCGCCGCCCTGGTCGCCCAGCCGCTGCGCGGGATCGGCGCGCTTCACAACGAGATCAAGGGCCAGACCATCGACCTGATGGTGCTCACCCGCCTCGGCGCCTGGCGCATCGTGCTCGGCAAATGGGTTGCCATCGTCAGCCAGACCTCGCTGTTGCTGGTCACCATCGCCCCCTACCTGATCCTGCGCTACTTCTTCGGCCGGATGAACCTGTTCGCCGAGCTCAACCTGCTCGCGCTGATCTTCCTCGGCTCCGCCGTCTTCACCGCGATCACCGTCGGCATCTCCGCGATCCCCTCCATCCTGATCCGCGGCCTGCTGCCGTTGGGCGGGGCCATCTTGATCGGCTCCGGGATCATCGAGATGACCTCTGGAAGGGATTTCGAGTATCTGATCAAAGCCTGCGCGCTGAAAGAAACCGGCTCGGGCTGGGGCCTGCTCGCCTTCGTTGGTGCCGGCGTCTACTTCGGCTGGTTCGCCCTCGCCCTGGGAGCATCGATGATCGCCCCGATGGCGGAGAACCACAGCACGGTGCGACGGCTGTTCGCGTTGCTGGCGATGGGTTTCGTCGGGCTCGTCGCCCATTTCGCCGGGTTTCAAATCGAGGAAACCTGCTTGTTGCTCATCCTTTTCGGCACGCCGGCGGTCATCATCGCCCTCACCGAACCCTTCCAATTGCTGCCGCCGATCTGCCGGCCCTTCCTCAAATTCGGCACCGTGGGAAAGGTCGCCGGACGTTTCCTCTATCCCGGCTGGCCGTCGGGGGTGCTCTTCACCGGCCTGTTGATCGCGGTCGCGGGCCTTGTCCTGTACTTGCTCCCCGATCGCCGGCCAGCCTACGGGTTTCACTCCAACCACCATGAGATGCAGGTCCTGGTCTTCTCCGGCCTCGGAATGCTGATCTTGTCCGCCCTCATCGTTAGGCTCTTTGTGAAGAAGGAGCGGAACACCTTCGGCGTGTATCTGTTGTCCGTCGTCTCGTTGGTCGCCGTGGCGGTGGCCGTCACCTTGATCGCGAACGAGACCACCGACGACAGTTTCCTGTGGTGGCTGGCATGGATCCCCACGGTCCAGGCGCCGCTGATGGACTGGCTGCCGAAGGCCCACTGGAACGAGCTCAAGGCCACCGGCCTCGACCCCTCTTCGCAGCCGGTCAACTACACCCCGCTGATCACCACCGGGATCGTCACGGTGTCGATCTACTACGCCGCCCTTCTTGTATTCGCATTGCGGAAATTCCCCGCGATCCGCGCGGTCGAGAACGAGGTCCCCACTCCACCTGCTGATCAACCGTGACACACGACGAACTCTCCCGCTGTCATGCCCGCGCCCTCACCGCGGCCGGCCGCCTCCGACTGCCGCTGCGCTCCCGCATCTGGCGGGGCCAGGCCGGGGAGTTCCAGGGTGCCGGCGTCGGGTCCTCGCTCGATTTCCAGGACCACCGCACCTACGTCCCCGGCGACGATCCCCGACACATCAACTGGCAGGCGTTCGCGCGGACCGGGCAGTACACGATGAAGCTTTACCGCGAGGAAGTCCGGCCGGTCGTCGACGTGGTGCTCGACGCCTCGGAATCGATGTTCTTCGACCCGGACAAGGCGACCCGCAGCGCCGAGCTGTTCTGTTTCGCCGTCGAATCCGCCCGCCGCTCCGGCGCCGCCACCATCGTCCACCTGGTCCGCGGCGACGCGACCCGGATCATGCCGCCGGACCTGATTGCCACCCACCGCTGGCTGGATGAATCGCGTGCCCTGCCCGCCACCGACCCGGCCGCCGAGCCGGATTTTTCCCGCATCCCCTTCCGCGCCAATGCGATCCGCGTGCTCATCTCCGACCTCCTGTTCGCCGGAGACCCGGAACCGGTCATGCGCTACCTGTCCGCCCGCCAAGGCAGCCCGATCCTGCTGGTGCCCTTCCTGAAAGCCGAAGCCGCGCCGGAATGGACCGGCAACTACGAGTTCGTCGATGCCGAGCGCAAGTCGCGCCACCCCCACCGCATCGAACCCTCGGTGCTGCGCCGCTACAAGGAAAGCTACGTCAACCACTTCGCCCTCTGGAAAAACACCTGCCAGCGCCACCAATGCCGGATGGCGCGCGTCGCCTGCGAACCCGACCTGCAAACCGCCCTCTTCGCCGAGGCCCTGCCGAGCGGCGCGCTGGAGACGGCGATTTGATCTACCCCTGCCTTGATCACCCTCACCAACCCTGCCGGCCTCTGGGCGCTCCTCGGGATTCCCGCGGTGCTGGCGATCCATTTCCTCCAGCGCCAGGCGGTGATCGTGCCGATCTCGACGCTGTTCCTGTTGGAAAAGACCCAGCGCGAGTCGGCCAGCGGCCGGCGCATCGACCGCTTGATGAACTCGGTCCCGCTGTGGATGCAGCTCCTCGGCGTCCTGCTGCTCACCTGGCTGCTCGCCGAGCCCCGCTACCAGAAAGCCCGTAGCACCCAGCGCGTCGCCATCGTCCTTGACTCGTCCGCCTCAATGGCTGTCGTCAAGGAAGGCCTCGCCGACAAGCTCGTGTCGACCCTCCCCGACCTGCAGGGTGCCGCCTCGGCAATGGAACTGACCTTGCTGGAGAGCGTCCCCGGCAAGCCAAGGCTTTACGCCGGTGCATCGCCTGAAGAATTCGCGGCGGCGGTCGAGGCCTGGCAGCCGCGGTCCGGACTGAGCGACCCGTCGCAAGCGCTGCGTCTCGCGCGCTCGCTGGTCGCCCGCGAGGGCGTCGTGGTCTACGTCACCGACACGCCGCTCGAACAGCCGCCCTTCGACGCCCGCATCCTCTCGCTCGGCGAACCCGTGGACAACGTCGGTTTCACCGGCGTGACGATCTCCGAAAAGGAGGGCCAACCGGTCTTCCAGGCGCTGGTCCGCAACTACTCCGCCAAGCGGAGTTCGCGCACCTGGCAGCTGGAAATGCCCGGCGGGGCGAAAACCGAACCCCGGTCCTTCGAGATCGACGGCGGCGCCTTCGTCACCTTGCAAGCGGCATTCCCCGACAAGGCCGAACGTGTCCGCCTGATGCTCTCCCCCGACAAGTTCACTCTCGACGACAGCCTGCCGATGATCGTGCCGCGGCCGAAAACGCTGTCGCTGTTCGCCGCCACCGGAGGGGCCTACGACGCGCTGGCCAAGAAGCTCCTGCGTTCCCTGGATGCGACGGTCGAAACCAACGACGCCGCCACCGCCGATCTCACGCTGCTTTCCTACGACCCCCTCGACCCGGTGCAGGCGGCGGGCAACGCGCTGGTCTTCGTCCGCGACGACACCCGCGGCGGAGCGTATCTCAAGGGCGGCATCGTCGCCACCGCCCATCCCTTGATCGACGGCCTCAACTGGCAATCGCTGTTGGTCCGGGAAACCATCCAGTTGCAGCGCCGGAGTTCCGACGAAGTGCTGTTGTGGCAAGGAACCCGGCCCCTGATCTTCCTCCGCGAAACCGAAGCCGGCCCGGAGACCCCGGCAGCCCGCCAGCTTTGCTTCAACTTCGACCTGCGCCTGTCCAACGCGGCGACCCAGCCGGCCTTCATCGTGATGCTCCACCGTTTCGCCGAACAGCTGCGCACCGCCAAGGTCGCCCCGGCGGCACGGATGCTTGAGACCAACCAGCCGGTCTCCTTCGCGGCCGACGCCTCCGCCGGCACCACGGCTATCCGGGTCGAGTCGCTGGACCTCGACGGCAAAATTGTCGAATCCCGTTCCCTGCCCGCCACGGCAAGGATCAACCTGGAGGCTCCGGCCGACGCGGGATTCCTCAAGGTCAGCCAGGACGGGACCCCGCTGCTCGATGCCAGCGTCCATTTCGCCGACACCCGCGAGGCCGATTTCGCCGCCTGCGCTCCGGCCGACACCACCGGCGAAGGCAGCGCCGCGGCGGTGGAGCGGCACACCGATGAAGACCATTGGTGGCGGGCGTGGTTCCTCTTGTTGCTGGTCGCCCTGCTGGTTTCATGGCATTTCACCCGTGAACGCGAGGCACAGCCGGCGCCCGCCCCACGCCCCTTGGACGCCAACGCCCGATGACCATGAATGCCACCGTCAGGAAGCTCCTGCTTGCCGTGTCAGCACTGCTCGTCACGTCCTGCACCACGACCACCGGCTACCGCCACAAGGACGGGTCGATCACCGTCTCCCAGCGCGGCTTCCGGGCGGAACCAACCAACTACTGGATCGTCGGAGCGAAGCCGGATCGCGTGAATCCGGCCGAGGAACTGTCGATCTTCCGCCGCGGCAACGGCAAGGGCAAGCAGGCGATCCCGCTGAAGTGCGAGGGCTTCGTCGACACCACCCTGGGCAAGAAAATCGGCATCCGCCTGATCGAGCGAGAAGGCGGAACCTGGCACCAGTCGTGGGTCAACGGCCGCCACAAGTTCATCGATGAAACCGCGCCCCGCCCCTTCTACCATTGGCTGATTCCATGAGCTTCGGATCGCCAGAATGGTTCATCCTCCTGCCGGCCCTGCTGTTTGCCGGCTGGTTCTGGAAAAGCCTCCGCCTGTGGTCGCCGCTGCGCCTGCTGCTGCTGCTGGTCGCCGTGTTCGCCCTCGCGGACCCGAAGGTGAACGTGCAGGAAGACGCGCTGGACCTGTGGGTGCTGCTGGACCGATCCGATTCCACCGAGGATCTGGTGGACCAGGGACTGCCGGAGTGGCAGCGGCTGTTGGAGAAGGCCAAGCCCGGGCGCCGGGACAAGATCCATTACTTCGACTACGGCGCCGAGATCATCGAGAAGGGCGGTGACGGCAACAGCTTCACCGGCTCGCGGAAGTTGACCCGCACCGGGCTCGCCTTGTCCCATGTGACCGCGTTGGCGCAGGAAGACCGGCCCTCGCGGGTGTTGCTGTTCACCGACGGGTTTGCCACAGAACCCTTGCACGAGGCCGCCGAGCAACTCCAGGCCCGGGGCATCCCCTTCGACTTCCGGCTGGTCCGGGAGGAGACGCTCGACGACTTCCGGCTCTCGCGCCTCGAGCTGCCGGAACGGGTGCAGGCCGGCGAACCGTTCCTGCTGGCCGCCACCGTGCGCGGGTCGGCCGATACCGACGTGAACCTGATCCTCCGCCGCGGCGGGCAGCAGCTCACCGAAACGACGGTCAAGCTGGTGAACGGTGTGGCCCGCGCCGAATTCACCGACCGCATCCCTCACGCCGGATCGTTCGAGTATGAAGCCGAGGTGGTGATCGGTGCCGATTCCCCCCTCAAGGACGCCCACCCGGGCAACAACAAGATCTCGCGATGGATCGAGATCGCCGGCGGTCCGCGGGTGCTGCTGGCCACCAAATACACCGACGACCCGGTGGCGAAGGTGCTGTCGTCGCTCGATTTCACCGTCGATGTCGTCAGCAACCCCGGCGAGCTCAAGCCCGGCATGCTGACCGGCGCCCGTGCGGTCATCTTCAACAACATCCCCGCATTCGAGGTGCCGCAGGATTTCCTCAACGCGCTCGACTTCTTCGTCCGCGAGCAGGCGGGCGGCTTCATGATGGCCGGCGGCAAGCAGTCGTTCGGCTCCGGCGGCTACTTCCAGTCGTCGATCGATCCCCTGCTGCCGATCTCGATGGAGCTGAAGAGCGAGCACCGCAAGCTGGCGGTGGCGCTGGCCATCGTCCTCGACCGCTCAGGCTCGATGGGTGTCTCCGTCGCCGGGGGGCTGACAAAGATGGACCTGGCGAACAACGGTGCCGCCGAGGCGATCGGCCTGCTGGGCCCGATGGACCGGGTCTCCGTCCTCGCCGTCGACAGCGTCCCGGACGCGGTGATCCCGATGACCGAGGTGAAGGGCAACCAGGCCGCGCTCCAGGCGCGCGCCCGCAAGGTCCAGTCGGGGGGCGGCGGCATCTATGTCTACGAAGGCCTCAAGGCGGCATGGGACGAAGTCAAGAAGGCCAACGTCGGAACCCGTCACGTGATCCTCTTTTCCGACGCCTGCGATTCGGAGGAACCCGGCGATTACAAGCGCCTGCTGGAGACCATGAAGAAGGGAGGCTGCACCGTGTCGGTGATCGGCATGGGCACCAAGGCCGATCCCGATGCCAAGCTGCTGGAGGACATCGCCAAGCGCGGTGACGGCCGGATCTTTTTCACCGACCGGCCGGTCGACATCCCGAAGATCTTCGCCCAGGAAACCGTGACCATCGCCCGCTCCGCCTTCATCGAGGAACCGGTGGGTGCCCTGCCTAGCGGCCGCTGGGCGGAGATCTCCCCCAAGCCGATCGAATGGCTGCCGGAGGTCGACGGCTACAACCTGTCCTACGCCCGCGAGGACGCGACCACCTCGCTGCTCAGCAAGGACGAGTACGTCGCCCCGCTGGTCGCGCACGCCCGCCGCGGACTGGGCCGCAGCGTCGCGGTGTCGTTTCCGCTCGGCGGCGAGTTCTCGGACCAGATCCGCGCTTGGCCGGGCTACGGCGACTTCGTCCAGACGATCACCCGCTGGCTGATGGGCATGGACCTGCCGCCGGGCATCGGCCTCAAGCACCGCCTCGACGGCACCCGCCTGACGCTCGACCTGCTCTACGATCCCGAACAGTGGTCGAAGAAGCTCTCCGCGGTGCCCCCGCGACTTCGCCTGCTGGAAGGTGGGGCCGGACAGTCCCCTTACGACGTGCCTTGGAAGCGGATCGCCCCGGGTCACTTCTCGGTGTCGCGGGACCTCGATGAGGGCGCGGTCGTCCGCGGCGCGATCCAGGTCGGCGAGCACGCCTTGCCCTTCGGGCCGATCACCGTCGGCACTTCCATCGAATGGGCCTTTGAACCGGATCGCTTGGCCGAGCTGCGCACGGTGTCGGCGCAAACCGGTGGCCGCGAGTTGCTCGATCTTTCGAAGGCCTGGCTGCGCCCGCCGAACCGTCAGGACGTTTCGATCCGCCTCTGGCTGGCGCTTTCCATGCTGGTGCTGCTGGTCGCGGAGGCCCTTCTCACGCGCACCGGCTGGAAACTGCCGATCCCCGCGCTGCCGAACTTCACGCCGCGGGAAAAGGTGGTGAAGCCGAAGAAGGTCAAGTCGGCGAAGCCGGTGGTCGTGGAGGCAGAGACCAAGCCCGAGCTTCCGGCCGCCCCCCCGGCCGAGGCATCCGAACGCCGCAGCCGCTACCAACGGGCCAAGGACCGGAAGTAACGGAAACCGCCGCGTGAAGCAGCGCCGGGTCTAGCGGGTTTTCTTCAGCGCCTGGCAGACCGCCGGGAAGATCTGCTTCTTGCGGCTGACCACGCCGGGTGCGTCGTAGAGGCTGCCATCGATCCGCGCATACGGGATGTTCGAGACAAATGCCGGATCGCCGGCGGCAAGGACGACGCTATGATGCTCGGCAATGTCGGTCACCACCAGCACCGCGAGCTCATAGCCGTTTTCCGCCGCCAGCTTGATCAGGGCTTCCTCCAGCTCCTCGCGGCGCGGGCTGAACGCGTGCAGGCCGAGTTCCTCGACCTGGGCGATTGTCACTTTCACCCCGTCGTCGTCGAACTCCTTGCGGTCGGCATTCAGGATCTCGTCCGGCGTGCCGGTGGCAAGCAGCGAACCGACCGCGAAGAACTCTTCCTTGAACTTCGCCGGATCGATACCCGCGAGTTCGCTGAGCCAGCCGAGCATCTCGTGGTCGAGTTCCGCGGTGGTCGGCGAGGTCAGGCAGAGGGTATCGGCGATGATGCCGGCGCACAGGCACATCGCGGTGCCACGGTCGGGCTCGAGGTAGCGGTGGCGGAACTTGCGGGCCACCAGGGTCGACGTCGATCCGACCGGCTCGTTGAGGAAGCGGATCGGCTCGCGGGAAACCAGGTCGCCGGCGAGCCGGTGGTGGTCGATCACCTCGACGATCTCGCATTCCTCGACGCCGGTGACCGCCTGGGCAAACTCGTTGTGGTCGACCAGCGCGAGACGCGTGCGCGGCGGGTCGATGAGGTCGGATTTGGACAGGACCCCGATCATTTCCTTGCTGACCGGGTCGTGGACCGGGAACAGGTCCTGGTCGAGCGACGCGAGCGCCTTGCGCAGGCGCGACACCGGTTCCTGGGCGGAGATCGTGGTGAAGCCGGTCTCCATGACGTGGTTCACCGTCCGGGAAAAGCGGATCAGGGTCGCGCAGCTGGCCGTGTCCTGGGTGCAGAGCAGGATGATCACCCCGCGCTTGCGGGCGAGCTCGCGCAGGGTCGGCTCGACGCCATTGCCACCGGTGACGATCAAGGTGCGCGCGCCGTTCTCGATGGCGTAGTGCTGGACCACCGGACGATCGCCGCAGATGACCAGAAAGCGGCCGACGTTGCCGTCCTTGGCCGCGCCCTTGAGGCGGCGTTCAACGGTCGACTGGGATGAGGCGCCGACGAGCAAGATCAACTCCTCGTCCTCGTCGCCCTCCGGCATGTCGGCGCCGACGCTTTCCGCCTGGAGCGTGCTCGCGATCTTCGACAAGGCGGCGTTGACGGTCCGGACTTGCAGGCCGCTGGCGTCTCCCGGGACGAGCAGTTCCAACAGGTCGAGGTAGCGGAGGATGCCCTGGACATTGCCATTCTCATCGACCGCGGGCACGCAGCGGACGCCGCTGGCGATCATTCGACGGTACGCCGCGAGGAAGGTGTCGGAAGGACTGACCTGCACCACGTCGCGCCGGCAGATCATGCCGGCGGTGGCCCGGGCATCGGTGATCAGCGGCGGGGACTCGATGCCGGCCTTCTGCAGCACCCACGCCGTCCGGGCAGGGACTTCCCCGCATCGCGCCGCCGAGGCCTCGGGAGAACCGGTGACCCGGAGCAGCGCGGCATTGCCGATGGCGGAACAAATTGCATCGGTGTCCGGGTTTTTGTGACCGATGACGTAGTAGGGAAGGCGGCGACGGGGCGATTCCATGTGGGAGGGACGCGGGATGATGATTCGGAAAGCGGGCGCGGCTACATGCGCTCCGGGCAGCGGATGCCGAGAAGCGAGAGCCCGTGGACCAGGACCTTCGCGGTGAGATCGCAGAGCACAAGGCGGCTGTTGCGGACCGCGGTGTCGGCCTTCAGGACCGGACAGGCCTCGTAGAAGGAGTGATAGGCGCGGGCGAGTTCGAGAAGGTAGTTCGCCAGCAGGTTCGGGCGGTGGTCCTCGAGGATCGACGGCACGATCTCCCCGTAGCGGGCCAGATAGCGGGCCAGATGGATCTCGGCTTCCTGCTCCAGCACCGGCGTCACGGCCGCAAGATCGATCTCCTCGTCCAGCTTGCGGAAGATCGAGCGGCAACGCACGACGCTGTTCTGGAGATAGGGCGCGGTGTCGCCTTGCAAGGCGAGCATCTTATCGAGGTCGAAGACGTAGTCGGACAGCCGGTGGTGGGCGAGCTCGGTGAACTTCACCGCGCTGATGCCGATCAGTTCGGCCAGCTCGGCACGCTCTTCATCGGTGTCGAGGCGGCTGCGCTCCGCCACCGCGGTGGCTGCGGCGGCGACAGCCTCGTCCAGCACGTCGGCAAGCTGCGGGAGATCGCCGGAACGCGTCTTCAGCGGCTTGCCGTCGGTCCCGAGAATGGTGCCGAAGGCGATGTGGCGCAGGTCCATATCCCCCAGGCCGATCCGCTCCGCGACCGCGAACAGCTGCTGGAAGTGCAGCGACTGGCGGTGGTCGACGACATACCAGGCGGCATCCGCTTTCCACTCGTTCCGGCGGAACTCGAGGGTCGCGATGTCGGTGGTGGCATAGTTGAAGCCCCCGTCGCTCTTGCGGACCATCATCGGGAAGTCGGTCCATTCGCCGTCCTTGCGGATCAGGAAAGGATCCTTCGCCGGATCTTCCGGCACCCCGTTGGAGAAAATGCAAATCGCACCTTCGCTCTCGCGGGCGAGGCCGTCGGCCAACAGGCGCTCCACCAGCGGTGCCAGGGCTTCATTGTAGGCGCTCTCGCCGAGCCAGTGGTCGAAGGCCACGTCGAGGCGGTCGTAGATGCGGTCGAGACCGATCCGCGACAACTCGATGCAGCGGTGCCAGATCCCGAGGTTCTCGTCGTCGCCGGCCTGGAGCTTCACCAGCTCGAGGCGGCATGCCTCACGGATCGTCTCGTCGGCCTTCGCCGAGTCGCTGGCGTGACGGTAGAGGCGCAGCAGCTCCTGCAGGGGATCGGCCTCGAGCGCCTGCGCATCCAGGCAGTTTTTCCACGCCCAGGTGATCATCCCGAACTGGGTGCCCCAGTCGCCGATGTGGTTGTCGGTGATCACCCCGTAGCCGAGGCAGCGCGCGATGCGGGCCAACGAATCGCCGAGGATGGTCGAGCGGATGTGGCCGACGTGCATCGGCTTGGCGACGTTCGGCGCCGAGAAGTCGACGACCACCGTGCGTCCCTCGCCGGTCACCGGCACACCGAGGCGCGGATCGGCGAGCTGGGCCTTCGCACGGGCGGCGAAGGTCTGCGGGGCGATCTTGAAATTGATGAAACCCGGGCCGGCGATGTCTGCGGTCCCGAGGTCGCCGAGATCGAGGGCGGCGATCACTTGCTCTGCCAGGGCCCGCGGGTTGGTCTTGCGCTGCTTGGCAAGCGCCATGGCGGAATTGCTCTGGTAATCGCCGAACCGCAGGTCGGCGGCGGCAACCACGGTGACGGCGACGCTCTCGCCGAGCACGGTTTCAAACGCGGAGGAGAGGCGGGATGCGAGGTCCTGGATAAGGGTCATGGGAAAGGAAAGGATGAGCCGGAAGAAGATCCGGCAATCCGGCCCGCGGCAGGCTGAGGGACCACGGCGGGCGAATCAAGTCGCGCCGTTCGCGGGCTGCCGGGTCGCCTTGCCGGTGAAGATGTCGAGGATCTCCTGATGGGAATCGACGTCGCGCAGGCGCTGGCGGATCCCTGCATTGGTGAACATCTTCGCGATCGCGGCAAGCGTCTGGAGGTGAAGGTGGTAGTCCTTCTTCGGAACCAGGAACAGGATCACCGAATGAACCGGCTTGCCGTCGAGGGATTCGAAGTCAATCCCCGCCCTCGAGCGGCCGAACACCGCCACGACATGATCGAGCTTTTCCGAGAACGCGTGCGGGATGGCGATGCCGTGGCCGACGCCGGTGCTCACCTGGTCCTCGCGGGTCTTCAGCGCGTCGAGAATCTCTTCCCTCAACTCCTCCGCCAGGAACGAGCCGGCGACGAGGTGATCGATCAGTTCGACAATGGCGGGCCAGCGCTCGCCGGCGGCCATCTCCAGAACGATTCGGTCGGGGGTGAGTAGGTTCGCCAGCTTCATGTTCCGATTGAACAATCCATTCCACGCGCGCGGCGGGGGCCGGAGGTAGCCAGCAGGCCTTGAATTTGCAAGAGGTTTTCCGCTCCGGAAAGCAACGCTTCTTCCCGGATTGACGCTTGCGGACCTCGCGGGGGTCTCCTTAGCCTCAGCTCCTATGCGGCACCTCACGCGCGGTTTGATCGCCACCGGAACCTTGCTCCTCTGCCATTGCGGCACGATGGGGAGCGGCAACATGGGAGGCCCGACCCTGGAAGAACGGAAGGCCGCTATCGCCTCGGAGCCTACCGGCGACTTCTTCTACGGCCGCCGCTACTACATCGAAAAAACCCGTTTCTGGGGCTACGTCCGCCGCCCGCGCCAGCCGTGGAGCAAGGCGAAGCTGGTGATTTTCCGCGAGGACAAGAAACGCTCGCCCGACCGCCTGTCGGAAGTCGGCCCGCCCGGGCAACGCTACGGCTTTGACCAGAACTACGACTACAAGCTCAACGGCTACTTCACCGGCCGCGATGCCTACGATCCGAACAGCAACCAGTTCCTCCCCGAGTTCATGATCACCGGCTACCAGGTGATCGACCGCGATCCCGGCTGGTTGTTCCGGCCCGACGACCGCTACGATCCGTACCGGATCACGGTCTACCCCCGCTAGCCCCCTCCCCTCGCGATGAAACGCCCCGGCAACGGCCTCGGATTCTATCGATGGATCAAGTCCGCTCGCAAAAGGGGTGACGCGCCGACGATGGGGCGGATCCCGCGGCTGGTGAAGAACGCGACGCCGGGCGCACGGATCAACTACGCCGGCCAGATTCCGAAGATCCTGTTTGGCGCCTCGCTGGTCTTCCTCGCCGGCGGCATCACCGCCGTGGTGCTCTGGGAGTACCGCGACCGGGGATCGGGTCGCGTGTTCTCGATGCCGATCCGCAATGCCAATAACATCGTCATCAAGGTTGCGACTCCGAAGCCTGAACAACTGATCGACAAGGTGGAGCAATTCCTCGCCGCCCGCACGCCCGCTGAACTCGCCCCGCTGGTCCGCGGCGGCAGCCAGCGGCCGGAGCAGATGGTCGCCAAGCTGGCGGACCTGGAAAAGAATGATGGCAAGGTGGAAACCATTCGATATGTCAAACCGGTCGACAGCCGCGTGTTGCAGATCGAGACCGTCCTCGTGACCTTCGAGACCGACAACAACCGGGTTGCCCTGCTGTCGCCGGACGGCGAAGAGAACTGGCGGATCGATTTCGACGCATTCGACCGGCAAGTCGTGCCCGGATGGGACAAGCTGCTTTCCGGCGAACCGGTGGAGGGAACCATCCGCGTCTTCACATCGGCCGACATCTACTACAACGGCCGTTACACCGAGGACCGCTGGGTGTGCTATTCGATGGCGTCGCCGGATCACAAGACCCTGATGTTCGGCTACACCTTGCGGGGAAGCCGGCAACACGCGGCCGTGGCCAGCACCTTGCGCCGCAACGGCCAGGGCACGAGCCTGCCGATGCAGCGGATGACCTTCGACGTCCGCCACACCGGGACCGGTGAGCAGCGGCAGTTCGAAATCACCCAGGTGCTCGCCGACGACTGGGCGCTGGGCAGCCAACCGCTGGAAGCGTTGATGCCCGGCACCTACACCAACTGAGCGGGCTTCTCCGGACTTTCCAAGCGGTCGCACCGGCCGTTTCTTGGGCCACTTCTCCCGACCATGGACGATCTCTTCAACACCTGCCTCGCCGGCGCCGAATCGCGCATCGCCGAACTTCGCGCCACCCTGGAGCATCACAACCGGCTCTACTACAACGAAGCGGCCCCCGAGATCTCCGACGCCGATTACGACAAGTTGTTCCGCGAGCTGGAGGAACTGGAGGCCAAGCACCCGGAATTCGCCGACGACAACTCCCCCACCCGCCGCGTCGGCGGCACGCCGCTCGAAAGCTTCCAACAGGTCCGCCACCTGGTTCCAATGCTGAGCATCGACGATGTCTTTGAACTCAAGGACGCCGGGGTCCCCGAGGCGGAACTGATCGACTTTTACCGGCGGCTGCAGAAGAACCTGGGCCGGGAGAACATCGACGTCACGGTCGAGCCGAAGATCGACGGCGTCGCCGTGTCGCTGGTCTACCGCGAGGG
Source organism: Neoluteolibacter marinus (assembly GCF_014904755.1). Lineage (GTDB taxonomy): Bacteria > Verrucomicrobiota > Verrucomicrobiia > Verrucomicrobiales > Akkermansiaceae > Haloferula > Haloferula marina. The sequence goes on from NZ_JACZFQ010000097.1 coordinate 73,638, forward strand.
CAAGCTCGGCTATGCCGCCACCCGCGGCGACGGCACGACCGGCGACGATGTCACCAACAACGTCCGGACCATCCGCACCATCCCGCTCGACCTCGGCGCGGACGCCCCGGCCCTGCTCGAGGTCCGCGGCGAGATCTTCATGCCGAACGAGTCCTTCGCCGCGATGAATGCCGAGCGCGACGAAGCCGGGCTGCCCACCTTCGCCAACCCGCGCAACGCCACCGCCGGCGCGCTCAAGCAGCTCGACCCGCGCAATGTCGCCAAGCGTCCGCTCGCCTTCCTCGCCCACGGCCTCGGTGCTTACGAAGGACCCGAACTGCCCACCGAACGGGACTTCCACGAATTGCTCGACCGTCTGCGGATCCCCCGCAACCAGCCGGTGATGACCACCGCGACGCTCGACGGCTTGCTGGACTGCGTCCGCCGGATCGATACGGACCGCCACGACCTCGGCTACGGCACCGACGGCGCCGTCGTGAAGGTGCTCGACCGCGCCGAACGCGAGCAGCTCGGCTACACCTCCCGCGCCCCGCGCTGGGCCGCCGCTTACAAGTTCCTGCCCGAGCAAAAGGAAACGGTGTTGCGGGACATCACCATCCAGGTCGGACGAACCGGCGTGCTCACCCCGGTGGCCGAGCTTGAACCGGTGCTCGTTTCCGGCACCACCGTCGCCCGTGCGACGCTACACAACGAGGAGGAGATCCAGCGCAAGGACGTGCGGATCGGCGACACCGTGCTCATCGAGAAGGCGGGGGAAATCATCCCCGCCGTGGTCAAGGTCGTGGTCGAAAAGCGATCCGCCGATGCCCGGCCGTTTTCCCTGCTCGAACACATCGGCGGCAAGTGCCCGTCGTGCGGCGGCCCGGTCGCCAAAGAGGAGGGTTTCGTCGCCTGGCGCTGCACGAACTTCGAGTGCCCGGCGCAGGCGGTTTCGAAGATCAAGCAGTTCGCCTCGCGCAAGGCCCTCGACATCGAAGGCGTCGGTGAGACCGTGGCCGAGGCCCTGGTCCGCCACAATCACTGCCGGACCCCCCTCGACCTTTTTACCCTCACTGCCGAAACCCTCGGCAGCCTGAACCTCGGCAGCGAGGAAGAGCCGCGCCGCTTCGGCGACAAGAACGCCGCCAAGGTCGTTGAATCGCTCGGTCGTGCCCGCGAGAAGCCGCTCGACCGCTGGCTCTTCGCCATGGGCATCCGTCAGGTCGGCGAGTCCGCGGCAAAGGAGCTGGCACGGCTTCACCCCGACCTGGGCAGCGTCGCGCAGAGCACCATCCTGCAGGACGTCGTCGCCGCGGCGAAACTGGAGGCCGAGCGCAAGTTGGTCTCGCCACGCAACAAGGACAACCCGCCGGCCGATGCCGACGAGAAGGAACGCCGGCAGCAACTTCACGACGATCTCAAGGCACGGATCGACGACCTGGCCGCCGGCTTGCAACCCTACCGGCTCTCCCCCGACGCCGGCCCGGTTGTCGCGGAGAGCGTGGTCGAATTCTTCAATTCCGAAGCCGGCCGTCATGTGATCGAGCGGATGGCCCAACTGGGACTCGATCCCCGGTCCGCCAACTATATCCCCAAACCCGCCGAAGCCGACAGCTCCGGGTTGCCTTTGGCCGGCAAGACTTTCGTGATCACCGGCACCCTCTCGATGGGCCGTGATGAAATGAAGGCCTTCCTTGAATCGAAAGGCGCCAAGGTCTCCGGCTCGGTCTCCAGCAAGACCGACTACCTCCTGTCCGGCGAAGGCGGCGGATCCAAACGCGACAAGGCGGAGAAAGCGGGGGTGAAGGTGATCGATGAAGCCGGCCTTGCCGAGCTTCTCGGCTGACCTGCCAGAACACCCAGAAACCTCACTGCTTTTCAGAGCGGTGAGGATCGATATCGGACGCCGGCGCTGCCCATTCCTCCCTTGGCGTCGTAACCCGCCCAAACTTCACCCCAAGGATATGTTCCGAGGGGACATCCCTGTTCGGTCAGCCAAGCAATCGTGCGAGACACCCGGCTGTGCTCTTTTACTTCGGACCATGCGCTCCAGCCTCTCTCGAAATCCGGTCCGTCCAGGAAGACAGAAATCGACTCAAGCAACCCAAACCGGAAAACCAGGCTCATGCGTACACGGTCCACGCCTGCAACCACCGTATTCGGGAGGATGAACCGAGCAAATCCCGGCCCCATTTGATGCCTTTCCGCTCCCTTCACCGATATGACATCCGCTTCACCAAGGCCCCGGAAAACACGGAGCCCACAGGGATGTTTAAAATCGAACTCGGGCACCTGCATGCTATCAACCATCAGTGTTTTGCGAGTTCCAAACAGCTCGTGCACTCCCTGCGTCCCGCTCTCTCCGATGGCGCGATTCTAGCAGTCGGTGCGATCAAGTTCGATGAGCCGGATCAACGCGTCGATCCGCGAGTTGATTCCGGCAACATGGAACTGGAATAGGCCGAGCGCCATGAGTCCGGCAACCGGCAGGAAGATGGAGAGGTCGGGTTTCCAGAACCATAGGCAGGTGGCAGCAATCCAGAGGATTGCAGGAAGAGCCCATCGTCCCCGGTATCCGCAAGCCTTGTCCCGGAGTTCCCTCCGGAAGCGAGCTTCATCCAAAGCCACCCGGGCGAAAACCTCCTGTTCCTCTGGTGCGAGGCTCGCGACTTGCTCTTTGGTCAGATAACTCGCCATGGGTCGGAATCGTGGGGTGGATCTTGTGGATCAATCGTCCAATCCATGCGGCTTATTCCATGCCGACAGATCGTCATAATGACGCGGCGATACTGCCCTCTCCCTGGATCGATTTCGATCAAAGAATCAGGCCGAGCTGGTCGCAGGCCTGATTCGCGGCTGAAGGAGACCTGCGGAATGCCTCACAAGCCCATCACGATCTCGCAGCCGGGGAGCTTGGCCTTGAGAGCCTGCACGCCGGCATCGTCGACCTTCGTCTGCCAGAGGTACAGCTTCTTCAGGTTCGACAGGGACGCCAGCTTGAGAATGCCCTCGTTGGTCACCTGGGTGCCATAGAGGTTCAGCGATTCCAGCTTCGGCAAGCCGGACAAGGTCTCCAGGCTGGCATCGGTGACGGCGGTCTCCGAAAGCCTCAGCGACCTCAGCTCCGCCGCATGCTCCAGCACCTTGGCACCTTGGTCGGTCACGGTCGACGCGGACAAGTCGAGCGACACCATCGCCGGCATCACCGGGCCCAATTTCGCCAGCTCCGTATCGCCGAAGGTCTTGCGCATGCTGACGGCGGTGAAGGTGAGCCCGCTGGAGCTCTGCGACTCGAAATTCAGGGCGGCCGGGAATTGCTCGCGCAGCTTGTCCACTTCGGCCTTCACGGCTTCACGCTTGTCGGCATCCACCTTGGCGGCCTGCTCGGCGGCGGCCTTCTGTTGCGCCAGCACTTCCGGCGGGACCAGCTTGCTCATCGCCTGCTTCACCGGCTCCGGCATTTCCATGTCCGCCAGCTTGGCATCCTTCGAAGCTCCGCCATCGATCCACCATTTGATCAGCACCACTTCGTGCTCCTCGAGGTCCTTCTTGCCTTCGGGCGGCATGTGTTCGTCGTCATCCTCGGGCAGGTCGATCCGGAAGATCATGTTGCTGTCCGCCGAATGCCCGATCTCGATGGCCTCGCCCTCCTTGCCGCCTTTCACCAAGAGGTCGTAATCGTCCATGCGGTACTTGCCCTTCATCTTGTCGACGTTGTGGCAGGAGTAGCACTTCTCCTCGAGGATCGGGACGATCACATCCTGATAGACGACCTGCTCCGACGGCGGCTTCGCGACCACCGGAACGGACTCCGCCGCGCCGCCGGAAGGCGTCTCTTCCTTCAACGGCTGGCCGATCAACTTGCGCACCTCGTTCGGTGCATATTTGGTCAGGTAGTCCTCCCCATGGGTGAGCGAAGCGCCATCGTGGCTGGCGATGCCCATCATCACCGTGCTGCCGACCAGCATGATCCAGTAGAACCAAGCCCCGCGGCCGGCGGCGTAATCGACCCAAACCTTGACGACGAAAGCCGCCACCATGCCACAGGCGAAGATGATCCCGCCATTGAGATGCCGCTCGGCCAGCTCCTTGCCGTAGTCGGGCATGCTGTAATAGAGGACGAACCCGAGCAACATCGCGACCACCGCCGATGCCGCCGCGAAGAACATGGCAACCTGGGTGGAGGAAGAGGGCTTCTTGCGGGAAAACAGCTTCCCGGTCTCAAGCACCAGGACCAGCAACAGCATGCCGATCGGCAGATGCAGGATCACCGGATGGAAACGACCGATGAATTTCGCGATGTCGGGAAGGCCGTCTTCCGGCGGAGGACCGACCCAGAACAAGGCCGCCATCGCCGCGATCAGCAGCAGTCCAAAAATCGTCAGGAAGAGCGGCCCAACCAAAGATCGGCGCGGGGTGTCAGTTTCGGTCATGAGAAGTGGTCAATACGCGGGTCAGCGCCGGGTTTTTCGCCGGAATTCCTGCGGAAATCAAACATCCACTACCGGTCCGTCCGACTTCGGCGCCTTGCCTTGCCGCTTTCCAAGGAAGGGAACGAAGCGTGACAGATCAACGCCAAGAACTGCCATGGATTTGACAAAGATCACCAGCGCGGTGGCCTCGTCGAGGAAGGGGATGAAGTCGGGGATGGGCCCGAGCACCACATAGGTTCCCGAAACCAGGGCGAAAATCACGGCGATCAGCTTTTTCACGCCCTGACACTACGCGGAATCCGCCGGGTTTCTACAATCGTTAGAGCGCCCGCCCCGGCCTACTTCCCGGCCGCGGGGTTCGATTGCCAAAGGTCTTCGGAAGCCAGAACGGACCTGGCGCTGCCGTCGCGGAGCCACTTCCCGGCCGCGGCATCCCCTTTCAGATGCGCGTCCCAGAAGGCGGTCGTCAACGCCAGGATCGCCCGGTGGTAGCGGGCGTTCCTGGCGGTTTTCCCGAGCGGGTCGCGATCGCTGAAAATCATGTGGTTCCCCTGGTCGAACACCACCTGCCACGCGGAGGCCTTCTTCAAATGCGGAAAGACTTTCAAGCGATCGCCCGGGGAAGTGCCGCCGATCGGGCTGTCATCCTTGGTCCCGGTCATCAGCAGGCACGGGATGTCGATCGGTGCGAACGCCAGCGCGGGGCTGCCGGCGCGCGGCGGGCTGGGACTCATCATCACTGCGGCATCGATCCGTGGTTCACGGAGCGAGAACCTTCCCCCGGCCTTCGCCTCGCCGGCCATCGCCTGCGTGGTCAATGCGCCGAACGAATGGCCCGACATCCCCAGATGAGCGAGATCGAGGCGATGGTCGAGGGCATGGCCCTTCTCGCCATTCCAGCGCTCGAGGGCATCGATGACGGTGGGAATGTCCTTGCTGCGATTGCGGAAGCTCTCCACCGAAGCGGCCTTCTTCATTTCTCCCATCCGCCGCGCCATCGGTGCGTCCTTCCAAACACCCTCGTCGCTGCCGGGATGCTGGACGAAGACCACCGCGTAGCCGCGCTTCGCCCAGTGGTTGCCGAGATAGGGATTGTTGTCCCGCGAGCCTCCCAGTCCGTGCGAAAAGAGAATGACCGGAGCCGGCGCGGACGACTGCGGAAGATAGACCCGGATCGGGACCTTTCTACCCGGTCCGGCGACCTCGAAGGTCGACGAGACGACTTTCCCGTCCGCCACTTTCAGCGGGTCGTAGGACTTGGCCGCGAGCGAGCCGCCGCAAACTGCCGCCCCGAGGAGCACGGTCAGGGAGAGATTCCTCATGACCGGTCAACCCGGCAACGCGATCGCAGTTGCGCATCGCGGACGCAAAGCCGGGGCCCCGGAAGGCCCCGCCTTTCGATTCTTACTCCTTCTCGTCGTCCTCGCCGCCGTGGTTGAGGATGAACTGCAGGTCGTCGAGCCCCAGGTTCGAGGCGAAACCCTCGTCACCAAGCACGTTGGTCACGAGCTGGGTTTTCTGGTGCTGGAGGATGCGGATCTTCTCCTCCACGGTGTCGCGGGTGAGCAGGCGGTAGGCGATGACCTTGTTCTTCTGGCCGATGCGGTGCGTCCGGTCGATGGCCTGGTTTTCCACCGCGGGGTTCCACCACGGATCGTACAGGATGACGTACGACGCGGAGGTCAGGTTGAGGCCGGCACCACCCGCCTTGAGCGAGAGCATGAACACCGAGGGGTCCTTGGTCGTCTGGAAGCGCTCGATCTCGCCTTTCCGGTCCTTGGTCTGGCCGGTGAGGTAGTGGAAGGGCCGGGCCTCGAGCTCGAGGCGCGCCTTGATCAGGTCGAGCATCGAGACGAACTGCGAGAAGACTAGTACCTTGTGGCCTTCCTCGTGGAGCTGGTCGAGCAGGTAGAAGAGCGACTCCATCTTGGCCGACTCCTCCTTGAGGTACTTCGGATCGATCAGGCCCGGGTGACAGCAGATCTGGCGCAGGCGCATCAGGCCCTGGAGAATGGCGAAGGAGTTCTTCTTCACCGCCTCGTCGGAATCGAGTCCGAGCAGCGCCTTCTGGATCCGCTTGAGCTCGGCCTTGTAGAGCTCCTGCTGGATGTTCTCCATCTTCGAGTAGACCTCCTCTTCCGTCCGCGGCGGCAGGTCCTGGGCCACCTGCAGCTTGGTGCGGCGGAGCAGGAACGGGCGAAGGCGGGCGGCCAGGCGGTTCTGCGAAAGCGGGTCCTTGCGCTTGTCGAAGCGCTTCTTGAAGTAGGCGCGGCTGCCGAGCACGCCGGGCATGGCGAAGGCCATCAGCGACCACATGTCGAGCAGGCGGTTCTCGATCGGGGTACCGGTGAGGACAAGGCGGTTGGCGGAGTCCAGCTCGCGGGCGCACTTGGCGGCCTTCGAGTCCGGGTTCTTGATCTGCTGGCCTTCGTCGAGGATCGTGGTCAGCCACTTGATCTCGTTGAGCAGGTCACCGCAGACGCGCAGCTGGGCGTAGTTGAGCACCAGCATGTCGATGTTCTCCTGGGTGTCCTTGACGTCGAGATCGTCGCGGTTGCGCAGCACCTTGACGCGGATGCCCGGGGCGAACTTGACCGCCTCGCTGGCCCACACGTCGAGCACCGACTTCGGGCAGACGACCAGCACCGGGCGGTGCGCTTCCTTGTTCTTCTCTGCCTCTTCGATCAGCCACAGCACGTAGGTCAGCGACTGGATCGTCTTCCCGAGACCCATGTCGTCGGCGAGGATCCCGCCGAAGCCGTTGGTCGCGAGGTAGGCGAGGAAGCGGAAGCCGTCGACCTGGTAGGGACGGAGCGTCGCGTTGAGTTTCTTCGGCACATCGGGCAACACCTCGATCTGGATGTCGCCGGCGCGGTCCTTGATGCGCTTCCAGGCCTTCGGGTCGAAAACGTCGGCAGCCTTCGGGTCGGCCAGCTGCAGCGCGTGCATGCGGTGCGTTTCGCCCGAGAGGTCGAAGGGATCCAGGCCGAGCCGGGTAACCGCCTCGCGCTGGTCGGCATCGAGCTTGATCTCGAGGCGCATCCACGAGCCGTCCTCCATCCGGACGTAGCCACCGCGGGCAGCGACCAGCTGGCGAATCTGGGCCTTGGACAGGTTGACGCCCTCGACGTCGATGACGATGCGCAGGTCGAACCAGTCGATCTCCTGGTTGATGACCTCGAAGCGGACCGCGGCAGTGACGGGATCCGAGAGGATCGACTTGAGGCGCAGGTCGATGTCCAGCGTCAGCGACTCCGGCATCGCGTTGATCCACTCCGAGAATTTCTCGGGGAACTGCTTGGTGATGCGGGATTTGAAAGCGAGCAGCTTCTCGTCGTAGGTCAGGCCCATCTCCTCGAGCAGGCGCGGCACCGGGTAGAGTTCCTCGCGGGCGAAGCGCAGCAGCTGCTTGCCCTTGAGCGGCGCCTGTTCCACCAGCTCCCAGCCTTCCTTCGTCAGGCGCTCGGTGCGGCGTTCCTTCGACTCGATGGCGGTCACGTCGACCACCAGATGCTCGGTTTCCGCGGCGGTGAGGCCGGCGACGAGCTTGAGTTCGAACTTCGGCTTCAGCTCGAGATCGACAACGCGCTTCTTCAGCGACTCCGGCAGCGTCGCGCCGATCTTGCGGAGGAATTCAACACCCTCGAGCGAATCGATCACCTTCTTGGGGATCAGGTAGCGGGGCATCACCTCGGTCTCCTCGAGCCAGCGCGGCGGGCCGGGGAAGACGGTTTCGTCGGACTGATAGAGTTCCTTGCGGCCGGGAAGCATCCGCACCGAGTGGGACACGTTTTCGCCGTCCTTGGTGACCAGCTGGAGGGCGAAGGCGCTGGGATCATACGGATCGTCCTCGCAGACCCAGCGGAGGGCGTTCTCCACCACCTTGAACTCGCGCTCGTCGAGGTTGACGATGTAGCCCTTCAGCGCCGGCTGGCGGAAGATGCGGTTCATGAAGCGGCAGGCTTCTTCCTGATCGAAATCGAAGGTGGTGTCGCTCTGGTCGCGGTAATACGCGAGGAAATGCTCCCACAGCACCTGGCTCGGGGCATCCATGCGGAGCGCCGCCTGATGGTGCATCGCCACGAAGCGCTCGATCTCCGCCTTCTCGCGGATCTGGGTCCACAAGCCATTGCCCTCCTTGGATTCCAGGCGTGCCTCGTTGATCGTCGCCACCAAACGGAACGCCACTTCCACCGGAGGATCCTGCGGCGGGCGTTCGTTGACCTGCTCGATCCGCTCGTACCAGGCGGCGACCTCGCGCTCCTGCTCCCAGTCGGCCATCTTCTTCTGAACGTAGGCCAAGTCGGTGACCACGTTCATGAACTCCGGATACGGGAGCTTCTTCTTGTAGAACGCGTAGGCGAGGTAGTTCCAGAACTCGAGGATGTCCCCCGGCGGCATCGGCCACAGCTCGAGGGGCTCGTAGGTGGTGATCTCCCAGCGCGGGGTGATGCGGACCATGTCGTGGTCGTGGAGCTCGCCCTCGATGACGTAGCGGCGGTAGCGCTTTTCGATCTTGGAAACGAAGTCCGCCTCCTTGTCGTCGAGCTCGCGGCCGACCTTCTCCTCGATGATGTCGAGGATGGGCGTGTCGTCGAATTCGTTGGGCGATTCCGGCAGATCCTCCCCGCGGTGCATCCGCTCCATCATCGTCGCGTACTGGCACGCGTTCGAAACCATCTCGTCCTCGGCGGTGCAGGAGCCGAACCAGCGGTTCCCTTGCAGACGGAGGCTGGTGCGGAACGTTCCCGTCTCATCCTCGACGCGGCCCTGGATGAACAGGTGGTTACCGAAAATCTGGGTGACAGCCCCGTCCTTCTGGAGTCGTTCACCGCGTTTGCGCGCGTCTTCTGGGAAGCTGTTGAGAAAGTTCAGCGTCGCTCTGTCCGGATTCATTGCTGGATATGCGAAAAAAGCCGCCGTGCGAGCTTCTGGCACCTTGCAGGAAGGACACGACGGCGGGCCGCGAGCATAGACGCGGGTTTTCAAAACCCGCAATAAAAACCTCTGGGACGATTTTTGCGCGTTTGCACGTAGTTTCATTCCGGGGTCATTCACGGCCTGTTCGGAGCTCCCGTGACGCTTCCGCGCAGGCCCTTGCGCGCCGCCCGGTCCGCCGCTAGACCATCGCGCATGCCCGAATGCTTCACCGGTGGATTCGTCCAGACCAATGGTTACCTTTTCCAGACTCCCGACGCCTCGTGGATTGCCGTCGATGCCCCGAGGGGCATGGCCGCCTGGCTCACCTCGCGTAACATCCGGCCGGCCGCCCTGCTGTTGACGCACCAACACTACGATCATGTCGAGGATGCGGCGGCCGTCGCCGCGCTCGGCGCGACGGTTCACGCATGGGCCCCCTACTCCACGGAACTCACGCTGGAGGCAATGATGCGATCCTATGGCATGCCGGTCGAAGTGCCGCCCTACCCGGTCGATGTCCTGCTCGAAGGCACGAGCAGCCTGGAGATCGGCGGACAGGCGATGGCCTTGGCCCACGTGCCGGGCCACTCCCCCGACAGCGTCACCTTCTTCCTCGCGGACAAGGGAGAAGTCTATTCGGGCGACACGCTTTTCGAGGGATCGATCGGCCGCGCCGACCTCCCGCGCGGCAACCCCGCCCAGCTGATCGACGGCATCCGCGGAAAACTGTTCGCCCTGCCGGAGCCCACCGCCGTGTTCCCCGGTCACGGCCCGGCGACCACGATCGGCGCGGAACGTGCTGGAAACCCCTACTGCGGGGATTGAGCGGAGGCGAAACGGCCGGTCGGCGGCGCTTCCTTGCCGCGAGAAATCCGCTGGAAATCCCGCCGTCCCCCTGCGACCTTCGCAAAGCTTATGAGTCAACCGACGTTTATTGCCTGAACCCATGGCCGAAGACCCGAAAACGCCGGTGGAAGTCCCGATGCCCGATTCGCTGCGCAAGCAGCTGGATCAGTTCCGGCGGGAACTGTGGCGGATCAAGATCACCGAAGCGGTCCTCGCCGGCCTGTTCGGCCTGCTGTTTTCGTTCATCGTCGTCTTCGCCCTCGACCGGATCTGGCAAACACCCGGGCCGCTGCGATTGGCGATCCTGCTCGGCGGCACCTCGCTCGCCGCCGTCTTCGCCCCCCTCTGGATGCACCGCTGGGTCTGGCGCCACCGGCGGGAAAGCCAGTTGGCCCGGCTGATTTCAAAACGCTTCCCCGGCCTCGGCGACCGCCTCCTCGGCGTGGTCGAGCTCCAGCAGCAGGTCGAGACCGCCGACACCTTGTCGCCCCGCCTCCGCGCGGCGGCCATGATCCGGGTCGCGGAAGAGGCCGAGAAGAGGCAACTGGAAGGCGCCCTTCCGGATTCCCGGCGCGGCCGCTGGGCGATGGCGGTCGTCGCCGTGGTGGCTCTCACCGCTGGAGCCTTCATTTTCGCGCCCAAGGCCGGCATGAGTTCTTTGAAGCGCTGGCTGATGCCCCTCTCCTCATCCCCTCGCTACACCTTCACTGCCCTTCAGGATGTTCCGGACAAATTGACTGTTCCCCAAGGCGAGGCCTTCCGGCTGAGCCTGCGCTTGGCGGACGATTCGGAATGGCGACCGATTTCCGGCAAGGCCCGCTACGGCAGCCAGGACGAGGTGACCACCAGCCTGGTGGAAAACCGCTACGACTTCGACTTCCCGGCCCAGCAGGATCCAGGGATCCTGCGAATCGAAATTGGCGACGCAAAGCATGCGATCGAAGTCACGCCCACCTTGCGCCCGGCCATCCGCAAGGCTTTCGCCGACGTCGTCTTTCCGGAGTATCTGCAACTCCCCGACCGCGAGGTCGATCTCGGGTCCGGGGTGCTCTCCGTGGTTCAGGGCAGCAAGGTGAAAATCATCGCCGACGCGACCCGCGAGCTGGCGTCCGCGACCTTCGGCCCGCTCCGTCACGAAGGCGTCCCGGAGGGTGATGGCGGCCCCATGGATATCTCCTCCACCACGGCCACCACCCCTGCCCTGCAGGTGGAGGAACACGGCTTCACCGTCCCGGTTTCCTGGACCGATGTGCTGGGCTTGCAAGGACAGGCGGGCTTCGAGGTCCGGGTCGATGCCTTGGCCGACGAAGCTCCCGGCATCTACATCCAGGGCCTGCCCCGCCAGCACGTGATGCTGCCGGAAGAGACCGTCGACTTCGAGGTCCTGTCGGAAGACGACTACGGGATCCGCCGGATCGGCCTGGAATGGTCCGGGGAGTTCACCCGCGCCACCGACGAGACCCCGGCGTCGGGCGAGCTCAAATTGGTCGACGGTGGTCCGGCCATCAACCGGCTGTCGGGCGACGCGGCCTTTTCCCCCGCCACCTTCAACATCCAGCCGCAAAAGCTGACACTGCGGGCATGGGCCGAGGACTACCTGCCGGACCGGCCGCGGACCTATTCGCAACCGGTCACCCTCTACATCCTGACCCACGACGAACACGCGCAGATGCTGAAAACCCAGTTCGACCGCGCGATCAGCGAGCTGGAAGACATGGCCCGCCGCGAACGGAACCTCTACGAGGAGAACCAGCGTCTTGAGAAACTCGACCCCGAAGCCCTGCAAGGCGAGGAAGCCCGCAAGCGGCTCGAGGCACAGGAGGAGGCCGAACGCCAGCAGACCGAGCGGATGAAGGAGCTGGCCGAAAAAATGGAGGATCTTTTCAAGGACAGCACCCGCAACGGCACCATCGACAAGGAGACGCTGAAGAAAATGGCCGACGCCATGCAGTCGATGAAGGAATTGTCCGAGTCCGACATGCCCGAAGTGGAGCAGAAGCTCGGCGACGCCCAGGACCAGAAGAGCACCGAGGAAAAAGCCAAGGAGGACCTCGAAAAGGCGGTCGAGAAGCAGAAGGACGTGCTGGAGAAGATGCAGGAAGCCGTCGATAAGGCCAACGACGCGAACGAACGCTTTGAAGCCAGCACCTTCGTCAACCGCCTCAAGAAGGCCGCCTCGGAGGAATCCGGCATCGCCATGGCGACCTGGGACCTGTTTTCGCGGACCGGCGGCCTGCTGCTCGGCGAACTCGATCCGTCGGATCTCGGCAAGGTGCAAGACACGGTCCGGCAGCAGTCGAACACCACCTCTGACGTGCGCTGGATCCAGGAAGATTTGAGCCACTTCTTCGCCCGCACCAACAAGGAAGCCTACCGCAAAATCCTCGATGCCATGATGGAATCGAGGATCGACCTGGGACTCGAGGACCTGCGGCGGATCCTCGACCTGAACCAAGGCTATCTCGCCAAGGAGGACGCGGAGAAATGGGCGGCCAAGCTCAACGAGTGGGCGAAGATGCTGGAAGGCGAACAACAGCAGGACAACGGCGGCGGCCAAGGCGAAGGCGCTCCTCCTTCCGCCGATGAAGACTTTGAATTCATGCTGCGGGTGATGAAGCTGATCCAGCAGGAACAGGACATCCGCGCCCGCACCCGATCCCTCGAAACCTTGCGCCGCTCCTACGAAGGCGAACCCGCCACCAAGCCATGAAAGCCATCGCCCTGCTCCTCGCCCTTCCGGTCCTTACCGCCGCCGCAGCCGACGAGGCGGACTTGGCGGAAAAGATCGCCGAACATCAGGCCGGTTCCCAGAAGCTGGCCGATCGCCAGGACGAGCTGTCCGCGGACGTCCAGCAGCTGGTGATCGAGCAGACCCACCCGAAAGTCATCGAACTCCTCGAGGAAGTGGAGGACGCGATGGACGAGGCGTCCGGGCTGCTCCTCGACCAGGACACCGGAGGGGTCACCATCGCCGCCGAGACCGATGTCATCGAAAAGATTTTCGCCGCCGCCAAGGAACGCCAGAAGCAGCAGGGCCAGGACCAGAGCGAGAGTGGCAGCGCCATGCTCGACATGATGCAGGAGATGATGGGCCAGGGCAAACCGGCCGACCAGCCGGGCGAACAACCCGGCAAGGGAGCAGGCGAGAAGGGCGGCGAAGGCCAGACCGGCGACTCCGACACCGCCAATGGTGCCAATGGCGGCGCCACCGGGGGCAAGGACGAGGAGCGCCGGGTCCCCAAGGCCTCCGGCAGGGCCGGCCAGAGCCTGCCGCGTGAATTCCAGCAAGCCTTGGACGACTACAACCGCGCCGCCGAGAAACTCGCCAAATGAGCCGACTCCTTCCATGCCTGATCCTTGGCGCCGCGCTAGCACCGCTGGCCGCCCAGAACCTGCCCCGCCGGCCCGACGATCCGGTCCCGGCGCAGGTCGACACGATGTATGAGCGCGGCCTCGCCTACCTCGCGAAATCCCAGAACGACCGTGGATCCTGGGACGACAGCATGGGCGGCGAACCCGGCGTCGTCGGACTCTGCGTGGTGGCCTTCCTCGCCCATGGCGAGGACCCGAATCACGGCGTTTATGCGAAGCAGATCAGCAAGGGAATCGACTACATCCTCTCCCAGCAGAACTCCACCAACGGCTACATTGGCAACAGCATGTACAACCACGGCTTCGCCACACTGGCGCTGGCCGAAGCCTACGGGATGGTCGATAACCTGAAGATCGCCCCGGCCCTCGAGAAGGCGGTGGAGTTGATCCTCAGCGCCCAGAAGCGCAATCGCTCCGAGGCGTGGCGCTACACGCCGGACAGCACGGATGCCGACACCACCGTGTCGGGTTGCCAGATCGTCGCGCTTTTCGCCGCCCGCAACGCCGGACTCGCGGTCCCCAACGACGCCTTGAAGAAGGGACTCGCCTACCTTGCCCGCTGCCGCGGGGGCGACGGCGGCTACGGCTACACCTCGGCCGGCGGACCGAAACCCACCCTGACCGCCATCGGCGTGCTTTGCCTGTCCCTGGCGAAGGAAAAGGATGGCAAGGGTTTCCAGACCTCGGTCGACTACCTCCGCAAGCAGCTGTCCTACCGCGACCGCCACTACCCCTACTACTTCGAGTACTACATGTCGCAAGCCCTCTTCCACGCTCATCCCGAGACATGGGAAGAGTGGAATTCGCGCAACATCCGCTACCTTTCCACCATCCAGTCCCGCGACGGTTCATGGCCGGGAAACAAGGGCCAGTCGTTCAACACCGCCGGCGCGCTGCTTTCTCTCGCCCTCAACTACCGCTTCCTGCCGATCTACGAAAAATGATCCGCCCCCTTCTCATCTCGACGCTGCTTGCCACCCGCTTGATGGCCGCGGACACCGCCGTGGAAGAAGCGGCCGACCTGCTCCGCTTCACCAACGGCAACCAGATCGACGGTGAGTTCGCCGGCATGGACCAAAGCGGCGTGGTCACCTGGCACCGCAGCGACGTGGCGACCCCGATGCCCTTCAAGCGCGAGAAGATCCGCCAGATCGTCCTGCGGAATGCCCGCCCGCTGTCGGCCATGGACTCGCCGTGCCACGTCACCCTGGTCAACGGCGACCGCATCCCGGGGAACGTGGTCGCGGCGGACGACAAGTCCATCACCCTGGAAACCACGCTCGCCGGTCCGCTGATCCTGCCGCGGGAGGTGGTCGCCGCCGTTTCCCCGAACCCCTTCGGCGGCCGCTTGATTTACGCGGGTCCGTTCGACCAGACGGGATGGCAACAGGTCCAGTCCGACGGAAAAATGGGAATCCTCGACGAGATGGGCTTGTCGCTTCCGGGTACGGCCCCGGAGGAAGATAGCGAGACGCCGAAGCCTTCATGGCACCACTCCGGCGCCTCGTGGTTCTCCAGCGGCGGCAATGATGCGATCATCCTCGACGCCAAGATGCCGGACCGCGCCCTGCTGAGGTTCAAGCTCGGCTGGCGCAGCCGCCCCAACATCGCCGTCGCCTTTCACTGCGACTTCACCCGCCCCGAACCCAAGGAGCAGGACGAAAAGGAGGACGACGCTCCCGCCCGGCCGAACTTCGGCGGCCTCCAGAACCTGGCCAACCTTTTCGGGACCGCCTATGTGATCAACTTCCAGGCCGGCTACATCCACCTGCAGCGGACCGGCTTCGACGACGATGGCAACCCGGAGGTCGAGCGGATCCGCGTCGGGAACTCCTCGATACGCCTTCCCGACACCGGCGAGGCGGTCTTTGAAATCCGCTGCAACCGCCAGGAAGGGAACATCTCGGTCTACATCGACGACGAGTTCGCGGTCCAATGGAACACCTCGGACGAACTCGAGCGCGAGGTCTGGAAAAACCAGCCGCGCAACGTCAACTACCAGGCACCCGGCGGCGGACTCGGCTTCCAGGTCCAGGGCAACTCCGCGTCGGTCAGGATCTCCGACCTCGTGGTGGCGGAATGGAACGGCATGACAGACTCCGCCCGCAGCATGGAAAGCGATCACCGCGACATCGTCCTCCTCGCCAACGGCACGGACCGCTTTTCCGGCGAGGTGCTGGCCATCCGTGACGGGCAGGTCGAGATCGATGCCAGCTACGGCCCGCTCAAGATCCCGCTCGAAGACATTGCCGAAATCCACTTTGCCCGGGACAAGCGCCGCAAGGCCGACGAGCCCCTCGCCTCCGAGATCACCGTCATCCTCCAGCCCGTGGGCCGGATCAGCGGGGTTCCCCTGGCGTCGGACGCCCACCGGATGCAGATCGACTCGCCGCTGGCCGGCAAGATCGACCTCGATCTCGCGCCGGCGGTGGTGCTGGAATTCCAGTCCGGCGGTGGATTTCTCGACGATTGGGACGATGCTCCCTGACTTTCCCTACCCGTGTTCCGACTCCTCACACTCTTCGCCTTGATGCTGCCCGTCGCCGCGGACGAGGTGATCCTCGCCGACGGCTCCAAGCTTTCCGGCACGATCTCCTCCCTCGCGAACGACGGCGAGCTGCGGCTCGACACCCCCTTGGCCTTCGAGCCCTTCCGCCTGCTGGCCAAGGACATCACCCGGGTGAACCTATCCCAACCCGAAGCGGTCCGCGGCGATCACGACGCGTTGATCGTCCTCGCCAACGACGACCGTTTCGCCTGCGAACTCAAGGGCATCGACGCCACGACCGTCACCGTCGACACGGGCTTTGCCGGAGAAATCGTCATCCCCCGCGAATCGGTGAGCACCATCCAGCTGGGCGTCCGTCCCCGGAAACTCATCTACCGCGGTCCGGAGAGCGATGCCGGATGGACGATCAAGAACGGCTGGAACTTCGACTCCAACCGCTTCGCCGCGTCGCGACCCGGAACGATTTCCCGCGAGTTCGATATCCCCGGTTCCTTTTCCCTGCGCTTCCGGATTGCCTGGCGGAACTCCCCGAACATCCAGATTTACTTCGCCTCCGACTCCTTTGAGACCACCGGCAAAAGCGATCGCTACTACCTCCAGTTCGGTGCCTCCGCGTTCGAACTGAAGCGCCAGCAAAGCAACGACGGCCATCCCTACCTGTCGATGAAGTCGATCTTGCGCGACCCCTCGGAGTTCACCAATTCCGCGGTCGACGTCGAGCTGCGGGTCGATCGCAAGCTGGGAATCGTCCATGTCTACCTCGACGGCGAATACGAGGGCAAATTCAAGGATCCCCTGGATGCCGCCCCCACCGGCCAGGGCATCATGTTCCGCAGCAACATCGGCGGCGAGGACGTGCAATACATCGACCGGATCGAGGTCCGGGAATGGAACGCCTCTTCCGACCGTCACCGCAACGAGGAACGCGGTGACGAGTCCCAGGACGTGATGATCACCCGCAGTTCCGACCGGGGCACTGGAAGCATTATCGGCCTGACCCCGGACAAGGACGGAGGCGGCATCTCCTTCAAGAGCCCCCATTACCCGGACCCGGTAAGTCATCCGGTTTCCGAGGTTTCGACACTCTTTTTCGCCAGACCCGAGAGCCGTCCTCCCGCCGCGTCACCGGTCATGCAGTTGGCCCTGCGGGAACGCGGGTCGCTGGGCATCACCAGCTGCGTCCTCGAGGGCAATCAGCTGAAGGCCGAGCATCCCCTGCTGGGGCCCCTGACCCTCAGCCGGGACGCCGTGGCAGGATTGGAACGCGTCGGGGACGAACCCGAAGAAACCGAATCGGACGAGCCATGAAGCCATTGTTCCCACGCCCCGTCCTGATGGCCGCCTGCCTCGCCACGGCAGCCGCCCAGGAAACGGAAATCCACTGCACCGACGGCAGCCGGATCCGAGGCTCGGTGCAGGCGATCGGTACCGACCGCGTGCTGTTCAATGCCGATTTCCTCGCCGCACCCGTCCCGCTGCGGCTGGACAAGGTCCTCGAGCTGAGCCTCCCGGTGCACCAGGACGAGGGCAAGGGCGACCACCTCGCCACCGTCACCCTCAGCAACGGTGACACCTTGCGCGGGGAGCTGACCGGCATCGACGACAAGACGATCACGCTCGACACTTGGTTCGGCGGAAAAATGGAGTTCCGCAGGTCGATGGTGGACACCCTGGAGATCCAGGACCGCCCCGAGATCTTCTACAGCGGGCCGACCGGAATGGACGGCTGGATCCAGAGCGACGCCGAGGCATGGATCTTCGAGCACGGCTCCCTGCGCACCGTCAGCTCGGGCAGCATCGGCCGCGAACTTGAACTGCCGGCCAGGACCCGCTTCGCCTTCGACCTCGCCTGGCGATCGAACCCGCGCTTCCACTTCCTTTTCTACAGCGACGACGCGACGACCGAGCACCCTGAGAATTGCTATGAGCTGATCTGCCAGGGGCGCTACATCCAGCTGCACAAGCGCTGGTCGAATGGCAACCAGTCGGGAAACACCTCGCTGGGCGGGTTTGCAAATGCATCCGAGCTCCTCAGCAAGGAGAAGTGCCGATTCGAGCTGCTGGTGGATCGAAAGACCGGGCTGATCCGCCTGCTCATCAACGGCAGCGTCAAATACGACTGGAACGACCCGGAGCCGGCGGCAGGAGACCACGGCGGGGCGATTCACTTCGATTCCCAGGACACGACTCCCCTGCGGGTCTCGCGCATCGAGGTCACCAGCTGGGACGGCATGATCGAAGGTTCGGCCCCGGACCGGGAGGAGGGCATGATCGAGGACGACGACGCGCCGCAGCCCGACAACACCCCGCCCGCGGATCCGACCCGGATCCGGCTTCGCAACAACGACATGGTCGCCGGCGAAATCGTCGGCATCGACGACAACCTGGTGAAGCTCAAGACACCCTTCGGCGAAGTGAGCCTGCCGGTGTCGCGGCTCAGGACCTTCACCCTCCACACCAAGGAAGAGCGGGAAAACTGGGAGCTCGGGCTTTATGAGATTCCCAAGCTCTACAATGGCGATGTCAGGGCATGGTTTCCCGACGGCACCAGCGTGACCTTCCGCCTGGAAAGCGTTGAAGACGGCAAGCTCAAGGGGACCGCACAACCATTCGGCAACGCGGAATTCGACATCCGCGCCTTCTGCCGGATCGAATTCAATCTCTACGATCCCGACTTCGACGAACTCCGGAGCGGGTTCGACCGCTGGTAGGTCCTCACACCCCGGGCGCGAGTGCGGGCGGATGGAACGTTCCGTCCTGCTTGCCCAGCGCCACCTTGAGACGCCGCTGGTAATCTTCGCGGGGGATCTCCTCGCCGCCGAAGCGCTGCAGGTGCTCGGTGAGCCACTGGGTGTCGAGGAGCAGGAAACCCTTCTCCCGCAGCCGCTCCACCAGTGCCACGAGCGCGACCTTCGAAGCGTCCGTCTTGCGGGAAAACATGCTCTCGCCGAAGAACGCCTTGCCCAAGGCGACCCCGTAGAGTCCGCCCTGCAATCCATCGGCATCGTGGCACTCCACCGAATGCGCGTAACCCAGGCGATGGAGCAGGCAGTAGCTTTCGAGGATGGTGGCATCGATCCAGGTCCGCTCGCGGTCCGCGCAACCCTGCATGGTCGCCCGGAAGTTGCTGTTCCACTTCACCTCGAAGGGCCGCCGCTTGAGTGATCGCTTCAGTCCGTGGGGAACGTGAAACTTTTCGTCCAGCGGGATGACGCCCCTCATCAGGGGCGAGAACCAGGTGAGCTCGCCTTGGTCCGCCATCGGGAAGACCCCCTGGGCGTAGGCACCGAGCAATACCTGCGGCGGAATGATCTGGGCTGGCGGAAATCCGGACACTTCTCGGAAGGCAATTTGCCCTGTGCGCAGGAAACTCTCAATCCGTTTTCGAGTTGCCGTCGGCCGTTTGCCGGTTGAAATCCCCTTCACCCGACACTTTCCCATGAATGCCCGACTCGTCATTGATCTGCCCACCCTTCCGGAAGAGGGCAAAACCTTCAGCGGAGAACTGCCGGCCGAGGTCTTCGACCTGTCCGATCCGGACGCCAAGCCGGCCGGCCCGCTGACCTACGAGCTTCTCGTCCAACGCTTTGAGTCCGAACTCCTGCTCTCCGGAACCCTCGCGGCGCCGTTCGAGCTGACCTGCGTCCGCACCCTCCATCCCTTCGTGAAAACCATCCGGGTTGATCCGGTGAACATCGCCATCGAGATCGATCAGGACGGCCCGCTGGACGTCACCGACGCCTTGCGGGAGGAGCTTCTGATCGAAATCCCCGCCTACCCGCACTGCGACGAGGCCGACGAACCGATGCACTGCGAAATCGATCCCCGCTATTTGGCAGTGGACAAACCCGCGGGCGATGAGCTAGACACCCGCCCCCGCGCGGAGGGAGACGACCGATGGTCGGCTCTCGATGCCTTGGATAACCTCGATCCCGAACGCTAAACTCTCAACGTCATGGCCGTACCTAAGCGCCGTCAGTCAAAAAGCCGGCAAAAGATGCGCCGCGGAGCCAACCGCTGGCGCGCCCCGATTTTCAAGTCCTGCTCCGAGTGCGGCAGCCGTGTGCCTTCGCACATCGCCTGCCCTTCCTGCGGCTACTACGCCGGTCGCAAGGTGCTCGAAGTGGATGCGCTCTAAGCGCACCACCCCGGTTTTCCAGATGTCGCCGTGCCGGAGCTTCCGGCGCGGTGATTTCTTGCGTCCACGCACCACGACCGTCCAGCAATGAAAGTAGCACTTGATGCCATGGGCGGCGACCATGCCCCCGCGGTGAACATTGGCGGCGCCAAGGAAGCCCTGGCGCTCTACCCTTCGATTGAGACCATTTTCCTGGTCGGCGACGAGGAAGCGATCCGCGCCGAGTGCCATTCCCAGGGTTTGTCCACCGAGGACCCGCGGGTGAGCATCGTTCACGCCCCCGAAGTCATCGGCATGGCCGAACCGGGAGCAAAGGCGATCCGCCGCAAGAAGAACTCGTCGAACAACGTCGCGATGGACCTGGTGAAGTCCGGCGACGCGGACGCCTTCGTGTCCGCCGGCAACACCGGAGCCGCCGTCGCGGCCGCCACGATCAAATTGCGCCTCATTCCCGGGGTCGAACGCGCCGGCATCGCGTCCGGCCTGCCGAACGAGTTCGGGATCTGCCACCTGCTCGACGCCGGCGCCAACCCCGAGGCCAAGCCGGAACACCTGCTCACCTACGCCATCATGGGCAGCGCCTTCGCGCGCCACGTGCTTGGCATCAAGCACCCCAAGGTCGGCATCATGTCGAACGGCGAGGAAGACGAGAAGGGCACCGCTTTCACCAAGGGCACCTTCGCCTTGATCAAGGAGTTCGCGGACACCGGCAACGCGCCCTTTGATTTCGTCGGCAATGTCGAGGGGCACGATCTCTTCGAAACCCAGCTCGACGTCGTGCTTTGCGACGGGTTTACCGGCAACGTCGTCCTCAAGTCCTGCGAAGCGACCGCCAAGGCCATGTTCAAGTGGCTGAAGTCCGAGTTGATGGCCAGCAAGGTCAGGATGCTCGGGGCCAAGATTTCAAAGGGGGCCTTTGTCGCCCTCAAGGAACGCGCCAGCGCCGAGTCCTATGGCGGCAGTCCCCTGCTCGGCGTCAACGGCGTGGTGATCATCGCCCACGGCGGATCCACCGCAGTGGCGGTCAGGAACGCCATCCGAGTGGCCATGGAAACGGTCACCCACCGGGTCAATCCTCACATCGAGGAGACGCTTAAGCAGGTGGGCCGCTGAGTTCGGCCCGCATGCCGACGGACCTCACAAGCCGCGGGACCTCCGCGGCTTGACCTCCTTGCCTCACGGGGTCACCAGCTCGGGCTCCGGGCGCTTCTTCGGCTCCGGATCCTTGCCCTTGCGGGTGGTCAGCCAGGCGACCAGATCGCGGATCTCGGCCGGGGAAAGGATCGCCCCCATCGGCGGCATGGCCGAAACCGGTGGTGTCATCGATCCGATGTCCGCCTTTCGGACGCGCAGGACCTTGCCGCTGGAATCGAGGTCGACGTGGTCGGCGGTGTCGGCGATGACGATCCCGGCGACGGTCTTGCCCCCCTTGAGGGTAACGCTTGAGATGCCGAAGCCCATGGCCACCTTGGCACCCGGATTGGTCAGCGACTCGAGCATGAACTTGCCGTCGCCGCGCTTTCCAACGCCTTCGAGGTTCGGGCCGGCATCGCCGCCACCGTGACCGCCGCCCGCCGCATGGCAGCGCATGCACTGGCCGGCCGGATGGGACTCGAACAGTTGCCCGCCCTTCACCGGATCGCCGCCTTCAAGCGAACCCAGGTAAGGAGCCAGCGGATCCTGCGAGGCGGCGATCGCCTTGCGGTAGTCTTCAAGCGCGGCTTTCACCGCGGGTTCCGGACGCTTGCCCGCGGCATCGAGCAGTTCGAGCGCCGACGGCGACACCCCGGCCTTCGACTTCAGTTTGGCCAAACCATCAGTGTAGAGCGACTCGACACCGGGCGCCTTGAGTTCCGCCGCGATCTTCCATGCCTCCTGCTGCCTATGGGCGCTGCCATGGGACGTCGCAGCCTTGAGGGCTTCCAGCGCCTTGCCGGGCTGGTCCACCGCCAAACGCTTGATCGCCCCGATCGCCAGGTCGTCATCCTTGCCCTTCGCGAGTTCGCCCAACAGTTGGTCGAGCCCCTGCGGTTTGCGATCGGCATAAAGGTCCAAGGCTTCCGAACGGGCGGCTCCCGGCAGCGCCGGACGCATGACGAGGGATTTGAGGGCATCGTCACCCACCGCGGAAAGGTCGATCTTGTAAGTGGGGATCAACGCGAGCGTGGGTTCCGCCAACTTTCCTTCGAGCTTCAGCAAGTCTCCCAAGGACTCCGCCAGGACACCCCTCACCATGGCGGGATCGCGCTCCGGCAAGGGCGCCCAGTGACCCAACGACTGGTCGACGGGGTCCGGCTTGCTCCAGATTCCCACCAAACGCAGCGCCTCGGCGCGGGCCGCCTCCGGTGCCTTGGGATCCAGGACCACCTTGAGCACCCGCTTCAGGTTCTTCTCGTCGCCAAGACGGAACGCGCTGTGCAGGAGCCGGCGCCAATCCATGGTCGTCAGCCCCGCGGGCAGTTCGTCGAGCAAGCCCGCCACGACCGGACGAGCCTCCTCGATGCCGGCATCATGGATTCCCCGCATCGCCTCGCGGGCGACCTTCGGATCCTCATCTTGAATGAAGCTGGCAATCAGCGGGCTCTTCAGGCGACGCAAGGCGATCACGCCGGTCAAGCGAACCGAGGGATCGGCGTGCTGGCTCAACGCGGCAATCTGCCGGGGATCGGACAGCAACGCCATCGCATAGGCGCCGGCATGCCGGATCACGGGATCCTCGTTCTTCTCGAGCATCTTCCAGACTTCCGAAACCGCACCGATTGCCTTGGTCTTGCCGGCGGTGATCGCGGCGAACGAGCGCACCCGCAGCGACTCATCGGCCAGAAGCTTGTTGAGCGGCAGGCTGTCGCCGCGGATGCCCGATTCCCCGAGCACCTTCACCGCCTGGGCACGGACTTCCGCGTCCTTGTCTGAAAGCAGAGGCAGCAGGAGATCGCGGGCCTTCCCGCGGATCTGCTCCCCGGGCATGCTGACGAATTCGTCCTCCATCCCCGGCAACACCGCGGATCCACGGCGGGCCATCACGCCCAGCCCCCAGATCCCGTGCAGGCGGGTGATCGTGTCCTTGCCCTCCTTCGCCGCCTTGCCAAGCGCTTCAAGCCCCCCCTCTTTCCGGGTCAGGGCCAGTTCGGCACGCACGCGGACCCGCATGTCGGGATGAGAGATCAGGCGCTCCAAGGCCGCCACCGGACGCTTCTCGAAACCCTCGGCGATCAGTTCCGCCGCTTCCTTCGCCTCGGAGGCGCGCCACATCTGGTCGGCCGTGATCGAATAAACCCGGCCATCCTCATGGGAGTTCCAGCCGCCGATGAAGTCGGTCACGAACAACTTGCCGTCCCAGGAGTACTCGACGTCGGTGACCGCCGCGCCCCAGTTCATCTGGCGCGAGTCGACCATCTTCATTCCGGCGCCTTCCGGCTCGACCTTGAACGACCAGATTCCCGAATTCGCCGCTCCCCCGCGATAGTCGCAGATCAGGAAGCGGCCTGCTTCGCTTTCCAGGAAGCCCGTGCCGGGATGGTAGGTCAGACCCGACGGACCGGAGGTCAGATTGGCCACCGGCGGAAGGATGTAGGACGGTTGGGCGTCGTTCAACGTCGCCCACATCCGCTCCTCCATCCAACGGTTCGGCGGATGCTCTTCCAGACCGATCTGGCGATGGTGGCTGTGCAGTGCCTGGTGTCCCATGTTCCAGCCCGAGTCCGCCCCCTCCATGACGTAGACGACCCGCGCCTGGTCGCCTTGGTCCGAGTTATTGTCGACCGAGATGGCATTGCCGTATTCATCGAAGGCGATCTCCTTCGGGTTGCGCAGGCCGGTGTGGATGACTTCGAAATTCGAGCCGTCGGGGTCGAAACGGAAAACGCAGCCCTGGTCCGGATACTCGTAGTGGACCCCTTCCTTGGTAGTGAGATTCATCCCCCGGTCGCCCAGGGTGCCGTAAATCCGCCCGTCGGGCCCGAGGGCGAAGCCGTTCAGGTCGTGCCCCGAAAACGAGACCCGAACGCCGAAGCCGTCGAACAAGGCCTTGCGCTCGTCGGGCTTGTCGATCTTGCCATCCCCGTCCTTGTCGCGCAGCGCCCAGATCTTGGGGATACAGGCCACGAACACGGTGCCCTCGTAGGCGAAGACACCCGCCGCGGGGCCATCCAGCGCGTCATTGAAACCTCTTGCGAAAATGTCGCTGTTCGCCGAGACGCCCTTGGCATCCGGGGCCGAAAGCACGCGGACCATGTCGTCCTTCTCGGTCAGGAACTTGAGCGACGACTTCTGCTCCTTGTCCTGCCATTTCTCATACATCTTCTGACGGTCGGCGGTCGAACGGGCGGCGATGTCATCGAGATACCAATAGAGGTGGTCCCGGTTGTCCGGCACCCCATGGCGGAAGCGATGGGTCTCGGCCACGTAGATTTCGCCCTTTTCTCCGAGCGCCAAGGCCGTCGGCGAGGTCACCCCCTGGCTCTTGTAGTCGCCCGTGATGCTGACCGTGGTTCCTTCGGGCACTGTCAGCCCGCCGATCACGTCGCTGGCCACCAGCCCAGCCAAGTGGGGTTTTCCGCCCTTGGTCGGAGGCGGGAACTTCTCGTTGGCGTAGCCTGACATCACGAAGTGATCGGCCGCGATCATGCCCCAGCCGCCACTTTCGTCATCAATCACGCGCAGTTGCGCCTTCTTGCCCTTGAACTCGGTGACATCCCAGGTCTCGCGGCGGCACTGCAGCGAGTTCTTGCCAGTGGCCTCCCGCACCACCTTGCCGTCGACCAGCAGCTGGACCGCGGTCTTCCCTGGGTGGTTGCCGCCGGCGAGGACGAAAAGAATGTAGTTCTCGGTTACCGGGAAGGGCGGCGAGGTGAGCGATCCTTTCGATGCGTCGCCACCGTGGGCGGAGCAAGCGAGCGATTCCTGGGAATACCCCGTGAGCTCCCCGTTCAGTCCGTCCATCTTGGCTCCGCTCGGTGCCAATCCGAAAGCCGTCCCTTCCACCTTCCAGTCACCGTACCCGTCCCCTTCGAACGCCTGCAAGGTCTTGCTCGCACCAGTGGCGGTGCCGGAAATCACCATCAGGCCGGAAGCACAAATCAAACGCATTCTCATTGCTGCGGAGGCTAGAGGAACGGGCCTGCTTGGCAATGATCCAGGGATGTCGGACAGGTTCGGGTGTGACATGCCCGCCGGGACGTCCGGCATAAGAACATTCTTTCATGGATGCCAGAACCGGACGGAAACCGACGAATCTTCCCCATTGTGAATAACATGGGAAAAGATCGCCCAAAACCCCGCCGTCGCGGCGGAATCCCGCAAATGGTGCCGCATGTTGCGACGACCCCGGGGCGAAAAGTGTCGATCCGTGACACGAGCCCGACCCCAACACTTGTTCACGCCCCGGAACAATCTTCAGCCGAGAATAGCACTCACAACTCACTCTCCATCAGCACCTTGAAATGTTACAAATCCGTTACGAACCGCTTTCTCACAGGTTATTCACAAGCATTTTCCTCGACAACCGGACGCTCGCCTTCGTGGTGCGCGAATCCTCCGAAAGAGACGCCGGAACCTCCCCGCCCTCACGGTCACGGAATCGGAGAGATTGTGAACAAGTGGGGACAAATACTCCCCTGCCCCGTCAAACCGAGCGGGTCGAGATGCTGGTCCCCGCTCCCCCGCCTCCAGTGAAAAGCCGCAGGATTCCACCGACAACCTTCGCCACCACGACAAGGATCGCCACGAGCACGCCGACCGTCATCAGCAAGGCGAAAGCCACGATCCCCAGAAGCACCCACAGCGGCCACCAGCGGCGGTCCAGCCTGAGCACCCGCCCCTGCATCGACTGCCAAGCGCTGTTGCCGGCCCGGGACTCCGGCTGCTCACGCCGCGGATCCGGCGGCGGGCTGCCGTCGATTTCCAGGACTTCTGCTTCGATGGTGTCAGGCACGGCGGCAAGTGTCGCCCAACTTCCCGGCCGGGCAATTCGAAGATCCGGCCGATCTTGGAATCATCGGCTCAGCCTTTGATCTCAAGCAGCATCTGCGGGTTATTAGGGAACTTCTTGAGGAAGAAGTTCAGCCGCTCCATCGCCTCCACCGGGCGATGCCCGGAAAGCCCGCGGCGGATCAAGTGGATCTTGTGCAGCATGTGCTCGGGCAGCAGCAGCTCCTCGCGGCGGGTCCCGGACTTGAAGATATCGACGGCCGGATAGATGTAGTTTTCCGCGATCTTGCGATCGAGCACGAGCTCCATGTTACCGGTGCCCTTGAACTCCTGGAAGATCGCGTCGTCGGCACGGCTGTTGGTCTGGATCAGCGCCGTTGCCAGGATCGTCAAGGAGCCCGCCTCGCGGGTGTTGCGGGCCGCCGCGAAGAGCCGTCTCGGCACTTCCAGCGCTCCGACCGTGATCCCGCCGCTACCGATCCCGCGACCGCGGTGGCCGCCGCCTCCACCGCCGCCGTTGTAGGCACGGGCGAGCCGGGTGATCGAATCCATCAGCAGGAAGACATGCTTGCCGCCTTCCACCAGGCGCTTGGCGCGCTCGATGCACAGCTCGGCGATCCGGCAGTGGCTGCGGTTCCCTTCGTCGTTGGAACTCGCGTAAATCTCGGCATCCGGCAGGCAACGCTTGAACTCGGTGACCTCCTCGGGCCGCTCATCGACCAACAGCACCATCAGATGCATGGTTTCCTCGTGCAGTTCCTGCACCGCCTCGGCGATGTGGAGCAACAAGGTCGTCTTGCCCGAACGCGGCGGCGAAACGATCAGTCCGCGCTGGCCGCGGCCCACCGGTGCCATCAAATCGAGCACCCGGGTGGTGAAGCGGTCCGCCGTTGTCTCCAGGCTGATCCGCTTGTTGGGATTGACCGCCTTGAGTTCCTCAAAGGTGGGAAGCTTCTTGGCATCGTCGGGCGACAAGTCGTTGATCGTCGTCAGCTCGACCAGTTGCTGGCCGCGCGAACCTTCCTGGGCCAAACCGTGGATCCACACGCCGGGCCGCAGGCCGAAACGCCGGACCATCTCGGGCGAGACGAACACGTCGTCGCGGGCTTGTTCGAAATTCTTCGCCGGAACGCGCAGGAAGCCGAAACCCTTCGGCGCGAGTTCGAGCATGCCGTTGACCTCGATCTTCGGACCGGTGAACGTCTGAGGCCTCTCGGCGGGCTCGTTGCCCCGATCGGCATTCTGGCGGTCGCCGCGGCGCTGGTCGTTCTGTTCGCCGCCGCCATTCCGCGCTTCGCGATCCCGCTCGCGGCGACGTTTGCGGCGACGCTTGCGACGTTCACGATTGGCGTCGGTCCGGTCACCACCACCGCCCTGCCGCGCTTGTTGCGGCTGGCGCTGGGAATCCCCGGACTCGCGCTCCTCGCGGGGCGCCACCGGCCCGCCACCCGGGACGCGACCGAATGCAACCGGCTTCTCCTCCGGCTCATTCGCCGCCGCGACAGGTGCAGATGCAGGAGCCGGCGCAGGTTCGGCAGCCGGTGGCCTGGCGGCTTCCACCACGGGTTCCGTGGTTTTTGCAGTGACGGCTTTCTTGCGTGCGGCCTTCTTGGCCTTCGGCGCGGGCTCGGCCGGCATGTCCAGGGGCAACACCGTTTGGGCGGCAGCAGGTTCTTTCTTCGCCGGGGCCACCTTGCGGGCAGCCTTCTTCGCGGTCGCTTTCTTGGCGGCTTTCTTAGCCGCCTTCTTCGCGGCCTTGCGGGCTACCGGCTTCGGAGCTTCGGCGGGCGGAGAAGTGTCAGCCGCGTCGTAACCGGCGGCGTCCTGGGGAGTGTTGTGGCTCATTCAGAAATTCGGGCAGACCGGTCGGTGCCGGCGGATCAGGCGTCGAGGACCGCGAACACTTCGTCGGCGACCTCGAGGTTGGTGAAAACATTCAGGGTATCGTCGTAGCCATCCAGCAAGTCGTAGAGTTTCATCGCCTGCCGGGCGATCTCCGGGTCGTCGACCACGGAAGGATTCTGGGGAATGGAAACGAGCTTTTCGGAAGCGATCGCGAATCCCGCGGCCCGGAGCTCGCCCGCCACCGCGGCCAGTTCGGTGGGGGAAGTCAGGACCACGTGCTCCTGCTCCTCGCGCTGGACATCATCGGCCCCCGCGAGGATGGCGGCGTCCATCATCACGTCATCGGCCACGCCGTCCGCGGCGATGCGAATCTCGCCCTTGCGGTCGAACTGGTAGGAAACACTGCCGGGGGTCGCGACGCTGCCGTGGTTCTTCGAGAAGATCTCACGGATGTCCGCGGCGGTCCGGTTCAGGTTGTCGGTCGCCGCCTCGATCAGGAAGGCAATCCCCGCCGGACCGTAGCCTTCGTAGGAAACCTCCTGGATGGCTTCCCCGCCCAGCTCGCCCAGACCCTTCTTGATGGCCCGGTCGATGTTGTCCTTCGGCATCGACACCGCCTTGGCGTTGTCGACCGCGACCCTCAGTCGGGCGTTGGTGGCGATGTCCCCGCCGCCGCCGCGGGCCGCGAGGGCGATTTCATGCGCACATTTGCTGAAGACGCGGCCCTTGATAACATCGACTCGCGCCTTGATGTGTTTGACCTTCGACCACTTGTTGTGACCAGCCATGAATCGCTTGGAAAAATCGGAACGGGTTGCGCAGGTGCGCGGAGGCACGACAACCCTCTGTTAGGAAGTCATCGGGGAATGGGTGGACGTCTTGCCCGGGGATGGGGAACCTTGGCCAACTGCGAATCCGGTCGCGGCGAAGTTTTCAAACCCGGAGGCGGCTGCAAAAGCTGCTGCCGCCAACGTCCAGAGGACGGAGGGAACATTGCCCCGCCCCGTGCATTTGGCAAAACAAAAATTTCACGGGACTTTGAGACTCCGCCGCGGGGCAAGAAGCCCCTAGGCGATGCCCACCGCCCGGCGCACCCGGTCAAGCACCGGCGCTGCAGCGGCACGCGCCCGTTCCGCCCCGCGGGCGAGGACTTCGTCGACATACGCAGGATCCGCGGTGATCTCCTGGCGTCTCGCCCGCAGCGGCTCGAAGCGTTCGAGGTACGCCTCTAGCAACCGCTTCTTGAACTCGCCGTAGCCGATGCCGCCGCGGTCGTAGTCCGCTTCCATCGCCGCGACCTCGGCATCGCTTGCCATCAAACGGTAAAGCGCGAGCAAGGTTGAATTCTCCTTCGGCTTGGGATCCTCGAGCGGCGTGGCGTCGGTCACCAGCTTCTTCATGATGATCTTCTTCACCTCCGAAGGCTCCGCGAACAAAGGCAGGGTGTTGCCGTAGCTCTTGCTCATCTTCTGGCCATCGACACCGGGCACCACCGCCGTCGACTCGCGGATGATCGGCTCAGGGACCACCAGCGTTCCCTCGCCGTAGGCCTCGTTGATCTTGCCGGCGAGGTCACGGGTGATCTCGAGGTGCTGCTTCTGGTCCTTGCCGACAGGCACGTGCGTCGCGTCGTAGAGCAGGATGTCCGCTGCCATCAGCACGGGATAGGCGAACAAGCCGTGATAAGGCGAGAAGCCGCGCGCGACCTTGTCCTTGTACGAGTGGGCCTTCTCCAGCTGGCTCACCGGACAGACGTTGGAAAGGATCCAGGCGAGCTCGTTGACCTCCGGGACCGCGCTCTGCAGGAAGAACACCGCCCGCTCCGGATCGATGCCGCAGGCCAGGAAATCGATTGCCAGCTCGCGGGTGTAGTTCCGCAGTTCGTCGGCATTCCGCACCGTGGTCATCGCGTGATAGTTGGCGATGAAATAGAAGGCCGGTCCTTCTTCCTGGAGACGGACGGCCGGCTCCATCGCGCCGAAGTAGTTGCCGACGTGGAGTTTACCGCTGGGTTGCAGACCGGTCAGGATGCGCATGGCCGGGAACATGGACAGGACGGCCCCGGCCGGTCAAGGGTACCTGTTCCAGCGGCTTGCGATCCGGCCGGATGCCGTTAGGGTCCGCCATGCCATTCGAATGCGAGGGAGGGCGCTGCAGGGTGCCGTCATGGATGCCGCGCCTGTTGTTCTTCGCCGGCCTCTATCATCTGCTGTTCGCGGCCGCGGCCCTCGCCTGGCCGCACTTCTGCTTCGACTGCGCGGGACTACCGCGCCCGGTCCACCCGATCCTGTGGCGGGTTGCCGGCCTCCTCTCCGCGGTGTTCGGCATCGGCTTCCTGATCGCGTCGCGCGACCCCATCCGCCACTGGCCGCTGGTCCTGTTGGGATTCGCCAAGGCCAGCCTGGTCATCATCCTGCTCCTGGTTTCGATTTTCGCCGAAGAACTGCCGGCCAAGTCGCTTTGGCTCGCCTTGTTCGACGACATCATCTGGTGGTTCCCCCTGGCCGCGATCCTCTGGGCCAGCCTGCAGGCCCATGTCGGGCGGCCGCCGACGCGCGATGCGCCCCTCACCGTTCCCGAAGCCTGCGAGGCGTACCGCCTGTCGTCCGGCGAGTCACTGGCAGAGGCTTCGGCCGGGCAGACTGTGGCGCTGGTATTCCTCCGCCACTTCGGCTGCACCTTCACCCGCCAGATCCTCCGCCACCTCGAGGAACTGAAGAGGGAATCCGACCGCCACAACGCCCGTCTGGTGCTGGTCCACATGATGCAGAAAGGCGACGCCGTCCGCTATCTGGGGGAACGCAGCGGGGTGGCCCGCATCGCCGATCCGATGTGCGAGCTTTACCGCGCCTTCGGCCTCGGCAAGGGCGGCTTTCTCGAGCTCTTCGGACCGAGGGTCTGGCTGCGCGGCGCCATCTCGGTTTTCAAGGGCTGCGGGGTCGGCCACCTTGCCGGGGACGGCCTCCAGATGCCGGGCGCGTTCCTGGTCCGCGACTCGGCGGTGGTCGCCCGCCAGCCCGCCCGGTCCGCGGCGGATCTCCCGGACCTGCCACGTCTGTTCGGAGGATTGCACGAGGCGACGTCGTCTGAAACGGTCCCGGCATGAGCCCGCTCGCAGGGAATGTCTTACTCGTCACCGGAGCGTCCAGCGGCATCGGGCGCGCCTTGGTGGAAATGCTCCGCGACCGCGGCGTCGGCGTCTACGGCGTCACCCGTAATCCATCGGCACTCCCCCATGGCATCACTCCCGTGGCCGCGGATCTCACCCGACGGGAAGACATCCAGCAACTTTTCCAACAGATCGGACCGATCGACGGCCTGGTGAACTGCGCGGGGATCGCCTACCTCTCCCGGATCATCGACGGCAACCCCGCCGACTGGGAGGAAATGTGGCGGGTCAACGTCATGGCCCTCACCCTCTGCTGCCAGCTCGCGATCCGGCACTTCCCCGAAAACGGCGGGCGCATCGTCAACGTGTCCTCGATGAGCGGCCACCGCGTGCCCCCGACCGGCGGTTTCTACGCCCCGACCAAGTTCGCGGTGCGCGCGATCACCGATGCCCTGCGCTGCGAAATCAAGGCCGCCGGCCTGCCCATCCAGGTTGCCTGCGTGTCGCCCGGCTTCGTCGACACGCCGCTGCTCGACCACTATTTCCGCGGCCGCGAGGAAGTGCTGCAGAAAACCCGGGAAAGCATGACCATGCTCACCCCCCGGGACGTCGCCACGGCGATCCTCGGCATCCTCGAAGCCCCGCCGCACGTGGAAATCGGCGACGTCCTGTTGCGCAGCGCCGACCAGCGGATGTGACCCCGGAACCTTCCAACACAGCCCACCGCGGCTCCTGCATGAGCCGGGTCGCTTGCGCCCGCGTTCTCGACACACGCCTGCCCCCTTCCACGGCAGCCGGATTTCCATCGGCTGAAAAAACTCCAGTCAGTGGCACTGCCGCCCGGTGAAGGCCGTCGAATGACGGCGGACAATTCGCCTTTCCCCCGCCCCGCTCCGCGGCCATCCTCGCGGCCACCGATGCCCGGAGAACCCGTCAACATCATCTGCATGAAGTGGGGCAAGCGCTACCCCGCCCACTACGTGAACATCCTGTTCCGCTCGATCGGCCGGAACCTGTCGCGGCCGTTCCGCTTCGTTTGCCTGACCGACGACGCCAGCGAGCTGCTGGATGGCATTGAGGTCCACCCCTTTCCGGAAAACCCCGGCATCACCCAGGCGAAGTGGCCCAACGTCTTCCTCAAGCTGGTGATGACCCGCGACGGCTTCCTGGGGCTCGAGGGCCCCACCCTGTTCCTCGACCTCGATCTGGTCATCCTCGACAACATCGACTGCTTCTTCGACTACCAGCCGGGCAAGAATTGCATCATCCACAACTGGTGGGAGCGCCGGAAACAAATCTTCCGCAAGCGCCCCGAGATCGGCAACTCCTCGATCTTCCGCTTCGAGGCCGGCAAGTCGCAGTACATCTACGACACCTTCATCCGCGAGATGGACCGCGCCCAGGACCGAGCCGTGTTCGCCACCGAACAGGCCTTCCTCACCTACGCGATGAAAGAGCGCTACTGGTGGCCGGAGGAATGGGTCCGCAGCTTCAAGTTCAACGTCCGCGCGCCCTTCCCGCTCAACCTTTTCGTCGCCCCCAAAAAGCCGGAAGGCGCGAAGTTCCTCGTGTTTCACGGCAAGCCCGATCCGCCGGAAGCCATCACCGGTTTCCCCGGCAAGCGCATCCACCACCGCGCCCTGCCGGCACCTTGGGTCGCGGACTACTGGAAGGAGTAGAAGCACCCGCCACGGCATGCGCAGCCTCCGGTCCGCCGATCAGTTCCAGCGGGCCGGCCATCGCGGATTGGAGTCATCGACTCAATCAGGGACGCTCTTCTCCACGACAACAAAAGCCAGCATGAAGGCGGCGGCCGATGAGGTCCAAACGGAGTAAGACAGGGCAAGCTCGGCCCCCTGCGCAATGGTCATGGCCAGGGCGAAGGATGCCAGCATCAAGCCGCTGCCGATGGCAAACCAGCGCAGACGCCAACCGAGCAGCAAGCCGGCGGCCAGCACCATCTCGCCAACAGTCGCCAGCCATCCCAGAACCGGTATCACCGCCGGCGGCAGGTAATAAAACAGCTGCCCGGTGTAATCGAGAAACGCGTCGAAGGATCCCCACGCGACGTTGCCGGACCCAGCGGGCCCCCAGAGGCCGAAACGATCGCCCACGGCCGAAAGAAACGACGCCGCCAGGGAGACGCGAAGTGCAACCACTACCAGGCGGAGCAGACGCCTGTCGTTCATGCCTCGACTGGAACTGGAGCTCCGGCATGAAGACGCCGTGCAAGCATGGCGACACGCCGGCCGAGCATTCTCCCGGTCGCCTTGTCCTCGGCCGGCGGCGCTTCATCCGGCGGCTCTAACAAAGCGTATCCGCCCGCTCCGAAGAAGTAGCCGAGGCGGTTGTGCCCCTCGCCCGTGACCGGGGACTCCGCCACCCCGACCCAGACCATCCCGTGCTGCATCGCGAAGGTCGCGCAAGTCAACAGCATGTTGAACTTGTCGCCGCCAGCCAGCCCGGAAAGCGTGAATGCCGCGCCAATCTTGTCCACCCAGCGGCGCTGCAGGTAGCGCTGGCTGGTCGAATCCATGAAGGATTTCATCTGGCTTGAAACACAGCCCATGTAGGTGGGAGAGCCGAGAATGATCGCGTCCGATGCATCGAGCCGGGCGAGCACGGCTTCGTTGAGCCATCGCCCTCCGATGAAGTCGCTCTCAAGAATGCGATGCTCTTCGACGGACACCCCGTCAACCGAAGCGGCCCCGGCAGCCACGGCGTGCGACATTTCGGCGGTATGACCGCTGCCAGAGTGATAGATGATGGAAACCAGCGGCCTGGCAGGTTCTGTTCGGAGTTCAGTCATGGTTCGATTCGTTTGGATGGCCCGCCGTGAAAGCGGTGTGGCAAGGGTCAATCCGGGAAACGATTGCATCCGGATTGGCCCACACGGAAGATCCATTATTCACATTCCGATTGGTCCAATTCCCCATGCCCAAGAATCCCACCTGGCCTGCACTGCCACTGCCCGAGCGTCCCGATGGCAGCCGGATTTCCACCTGGTTGCACCGCGAGATTCGCGCGGCCATCCTTGAAGGAAGGCTTGCCGCGGGCACCCGTCTGCCCCCGACCCGGAGTCTTGCAAGCCAGCTGGGCATCGCGCGGGGCACCGTTTCATCGGTCTATGAAGAACTGGCTGCCGAAGGCTACGTGGCAGCGCGAACCGGCGATGGCACCCGGGTCCTCGCGGCGGGAAGAACACAGCTCGTCGAACCCGTCACCTCACAGCACCTGGAGCAGGACACCCCGGTCCGCCTCGCCGACCGTGCCTCGGAATGGCAGCGGACACCCTTTCCCATCGATCAATCTCCCCCCCGGGCCTTCCGCGCGAACATCCCGTCTGCGATGGAGTTCCCGCTCGAGGTCTGGAGCCGGCTGAGCTCGCGCCGCATCCGGTTCGCGACCCGTGGATTGCTTCTGGAAAGTGACCCTCTCGGCTACCTGCCCCTGAGAGACGCGATCGCCGCCCATTTGTGTGAGACCCGGGGGCTGCGCTGCGGAGGCGATCAGGTCATGATCGTCTCCGGCACGCAAATGGCCCTCGACCTGACGGCCCGGCTTCTGATCGATCCGGGTGACAGCGCATGGGTGGAAGATCCGGGATATCCCGGCGCGTCCCGCTTGCTCACGGCGTATGGTGCACGGGTGATCCCCGTTCCGGTGGACGGCGACGGAATGAACGTCGGCGAGGCCGCGCGGCGGGCACCGGACGTCAGGCTCGCGGTCCTCACGCCCTCCCACCAATTCCCGCTCGGCGTCACGCTGTCCGTCGAGCGCCGCACCGATCTCTTGCGCAGGGCACGGATGAACGGGTTCTGGATTTTCGAGGATGACTACGACAGCGAGTTCCGCTTCACCGGACGCCCACTTGTTGGGATGCAGGGCATGCCCGGGGGCGAACGGGTGCTTTTCTCCGGGAGCTTCAGCAAGATGCTGTATCCCGGTATCCGGCTCGGCTTCCTCGTTCTCCCCCGACCATTGGTCGAGCCGTTCCGCGCCGCCCGCTCGTTGATCGACCGCTTTCCCGCCACCCTCGAGCAAGCGGTGCTCTGCGACTTCATCACCGAGGGCCATTTCGAGCGTCACCTGCGGAGGATGAGAATGACCTACATGGAACGCTACGCCACGCTGGTCGAAGTTTCACGAAAGGTTTGGGGAGAGCGTCTGGCAGTTGATTCCAATGACACCGGACTCCAGGCCGTGGCGTGGCTCGGCGAAGGTCGCTCCGCGGAAGCCCTGACCGGGACCGCCGGATATCTCGGCTACGAATTCGTTCCCCTCACCCGCTATACCCATCGGATTCGCCGCTGCCTCGGCCATTCGATCCGCGCCGGCGTGCAGGTAGGATTCGCCGCGCAGACGCCCGCGGAACTCACCGCCGCCATCCACGCCGTGGACAAGATCCTGTAGATCATTCGGCCCGTTCATACCGGAGGTCCGGCGAGCTGCCATCCGGGTAGAAATGGTGCGAATTTCATTTCATGACCCGATCTGGCGCAAGATCCGCATCGCGCTGCACGAAATGCATCCCATGCTCCGCGCCATTCTCGCCGTCACCCTGCTCGTACCACCCGGTTTCGCCGAGGAGGTGAAGCCCGTGCCCCCTTTCCGCACCTGGGGCAATGAAGCGATCCGTGTGCTCCACAAGGACCTGTGGATGCCAAAGGAAAAGCTCTACGCCGAGAAGGCGGTAGTCGCGACTGGCAAGCAGGACCATCCGTCGTTCATGTGGGGCGTCGGCGTCCAGCTCAGCGCCCTGGCCGCCGCCGCGGAGCTCGAACCGGACCGCTTCCTCAAGCCGATGAAGTCTTACGCCGACGAGATCCAGGCCTACTGGAACGATCACAACGGCATCGAGGGCTTCGACGTCCAGCCGGGTCCACGGGCATCCGACCGCTACTACGACGACAACGCCTGGCTCGTGCTCGCGCTGGCGGAGGTCCACGAACTGACCCGCGACAAGAAATACCTCGAGCGCGCCGAGGCGACCTTCCGCTTCGTCATGAGCGGCGAAGACGAGAAGCTGGACGGCGGACTCTACTGGCAGGAAAACGACCGCCGCTCCAAGAACACCTGTACCAACGCGCCGGCCATCGTCTCGGCCTTGCGGCTCCACCAGCTGACCGGGAAGAAAAGTCACCTCGAAACCGCCCGCAGGCTCCACGCCTGGGTGTGCAAAAACCTGCAGAACGACGAGGGCCTGTTCTGGGACAACATTAAGCTCGATGGCAGCATCGACCGCCGCACCTTTAGCTACAACTCGGCGCTGATGATCCGCGCGAACTGCCTCTTCCACGAGATCACCGGCGACGACTCCCACCTCAAGGAGGCCCGGCGAATCGCCCTCGCCTCGGAGAAGCGCTGGATCCGCGGCAACGGTGCGATCGCCGACAGCGGCCGCTTCGGGCACCTACTGTTAGAGTCCTTCGTCGAGCTTTACCGACGCGACAAGGATCCACATTGGAAGGATCTGGTCTCCCGCTGCTTGGTACATCTCCACGACCACATCCGCGACGAGAACGGGCGTTATCCCAATCATTGGGAACGCCGGCGGCCGGGGGCCCTGAAGGACGTCACTTTGCTCGACCAGGCCAGTCCGGCGCGCATCTACTGGCTCGCGGCCCGCGAGTTCGGTGCCGATTGATTCTTCCGTCCGCGGCCCAGCGCCGCCGCGATCTCGGCGCCGGCGAGGAAGGCCTGGATCGACACGAAGAGCCAGAACAGGAACAGCAGGAAGTTCAGCCCGCCGCCGACGAACGAGCGCCACAGGCTGTGTCGGACGTAGATGTCGAGTCCCCCTTTCAGCGATACCGCGACCAAGGCCGCAAAGGCCGCGCCGATCATCGCGTGGCGCCACCACGGGCGGCGGCGCGGCAGCACCTTCATGATCAGGCCGAAGGCAAAGGTCAGCAGCAGGTAGGTCGACAGCCAGCCCATCCGCTGCAGCAGGTTGAGGTCCTGCAGCCACGGCGCCTCCATCCGCGCCGCGACGTAGGCGGAGAAGCCGTCCAACAGGGTGCCCGCCGCCAGCAGGATCCCGAACACGAGGATCAACCCGGAGCACAATCCGCGCGCCGCGAGCCGACCCAACCAGCGCCGCGCGGGATCCGCCGGCGCCGCCTCGTTGACGACATTGAGCGTCTTGCGCAGCTTGGTCAGGACGTGGGAACCGGCGAAAAACAGCGTCACCATCGCAACCACGAAGGCCCAAGGGTTCGAACTCGGCGCGATCCGTGCCGCCTGGATGATCGACTCGATCGAGCCCGCAAGTTCCGCCCCCAGCAACGAGGTAAAGCGCGACTCGAGCTCGCCGTGCGCCGCCCGTTCGCCCAGCACCATCCCGGCCACCGTCACGCCGATCAGCAGCAGCGGCGGCAACGAGATCAAGGCGTAGAAAGCCAGCGCGGCGGCATTGTCCGTATGCCGGTGCTGCACCCACCGGCGGGTGAA
Source organism: Neoluteolibacter marinus (assembly GCF_014904755.1). Taxonomy (GTDB): domain Bacteria; phylum Verrucomicrobiota; class Verrucomicrobiia; order Verrucomicrobiales; family Akkermansiaceae; genus Haloferula; species Haloferula marina. The sequence goes on from NZ_JACZFQ010000097.1 coordinate 111,170, forward strand.
CTTCCGCACCACCAGGATCGCCCGCAGCCGTCGTCGCCGGTACACCCCGCGATCTAACACCCAAATCGGCCCGGGCAAAAGCCCCGAAAGCCTGCACCTACACCAATTCGTCCAGCGCCAGCTCGAGCGTGGGATAGCGGAAGCGGAAACCGCTTTCGAGAAGCGCCCGCGGGATGGCCCGCTGGCTGGCGAGAAGCGCGCTGGCGAAGTCGCCCAGCGCGAGCTTCAGCACGGCCGCCGGAGCAGCCATCACCGCCGGCCGGCGGAGGGCCTTGCCCAGCTTGCGGGTGAAATCCGCGTTGCGCTCCGGTTCCGGCGCCGAGCCGTTGACCGGACCGGCGAGGTCGGGGTGCCGGATCGCGTGCAACATCCCGGCGGCGAGGTCTTCGACATGGATCCAGGGCATCCATTGCTCACCGGATCCGAAGCGACCGCCGAGTCCGAGCCGGAACGGCAGCAACATCCGCCGGAAGGCTCCACCCTCCGCCCCCAGCACGATGCCCGTGCGCCACTTCAGCACCCGCGGCCCCAGGACCGCGATCTCGTCGGCGGCTACCTCCCATTGGCGGCACAGGTCCGCCAGATAACCGAGCCCGGGCGGAGCGTCGTCCTCCAGAATGGTGTCGCCGCGGTCCCCGTAGATGCCGACGGCCGAGGCGTTGACCAGCACCGCCGGCCGCTGCCCCGCGGGCAGGTCCGCCACCGCCCGCGCCAGGGTCCCGGTGACCCCGACCCGGCTGGCATGAAACTTCCTTTTGTTCGCCGCCGTCCAGCGCTGGTCGACCGGCTCGCCCGCCAGGTTCACCACCGCCGAGATCCCCCGCAGGTCGGGAGATTCGTTCCACAGCCGCCAACCCGGCACCGCCGGGTCCGGCGACCGTGCTCGGCGGCTGAAGCCGCAGACCCGCCAACCCGCCGCGGCCGCCTGCCGGGCAAGTTCGCGGCCGACGAAGCCCGATGCGCCGACGATTCCAAGGGTTCCGTTCGACTCGTCCATCTCCCCTCATCATCCTCCCCGTGAAAGTTCCCGCAACCGCTTTCCGGCTTTGACCTTTACTTGAATCCGGGCAGCCAGTCTCATCCCGCCACGATGAGGGTCGCCGTTCTCCCCGCCATACTTTTCGCCTCGCTCCCGCTCGCCGCCCAAGAACCCGAGTTCATCGACGAGTCGCTGATCCCGGCGGATGCCACTGGCGAGGAACCGGCCCCGATCGGACCCGTTCCCCTGCCGCAAGGGATGGAGATCTTCCCGAACGACGTCGGCAATTTCGGCATCCCCAAGGAGATCACCGTGCGCGACTTCGGCGACTCCACGTCCTACGACGCCATCACCGGGATCGCCACCTTCGGCGGGCCATTCGAGGCGGAAACCGACAGCGGCATGAAGCTGAATTCCCGGCAAGCCCGCTGGGAAGGCAAGCAGGCCAAGTTTTTCGTCGATGGCACCGTCAAGATGACGACCAAGGACGGGATGGAGGTCTATGCCGACCATGCCGTCGCCGACACCAAGGCCCAGACCGTCACCCTCACCGGCAACGTCAGTGTCTATCAGGGCAACCTGCTCCAGCGCGGCCAGGAGGTGGTCTACTTCTGGGGCGACGAGCGCATGGATGCTTCCGGTCTCCGCGCCGGCGTCGACCCGTTCATTCTCGAGGCCGGCCAGTTCACCATCGAGGACCGCGACGGCCGCCAGGTCTATGTCGGCCACGATGCCGGTGTGACCACCCACGACGTCGAAGACCCCGGCTTCTGGCTGCGGGCGAAGGAAACCACCGTCTTCCCCGACGACAAGGTGGTCTTCAAGAACCTCCGCCTTTACGCCGGTGACACGCCGATCTTCTGGCTCCCCTACCTCTCGCAGCCGCTCGACAGCGACCTCGGCTACCACTTCGTCCCCGGCGCCCGCTCGAACTGGGGAGCTTTCCTCCTCAACAGCTACGGCATCATGCTCGGTGGCCGGCCCAACCCGGAGACCGGCGAAAACGAGGATGCCTGGCTGCTTTCCCGCTGGCACCTCGACATGCGCACCCGCCGCGGCATCGGCACCGGGGTGGACCTGCTGGATACCCGGCTGGAAGACAATCCGAACCTGACCGGCCTTACCGCCTACTACGCCTACGACCTGAATCCCGACATCAGCCGCACCGGGATCACCCGCGGCTACGTCAACGAGGACCGCTACCGGATCGCCCTGCAGCACCGGCTGCCGCTCGACTTCGAGGAATACGCCGACTGGCGCATCGATGCCAATCTCAACATCCTCAGCGACAACTACTACCTCGAGGACTTCAACCCGGAGCTGTTCCGGGTCGATCCCAACCCGGACAACACCCTCGGCATCTTCCGGCGCGACGACGCGTCATTGTTCAGCCTCTACGGCCGCTTCCGCCCGAACGAGTTCTATCGCTCGGACACCCGCTCGCCCGAGATCGCCTTCGACATGGCGCGCCGGCCGCTTTTCGGCAGCCCGATCCTCCACGAAGGCACCACGTCGCTGTCGTTCATCGACGAGGAAGTCGGCAGCGCCTCGCTCAATGCCCTCCGCCCGCTCATGACCCTGCCGGCCGGCGACCCGCGGGTCCCGGGCCTGCTCGCCGTGCTCCCGGCCTATGAGCGCCAGCTGGTCCAGGCGATCCGTTCCCTGCCCCCCGGCAGCCCGGCCATTCCCGGCCTGGTTACCCAGCTCTACAGCCCCGGCTACAGCCGCTTCCACACCTATCAGGAGATCTCGATGCCCACCAACGTCGGCGGTTGGCTGAATCTCACCCCGGAGCTCGGCATCGGCTACAGCCGCTACGACAATGTCAACGGGCCCTCGAAATCGATCGACCGCACCCATCTCCATGCCGGCATCGAGGCCTCGATGAAGTTCTCCAAGGACCTCGGCGACGTCTTCGACCGCAAGGTCGGACTCGACGGGCTCCTCCACGTGGTCCAGCCCTACGCCCGCTTTTCCTACATCTCCACCGACGACCTCGATCCGCTGTTCCCGGCCGTCGACCGCGAGACCTTCTCGACCCGCCCGCAAACCCTGGCGGTGCCCCGCTTCACCGCCGTCGACAGCCTTCGCGACTGGAGCATCCTCCGCCTCGGCATGCGCAACCAGCTCATCACCAAGCGCGATGGCCAAAGCTACGACTGGCTGTCGATGGACACCTACTTCGACGCCTTCATCACCGATCCCGACTACAACCGCAACTTCTCCAACCTCTACAACGACCTGCGCTGGAATCCCCTGCCCTGGCTGGGCATGAACCTGGAGACCCAGTTCCCGGTCATCGACGACGGTTCCGGTTTCTCGGAAGTTGCGGCCCGCATCCGCTTCATGCCGAACGAGAACCTGGAGTTCTCAATCGGCGACCGGCTGCTCTCGAATCACCCGGTGCTCACCGATTCCCACCGCATCGACCTCCGCGGCTACGCGCGGCTCAACGACAAGTGGGGCGCAGGGTTCTTCCAGCTGTGGGAACTTGACGACGGGGTGCTCGAGGTCCAGCAGTACACCCTCCACCACGACTTCAACCATTGGGTTGCCTCGATGGGGATCACCCACCGCGACAACCGCTTCCAGGACGAGTTCGGGGTGATCTTCAGCTTCACCCTCAAGGAATTCCCCTCGGCTTCGTTGCCATTCAAGCTCGACGCCCAGCAAGAGTGAAGCACCTCGATTTCCGCGTCCCGAACCCCGACCTTCCCATGACCCCGTCCGCCCTCCTCGATTCGCTGAACTTCCGCTACGCCACCAAGGTCTTCGACCCGACGCGGCAGATCCCGGAGGAAGAGTGGGATGTCTTGGAACAAGCGCTGGTTCTGGCTCCGTCCTCGTTCGGACTGCAGCCGTGGAAATTCCTGGTCATCAATGATCCCGACCTGCGCTCTCAACTGCGCAAGCATTCGTGGAACCAGTCCCAGATCACCGACTCCTCGCGGCTGGTCGTGTTCCTCACCCGAACCGACCTGACGGAGCCCGACGTCGACCGCTTCATGACCCGCCTGGCCGCCGTCCAGGGACGCGATCCCGAGACTCTCGACGGCTACCGCAACATCGTGGTCAGCTTCGCCGCCGCAATGAACCGCGAGTCGCGCCATGCTTGGAACGCCCGCCAGACCTACATCGCCCTCGGCCAGTTCATGACCGCGGCGGCGATCATCGGCATCGACACCTGCCCCATCGAAGGCTTCGATCCCGCAGGCTACGATGAGGTGCTGGAGCTCGCCGGCACCGATTACACCACCACCGTCGTCTGCGCCGCGGGTTACCGTTCCGGAGACGACAAATACGCCTCGACGCCAAAGGCACGGTTCCCGCTCGAGGAGCTCATCGAGCACCGCTGACAGCTTCTCCGTCAGCGATCTTCCTACGCGATCACGGGGTTCCCGCCGCGCGGGGATTTGCTAGATTGGCCCCATCAACAGGCCGGTTAGGGTGGCCTGCGGATGTGAAAAGGAACTGGTCAGGTACCTTGTCAAAACTCACGGGCGCCGGAGACTCCCCTCTCCGGCGCCCGATGCGTTTCCGGAAAATGGTTCGGCCCAAGGGCACGGCTCACCAATCGACGTTCTGGCCGCGGGTATCGATGTGGGTGAAGCTTGAGTAGCGACCGACGCCGCCACGGAACAAGCCGCGGGCACGCATCGTGCGGGCCTTCGCCGCCACGCTGGACGCGTGGACGGGGAACTTCACATCGACCGCCACGTTGGACTTGTGCCACGAGCCGCTGCTCGCGCCGGCACAGCGGGCGTTGTAGGCCGGGGAGCGGTAGGCTGAGACGATCTCTTTCACCGGTTGACCGAGTTCCTCCGCGAGCCGGTCCACCACCTTCAAGGTCGGCGCCATTTGCTTCCAAAGCGACTTGGGCGGCAGGGTGTTCCAAACACTCCCGTGCCTCTTGGCATGGGCCGCGATCACCTGCTGCGGGGTGAGCCGCTTGAGCTGCAATCCCCCCAGATAGTCCGCGTAGGCACCAAGCGTCCGACCTTGCCGTTCAACCCACTCCGCGGGCAACTCGTCGAGGTTCAGGCTTGCGCCCCCCCGGGGCTTGGACTTCCAACCGAAAAGTGCCGAGGCCGGTGTGGCAGAGGCAAACAGGGCAAAGGCTCCGGCCCCAAGGGAACCGATGGCACCCCGGCGTGTCAGGCGGGGCGAGCGGGCGGGGTCTCCGGAAAAGTCTGAAAAAAGCATGATCAAAAAAATCGTTGCGGATCCGGGATTTCGCGAAAGCAGCTCCCGTGCCGCCAAGTATTGGGTTGTTTCGCCGCCCGGGCTTTCCGGACGAATTCGCCGGGGAGGAAACCAAGCGAGGAGAGCGCGGCAAGGAATTTCGGTCACATTTGCTAACCGTTAGTCGGCCCGCCTTCCCACTCGACAGCCTGCCGGCCCCGGCGCAGGCTCCGCATACGCATGCGTCTCTCCGACCGCTATATTGGCCGCCAAGTCCTCGTCGGGACGCTGTTCGCCATTATCCTTCTAAGTTCCATCCTGGTGCTCGGCAGCGTCTTCCAGACCATCCGCACCCTGCTGGTCGATTTCGGGGCACCGGTCTCGATCATCTTCGAGTTCATCGTCGCGGCGATCCCCTTCTCGCTGATCTACACCATCCCCTGGGCTTTCCTTTCCGCGGTGCTGCTGGTGTTCGGGCGCCTCTCGTCGGACAACGAGCTCATCGGCTTCCGGGTCGCGGGCCTCAGCCTCTACCGGCTCGCCCTGCCGGTTTTCATGCTCGGGCTCCTGCTGTCCGGCCTTTGCATGTGGCTCAACCTTGAGATCGCTCCGAAGGCGAAGTCCACCTCGAAGCACATCGCCACCCGCGCGTTCTTCATGAACCCGCGCAGCATGCTGAGCGCCGCCGCCGAAAAAGACGGGCTGGCCCGCCTCGAGCAGAGCCTCGAAAACGTCCGCGCCTACATTGAAAAGTCGGATGGCTCCAAGATGGAAGGACTCCATCTCTTTCAAGTCGGGGATCCCAACGATCCCGACTCCGCCGACATCTACGTCCACGCGATGAAGGCGGAGGCCGTCATTGACACGGAAGCACAGCAGTTCCGGCTGCACCTCTATGACGCGATGTTCGAGACCACCGGTGAAGCAGGCCCGGACGGCAAACCGGGCGCTCCCGAAGTGGTGATCGCCGGCGAATCGGTGCCCGTGGTGCTGCCCTTCACCCCGGCGCCCTCGAAGCAGGATCCCGGAACCATGAGCATCGCCGCCATCCGCGACTACATGGAGGAGCTCGAGCAACTCGATGTCGAGCGGGTCAAGGAAGGCAAGCCCGCCTTCTGGAAGTACAAGCTGCCCAACTACGAGGCGGAAATCCAGGGTCGCTTCGCCTCGTCCTTCGCGTGCCTCGCTTTCGCTTTCATCGGCATCCCGCTCGGGATCAAGGCCCGCCGCAAGGACACCTCGACCGGATTGATCCTGAGCCTGCTGATCGGCGCGGCGTACTTCATCTGCGGGATGATCGGCGGCAGCAGCAGCAGCGGCGTGATGATCGCCGCCTGGGCGCCGAACGTGGTTTGCGTGCTCCTCGGAATGTTCTTACTCCGGCGCGCCCGCTTCCGCTAGGATCCGGAAATCCCATGACCACCCATTTCCACCCACGCCGGATGCTGCGCCGCGTCGGCGAGTTCTTCCGGGGTGGAAAGCTCGACCCGCTGCCGATCCTCCACACCCTCCGGAAGTACACCCGCGAGAAATTCCGGGCCGACGGCAAGGCCGCGCTCAACGTTTCGCTTCTCGATATCCCGCAGGGCATGGCCTACGCCGCCATCGCCGAACTGCCGATCGTCTTCGGCATCGCCTGCTCGGCCACCGCGTCGCTGGTGGCACCCCTTTTCGCCGGATCGCGCCACACCATCCTCGGGCCGACCAACGCCACGGCGTTCATGCTCTTCGGCTTCTTCGCCATGGAACCGGCGCTGGCCTCGAGGGAGACCGAGCTTGTGCCGCTGCTGGTAATGATGGTCGGGATCTTCTGCCTCCTCGGTGCGGTTCTCCGCGTCGCCGACCTGCTGCAGTACATCTCCCGCTCGGTGCTCGTCGGCTACGTCTCCGGAGCCGCCGTGCTGATCATGACCAACCAGCTCAAGCACCTGCTCGGCATCGCCGCGGAGGTCGACGAGCACCACGCCCGCAGCTTCGTCGGCCTGGTCGACGCCCTCGCCCGCTCGCTGCCGTCCGCCGACCCGGGACCAATCATCATCGGCTTGGTCACCTTCGCCGCTTTCTTCGCATTGAAGAAGTGGAAGCCGCGCTGGCCGAACCTCGCCATCGTGCTGATCGCAGCATCGGCCATCTTCGGCTCGATGATCCATAAGGGCGTCAGTCCCTTCACCGGCTCCGCCTGCTTCCGGTCCTTCACCCCGCAGGACCTGATGCCATCCTTCCCGTCGCTCGCCCGCGCCGGCATTTTCGAGGATATCTCCGCCCTGCTCGGCGTTTCGCTCGCAGTTGCATTCCTCGCCTGCCTTGAAAACTCGCTGATGGCGAAAACCATCGCCTCGCGATCCGGCGACCGGGCCGACGTCAACCAGGACATGTTCGCGGTCGGGGCCGCCAACTTCGCATCCGCGATCGCCGGCGGCATGCCAGCCTCCGGATCCCTGCTCCGTTCGACGCTGAATTTCACCTCCGGCGCGCGCACCCGGATGTCGTCGATGTATTCCGGCACTTTGGTCCTGGCCGCCGCCATGCTGCTCGCCTGGCTGCCGAAGTTCGGGATCTCGGTCATCGAGTATGTTCCCAAGGCAGCCCTGGCCGCTCTGGTCATCGGCATCGCGATGGCCCTGATCAACCGCCACAACATCCGCATCTGCCTGCGCTCGACGCCCGACGATGCCGCGGTGCTGCTGGTCACCTTCCTCGCCACCTTGATCGCCCCGCTGAACGTTGCCATCTTCATCGGCGTGGCGCTGTCCATCACCCTCTTCCTGCGCAAGGCCAGCCGCCCCCACCTCGTCGAATATGAATTCAGCGACGCCGGCGAGCTCCGGCAGATGGGCGAGAAGCGCCAGCGGCCGAACCCGGCGATCTCGATCGTCCACGTCGAGGGCGACCTGTTCTTCGGCGCGGCCGAGCTGTTCCGCACCCAGATCCAGCGCACCGCCGCCGACCCCTCGCTGAGCATCATCATCTTGCGCTTGAAGAACGCCCGTCACCTCGATGCGACATCGGTGCTCGCGCTCGAGGACCTCATCAAGTTCATGCGCGCGAACGACCGCCACGTCCTGATTTCCGGCGCCACCCGCGAGGTCTACCGGGTGCTCAAGAACTCCGGCGTACTCGAAACCGTCCAGCTGGGTGCCGACCGCAAGGCCGGCGAAAGCAACATCTTCCTCAACCGGCCGAGCAACCCGAACCTCTCGACCCGGGGCGCGCTGAAGCGTGCCCAACAACTGCTCGGCGACCAGAAGGCCGACGTGCGGATTTTCTACGATCCGAACAAGAAGTAGGCCGCCTACAGGCCTTTGCCCGAACGCAGGTCGAGCGTCACCGGGAAGTCCATTCCGAGGTCTTCCGGCGGAACTTCGACGTAGCTCACCGGCGCGCCCCCGGCCCGCTCTGTCAGGCGGCGGTAGCCCAGGCCGCCGGTCGCCACCGGCTCCATCACCCCCGGCGTATGGCCGTGCTGCCAGAAGCGGTTCACCCGCCGAGATTCCGCCTCGTAGGCATTCACCGGGAAGGTCTCGTAGCTCCGTCCCCCCGGGTGCACCACGTGATACACGCAGCCACCGAGCGAGCGGCGGTTCCAGGTGTCGACGACATCGAAGGTCAGCGGCGTGTGCACCCCGATCGTCGGGTGCATCGCCGACCACGGGTCCCAGGCCTTGTAGCGCACGCCGGCGACGTATTCACCGCGGCGACCGGTCGGCTGCAACGGGATCCGGCGGCCGTTGCAAACCAGCACGTGCCGGCCGTCGACCATGCCGCGGACCTTGATCTCGACGCGCTCAACCGAGGAGTCGACATAGCGCGCGGTGCCGCTCGAGGAGCTCTCCTCGCCGAGCACGTGCCACGGTTCCAGTGCGGCCCGGACTTCCAACTCGACGCCGTGGTGGCACATCCGCCCGTAGACCGGGAAGCGGAACTCGTGGAACGGCTCCAGCCAGGCCGCCTCGAAGGGAATTCCGGCCTCCTTCAGGTCGAGCGCCACGTCCTTCAGGTCCTCGCGGATGAAATGGGGCAACATGAAGCGATCGTGGAGGTCGGTCCCCCAGCGGATCAGCTTCTTGTGATAGGGCTGGTCCCAGAATCGGGCAACCAGCGCGCGCACCAACAGCATCTGCACCAGGCTCATCCGCGCATGAGGCGGCATTTCAAAGGCCCGCAGTTCGAGGATGCCCAGACGGCCGCTGGCGGAACCCGGCGCATAGAGCTTGTCGATGCAGAACTCGGCGCGGTGCGTGTTCCCGGTGAGGTCGGTCAGAAGGTTCCTTAGGACGCGGTCGACCAGCCACGGCGGATCACCGCTCTCCGGCAACTGGCTGAAGGCGATCTCGAGTTCGAACAGCTTGTCGTCGCGGCCCTCGTCGACCCGCGGCGCCTGGCTGGTGGGCCCGAGGAAAAGCCCGGAGAACAGGTAGGAGAGCCCGGGGTGATGCTGCCAGTAGGTGATGAAACTCCGCAGCAACCCGGGCCGGCGCAGGAAGGGGCTCCGCTCCGGCGACTCGCCGCCCAGCGTAACGTGGTTGCCGCCGCCGGTCCCGGTGTGGCGGCCGTCGAGCATGAACTTCTCGGTGCCCAGCCGTGAAATACGAGCTGCCTCGTACAACGCCGTCGTGTTCTCCACCAGCTCGCGCCAGGTCTTCACCGGGTGCACGTTGACCTCGATCACCCCGGGGTCGGGCGTCACCTTGATCCGCTCGACGCGGCGGTCCCAGGGCATCTCGTAGCCCTCGATGACCACCGGCAGCTTCAGAGAGACGGCGGCCTTCTCGACCGCTTCCAGCAGCAACAGGTAGTGCTCGAGGTGGGTCACCGGCGGGAAGAAAACATGCACCTTGCCGTGGCGCGGTTCGAAGCAGATCGCGGTGGTCGCGACCGGCTTGCCCGAGTCCGCTGCCTCCGGTGCCGCCGGAGTGACGCCCGTCGCCGTTTGCAAGGTCTTGCCGGCCGGCAGCAGCGAGCCGTGATCGGGAAGGTCGCCGGAAGACTCCAACGGCGAGGCTTCCAACGCCGCCTGTTCGCTGCGCTCCTCCTCGCTCCACTTCGGCAGAGAATCCAAGGGCAGCCGGAAACCCATCGGGGATCCACCGGGGACCAGCGTCATCCGGCCGCGGCGGAAGCTCCACCGGTTGCTCTTCCAGCGGTCCCCTTCGACGTCCCACTCCACCGGCAGCGCGAAGCCGCTCGGTTTGGACAGTCCGCGATCGAGCAAACTGGCGAGGTAGCGCCGCTCCAGCGGATCGTCGAGGTCGGCCGAGTGGGGATCAACGTTCTCCGGCAGCGTGCTCTCCTTCCACGCGTAGTACATCGCATCCTCGAACCCCGCGAGCAGGTGCGACTTGTTGCAGGCAAGCTCTTCCGCCACCAGGGCCGCGAAGCGGCGTGTCTCCTCGATGCCGTGGCCCGGGTCGGAGTTCGGGTCGGCCAGCCACTGCTCGTCCTTCCAGAGCGGCTGGCCGTCCTTGCGCCACATCACCGTGTAACCCCAGCGCGGCAGGGGTTCACCGGGATACCATTTGCCCTCGCCGTAGTGGAGCAGGCCGCCGGGTGCATGGATGTCTTTCAGCCGCTTCAGCAAGGTCATCGCCAGCTTGCGCTTCGCAGGACTGTCCGCGCTGACGTTCCACTCCGCACCCTCCATGTCATCGATCGACACGAAGGTCGGCTCGCCGCCCATCGTCAACGCGACATCGCCGGCCTCGAGCCGCGCGTCGACCTGTTCGCCCAGCGCGTTGATCGCCTCCCATTCGGCATCCGAGTAGGGTTTCGTGACCCGCGGATCCTCGTGGACCCGGCTCACCTCGTTGGCCCACACGAACTCCGTTTCGCAGGGATCGACGCCACCCACCACCGGCGCGGCGCTGGCCGGCTCCGGGGTGCAGGAAAGCGGGATGTGCCCTTCCCCGGCAAACAAGCCGGACGTCGGATCGAGCCCGACCCAGCCAGCACCGGGAAGATAGACCTCGGTCCACGCGTGGAGATCGGTGAAGTCTTCTTCCGGGCCCGACGGTCCGTCGAGGGACTTCTGGTCGGGCTTCAGCTGGACCAGGTAGCCCGACACGAACCGCGCCGCCAGGCCGAAGTGCCGCAAGGCCTGCACCAGCAGGAAGGCGGAATCCCGGCAGGAGCCGGTACCCCGTTCGAAGGTCTGCTCGCAGGACTGGACGCCCGACTCCAGGCGGATCACGTAGCTGACCGCCTGGTGGACCTTGAAATTCACGTCGACAAGGAAGTCGATGGTGCGCCGCTTCTCGCGGGAGATCGTCTCCAACCATTCCATCAACCGCGGTCCGCTTTCCGCCGGTGTCAGGTAGGGCGCCAGCTCCTGCTTCAAGTGCGGCGCGTATTCGAAGGGGAACTCCTCCGCCGCATCCTCGATGAAAAAGTCAAAGGGGTTGATCACCGTCATGTCCGCGACGAGATCCACCGTGATGCTGAGCTTCCGCGTTTTTTCCGGGAACACCAGCCGTGCCGCCCAGTTGCCGAAGGGGTCCTGCTGCCAGTTGATGAAGTGGTTCGCCGGCTCGATTTTCAGCGAGTAGGCCGTGATCGGGGTGCGGGAATGAACGCAGGGCCGCAGGCGGATGACATGGGGCCCCAGATTGACCTCGCGGTCGTAGCGATATTCCGTGACGTGGTGGAGTCCGACTCGAATGGCCATAGGGTTCACCGACCATGAAGCGCCCCCCATGCCAAATGAGGCAAGGACATACGCATGCCCGCCTGTGACATGGAAGGGATCCCGGAAGTCCGGCGTAGTCCCCCGATGCGCCTGAAACACCTGCTACTGGGCCTTCTCCTGGCTCACTCGACCTGCTCCGCGGCCGACGAGGGCTTCGACTCGATTTTCGACGGCACCCTCGCGAACTGGCAGGGAGATCCGACGTATTGGCGCGCTGAGGACGGTGTCCTGATCGGCGAGATCACCCCCGAAACGCTGCTCAATAAGAACTCGTTCATCATCTGGCAGGGCGGCGAGCTCGCCGACTTCGAGCTCAAGCTCGAGTACCGCGTCTCCGACAAGGGCAACAGCGGCATCAACTACCGCAGCATCCGCGTCGCCGATCCCGAAACCAAGTGGGCGATGGAAGGATACCAGTGCGACATCGACGGCCAGGACCAGTGGACCGGCCAGAACTACGAGGAGCGCGGCCGCACCTTCCTCGCCTACCGTGGCGAGAGCGTTGTCCTCAAGCCCGATGCGAAACCCGAGCTCACGAAACAGCTCGGCGATCGGGCAGAACTCCAGAAGAAGGTGAAGAAGAACGACTGGAACGCGGTCCACCTCATCGTGAAGGGCAACCACCTCCAGCACTTCGTCAATGGCGTGCTGATGGCGGAGGTCACCGATGAAGATCCCGGGAAGCGCCGCATGTCCGGCCTGTTAGGCGTGCAAGTCCACGTCGGCCCGCCGATGAAGATCGAATACCGGAACATCCGGGTGAAGAAACTGAAATGACCTGTGATGGAAGGCCTTCAGCCTTCCGTGCTCGTTCAGAAGGCTGCGGGCAAGCGAATGGTGCCCATCCGCTTGCCCGTCAGAACCGAATGAAACGAACGACCTACTTTTTCGCCAGGTCTTCCAGGTAATCCAGCAGGCTCGCGAACTCGCGCACGGTGAGGTTCGAGACAAGGCCCGGCGGCATCAGCGAATTCGGCAACTTCTCGCGCTTGGCGATGTCGGCGGTCTTGAGCGTGCTCTCCTGGGCAGCGATGTCGCGGAGCTTTACCTCGGCGGCGCTTTCCAGGGTGATGAAGCCCATTTTCGCCGAACCGTCCTTCATCGTGATCATCTCCGTGGCGAAGCCCTGGGCGATGGTCGCGCCGGGATCGAGGATGTTCTTTGCCAGATCCTCCCGGGTGTAGGTCTGGGCGATGGTGCCGAGGAAGGGCCCCTTCTGCGGCTCGTCCATGCTGACGGCATGGCAGGCGACGCAGGTCTGGCGGGTATACAGCTGCTGGCCTTGGGCGACGCTCCCCTTGGTCTTGAGGATGGCGGCAACCACTTCTTCCGGCTTGAGCGTGCTGACCAGCGGGGTGGTGTCCTTGCTCATCTTCTCGAGCTTGAGGCGCTTCGCGGTTTCCCCGGCTTCCTTCGCGACCTCGGGATCGGCATCCTCGGTCGCGAGCAGCACCTGTTCGTCGAGGCCGTGGAAGTCGGTCATGCGGATCGCGCGGAGGATCTGGATGCGGCGCTTCGGATCTTGCCAGCCTTCATCGAGAGCTTTCTGGGAGAGCTCGCGGGCCTCGGGGCTGCCGCTCTTGCGGACACTCAGCGCGAGGAGCCCGGCATCGGCCCAAACCGAGCCGCCGCCGTCGATCGCGTGTGCCATCTTTTCAAGAAGCTGGTGATGGTTCTCAAGCTTCGGAGATCCGAGAAAGGCCTGGCGCGCCTGATCCCGCTCGCCGCCGCGGGGCATCCGGGCAAGGGCGCCGAGGGAAACCTGGCAACCTTCCGCCGAATCGGTTTTTGCCAAGGTGGCAATCGCCCGGGCGAGCAGCTTCGGCGGCCCGTCCATCGCAGCGGCCTTGATCAGCAGCGGCACCCCAGCGGCCGGAACGGTCTCGACGGCGGCAAGTTGCTCCACCACTTCCGGCACCAGGCTGTCGTCGGATCCGGCCAGGACGAGCAGGCGGTCCAGGGCTTGATTGGACTCGATGCGGTTGCGGCTCATCTCGCGCACCAGGAAGGCGGCGTCCGCCGGCGAGGCCTTGGCGAGTTCCGCCTGAAGGGCCGCGGCGATCTTCGTCGTCTCGCTCCAGGGTTCCGGCTGATAGTAGGGCCCGCGGGTGTCCGGCCGGGTCCCCCACGAGTCGCCCTTCCATTCGCCCTCGTGGAAATGGAGGCGACACAGGGCGCCCAGCAATTCGGTCCGGATCGCAGCCGAAGACGGGCGGTCGAGACGGGCAATCAGGCCGTCGACGACCCCGGTCGTGTGCATGCGCATCAGGGCACGCAGCGCGCCGGTCCGCCGCGCGGAAGCCGCGTCGGTGCTGTCGACGACGTCGAAGCAGGCTTGGGCCGCACCGAGCATGGCGAGCGAGCGGAACGCGGTATGGGCCACGACCTGATCGGCGTCGCCGAGCTGGGTCGCGATCTCCGGGGCCAGCGATTTCATGTGCTGGCGGGTCGCGCCGACGATTGCTTCGAGGCGCGTGCGCGGATCGTTGCTTTTGAACCCGGCGGTGAAAGGCGCGGCCGGCGCTACGGTCTTGCCTTCCCGGGTCTGGTCCAGTCCCATGTCACCGAGGGCGCGCAAGACAAAGCGCTGGAGGGCGGGATCACCGGCAAGCGGCTCGATCAGCTTGACCACCGCGGCCGCGGACGACGCCTTGGTGCCGCGCGAGGCCAGCGCATACAGCGCGGCCACCCGTGCGGGAAGCGGCTTGGTCGGATCGCTTGCCAGCTTCACCAGGCCCTGCGCCATCGCGGCGTTCGCGGGCCGCCGGTTCAGGGCTCGCTGCGCTTCCAAGGTCCGGACCTGGCTCGGCGACTCCAGCAAGGCGATGAGCTCGGCATCGCTCGCCTTGTTGAAATCCGGCAAGGGTTCCGGAGTGTAGCCTTTCGGCGTGACCTTAACGATGTAGCCGACGTCCGGACCTTCCCAAGCGAAGGTCGCGCCTTTCCAGCTGGCCTGATAGATCGCGCTCATGCCGTCGACATCCGCGTCGGTCGGGCGGGTCATCTTGATCAGCGGTTCGGGCTTCGCGGTCTCCGCAAAGGTCGCACCGCGCGGTTCGACGGTGTGCTTCCACAGCGCCCCGCTGCCCCAGTCGCAGGTGAGCGGCGCGTTGTTCCACTTCGCCGGGATGCCCGGTTCGGAGAGGTAGACCGAACCGCAGCCGGAACCGCCGCCATAGTCGGCCAGCGGCTGGACAATCTCGTCGCCGAAATTGATGTACATCCGCGGGTAACCGTGATCTTCCAAGCCGGTGAAGTGGTGGAAGCGGACGTCCCAGCCGCCGCCGTCGTTGGTGTTGTCACGGGCAAAGATGTCGAGCAACGGGCTGATCGGCGTGCCCAGGATATTGCGGGTGCCGGTGCTGAAGACCTCGAGGTTGGTGCCGTCCGGACGGAAGCGAATCACGCCGCCGGCGCGGTGCTGCAGGTGCTTGCCATCGGTGCCAACGGCATCCATGAAGCCGAAGTCGCCGCCTGCGATGTAGAGCCAGCCGTCGATCCCGAGGCTCAAGCCGTTGGTCGTGTGGTCGGCCGGGCGATCCTTGAACCCGAAGGCGATGCCCGTGATAAGGGTCTTCTCCTCGTCCGCCTGGCCGTCGAGATCGTGGTCGATGTAGACGCTGACATCCGGCGGATGAACGACGTAGAGGCGGTCGTTGTCCCACACCATCCCGCGCGGGGAGTCGACGTTCTTGACGAACTCGGTCACCTGGTCGGCACGGCCGTCCTTGTCGGTGTCGCGCAAGCGGACGATCCGGCCGCGGTTCGGATCGCGGCCGAGCGAACCGTTGCCGTCACTCGCAACATAGAGGTCCCCGTTCGGCGCGGAGGCGACATAGACCGGGTAATTCGCCGAGGACGGGGTGGCGAACAGGCTGACGTCGAAGCCCTCGGCAACCTGCACGTCCTTGAGGATCGCGGTTTCCTGTTCCGGTGTCAGCGTGACCATCCGCGGGATCGTGTTGCCTTGTTTCTTGAACGGGTCGGCATCCTTCCTGCGGTCCGCCTCCGGGCGGAGGGCAAAGAGCGGCCCCACCCCGTCGCCGGTCGCACTGATCTCGCGGATGCAAGCCCAGTCCCGGGAAGTGCCGGTGCAGGTGATCTTCACGAACTTGACTTCCGTTTTGGAAAACTCCGCCGAGGTATCCCCCGGTGCCTCGTTGCCCTTGGCATCGGCGAGGACCGTCCACTGCTTGCCATCCATCGATCCCTCGATGACGTGGCGATAGACATTGGCCGGATGCTCCCAGACGATCTTCAAGCCGGTGAGCGACTGCGGCTTTTCGAACTCCAGTTGCAGCCACTGCGGGAGCGATCCCCCGTCGGCGCACCAGCGGGTGTCCGTGGTGCCGTCGATGGCCTTGTAGGGAAAGTTGTCGGGTTGGGTGCTGGAAGCCGTCACCTTCGCCAGCGTCGCGTTCGCCGGCGGTTCGATGCCGGCCTCCGACTTCCTGGGCACCACGGTGAAGCGACCGGCCGGCCCCTGATAGGGCTTGAGGAATTCCGCGTTGAGCTTGTCGCAGCTCCAGAGCAACCCGCGCACCACCAGATCGAGGTAGCGGCCGTCGGCCACCGTCTCGTTGTTGTGCCCCAGCGTCGTGCTGAAGGCGCGGGTGCCTTGGTAGTCGTTGGTCCAGACCACCACGTTGGTGTCCTTGCCGCCGTTCCCCTGCTCCTGGGTCCCCAGCGCGAGCGGCGTCGCCGAGGGGAACACCTTCACGTTGTTGTAAAGCTCCTCGTTGATCGTCGTCCAATTGGCGAGCCCTTTGGTGACCGGGTGATCCGCCACGGTATAATCCACCTCGATCGGCTTTTGCCAGCCGTGGCCGCTCGACTGGAGGCCGAGGAATTCAAACCAGAGCTCGCTGCCGGTCCGGTAGGAATGCATCGCGCAGTGCAGGTTCACCGCCGGCAGACCGCCCTTGTGGGCATCGACGATGTTCTGGACGTAGGGCATTTCCACCATATCGGCGGCGCACTCGTCATGGATGACGACGTCGTAGCCCTCGGCCCAGTCCTTGTTCTCGTAGATCGGGAACCACGGTTTGGTTCCGTTGTCCTCACTGCGGATCACATCCACCTGGACATTGGCCCGGGCCTGGATGCCGTCGCGCAGGATCAGCGCTTGTTTTTCGTAGTCATGGCAGCATCCCCCACAGACCAGAAGGGCGCGCAGCGGGACATCGGCGGCAGGAAGGGAGAGGGCGGCGAAAAGGAGAAATGCAAGGGAACGCATGATCATTGCAGGAGCGGATCGGACGAGGCCGCGACACTACGAGACCCCGCTGTGAATTCTCACGCGGGAAATTCGCCCGGACTTCTTGCCCGCCGTCATCCCCGGCCAGTTGTCGGCGGGGAAAGTGACCGCTGGCAGGCCTGCTTTGTTGGTTTGCCTCGCTTCGGAACGACTCGCCGGGGCATCGCGAACGGCGACTGCCCTACCCGATTGTGGTGAGGCCAAAACGACCGATTGCTCGTCGATCCCGACCTCGGCCCCGCCGACCTCGCGGTCTTTCTCCGCCATGATGGGACCCAATCCGCTCTCCGACGCTTGCCTGCTCTCAACATTCACCGGTCTCCCGACGGAATCACCCTTTCCGCGAAGCAAGCGCCTTTCCGCTTCCCCATCCCGGCCATCTGGTGTTTTCTCCGGCCCGCAACCGATTCCCATGGAGCTCGACCTAATCGACGTCCACTTCGACCTGAAGTCCTACAAGCCGCGAGAACTCGAGGAAGCCCTCGAGGACCCGTTCGGCTTGCGCCTGCTGCCTGACCAGGAATCCGGCGAAAGCCGCTTCTACGCGCTCGGCCGCACGGTCGCGGACCGCTACCTCTTCGTGTGCTTCCGCACCGACGGCAAGCGCACCCGCGTGATCGCCGCCCGGGACATGAGCGAAGGGGAACAGCGCTTTTACGAACGCAAATACGCCGAGTTCAAATGAGTGAGATGCAATCGATCGTCCGCTGGACGGACATCCCGGAATTCGAGGACGAGGAATCCGAAGCCGAGTTCTGGAAGACCCATGAACTCGACGCCAAGGTGATGTCCGGATCGATCCACGAGCCGGATTCCCGCGAATCGACGACCATCACGCTCCGCTTCGACCCGCGCATGCTGTCGCGCATCAAGCGCATCGCCCGCTCCCGCTTCCTCAACTACCAGTCGATGATGAAGCAGTGGCTGGCCGAGCGGCTCGAAGACGAGTTGCGCAAGCAGTAGGCCCGCAATGCGCCGGATCCTCCGACAGCCTCCCTTCTGGATCGTTGCCGTCGTGATCTGGTTCGGCGTCCTGTGGTGGCTCTCGTCGCGGTCGAACATCTTCCCGCCCGACCGGGAGTTCCAGGCCAACGACAAGGTCCTTCACTTCGGCTACTTCTTTGGCGGCGGCATCCTGCTGTCCGGGCTCCTCCACCGGCTCGGCACCGATCCTCCCCGCTGGCGCCGGATTTTCCTTCTCACGCTCGCGATCGGCAGCTTCGTCGGCGCCCTGGACGAGCATCACCAGTCCTACGTGCCGGGCCGCAGTGCCCACGATCCCGCCGATTTCACCGCCGATGTGCTCGGCATCATCTGCGGAGCCTGGATTTTCCGGAAGACCCACCGGCTGATCGCCTGACAGCGATCAAAACGAAAACGCCCCGTCCGGCTCGGGGGAAAGGCCGGACGAGGCGTTTTAACCCGGGGGTAAAGTCAGAATTCCTTGCCGGCCCTCACGCCGCCATAGTGGGCTTCGGTGTTGCTGCCGAAGCGGCCTTCGTAGTCGAGACCGACGCTCCAGCCGTTGTCCCAGTAATAGCCGACGCCCGCACCGACGACCGCGAGGTCCTCGTCGTAGCTCTCGACCGGGATGCCGAAGGAGGTCACGTTGCCGTCTTCAAATTCGTGCTCCCAGCCGACCCGCAACTGGGGAGCCCAGAAGCCGGAACCTCCGCGAATCTTCCAGGACACCTGATAGCCGAGGATCGAAACCAGCGAGTCGACATCCTGCTCGCCGAAGTAGGTCGCACCCGGACCAACCTCGGTGTAGGCGTCGATGCTTCCGGTGATGTAGCGCAAGCCGGCATAGGGGCCGTGCACGAAGTCGTCCTCGCCGAAATTCAGGCCGACGTTGAACTCGATCGTGTGGGTCTCGGCGTCGGGCGATCCCGAAGCGATTCCGCCACCGGTGTAGCGGTTGGTTTCAAAGGAATGCATCCCATAGGAATACATCAGTCCGGCCCACAGGTCCGCCGAGCCAAGCGTGTCGGCCCGGTAATAGGAAACGTAGGGGCTCAGGGCCACCGAGTCGACATCCGTGCTGCCGACCGATCCCATGTCGAGGTCCCCGCTGGAAGCGGAGAGAGCCACGCCGACACTCCAGTTGCGGTTGATGTGATACTCCACGCCGACGCTACCGCCGAAGACTTCCAGCGAGCCATCTTCGGTTCCGGGAGCGACTCCCGTCGTCGGAGTTCCCGGTCCGCTGGACGGCATGCGGGCTGAGACCATGCGCTTCAGGTCATATTTCTCGTCCTTCTTGTCGTCCTTTTTGTCGTCCTTCTTCTTCGAACGCGGACGATAGCTGTCGCCATCGTGATCCTCGCTGTAGTAGTAGAGCGAGCCGAAGAGCCGCCAACGGTTTGGCACCGGCACAGCGATCGCGGACACCTTGCCCTTGGCGGAACTCATGCCGCCCTTGGACCCGGAGTATTCGACCGGGGCCTCGGTTTCGATGATATGGTTTCCCGGGCGGATGCCGGCGCGATTGCGGTAAAGATGGCTCCCGACATCGCGGGTCGTCGCCCAGGCGAGACCAAGGGTGCCGACTCCCAGCGCCGAGGACGTGGCATTGCGGTTGTCAGGAAACTCCTGGCCGGGCTGTTGTGCGCGTGCCGTGACGGATCCTGCTGCCATGGCGGCAAGCAGTACACGAGAAAGCCGGGGGGCTTGGGTGCTCATATCGGGGGGATGGGGGTGAACCGCTCCTCGGGGAAGGAGGCGGAGGGGATCCGGCGTATAGCAGCAATTTTCCGGGGCAGGCAAGGAAAGTTTGGACCCCTAAGTTTTGACGAAATCTTATAAAATTTAACTTTCAACCTCGATTGATCGGCAATGCAGCCCCAGATTGTTGCCGGAAGCTGGAGGGTCTCCCCTCCTTGATTCATCGCGCTAGATCCTTAGCCTGAACCGGTGCCACTCGATCCAACAGCAACCGAACCGCTCAAATTCAACTGTCCGGCTTGCGGTTCAGGCCTGACCGTTCCTGCTGCGGCGGCAGGCCTGACAGGACCCTGTCCCAAGTGCTGGCAAGAAATCGTCAGCCCGGATCCGGGGCGTGGATTGGCCGCCCGGCTGCCTGAAGTTACGCCGGCAGCTGAAGCCCGCGAGCTCCCGGCAGAGCCCGCTCCCGAATCCGATGTTCCCGATGTCACCTCGCCCCGGGAGGCCGGCTCATCACCGCCCGCTCCAAGCCCTGCACCTTCCCATCACCGTCGTGGGCTGAAGGTGTCCTGGATCTTCCTCATGCTCATGAGTGCCTCGGGGGCCTCGGTCGCCGGATATCATTGGGGCAAAGCCTCGCGTCCAGTGATTCTGCCGCCGGTCGTCGCGACCAAAGCCGTGAATCCTCCGGCGCCGGTGCCCCCTTCCCCGCTCCCGCCCGAGCCACCTGCACCCCTAGCTTCCTCCACCGGGGTCGAACCGCCACCCGTCGAAGAGCCGCCGGTTGTTCCGGATTCACCCGGTCAATTGAGCGCGAGATCAACGCTCAATGCTTTCCTCGATGCCCCCGACTGGAAATCCCGGCGCACCTATGTGTTGGATCCGGAGGGGGTCGGTCCGGCCATGGAAGCCCGCGCCGCGGAACTCGGCGACGGTCCCATCGAGACCACCTCCATCCGCTTCGCCGGCGTCGACGGTGTGAACTACTTCTACCAAGTCTATACCCCCGGAATGCCAGAGGGGATCCCGATCTCGCTGCTTGGAACCGACGAAGGACCGATGATCGACTGGGAGTCGTTCGTTGGCTTCCTCGACGATCACTTCCGCAAGTTCATCGAAGGACCGGCGGACCGGCACGCGATCCTCGACCTCTTCGTGAAGCCGGGTGACGAAAGCGGCCTGTTCTTCCGCTACCACCTGAGCGTGCCGATGCCGGGCCGTGAGTGCGACGCCTTCATCCGCAAGGACTCGGTCGCCTTCGCCCGCTTGCGCAGCGTCTTCGACGGATCGGGCGGCTACGACCTGGAAACCGTCAACCGCATGACGGCCAGCAACGGCCTGCCGCTGGTGCTCGCCTTGGTGAAGCGCGAAACCAACGACGGCAGGACCTTCATCGAGATCGAGGATTTCGTCGCCGCGGGCTGGGCTCCACCGGCGCCGTGAGCGTTCACTTCAAGCTGCGGATGAAGAGCACGATGCTTTGCATCTCGGTCTCGCTCAGCACACCCGCGTAGCTCCCCATACCGAGGGCGTAGCCTTTGACGATCGCCTTGCCCGGTTCCATCATCGACTCGATCAGGTAGGCGTCATCGGCCGTCCGTGGATCCCCTTCGGCAAAATGCCGCTCGGTTCTGTAGAGGCCTTTCCAGGTCGGCCCGCTGTGGCCCTCCTTGGCACCGTCGAGCGAATGGCAGGCAATGCAGCCGAATCGCGCCGACAATTCCCGGCCCTGCTCGAGGGTGGGAACGCCATTGCCCTGCGAGCCATCGTGCACGGTGGCCAGACCTTCATCGAGAACCGGCGGTTCGAATCCCATGGCATCCCAATCCGCAGCCGGTGGATCGCCCACGGTAAAGAACACCGACTGGGAGGAGGAAGCCGTGCCCTTGATGTGGAAACGATGTGAAATCTCCAGCTGCATCGTCGGCTTGAGGCCGGGGATATGAATGAAAGCTCCCTTGCCGTCCTTCGATAGGAAGCAGCCGCCGGTCGCCAGCGGATCCACGCCCTGGCTGCCATCCCGCTTGAGTCGCGGCGAACCGTAACCGGAACTCCGGCGATACTGCCATTCCTTCGCGGCCACCGCCTCCGCCGTCACCGACGCGGGATCCAACCCGGCGCCGAAGCGAAGGATCACCCCTTCCTTCACCACCGTCGCATCGACGGCCGTCGCCAGAGCATCGCCCGTCGGCCTCAACCTCGCCACGCCCTCCAGCGCGGGAGCCCGCGAATCATAGATGCGGAAGCCGGCCAGCCAGATCGATCCATCGGCCGGATGAGTCCGCGCGTGGAGGATCGGCAGGCCCGTGTCGATCGATAGCGGGATCACCGCCCCCCCCGTCGACGGCCATTCGCCGCCCGGCCTCACCAACAAGACCCTGCCGGTGCCGTAGGACAGGTCGAGCAGGCCGCCGTTCCAGTCCTTGAAGGCGGTGCCCCGCAACCACAATGGCGAGGCCGAGGAAGTGTCCTGGTCATGGGGAATCCAAACCGCAGGAGCCACCAGACCCGCCTCGCCATCGCTGCCGTATCCGAAATCCGCACCGGCCGTGACCGGGAAGATCCCGGACGAAGGCACCCAGTTTCCCTGCTGGTCCGACATCGCGATCCTGCCGCTCTTGCCGTCCCGGGCGAAGAAGGGCTCGCGGGCATGCGCGGCGACGACCTCAAGCTCCTTGCCGTCGGGGGAAATGGTCAGGATCGCCCCGCTGTGGGAATTGGCAGGGCGCTTGTTGTTGATCGAGCGCCCGTCGGTCGCGATACCGCCGATTGAGCACCAGGTCCGGCCCGTCTCGTCCACCTCCATGTCGAGCGGGTAGCCGCGGGTTCCCGCGGTCTGCATCACCAAGCTACTATGGTTTTCATAGAAGTCCGTCTCGCCGTCGCCATTGCGGTCGTGCAGGCGGACGATCCCGTTGCGGGTGAACACCTGCAGCACCCCGTTGACCTGCTCGATCGACAGCGGCTCGCAAAGTCCCGCCGCGATGCGCGTCCAGCGGCAACGCTTCCCCGCAAGATCGAGGCGCCACACATCACCGCCGAAAGTCACCAGCGCCGCGGTATTCGCAGCGAGGAAAACCATGTCCGCTGGCCGGACCCGTCGTTTCCACGGGTTGTCGAGCGGCAAGGCGACCCGGTCCATCGCCCACCCCGGCCCGGACCGCTCGTTGTCTTCGATCGCCGTATTGATGCCCCGCCGCCAGCGCGCCGGAGCGGCGCCGGGTGGCGCAGGGGTTTTGGCGGAGGAATCCCCACCGCCATAGGTCAGGCTCACCCGGCGCTCATTCTCCGAAGCCGCGAGCCGGGCGAACCGCAAGGCACCCTTGGTCTCGACTTTGAGCCCCGGATGGTTCTTCCCGACCTCAACGAAGGACCCGGAGTCCGGAAGCAAAAACAGAAGTTCCGGTCCCGGCGCGACCGCGAGATTGCGGATCAGGTGCCCGCGATCAACGGCATACCACTCCCTGATCTCCGTCTTCCCGCAACAATAGGACAAGACGCCCGTGTCACCTGCGGCGAGATACCCGAGGAATCGTCGCCCGCTGGCCTCCAGACCACCCCGCCCTGTATCCCCGCCGAAAGAAGGTCGCGGATCCGCCTCCAGGCCCTGCAAATCCGCCGCCACCCCCGGAAGCGGCGGGCATAGGACCGTCCCGCCGGCAGCAGGAGCTGGCAACTTGACGCCCCCTTTCTGCGTCGGCTTCTCCCAAGAGGCCTGAGCCATCAGCGCGAGTGACATGGGGGATTCACCCTTAGCAGGCTCGATCGCAATCACCGGACGCAGCAGGTCCTGGTCGAAGACGACCCATTTTCCGTCACCCACGTTCAACAGCAGCCCCCTCGCCACTTGGCCGCCAAGTCCGGCGTCCACCGGGCTACCATGCACCGGCACCGTCGGATCGAAAAACGGCGCCGCACGGGTGAGCTGCACCGTCACTGCCAGCACGAGAAGCGACAGGAATTTCATGGCGACAGGATGGAGACCTGAACCCGCACGGCAAGGCCAACTTTTGCATGCAAATTCTAAGCCCGAAACTTCGGGCTGGCTACTCTGGCAGCATCAACAGGAGAGTCGGGCCATGAGATTTGGCCTCCTTGCAATCGTTCTGGGCTTCGCCGGCGGCCACGCTGCGGAGCTCAAGCTAAACCAGCTCCAGGCAATCGGGAGCCACAATTCCTACCACCTCGCCCCGCCACCCGCCCTCCTCGACCGCCTGGGGGCGATGAACCCGGACTGGGCCGAAGCCTGGGACTACAGCCATCCCCCGCTGGTCGAACAGCTCGACGCCGGCGTCCGCCAGTTCGAACTGGATATCTTTTCGGATGAGAAAGGCGGCCTCTTCGCCCAACCGCTTGGCCTTCGCCTGATGAAGATCGCGGGAGCAACGACGCCACCCTTCGATCCAGAGGGTTTGCTGAAGAAGCCCGGCTTCAAGGTGCTCCACATTCCCGACGCCGACTATGGCAGCCAAGCCCCTACCCTGTCACTCGCGCTGTCGCAGATGCTCGCCTGGTCCGGGAAGCATCCCCGCCACCTGCCGGTGATGATCCTGCTCGAGTGCAAGGACCAGCCGCAGCCGCCGCTTCCGACGAAACCGGAAAAGCTTACCCGCGAACGACTCCTGGCCCTGGAGAAAGAAGTTCTCTCCGTCATCCCCGCCGAACGCATCCTGCGGCCCGACGATGTCCGCGGCAAACACCCGACCCTGCGCGAGGCGGTTCTCGGCGACGGCTGGCCCAGCATCGAATCCCTGCGCGGCAAGTTCCTCTTCGCCCTCGACAACACCGATGCCGTCCGCGACCGCTACCTTGAGGACAATCTAGCTTTGGAGGGCCGCCTGATCTTCGTCAGCGCGCCGGACGAACAGCATCCGGCCGCCGGCTGGTTCAAGTGCAACGATCCGGTCCGCGAGTTCGACCACATCCGCCAGCTGGTCGAGGCGGGATTCCTGGTCCGCACCCGATCCGACCAGCCCGGCTCGAAACCGCTTCAACAGACAAAGGCGATCGACAGCGGGGCCCAGTGGGTCAGTTCCGACCGCTTCGCCGCGGGGCACCCCCAGCGGGTGAGTCTTCCCGGCGGCCTGATGGTCCGCAGCAACCCCGCGAGCGGCGGCGACGGCCAGGCCATCGAACCATGAAAAAAGCCCCGCCGGCGGACCGGCGGGGCTGATTTCAAATGGAACGCTTCAGTAGCGGTAGTGCTCGGGCTTGAATGGCCCTTCCACCGGCACGCCGATGTAGTCGGCTTGCTCCTGGGTCAGCTTGGTCAGCTTCGCACCGATCTTCTCGAGGTGCAGGCGGGCCACTTCCTCGTCGAGGTGCTTCGGCAGCACCTTCACTTCGCCGGCCTTGTAGCTGTCCTTGTTCTTCCAGAGGTCGATCTGGGCGAGCGTCTGGTTGGTGAAGCTGTTGGACATCACGAAGCTCGGGTGGCCGGTGGCGCAGCCGAGGTTCACCAGGCGGCCTTCGGCCAGCATGTAGAGGCTGTTGCCGGTCGGGAACGTGTATTTGTCGACCTGCGGCTTGATGTTGGTCTTCACGACGCCGGAGGCCTTGTCGAGCTTGTCGATCTGGATCTCGTTGTCGAAGTGGCCGATGTTACAAACGATGGCCTGGTCCTTCATCTTCTCCATGTGCTCGAGGCGGATGATGTCCTTGTTGCCGGTGGTGGTGACGTAGATGTCGCCCCAGCCGAGGGTGTCCTCGATCGGCAGCACGCGGAAGCCTTCCATCGCCGCCTGCAGCGCGCAGATCGGGTCGACCTCGGTGACCACGACCTGGGCACCCTGGCCGCGCAGCGCCTGGGCGCAGCCCTTGCCGACGTCGCCGTAGCCGCAGACCACGCCGACCTTGCCGGAGATCATCACGTCGGTGGCACGCTTGATGCCGTCGACCAGCGACTCGCGGCAGCCGTAGAGGTTGTCGAACTTCGACTTGGTGACCGAGTCGTTCACGTTGATGGCGGGAACCAGCAGCGTGCCGGCCTTGGCCATCTGATAGAGACGGTGGACACCGGTGGTGGTCTCTTCCGAGACACCCTTCCAGTCCTTGACGATCTTGGCGAAGATGCCGGGCTGCTCCTTGCCGATCTTCTTGAGGAGGTCCTTGATGACCTGCTCTTCCTGGCTGCCGGCCGGGCCGTTGACCCAGTCGGAACCGTTCTCCATCTCGTAGCCCTTGTGAATCAGCAGGGTCGCGTCACCACCGTCGTCGACGATCAGTTCCGGACCGAGGCCCTGCGGGTTGACCAGCGCCTGCCAGGTGCACCACCAGTATTCCTCGAGGGTCTCACCCTTCCAGGCGAAGACCGGCACGCCGGCGGCGGCGATCGCGGCGGCGGCGTGGTCCTGGGTCGAGAAGATGTTGCAGGACACCCAGCGCACCTCGGCGCCAAGGTCGACCAGCGTCTCGATCAGCACGGCGGTCTGGATGGTCATGTGCAGCGAGCCCATGATGCGGACTCCCTGGAGCGGCTTCTCCGGGCCATACTTGGCGCGGGTCGCCATCAGGCCGGGCATCTCGTGCTCGGCGATCTCGATTTCCTTGCGTCCGAAATCGGCGAGGCCGATGTCGCGGACCTTGTAATCCTGGGTGAGCGGTTCTGCTACGGTGGACATGGTAATTCTCTGGTGTGGAGTTGAAGTTCGGGATTACTTTGCGGCCTTGGCGAGAGCGGCGGCCTTGTCGGTCTTTTCCCAAGGGAGATCGCAGTCTTCCTTGCCGAAGTGGCCGTAGTTGGTGGAGGCGGAGTAGATCGGGCGGAGCAGGTTGAGCTGCTTGACGATGTCGGCCGGCTTGAAGGAAAAGACCTTCTTCACTGCGGCGAGAATCTTTTCGTCCGAGGTGGTGCCGGTGCCGAAGGTGTCGACGTGGATGCTGACCGGCAGCGGGTGGCCGATCGCGTAGGCGAACTGGATCTCCACCTTCTTGGCGAGGCCGGCGGCGACGATGTTCTTGGCAACCCAGCGGCCCATGTAGGCGGCCGAGCGGTCGACCTTCGACGGGTCCTTGCCGGAGAAGGCACCACCCCCATGGCGGCCCATGCCACCGTAGGTGTCGACGATGATCTTGCGGCCGGTGAGGCCGGAGTCACCCTGCGGGCCGCCGATCACGAAGTTGCCGGTCGGGTTGATCAGGAATTCGGTGTCGGTTGTCAGCATGCGCTTGGGGATCACCTTCTTGATGACCTTCTCGATGCAGAACTTCTCGATGTCCGCGTGCTTGGTGCCGGCGGCGTGCTGGGTCGAGATCACCACGTTGACCACACGGGTCGGCTTGCCATCGACATACTCGACGGACACCTGGGTCTTGGCATCCGGACGCAGCCACTTGACCTTGCCGGACTTGCGGATGCGGGTCAGCTCGCGGCCGAGGCGGTGGGCATACATGACCGGCGCGGGCATCAGCTCGCGGGTCTCGTCGCAGGCGTAGCCGAACATGATGCCCTGGTCGCCCGCGCCCTGCTCGGCGGTCCTCTTGCCGACGGCCTTCTTGGCATCGACGCCCTGGGCGATGTCCGGCGACTGACCGGTAAGGTAGTTGTTGATGAAGACGGTGTCGGCGTGGAACACGTCGTCGTTGTTGATGTAGCCGATGCCGCGGATGGCCTCGCGGATGACTTCCTCGTAGTTGACCTTGGCCTTGGTGGTGATCTCGCCGCCAACGACGACGATGTTCGACTTCACGAAGGTTTCGCAAGCCACCCGGCTGTTCGGGTCCTGCGCGAGGCAGGCGTCGAGGATCGCGTCGGAGATGGTGTCGCAGACCTTGTCGGGATGGCCTTCACCGACGGACTCGGAAGAGAAAATGTAGGAACTCATGGGCGTTTCGTTTTTCGCATCGTCAAATCGCGATGCGTTGATGTATCCACCTGGCCATGCCGTCAATGCTGAAATCCCTGAAGCTTCTGGCCGACCCGACGCGACTGCGGATCCTTCACCTGCTCGACCGCGAGGAGCTGAGCGTCGCCGACCTCCAGGATTTGCTGGGCATGGGACAGAGCCGCATTTCGACCCAGCTGTCCCAGCTCAAGACAGGCGGATTGGTCGGCGATGAGCGCAGCGGCAAGAACAACATCTACCGCTCGAACATGACGCCCGAGGTCGCCGGACTCGCCCGCCACGCGGCCTCCGAGCTGCCGGAGTCGGCCAAGGATCTCACGGCCCTCCGCCACCTCGTCCGCAAGCGCCAGGACCGGGCGCGCCGCTACTTCGACCAGCTGGCCGGCCGATTCGGCCGCGACTACGTGCCGGGACGGTCGTGGAAGGGCCTCGCCGAAGCCCTGCTCAAGGTCATGGCCGGGGGGATCGTGGCCGACCTGGGTGCCGGCGAGGGCACGCTTTCCCAGCTCCTTGCCCAGCGCGCGGAGAAGGTGATCGCGATCGACCTATCGGAGAAGATGGTGGAATTCGCCACCGCCCTGGCCGCGGAACACGGCATCGGAAACATCGAATTCCGGGTCGGCGACATCGAAGCCCCGCCCTTGGACCCTGCATCCCTCGACCTCGCGGTGTTCAGCCAGGCGCTGCACCACGCCGCCCATCCCCAGAAAGCCATCGACTCCGCCTACCGCGCCCTGAAGCCCGGGGGGCGGGTCGTGGTGCTCGACCTACTGACGCACAGTTTCGAGCAGGCCAAGGAACTCTACGCCGACACCTGGCTTGGCTTCGGCGAGGGCGAGGTTTCCGCCATGCTGGAAAAGGCGGGCTTCACCGAAATCGAGACCGCGGTGGTGGATCGGGAGGCGGAATCGCCGAATTTCCAGACCCTGCTCGCGGTGGCCCGCAAGTGATTTGCCGCAAGCCGTCGCCGGCTCACGGCTTTGCCAGGACCTCCGGCATCCCGGCCTCGCGGGCCAGGACCTTGGCCACCGACCAATCGAACCAGTAGGCAGGCACTTCGTGCCCCGCTTCGAAATCCCGCCCGCCGGCGTCGACGATCATCCTGCGTGCCAACGCAAGATTCTCCGCCGCCGCTTGCACGTCGCCCCGACCCCGTGCGGCCATCGCTGCCACCGCCCGCAGCGATGCCTCGCAGGACCGCTTGATCATTTCATCTTCCAGACCGTGGCTTGCGACCGCCAGCGCTTCGTCAAAATCGCCCCGACGGAGGTGATCGAGGCTGGTGCTCAGCGCGATCCAATAGGCCGGCGTTTCGTCGGAGATTTGCCCGATGAGCCCCGCTACCCCTTCCAGCCGCTGGTGTTCCCCGGCTGAAATCGGCGCAAGCAGGCAGAACTTGAGAAGTCGCTCCGCCTCGACCGGACGCTCCACCGGGAGGTAGGTGTCGATCACTTCCGAGCGATAGGCCCGGTATTCGTCGGGGGCCAGCTCGGCCAGCACCGCACCGATCGCGATCAAGTCGAGCCCCTGCATGATCTTGGCAGGGTCCTCGAAGCGGTTGGCCTGGATCAGGAGCCGGTAGCAGGGCAAGGCGTCCTTCATCCGGCCGGCCCTGGCGTGCCAGTTGGCCAACGACCGGAACGAGGCGGCGGCTTCGATCGACGGGCCGATCGTCGATGGCGGGTGTTCGCGGTAAAGCGCATCCGCCTCGTCGATGCGGTCCTGATGGAGAAGGAAAGCAACCCGCGCCATGCTCGCCCGCGCGTCCGCTTCCAGGCGGAGCCGCTCCTCGTCCGCCCGCGCATCCTCCGCCTCGGTCCGGAGCCGGACCTGCAGGTCGCGCGAACGCTGGGCGTCCCGATACAAGACGGTGGTCACCGCCAGAGCGGTCAAAAGAAGCAGCATGATGACCGCCGACAAGGCCACGGCCAGCTTGTTCCGGCGGACGAACTTCCCCGCCAGATATATGCGTCCCGGCGGCCGAGCGAGCACCGGCTGATCGTGGAGATAGCGTTCCAGATCCATCGCCAGGCTGTTGACCGTCTGGTAGCGGCGGGCCCGCGCCTTCTCCATCGCCTTCAACACGATCCAGTCCAGGTCGCCCCGGATCGCAGCGATCAACGACGCCGGCTCGGTCCGCCTCCGGGCGGCAATGCCCGGCAGGTCGTCCTGCTCCCCGCTCCGCAACCGTTCGGAGGGACGCACCGTGTCGCTTTCCAGGATCGCCTCGTGAAAGCGCGAGATCCCGGCGGCACCGCGATCCGCCGGCGCGGCCGGCGGCATCGAGGTCAGCAACTCGTAGAGCAGCACCCCGAGGCTGTAGACGTCGCTGCGGGTGTCGATGTCGAGGCTCGACGGGTCGAGCTGCTCCGGACTCGCATACTGGGGCGTGCCGAAAAACTGGTCGTGCGACGTGAAAACCGTCTCGCTGGACAGCGGCCGGGCGTCGGTCGCCTTGGCGATGCCGAAGTCGATGATCTTCGGAAAATGGCTGCCGTCCTCGCGATGCACGACGAGGATGTTGGACGGCTTGATGTCGCGGTGGATGATCCCCTTCTGGTGCGCATGCTGGATGGCGTGGCAAACTTGGATGAAGAGCTCGATCCGCGCCGGAATGTCGAGCCGCTGATGATCGCAGTGATCGGTGATGCGCTCACCATTCACGAGTTCCATCACGAAATACGGGTTCCGGTCAGCCGGTGCGCTGGCATCCAGGATCTTGGCGATGCCCGGGTGATCCATCATCGCCAGCGCCTGCCGCTCCGCCTCGAAGCGGGCGATGATCTCCCGGGAATCCAGGCCGTGGCGGAGCACCTTCACCGCCACCCGACGGCGCACCGGGCGGTCTTGCTCGGCCTCGTAGATGATCCCGCTCCCCCCCTCCCCGATCCGCCGGATCAAACGATAGCCTCCGAGCCGCATTCCGGCTCCGGTCTCGACGGAAGGATCCCACGGCAGGTCGGCTACCGATTCTGTTTGTTCCCTCGCAAACTCCTTCACCAGGCGGACCTTCTGGTCGCTGGCCTCGGAGAAATACCGGCTGGCCGTGCGGGTCGATTCGATCAAGTCCCACATCTCCGCCTTGGCGGGATCATCCGGCGCATAGATCCGGTCGAGAAAGCGCCGCCGGGCTTCCGTTTCCTCGATCGAGAGCGCCGCCTGATAAATGGCGGACTCGAACTCGACGCTTTCGTCCCGGTTCATGATCCTTGCCCGGGCTTGCTCCCCGTGTGCTCGGCGATCAGCTGGTAAAGCCTCGCCTTCGCATACATCCACTGCCGCTCGACGCTGCGCACCGCCATGTTCTCGATGCGTGCGATCTCCGCGGTACTAAGTCCCCCGTAGAACTTCAGGAGCACGATCCGCGCGGCTTCCGGGCACTTTCGTTCAAGGACGCGCAGACACTCGTGGATCATCAGGATGTGATCGTCGTTCTCTCGCCAGTTTTCCTCCGACCATCCGGCCGTCGCGGGAGGCGTGCGCTTTGCCGCCAGCTTCGACCGGGCACGATCCACCAGAATGCGGCGCATCGCCTGTGAGGCCGCGCCGAAAAAGTGACCGTCGCTGCGCCACGCCCCGTCGCCGTCGATGCCCACGCGCATCCACGCCTCGTGGACCAGGGCGGTGGGCTGCAAGGTCGGGCTCGGCCCCCACTCCCGGGTCAAAAGCTGCGAGGCCAACCGGCGGAGCTCCTCATACATCTTCGGCAGAAGCTGCTCCGAGCTGAACATCAGGCTGGTCGCGGGATCTTCCATCGAAACGCCGGAGCGAAAACCGGCCTGCACGCTACCGGGAAGGATTTTCCGCGTCAAGGAACCCGCCGATACCCGCTGGAAGCGGTCGTTTTCCCGCCAGGGCCAAACTGACTTTCCACCGCGAAATCCTGTCGCCCGACATTTTTTTGGCGGTTTCGCCGGACGGGCTGCGCACTGCGAAACGAACCCTCGGGATGCCCGTCCACCGGCATCGCGGAACCCAAGCGTCTCCCAGTGAACCCCTGGAGCACCGTGCCCGACGGAACCCATCCGAAAAAAATTGAAGACACGTCCCATGAACCAGAACCCACACAACCCAATGGCACCCCCCACCCGTATCCACCGCAGCGCCGGCGCGAAATGGCCCGCCTCGCTGCTTGCCGGTGCGCTGCTGGCCCCTCTTCACGGCCAGGATCTCGCCCACCGCTGGAGCTTCGACACCCTGGCGGACAGCGCCGGATCCGCGGATGCCGTCCTGGTTGGCACCGCCTCCCTGTCCGGCACCGGCTCGCTCACGCTGCCCGGCGGAGGGACCCGCACCAATCACGCCACGGTTCCGATCGGCAGCACCATCGCCGGGCTTTCCAGCATGACCGTCGATACCTGGTTCACGATGAACGCCCAGCAAGACTGGAGCAAGGTATGGATGTTCGGCACCACACTAGGCTCGTCGAATGCCTCGCCCTACATCGACCTCACCCCGCGCGCGGGCACCGGCGGAAATCCCCCGTCCGCGGGTTTCAAGGCCGCCGGCACCAACGCCGAGTCCAACACCCGCAACGATCCGAATCCCGCCGCCCTGGCAACCGCCACCGAGTATCACGCGACCGTGGTCTTCGATGCCGACAAGGACACCATTTCCCTCTATCTCGACGGCACCTTGGCCGACAGCACGACCTGGACGGGCCAGATCTCCGACCTTGGAAATACCGTCGACAACTTCATCGGAGCCCCCGTTTTCTACAACGACGCGAACTTCAACGGTTCCGTCAACGAGATGCGAATCTGGGACGGCGCGTTGAGCCCCGGCAAGGTCATGGCCTACCACAGCGCGGGCGCTGATTCCGTTCCCGCCAACGATCCCGCCCTGTCCGTTTCGAACACATCGACCTCGTCGCCGGGAGGGGCCATCGTGGTTGAGATCCCCGTCCACAACGTCGGCGACAGCTTGCCGTTGACCATCAGCAGCATCGAACTCTCCGGGGTCGATGCCGACTACTTCTCCGCGCCTGCCAGCTACCCCGAAAACATTCCTGCCGGAGAGTCAGGAATCCTCCAGGTGAACTTCGACCCGGAGTTCTTCAGCGGGAACTTCAATGTCGATGTCCTCATCCACAGCAACGACAACCTCGATCCCGACCAGACCATCCACCTGACCGTGAATGTCTCGGAGCCCGATGCCGTTTACACCGCGAACTTCAGTACAGTGGCCAACACCGAGGGCGAGCAGGCCTACGAGATCACGGTCACCAACAACAGCACCGCGGCGCTGGAAATCTATGACGGCGTCATCCTCGCAACCGCGGCAGCTCCCCACTACCACCAGCGCTTTGCGGTCGACCACGACTTCGTTGGCAGCGGTGCGATCGTCATCCCGGCGGGTGAAGTCGGCGCAGTGCCGGTGACCTTCGACCCCACGGGCCTCGGCGCCGGGGCCAAGGCCGCAATCGTTTCCCTCCAAACCAACGAGTTCGACAACTTCCTTCCGGAGATCCCGGTGAGCGTTGAGGTCACCGGCACCGTCGACGACGGACCAACCGCCCTCGCCCACCGCTGGAGCTTCGACGATGCCACGGACAGCGTCGGCGCCGCCGATGTCGTGTTGAACGGGACCGCGTCGATCGGCTCCGGCAGCCTTACGCTTCCGGGCACCGCGGTGCGGAGCGACTACGCCGAGATCCCGATCGGCGAAACCCTCGCCACCTCCAACAGCGTGACGATCGAGACCTGGTTCACCATCGCCGAAGCCGGCGAGACCTGGCGCAAGCTGTGGATGTTCGGCTGCATGCAGGACTCCGAGGCGAACTCCGTGTGGATGGACTTCACGCCCTACTCCGGCGATCCCGCGGCCGCCCCGTCGTCCAGCGCGAAGGCCCCGGGCTTCCAGGGAACCACCCGCGCCGACGGCGGTCCGCCCGAACTTTCGGTGGGTCAGGAACACCACTCGGCCGTCGTCTTTGACGCCGGTGTCGGCCAGATCCTGCTCTACATCGACGGCGCGCTGGTCGATTCGGGCCCGATGACCGGAGCCGTGCACCAGATCGGGATCACCGACAACAACTACCTCGGCGCTGCGGTCTTCTTCGGAGACGCGGACTGGAAAGGCTCGATCAACGAAATGCGGGTCTGGAAGGGCGCCCTTTCGTCCACCGACGTCGCGGCCAGCCACACCGGCGGCCCGGCCAACGTGATCGAACCGGGTGCCGCTCCCGTCGAGCCCTTCGCGGTCGCCGGGGTGTCGATCGTCGGCGGTCAAGTCACCCTGACGATCTCCGGCATGTCGCCGGGCCAGCAGTATCACCTCGAGACCGGCATCTCGCTCGACGACTTCGCGACTGTTGAAGGCAGCACCTTCACCGCGGGTGAGGCCGTCCCGACGGTTCCCGCGGATGGACCGCGCCGCTTCGTGCGGGTCGTCGAGGGCCCGGAGCCCGTGGCCCCCTGATTTTCCAAGATGGGTAATGGAAATCGCCGCCCGGGGACCGGTTCTGGGTTCCTGTCCCCGGGCGCGCGAATCGCCCGGCAATGAAAGTTGCCGGGCCGCGATGGGGCCGCTTTGCTTGGCGCATGCGGCCCCATTTCCTGTTCGCCACGCTCGCGCTTGCAGCCTGTTCACCGGTCGAACCGCCGGCGGCGGCCGTCACCCCGGCCCCGTCGCCGGTTCAACAGGAGTCCCCCTCCGCTCCACCCCAAGCAAGCAAGCCGGTCGCCAAGCCCGATGCCGGGCCTTTGATTTCGCCCCGCCTTGTCGAGACCAGCGTTTCCGGGATCCCGGTGAAAGCCGTTGTCTTTGATGCGAGGAGTCACCACCTGAGGGTCGCGGACCAAGCCGGTGGCCCTGACAGCCAATGGCCGGATGCCCGGGCTGCCGGTCAGGCCATGGGCGGGCTCGCCGCGGTCAACGGCGGATTCTTCACCCCCGAGGGCCAGCCGCTCGGCCAACTGGTCGCCGCCGGACGGAAAACCGGCACTGTCAACCGCGCCTCCTCGCTGGGCGGCGGTTGGTACGTGGACGACGGCAGGGGTCTCGACCTCGTGCGGCGTGAGCAATTCCGGGGCGGTCGCGAAGCGCTCCAGACGGGACCCTTCCTGGTCGAAAACGGCCGGCCGGTGAGCGGCCTCAGCACCCGCAGTTCCAGCGCCCGGACCTTCCTGGCCAGCGACGGGCGCCACGGCTGGATCATGGCCACCACCGGGGCCTGCTCGCTTGAGGAACTCGCCAAAGCCCTCGCCGGCACCAACATCGGCGGCATCCCCCTCCGCAGCGCCCTGAACCTCGACGGTGGGCGCTCGTCGGAAATCTGGATTGCCGGAACCCTCGCCGGAGGCCCCCGCCACGACCGGCCGTTCTGGAACAAACCGGTGCGCAATTTCCTCGTGCTGACCCCGCGCGGCGAGTGAAACGAATCGCCGGGACACGCTGGTTTATAAGCTTTCCCGAAATATCGCCCCCTCGGTAAATCCCGCCTGCAAGGACCGTGGAATCAAGGATCGAGGACCACGACAGGATTCGATTTGGACAGCGGAGCTTCCCCGTGCTAGCGGTTCCGGCGTTTCCCCCTAACAAACAACACCCCCGATTTTCATGAAACCCCTCTGCTGCGTCGCCGCCGCCCTGACTCTCGCCTCTTGCGGACAAATGAGCCAGATCAAGCAAGCGACGACCGGCGGCTTCACCAAGGTCTCCGAAGCGTCCAAGGCATCGTTCGCCAAGCTGATGCCCGCCCGCGTGCCGATTGTCGAGGTCCGGGCGGAAGACCTGAAGGACCTCCCGTCCGGCCAGGAGCAAGCGCTCGCCTTTGAGAAGACCCGCCGCAACCGCTTCTGGATCTTCAGCGGACCGGTCGATTTCGAGGAGCCGCAATTGCCCGATGATACCGGGGCCATGAATGGCGACCTGTTGCCCCCGAAGGTGGAGTGACCGCCGCACGGCGGCGGCCGGGAAAAAATCCCGCGGATCCGGAATTTGTCTAAACCCCTGCCAGCGGGTGGACATCCGGAGTCTGCAGTGATGAAACCCCAAACCCTTCTGGCCTTCTTTCTCGCCTCGGCAGCCCCGGCCTTCGCCGCCGTCGGCGTGGTCGAATCCACCGGGCAGTTCCTGGTGAACTCCTCCGTGGTCTACCTTTCCCCCACACCGGGAGGCACCGCCAACCCGACCCTCGACGGCTACGATTTCGGGAGTTTCAACCCGCTGTCGGATACCCTGGAGCTGACCAACTGGTTCGTCGAAAACTATGCCTACAATGCCGGGCCGGGCAGCGACAACTGGATCACCGACAGCAATTCGGCGACGCTCTTTCTCAGCGTCGGCCTCTCCGCCAATGACCAGATCCTCGGCCACGCCGGCGCTTCGGGTAACAACCACTTCTGGAACAACACCGGCAACGGCCCGGTCAACCTGCTCGACGGGCTTTCAAACGGAACCTACTCGCTGAGCGTCTCGCTCGCCTACACCTACAACGATTGGGACGGCAGCTCGACCTCGGTCCTGACAAGTTCCGGCAATTCGTTGGCAACCGCGAGCTTTACCGTGGTGCCCGAACCCGCGGCCGCGCTCCTCGGCTCGATCGGGCTTCTGATCCTGCTCGGCCGCCGCCGTTGATTCCTTTCCCCCAGAGTCCAAGGAAGTCCGGTCGGCTCGTCCGGCCGGGCTTTTCTTTGGCTCCGGGCACAAGTTCCGCATTCCGGCGTTGGCAAGCCGCCGGCTCTCGCCTAACCCTCGCCGCGCCATGCTCAAAGCCGGAATCGTCGGACTCCCCAATGTCGGTAAGTCCACCCTCTTCAACGCCGTCACCCGCACCCGCAAGGCGGAAGCGGCCAACTACCCTTTCTGCACCATCGATCCGAACGTGGGCATCGTCACCGTGCCCGATTCCCGGCTGGCCGTGCTTTCGAAGATCTCCGGCTCCCAGAAGCTGGTGCCGACCGCCATCGAGTTCGTCGACATCGCCGGCCTCGTCGCCGGTGCCTCGGAAGGCGCCGGTCTCGGCAACAAGTTCCTCGCCAACATCCGCGAGACCGACGCCATCGTGCAGGTCGTGCGCTGCTTCGAGAACGACGACATCATCCACGAACTCGGCTCGGTCGACCCGATCCGTGACATCGAGGTAATCAACGCCGAACTGATCCTCGCCGACATCGCGGCCATGGAGAAACGCCGGGTTTCTCGCGAAAAGAAGGCCAAGGGCGGCGACAAGGAATCGAAGGCGGAAGTCGAGCTGATCGACAAGCTGATGCCGCACCTCAACGACGGCAATCCGGCGCTGACCCTCCAGCTCAGCGACGCCGAGCGCGAGCTGATGAAGGACTTCTTCCTACTTTCCGACAAGCGCACCATTTTCGCCTGCAACGTCGCCGAAGACGAACTGGCCGACGCCCAGAAAGACCCGGATTCCCATCCGATGGTCGCCAAGGTCCGCAAGTACGCGGCCGACGCCCACGCCGCCGAGGCGATCGTCATTTCCGCCCGGATCGAGGAGGAACTGATCGACCTGGAGCCCGAGGAAGCCGCCGAGATGCTCCGTGAAATGGGCGTCGACGATTCCGGCGTGTCGGCGTTGATCCGCGCCGTCTATCACCTGCTCGGCCTCCGCACCTATCTGACCACGGGAGTTCAGGAAACCCGTGCCTGGACCATCAACGAGGGCGACAAGGCCCCGGCCGCCGCCGGTGTCATCCACACCGACTTCGAGCGCGGCTTCATCGCCGCCGAGGTCGTCCACTACGACGACCTGGTCGCCGCCGGTTCCAAGAATGCCGCCAAGGAAGCCGGCAAGGTGCGGATCGAAGGCAAGGAATACGTCGTCAAGGACGGCGACGTCATCGAGTTCCGCTTCAACGTCAGCAAGTAGCCGCCGCCCGGCCGGCGGAACATCATCGGGGCGGCGCGGCATTCCCCTTGCAGAGGCGGCGTTCCTTCGTAGCCTCGCGCCGATGCTCGCGCGCTCATTCGTCACCCTCGCCTTGCTGATCGCCGGCCCTTCGCTGGCGCAGACGGCCACCCCGAAAATCCCCCCGACTCCCGCCGGGGCCCCCTCGGACATCTACCGCTCGGTCGTCCGGATCGAGGCGGCGGTGCAGGTGCCCGATTATGAGACCCCTTGGAACAGCGGACGCTTCGGCGGAGGCATCGGCACCGGCTTCCTGATCGGGAAGAACCGCTTCCTCACCAACGCCCACGTCGTCTCCAACCAGCGCCGCCTGCTGATCACCATCCACGGCAGCCCGCGCAAGTACCCCGCCCGCGTCAAGTTCGTCGCCCACGACTGCGACCTCGCCCTGCTCGAGGTGGAGGACTTCACCGACTTCGAGAAGTTTCCGGTCCTGCAATTTGGTGACGTTCCTCATTTGGAAAGCCAGGTGCGGGTGATCGGCTATCCGATCGGCGGCGAGCGCCTGTCCGTCACCCGCGGCGTCGTTTCCCGCATCGACTTTTCCTCCTACTCCCACTCCCGGGCCGACCAGCACCTGATCGTCCAGATCGACGCCGCCATCAACCCGGGCAACTCCGGCGGCCCCGTGCTGCAGGACGGCAAGGCCGTCGGCGTGGCATTCCAGGGACTCATGCAGGCCGACAATACCGGCTACATCATCCCGACCCCCGTGGTGCGCCGTTTCCTGAAGGACATCGAGGATGGCACCTACGACCACTACGTCGATCTCGGCATCTCGACCTTCCCGCTCTTCAACCCGGCGATGCGCAACGCCCTGAAGCTGCCGGACGACGGCAATGGCGTGCTGGTCACCGACGTCACCCCCACCGGCGCCTGCGACGGCATCCTCAAACCCGGTGACGTGCTCCACGCCATCGACGGTCACATCGTCGACAGCGCCGGACAGATCCTGCTCGACGGTGAAAAAGTCGATCTCAACGAAGTCGTCGAACGCAAGTTCGCCGGCGACACCGTCGCCCTGCGCTGGCAGAGCGCCGGCACCTGGAACGACCGCGACATCGAGCTCAAGACCCTGCCGCCGGCGCGGATGTATGCCATCCAATACGAAAAGAACCCGCGCTACATCGTCTTCGCCGGCCTCGTTTTCCAGCCGCTCGACACCAACCTCTTTGCCACCGTCAAGTTCGACGATGTCAACGTGCGCCGCCTCTATTCGGACTACGTGCCGAACGGCATCTTCACCGAGCGCGAGGACATCGTGGTGCTTACACGGGTCGAGAGCGACCCGGTCACCAGCCAGCTGGGCGGCTTCGAAGGCCACGCCGTGGACAAGATCAACGGCGTCACCGTCAAGAGCCTCAAGCACGCCCATGAATTGCTGAATCCCGACACCCTGCCGGAGTTTTTCGTGATCGAGCTCTTCGGTGCCCCGCGCCCGGTGGTCATCCCCGGCAACGTCGTCGCCGCCGCCAACGAACGCGTCAGCAAGACCTACAACATCCCGCGCCTTTCCAACCTCACCGAGTGATGAATCTCGCACCTGACATCCTCATGCGTCCCCTTCTTCTCCTGCCCCTCGCCTTCCTGCCGGGCTGCGAACGCCACGAAGCCGTTCCCGCCGTGCCCCCGGTCGTCGTCGAAGTTCCCGTCGCCGGACCAGTGATCGGTCCCGATGATCTGCTCGACTCGGTGGTGCGCATCAGCACCACCCAGCAAGCCTGGGACCCGGCGGAACCGTGGCAAAAGAACAACCCCGGCCAGCGCCGGGCCCTCGGCGCGATCGTCGGCGACCAGCTGGTCCTGACCACCTCGGAGATGGCCGCGGACGCGACCTACATCGAGTTCGAATCCTCCGATGGCAAGCGCCTCGCCCCGGCGAAGGTGATCGCAGTCGACTACGAGGCCAACCTCGCCCTGTTAGGTCCCCAGTCGGAGGAAGACGCCAAGTTCTTCGAGGGCACCGAGCCGCTGGAAATCGCCGAGCCGCCGAAACCCGGCGACGCGCTGGAGATCGTCCAGCTCGAGACCAACGGCACCCCGCTGGTCACGTCCGGAAACATCCAGAGCATCGACGTCGTCTCCAACTTCCTGCCCGGGCAGTACTTCCTCACCTACGAGGTGAAGGCCTCGATGCAAAGCTCGGCCAACAGCTTCTCGCTGCCCGTGATGCGCGGCGACAAGCTCGCCGGGATCCTGACCAGCTACAACTCCAAGGACCAGATCAGCGACGTCACCGCCACCGACATCGTCTCGCGCTTCGTCAAGGAGGCCGCCGACGGCGAATACTCCGGTTTCCCCTCGCTCGGCATCGCCATCACCCGCACCGAGGACCTGAACTTCCGCCTCTGGCTGAAGCTCCCGGAGGACGACGGTGGCCTCTACATCTCCAGCGTCCGCCCCGGCAGCGCCGCCGAAAAGGCCGGACTGAAGAAGGGCGACGTCATCGTGTCGATCGACGGCCACACCATCGACCGCCTCGGCTACTTCGACGATCCCCACTACGGCCGGCTCTACTGGAGCCACCTCGTCCGCGGCGCCAAGGCCAGCGGCGACAAGGCGGTCTTCGGCATTCTCCGCGACGGCCAGCCGCAGGAAGTCGAAGCCGTGCTGGACCGCCTCGAGGAAAGCGACCAGCTCGTGCCCGCCTACACCTTCGGCCAGGCGCCGTCGTATCTTGTCAAGGGAGGCCTGATCTTCCAGGAACTCACCCGCCCGCTGCTCCAGTCCTTCGGCAAGGAGTGGCAGTCCCGGGCACCGCTCAAGCTCCTCGATGTCTACGAGAACCCGGAGAAGTATGAATCGCGCGCGCGCCGCGTGGTCTTCCTTGCCAATGTCATCCCGACCCCTGCCACGGTCGGCTACGAGCCGCTCCGCAACCTCATCGTGAACCGCGTGAACGGCAAGGAGATCAAGGACATGGCCACCCTGATCGAAGCCTTCGACACGCCCTCCGAGGACGGCATGCACCGCATCGAATTCGAGGACGAGAAGTTCTCCGTTTACCTCGATGAAACGATCTCCACCGCGGTCGACGAGCAACTGATCCAGCGCGGACTCAACCGCTTGTCGCGGGCGGAAAACTGAGGTCGCGACCACTTCTTCGGCCGAGGTGATTTTCCTCCAATTTTTCGGTTGTCAAAACCGGAGGTCCCCCCCTAAATCCCCGCCCACCCCGCAAGGGGCACCAAGGCTCGGTAGCTCAGTTGGTAGAGCAGCGGATTGAAAATCCGCGTGTCGGCGGTTCGATCCCGTCCCGAGCCACTTCCTCACCTTTCGACCCGTAGCGTCGTCCTCAGGACGGCGCTTTTTTTCGGCCCGAGCACGACGGCCAGGTCATTGGCAATCGCGGCTTCGATGCAGACGAAGTGGCGGAATCCATCGTCCGGGAGATCTCCCAGCGCGGCGGCCTTCGCGACCCAGGGGTTCCACACCACCGTCGACGGACTGCCATCCTTCTCCACCACGACCGAGCGCCCCGCCACCTTGTCGATCATTCTAACAGACTGCGTGCTCCGGTAGATCCGGTCCACCTCGCGGTCGATCCGCAGGTCGCCCGCTTGCCCCTTCACCGCCGCCTCCCCCACCGTGTCGAGATACTCTACACCGTCGAGCCCCTCGATGAGGATCTCCCCGACATCCGCGACCCGCAGGTAGGAATGCAGCGCCCCGCTGACCGCGACCGGATGTTCACCGGGATTGGTCGATTCCAGTGAAACTTCCAGCGTCCTGCCCATCCGGACCGTGAGAGCCGCGGCCCACGGGAGATCGACCAGCGAGAACCGCAGTTCGACCCCGTCATTGTCCCCCGTAGTGTCATCGAGTTGCCAGAAGCGGGACCGCGCAATCCCGTGCGCCGGCTGCTTCGGGTCGGACGGGTGCGCATTGAACCACGGCCAGCATACGGGGATCCCGCCGCGGATCGCCTTGCCTTCGCGGAACACCGCGTCCGGACTCAAGTAGAGCACCGGATCCTCACCGGCGGGTTGCCAGTCCATGACGTGGGCTCCATGCAGGGCCACGCGACCACGACAGCGCGGATGATCGACTTCAAGCACCGGATAACCGGGAACGAGGTCAACCAGGCGGACGGACGACGGAAGATTCATGCCGGAATCTCAACACGGAGCGAATCGATTGCGAGCGCGACCACGCGTCATATCGATGCCGCGGAACGCGGTCATCCATTCGATCCGCTCATACCCCCCGTCGGCCACCCGGACACGA
The DNA here is from genome assembly GCF_014904755.1 of Neoluteolibacter marinus. GTDB lineage: Bacteria > Verrucomicrobiota > Verrucomicrobiia > Verrucomicrobiales > Akkermansiaceae > Haloferula > Haloferula marina. The sequence continues at coordinate 152,873 of NZ_JACZFQ010000097.1, forward strand.
AAAAGGCCTCCCTTGCGGGAGGCCTTGGCATCGCGGAGCGCGGCACCCTTTCACGATCAGCGGACCTTGAAATGCAGTGTGGTCCTCAGCTTGCCGCCTTCCTTGCGCTCGGCAACGCTGACGCTGTCGAACTCCTCGAAGGCTTCGAGTCCCTTGCGGATGCGCGGCAGCTGCTCCTTGAACTCGGCATACTGGGGCATTTCGCCGAAGGCATCCCCGCCCTTGGTTTCCATCAGGGTGGTCCACTCCGCGGCGAACTTCCGCAGGGCGTCGAAATCGAGCTCCATCCACATGCCCTTGCGCTCGCCGCCGGCACCCGCTTCCGCCTGGGCGATCAGGTCGAGCGACTGGAGCTTCGAGGTGGAAGCCACGAACCACTTGTCGCCCACCGTGACCGAGGGCAGGAAGTCGTCGTTGAAGAAGGGGAAGGAGAAGAAGTAGGTGACCAGGTCGTTCTTCTCGGAGCTGATCGGCTTCTGCATCGGGATCTCCTCGCCGGCCAGTTCACTGAGGGTCTTGAAGATGTTCTTCAGCGAGCCGTCGATCTGTCCCCATGAATCGGTGAGCTTCGACCGGTCGGTCACCGGCGAAATCACCGAAGCACGCACGAAGCGCCCGCCATCGACCAGATCCTGGGGCATGCCGGGGATCGGCGGCATCGTGCCCTTGAGGTCGACGACCAAGGCCGTCTCCTCCCCGAGCCCGGAACCGGCAACGGACAGCGCGTCCCACAGACCGAGCGCATCGGCCCGGAACTTGTCGTTGAACATGCCGAAGCCCTGCTGGAAACCGGCAAACTCGCCGGCATCCTCGATCTCGAGACCGGCAACCTTCTCGGCCATGGCGTAGGCGGTCTCGACGATCACCTCGCCATACTCGCGGGCCCGCTTCGAGTACTCCGGGGTGGTGATCCAGTTTCCGAACAACATCACATCTTCCCCCTTGCCCAGTCCGCCGAGCTGGTGACCGGCGGTGAAGTCGATCCCGCCGCGGTCGGTGCCGCCGAACATCTCGAACTTCACGCCTTCATCCAGGACCACCAGGCCGCCCACCGACTCCGAGCTCGCCAGCGCGAGCAGCGACTCCTCCTTGTCGCCGATCAGTTCCAAAAGGCTCGCCAGATCACGGGTATCGCCCAAGCCATCTGATCCCGCGAGACCGTCGCGGATGCCCAGCGCCATGTCCTTGAGGGAACCAGCCACGCTTGCCTTGACGAGGCCTTGCTCGCCATAAAGGAAACCTACCACCTTCTCGTCCTTGTAGCCGTCGACGAAGGAAATTGAATCATTGGCGGCGAGGGAATCGTCCACCGACTCCACCAGCGGGCAGGCTTCCGCGTTGTCGCCGAGGTAGAACATCACGTAGTTGCCCAGCGTGCCGGCCGCGAGGACCAGGTTCTTCGTCTTCATCGCGGCGATCATGCGGTCGACGTCGGCCGGCTCGAGCGTTTGCTCGATGTCGCTGCGGGATTCCTCCATCTGCGAGGCGAGGAATTCACCCGAGATCTTGTAGCCCTTGAACTCGGCACCCCCCTGGGTGAACTCGGCCGGTTCCACGGCTTCGCCCAGCAGTTGGGGCAGCGATTCCAGGCTCGAGGTAAGGTTCTCCTTCGCCATCCCGAGCGACTCTTCGTCCAGAGCCTTCACCCCGACCAGTACCGGCGGCATGGCGGCCCCTTCGAGCAGGGCCATCTCCTTGCCCAGTTCCTTGGTCATGCCCATCATCGCCTCGGCGCTCGCCTGCGACATGCCGGAGAGGTCGCCCTCTTTCGCCCCTTCGACGAAGGCCTCGGTCATCACCCGCATCTGGTAGTAGTTGCTGCGCTGGCTGAGCTTCATCAGGTTGGCCAGCTGCGGACCGGTGCCCTTGCCGGTCGCCATGAAGATCTCCTGCCCGATGAACTTGCCGGCGGCTTCAAGGTCGTCCGCGATCTCCTCCTCGGGATCCATCCCCTCTTCTTCCTGCGCGACTTCCCGGATGAAGCCCCAGGTCTTGAGCGTCCTGAGCCGGTTGACGATCTCCTTGCCGTCGTAAACGGCCATCACGCTTTCCGTCTCCTTGGAAAGGTGGGCAACAATGCCGAGCATCGCGGCGCGCTCGCCGGCGGTGAGTGACTTGACCTCGGGTGCCGGGGTGTCGCCGGGAGCGACCATGGGAGTTTTCTCGACCTCGACGGCGGCCTCCGGTGCAGCGCTTTGCTGCTCTTTCTTCCCGCAAGAGCTGAGAACCAGCGCGGACGCCGGCAGGACGGACAACCAAGGACGAAACGATTTCATAACCCGGCGAAGCTACGGGAATCCACGAAGATGCGGCAATTCCAAAGCTCGGGCGATTTCCCATAACAAGCCCGATGTAACCTCCATGCCGCCGCTTGCCGTACCCTTGGCAACGGGGTGCCGGCGCCATCGGCCCGGTGGCTCCCCAACCCGATGAACCGAGCTACCGCCATGGATTACCTCACCACCGCCAATGTCCTTCTCTGGGTGTTCCTCACCATCGCCTTCTACTTCGTCTTCCTCAGCCACTGGCTGGTCGCCTCGTCGCTCTTCCCGGACTATGTCGAAAGGTGCCAGGAGCAGTATCGCCGGCCGGTGGTGACCACCCTGGTCGGTTTGCTCTTCACCGTGGTTCCCATCGTTGCCGGGCTGACCCTGGCGAAGATCGCGCCCCCGGCCTTGAAGTGGACCGGCATCCTGATCACCGCGGTTCCGGTCATCACCGGCCTGCTCGGCACCGCCGGGCTCGCCCGCCGCGTCGGTTGCGGCATGCCCTCCCCCGTCGATGAAAACCAACCGTGGCGGCGCGTCCTGCGCGGCGGGACCGCCCTTGCGCTGACCTTCCTGCTGCCTCTGCTCGGCCAACTGGTCGTGATTCCACTGGTCGTGGCGAGCGGGGTCGGTGCCAGTGCCCTCGCCTGGCTCGGCCGCAAGCAACCCGCCGCCGGAACTGCCAGCCTTCCCGCCTCGCAATGATCCCCCGCCGCAGCCTGTTGAAAGCCGCAGCCGCCGGAGGAGCGGTGGCGGGAGTCGGTGGATTCAGCGCCTTGTCAAAGTGGGCCGCGCCCCTGCTGGCGGACAGCGGCGACGGGTTCGACCCGTTCCGCGCGCCGGAAGCCGGGGACATCGACGATGCCAGCCATGTCATCAACCGCCTCACCTTTGGCCCACGACCCGGACTGCACCAGGAGGTGACCCGGATCGGCGCACGCGCCTACATCGCCCGGCAGCTTGACGCCGATTCGATCGACGATCGCTGGACCGACGCCCGGGCCCGCCGTTTCGAAGCCCTCCACGCCTGGCCGCTGGGCGAACTGCTTGAATATGACTCCCGTGAACTGCTCGACCAGCTGACCCGCCACAAGATTCTCCACGCCACCCGGTCACGGCGGCAGCTGAAGGAAGTGATGGTCGATTTCTGGAGCGACCACTTCAACATCGACCCGTCCAAGGGCGACTCCCGCTGGCTCAAGCCCGCCGATGACCGCCACGTCATCCGCGCCCATGCCCTGGGAAAGTTCCCCGACTTGTTGAAGGCGTCCGTTCTCAGCCCGTCGATGCTCTGGTACCTCGACGGCCGAGTGAACCAACGCGCCAGCGCTTCCGGCGGACCGAATGAAAACCATGCCCGCGAACTGCTGGAACTCCACACCATGGGAGTGCACGGCGGCTACACCCAGCGCGACGTGATGGAAGTCGCACGCTGCCTGAGCGGCTGGACGGTGCGCGAACGCGCCAAGGACCGCTTCGCCGTCGGCAAGGTCGAGTTCAATCCGGAGCGGCACGATGACGGTCCGAAAACAGTCCTCGGCAGCACCATCCCCGCAGGGCTGGGCGAAGGTGACCTGGATCGGGTGATCGACCTGCTGGTCCGGCATCCCTCGACCGCCCGCTTCATCGCGGAAAAGCTATGCCGTCGCTTCATCGCCGACACTCCACCTCCCTCCGCCATCAAGGTCGTCGCCGACACCTTCTCCCGGTCGGCGGGTGACCTCCGGACGACCCTCGGCGCCCTGTTCGAAACCCCGGAGTTCTGGGCCTCGCGCGGGAACCGGATCAAGCGGCCGTTCCACTTCGTGGTCTCCGCGCTGCGGGCCACCGCCGCCCGGACCGACGGCGGTCCGGCCTTGCAAGATCATCTCCTGCGGCTCGGCCACGCCCCCTTCCAGTTCCCCACGCCCGACGGCTACCCGCTGGAAGCGCGGCCGTGGATGGCCACCCTGCTCTGGCGCTGGAAGTTCGCCCTCGATCTCGCCGGCCAGGCCATTCCCGGAACGAGCTTCCCGGAGGAACGCCTGGTCACCTCCGCTGGCAGCCAGGCCTCGTTCGCGGCCCACTTGCTGGGCCGACTTCCCACCCCGGAGGAGATGGTAGCCGCCACCTCGTCCGGCGCGCCACTCGCGATGCTGCTCGCAAGCCCCGCCTTCCAAACCTTTTGAGCCCGTGAACAGCCAGGTCACCACCTTCGTCAATGATCAACGGGACGCCTCCGGCACCCTCGTCGTCGTCTTTCTGCGCGGCGGCGCCGATGGCTTGAACATGATCGTTCCCCACGGCGACGACCACTATCACACCGCGCGTCCCGGCATCGGGATCCGCCGCGGGGAAACGATCGATCTCGACGGCTTCTTCGGACTCAACCGCCACCTTGCGCCACTGCACCCGTGGTGGAACTCCGGCGACCTGGCGCTGGTCCACTGCGCCGGATCCGAGGACGAGTCGCGCTCCCACTTCGAGGCCCAGGACTTCATGGAGCACGGCGGACTCGCCGCCGGAGGATGGCTGGGCCGCTTCCTGCGCGCCCGGCCCGATGCCGGCCAATCGCCGCTGACCGCGGTCGCCATCGGTGCCACCCTTCCGGAATGCCTGCGGGGTTCACCGTCGGCCGCGGCGATCCAATCGATCGACGAATTCGGCCTCGGCCCCGCCGCACCGCCTGCCTTTCTCGAGGGTCTCGCTGCCCTCTATCGTGCGACCCCGGGCGAACTCGGACCCGCCGGTCGCAGCGCCCTTGCGGCCGTGGATCGCATCCAGGCCCTCACCGCAAACCGCCACGCCCCCGCCAACGGCGCGGACTATCCGGCCGATCCATTTTCCACGGGACTGCGCCAGATCGCCCGCCTGATCAAGGGCCGCGTCGGCCTGCAGGCCGCAACGATCGACCTCGGCGGCTGGGACTCCCACATCACGTCTCCGGTGATCATGGACGGCCCCATGCAACAACTCGCCCGCGGCCTGCACGCCTTCGCCACCGATCTCGGCGCTGCCGAACTCGCCAGCACCCAAGTGGTGGTGATGACCGAGTTCGGCCGCCGCGTCGCGGAAAACAGCGCTGCGGGTACTGACCACGGCCGGGGCGGAGCAATGTTCCTCTTCGGCGGCGGCGTGGCCGGAGGCAAAATCCACGTCGACTGGCCCGACCTGGACACCCAGCTCACCGGCCCGGGCGACTTGCCGGTTCTCAACAACTACCGGGACGTGCTCGCACCGGTCCTCGCCCGTCTGGCGCCGGGGACCGACCTTTCCGCGGTGCTCCCCGGACACCCCCTGCAGCCTCTCCCGCTCTACTCCTGACCCGGCACGAAAAAAAAGGGAGAAGCCGGAACGCGCCGGCTTCCCCCTTTGAAATTCGAGACAGACGATTACTTCTCCTCGTCGTAGGTCCCGATCGGGCGCACCCAGATGTTGCGGAACTCGATCGGATCGCCGTGGAACTGGAGCTGGATCGGGCCCGTCTCCGGGTGCTCGGCGGGATAGCTTGCCAACTGACGGAACTGGGTCGGCCCCAGGAACTTGCGGGCGTTGTGGAGCACCACGCCGTTCTCGATCACCGTCGCGGTCGCGGCTTCCACGACCTTGCCGCCCTCGTACTTCGGCGGCGTGAAGAGGATCTCGTAGCTCTGCCACTCGCCCTGCGGCGCGGTGGCATTCACCAACGGCGGGGTCTGGCCATAAAGCGCCCCGGCCGTGCCGTCCGGGTAGGTCTTGTTGCCGTGGCTTTGAAGGATCTGCACCTCATAGAGCCCCATCAGGAAAATCCCGCTGTTGCCGCCACCCTGGCCGTTGACCTTGCGGTCGGCGGGGACCCGCCATTCGATGTGCACCTGCACCGGACCGAACTTGTCCTTGGAAATCAGGGTGCCGGGAGACGCCACCAGACTGCCGTCCTTGATCTTCCACGTCGCCGGTTTGCCGTCGGTGGTCCAGGCGTCCAGTGAAGTGCCGTCGAACAGCACCTTGGCATCGCCCGGGGCCTTGACGCTGACCGCGCCCGCCGTCTCGACGACCCGCGGCTGCGGCCGGGTGCCGTCGTGAACCTGCCACGGGGTGCCCGGAATCACCGGCGTCCCCGGTTTGATGCCGAATCCTTCCTCGCCCAGGGCTGCACCCCCGACTGCCAGGCAGCCGGCCATCACCGTCCATTGGATCGTTCGCATGAGTTCAGTTGGCACAACGTCGCTGGCGGGGCAATCTTTCGCTCTGTCCGCGACATCGGGGTTGCGGTCCCCATGACTTTGTGAAAAATTTCACAAGCGCTTCCACCATGAGCACCACCACCGTCCCACAAGACCGCAGCGACCGGTTTCCCTTCGAGCTAGTCCGACCCCAATTGGAACGGGTGGAAGCCTCCATCCGCGATCAGGTCCGGGCCTTCGATCCCGCGGTGGAACCCTACGTCAGCTACGTCTGCAACACCTCCGGCAAGCGCATTCGCCCCGCCCTGTCGATCCTTGTCGGCGGAGCGCTGGGCGGCGTGACCGACGGCCACCTGAAAATCGGCGTCATCCTCGAGCTCATCCACATGGCGACGCTCGTCCACGATGACATCATCGACGGCGCCGTAACCCGCCGCATGGTGCCGACCGCGAACGCCAAGTGGGGTGCCGGCCTCTCGGTGCTGCTCGGCGATGCGCTGTTTTCCCACGCCCTGGCCCTCGCCACCGAGTTCGACGACATCTCGATCTGCCGCAAGGTCGGCCGCGCCTCGCGCGAAGTCTGCGAAGGTGAAATCGTCCAAACCCAGCGCCGTTGGGACCTTTCGCTGACCAAGGCCGACTACTTCCGGATCATCGAAATGAAGACCGGCGCGCTCTTTGCCGCCGCGACCGGCATCGCCGCTGCGATCTCGGGGGCGGATCCCGAAACCGAGGCAAAGCTGTTCGACTACGGCCTCAAGCTCGGCACCGCCTACCAGATCTATGACGACTGCCTCGATCTGGTCGGCAGCGAGGAAGATGTCGGCAAGACCCTCCGAACCGACCTCGAGAAGGGCAAGCTGACCCTGCCGATCCTCAACCTCCTTGAAAGCGCCAGCGAGAGCCAGCGCTCGAAGCTCAACAAGCGCATCATCGACCAGCAATCGCTCGACCTTTCGGTCCTCGTCGGCATCGCCGAATACGAAGGTGCCATCGAATCCGCGGTCGACACCGCCGTCGACATGCTCGCCACCTGCCGCAATCACCTGGTCGGCCTGCCCGGCGGCGAATCGGTGGAAGCCATGGAGCAGATCACCTGGTTCCTTGGCGCGCTGCTCGAGAAGTGCCGGCGATAGTGCCGGCCTCGTCCCATTCGATCGGGTTCCAGCGGGGTTTCCTCCCTGCTGGAACTTTTTTTTTGGCAGCCGTCCGCGCCTCGGGAAGCGGAACTCGATTCTTCAAAAAACTCGCTTCATTTCCGCCGATCATTCGCCCCTGCCTACTAAATGTAGCGTAGTTTTCAAATTGACTGCGCCACCGGTTGAAAATACTCTCCCGGCCATCGTTTTTCGACCCCATGCGTTGTGTGCAATGCGGCTCCTTCAAGGACAAGGTTCTCGACTCCCGCATGTCGAAGGACGGCACCACCATCCGTCGTCGTCGCGAATGCCTGGGATGCACCTACCGCTACACCACCTACGAACAGATCGAACGCACCGAGCTGCGGGTGGTGAAGCGCGACGGCACCCGCGAGGCGGTTCACCGCGAGAAAATCATCAGCGGCATGATCAAGGCCTGCGAGAAGCGCCCGGTTTCGATGGATCGCCTCGACCGCGCGGTGGAGGAAATCCTCACCGAACTCCACCAGGATCACGTCGCGGAAATGCCCTCCTCGGTGATCGGCGGAAAGGTGATGGAAAAACTTCACCAGATCGATCCCGTCGCCTACGTTCGATATGTCTCCGTCTACCGGCAGTTCGAAGATGTCGGTGAATTCATCCGTGAAATCCAGGCCTTGGAACGCCGCTCCTCCCGCGATCCCATGCAACGTCGCCTCTTCAAAGACTGATCCCTTTCCCGTGCTGCTGTTCCGAACCCAAAACCCTGCCTGCACCCACCCCACCTCGTTTTCCAAACTGACGTGATTTCCCTCATCGGCTCCCGGCCGGCCATCCAGGTCGGACGCTACCAAGTGATCCACTACGACACTTCCTGGTTGAGCGTGGCGCTGCGTCGTGCCGCCTCCGCCGCGGAACGCCACGACTTCCCCTTCGTCGACGAGATCCGGCTCGGCATCGAGCAGTATCTCGAAACCAAGTGCCCGCTCCAACTGCTCCCCCTGCAGGACCTCTTCGAGCGCATGCGCCACATGCTCGTCCGCATCGGCTGCGAATCCATCGCCGAAAAGCTCGAACCGCTCGCACCGCCGGTGACCCTGTCGCTGGTCCGCTTCGCCAACGAAGCCGGCAACGGCTTTGAACTCGCCTTCTTCGGCCGCCTGCGCAACGAACTGGCCCATCTCCACGAATCCGGCGCGGAGGAAATCCGCTTCACCGGCCTCAGCGACGCCGCCCTCGCCCTCAGCGGCAGCGAGAAATGGGATCATCGCTGCGACCAGATCCTGATCGAGATCCGCAGCTTCCTCGGCAACCTCGACCGCGAGAACCGCCCCTTCCACCGGCCCTTGCGGCTGCGGGTCGACAACGAGCGCTAGCCGCCGGCAGCCACCTCCCCTCATGGAAAAGACCCTGTTCGAGAAAATCTGCGACCGCGAGATCCCGGCCGACATCGTTTACGAGGACGCCGACTGCATCTGCTTCAAGGACATCTCCCCGCAAGCTCCGGTCCACCTCCTGCTCATTCCCCGCAAGCCGATTCCCCGCATCGCCGAGGGAGGCCTCGGGGACCAGGCCCTGCTCGGGCACCTCATGCTCACGGCGGGAAAGATCGCCCGAGAACAAGGCATCGCCGGCGACGGCTTTCGGCTGGTGATCAACAACGGCCCCGATGGCGGCGAGGCGGTTCCCCACCTCCACATCCACATCCTCGCCGGCCGCCAGATGCAGTGGCCTCCGGGTTAGCTCCACCTTGGCTGCTTTGAAGGACGGGCTCGCACGATCCGGTTGGTTTTTGGTTCCAAGGTAGCCTGGCCCGTTGCTACCGACGTTCGCAGGCAAGGAGTGAAGCCAATTTCAATCAGCTTGCTTCGAAACCATCAGGTCCTCGGCCTCGGAAAGGAAGAGGCGGTGAATGACGTTGACGTGCCACGATGCGTTGATGTTCCCTCTTCCGATTTCTGCCTCGCGTCGCTTGATGACCGGTCGGACCGCCTCAAGAGCAGAAAGCGCTTCCCGGCGATCACCCCGTTGCGCCGCAGTCATGGCGCGAAGCAACAGCAACATGCGCGCGGTATCCGGATCCTCGGTTTCAGGCGCGGCTTCAATCAGCGACCAAGCGTCGGCGTAGTTTCCCAAGCGATAGGCGACAAGAGCCCTCTCGACCGAGGTGTTCATGTCCGTTGGGTCCAATTCGATTGCTCTCCGGGCCAAGGACACCCCGGCGTCCACAAGATCGGGATCCTCCCGCGAGCCAGGGAGGAGCAGGATACGGCACATAATCCTGGCCTGATCATCCGGGGTAGAATGCCGGAATGTCTCCAGAATACGCCCGAAGAACGATTCCTGCGTGGCTTGGTCCGCTTCGAGACCAAGACCTGCCATCCCTTTCAGGAGCGTGAGACCCTCCCGCTGCTTCAGCCCCTCCTCCACCAGGCCGACGAAGACCTGCTGGGCAAACCTCCCACGGAAATCTCCTTCACCACGGAGTAGCTCAAGTTCCACCTCCGGCGGTGAGAAATCGATGCGCTCAAATGCATTCCTTACCCGCACATCACCGGGTCCCAGGCCCGAACCCATCAGGGTTTCCAGTTCAACGACAGGTGGAAGTTCAGAAGCCTGTTCGGGAGGATCGATCGTGATCCCAAACACCATCAATGCGGTGTCCTTTTCTCCGGAGACGACATCGATGGAGTGGACGGGAACATCTGGACGAGGATTCAGCCACGATCGCACATACAGCACGGTGTAATAGCCTTCCAAGGGGCCGTTTCTGCACCAGACCGACGTGCGCGGCAGGCTGAATTGCTCGGGCGGTGTCCCGTCACTTGGAAGGTAAAAATTATTGAACACGCCTTTGTCCGCTCTGACGGGAACGACCGCTGTGTCGCCGTCTTCATAGTGGATCACGTAGTTCGCGATCACCTCCCTGTTCTCCCATTCCGGATTCCTGTTTCCAGCGGTCACCGATCCTGCATGAAGAAAGTGGATCGCAGGAGTGATCCTTCCCACCGGAATGCCCCGGACTGCAGCAGGGAATTCCAACAGGTAATCGTGGCGCCCCTCGCCTCCATATAACGGATCCCTCGCCCCCCGCACCCGGATCATTCCACGAACGTCGAATGAAAGTGATCCTACTCTGATGATATCGGGCAGCTCTTGAGGCAACATGCCATCGGGGAAGAAGCCGATTCCACTGCGTCGCCGATAGGGAGAATCGTCAAGATACAGATTGTAATGGGAACCCAGGTCAATTTGATGGGAACTCGCATCCGGCGACCGCATTGGAACGCCAACCGCAAATGAATCCGGCGTTGCGATATCATCGCCGAGCTGCTTCCTTGCAAACCAGCGAAGACGAGCGAGAACGCGGGCTTGTTTCGTACCGTGATCAATCCTGGCAAGGAGTGGCTCCGTGATCTTGAGGACATCCTGCCATTGACCGTCCAGGGCTGCGAGCTGTGAGCGAACAAGTGGTTGCCAATCCGGCATGGGCTCCTTCAGCTCGAGGCCGGTTTCGCTCCGCAGGGCCGAAAGCGCCGCAGTGGGATCAAATCCAGCGAAAAGAGATGAGAGATCGCCCAGGAAACCAGGGCCCGGGTAAACGACAAGCTTGGCCAAAAACGAGTACTCATCTGACTGCTGCGGTACCTCAACCGCCAGGACATTCCGACCGTCCACGAAGTCGGCGCTATCGAGCCAGACCGCGATGGAGTAGGCCTCCCCGTCCAGCTCGGTGTCCCCAATGATCTCGTGGCCGATGTTCCACTCGTGACGGACCGCTGGAGTGATCTTGCCACTGGGAAAACTCCCGATTCTCTGGCCGTTGAGGAAGACCGTCGCCCCCGCTCCCGCCTGGAGCTGAAGTAAAGCCCTGCGCTCCCCGAAATCCTTCTCCCATGTGAACTCCTTGCGGAAAAAGGCTCTCGGAGTAGGTGCCGTGGCATCACGTTGCTGCCAGATGGATCGCTGGCAGGCCTTGTCCTGACTGGTCAGCGGTGACTGCAGGATTCTCCAACCGCCTTCCCCTGGCTCCGCTCCTTTCCAATCCGGGAGCGGCTCTCCGGCATCCCTCTCACAGAAAACGGACCATTCCGTCTGATATGAGATCGCCACGCGTGGTGCCGAGAGGCGCAATTCGGGCAGCTCAGACAAGCCCGAGAGCCCGAACATCTTGAAGTCATTCCGCATGAAAGGCTCATCGTCCCCGGAGAGAAGGGGGTCCTCCAGCAACTCGGGGATCAGGTAAAGAAGGAAAAGATCACGAGCCAATGCCGGGTCGCCGGTCGCCAGATGCGACCGAGCCGCAAGGTGAACCAACATCTGGTCCAGTTTGTCTGGCCGGGAGGCGACCATCGAGAAGCACCTGGCAAGGGCGTGCCCGACGAGGTGGGATTCATCCTCCCCCAAATCCCCGGCATGGAGCCCCGCAAGGATCCCGCACAAGTGGGAATACGCTTCTCGATAGGCACCCGTCCGGTGGTAGCTATGAAACAACATTGTTTCGGGATCCAACCGGCGTTCGTGCCACGGCGTCAGGACCTCCTCGACCGCCGGGAGCAAGCGCTCCAGAAGCGTGATTGACCGCTGATCCTCACCAGCACGAAAGTAATTCACCAGCAGTGTGCGAAACGTATCCTGGGCAACCTGATTCTGTATCGAGGCGTGTTGCTCCAGGTCCCTCAACAGCGCCTCTCCTTCTTTGATCAATGCGCCGGGCGGCTGACGGTTGGGACGCTGGGCTTCGTCGGCGACTACCCTGAGGGCCCACGAATCATATCGAGCACCCAGCGTCTCGAGGCCGACCGGCCCGAGGACCTTCTCGAGTCGGTCGCGCATCGCGCTCGAAACCTCGATCGATTTCTCGTGGTCGCCGGCGGCCTGATGCAGATACGCCAGGCGGCGCATGAGCCCGGTGGTATATACCGAAGATGGTCCGGATTCGATTTCCTCGCGGCGCAGCAACTCCCCGCAGCCCTGGATCGCCCGTTCCAGCTGCCCCAGCTTTCCAAGTGAGTTCAGATACTTCTCCGCAGTCTCCCTGGACGGAGCTTGGTCAATGCCACCGTAGTTCTTCTCGTAAGTATCCCGCACGAGTTCCGCGTAGCGCAACGACTCCTGCCTATGGAATGCTGCCACGTCCGGCCGACATTGAAGCGCGATGATTTCGAAACTCAGGCTAAGTTGTTCCGCAGCATCGATCACGCTCTCCGGATTGGGAGAAGCTGCCGTTTCGATTTTCTTCAGGAGCTTCTGGACCAGTGCCAGGGCCTCCTGGTCTCTCCCCACGGCACGGTAGCAGTCAACAAGATTGGAAGTGTTGACTCTCAACTGGGATTCGTCTCCGCTCCCCGACTCGGCGTAGTACTTGGCGACTTCCTCCAAAAGAGGAATGGCCACCTCGGGCCTGCCATTCCAGTAGTGGAGCCGTGCAACCTTTTGCTGCAGGGAGGCCCAGCTTTCAGGATTGGGAAATGCATCCCGGTTCAGGAGCGCGGACGCGTGACCAAGCAACCGGTCGAGATCGAGTCGGGAGTTGTCACGGTCTGCATCCAACAACTGGTGGACGAAGACCGAAACGGCCTCGGCTTCTTTTCGTGCTTCCTCCGAATCTGCCAGGCGGATCTCGGCAAGTGCCCGGGCGGCCATGGCATCCCCTTCTTGCACTCTCGCTTCGGAATATCCGAAGAGTGAAATCACGAGCCCTAGAACGAGCGATGCAACGATCATCAGCCCTGCAACCATCGCGATCCGGTTTCTCCGCACGAACTTCCGGGCGCGATAAGCCAGTTCGGGGGGGCCAGCGGCGACCGGCTCGTTGTGCCGGAAACGTTCAAGATCTTTCAAAAGTTCTGAAACGGAGGGATAGCGGCGGGCAGGATTCTTTTCGAGGCACCGCAAGACGATCCAATCGAGGTCACCCTTCAGCAACTTGGATTCGGCTCGGTTCAGAATGTGGCTCGAAGGCTTGTCAGGGTCACTTTCCCGGATTCTCCGGCGGAGGACATCCTCCGGTTGGCCCGGATTGAAAGGAAGCGACCCGGAGAGCAACTCGTAGAGCAAAACGCCGAGACCGTAGACATCGGTGCGGGCGTCCGGAACCTGCCCGTCGAGCTGTTCCGGGCTCATCGAGGCAGGAGTGCCGAGAACTTCCGCCGAGTGGGTAAGCAAGGTGAACTCGCAGAGCGGATCTTCCAGGCAACGCGCGATACCAAAATCGATGACCTTCGCTGCAGCGCTCCCCGCCTCCCCGGCGACCAGAACGTTGGACGATTTGATGTCGCGGTGGATGATTCCTTTCTGATGGGCGTGTTGGATGGCATCGCAAACCTGCTCGAAAAGTCCGAGACGCTCCGGCAGAGAGAGTCGATGGGACCGCACGTGGCCCGTGATGGATTCCCCCTGGATCCATTCCATCGCGAAATACGGACGCCCGTCTGGTGTGGTGCCTCCATGGAAGAAGCGAGCAATGTGCGCATGGTCAAGACGTGCAAGCGCCTGCTGTTCGACCTCGAACCGCGCCTGGAGACGCATGGAACCGAGACCATGCTTTAGTACTTTCAGCGCAACCAACCGCTTGACCGGCTGATTCTGCATGGCCCGCCATACCTCTCCGAAGCCCCCTTCCCCCACACTTTCCTCTAGAATGAACTCTCCAAGTCGAAGGCCGGGGTGCAGAACGAAATGATGGGGTGGCATGTCGTCGGCCGAAGGCGGGGCCACCCTTGCAGGAGGAAATGGCGACGGTGTTAGAACCATCGTCTTGCTCGCAGGATCGTAGAACGCACAGGAAAGATTGATTGTGCTCGATAGTCCGGCCTCATGGCTTGTGGCCACGGCATCGGCGACAGATGCCAGGTTGGATTCGAGTTCCTCGCACGTGAGGGAATTCAAATGGGTCTTGGCATCGATCCAAGAATCACTGCGACAGGAAAGGAGGAAGAAGGCATCGGAAAGATCTCCGGCCTCGATAACTGGCGCGAAGCCAGGTGGAGCCTTCTCGCGGAACTGGTGTGCCCGGAGCACCAATGTTCCGCTCCCCCCTTGAGCCTCCAACTGCGCTCCGGTCACAACCTGCAAGACAACCGGTTGTCCAAGCTGGCCGAGGTTCCGTGCCAACCATGCGCGATGACCGGGCTCATCCCGCAAAGAATCCCCGAGTTCCAGATGGGGAAACACCTCGCCCCAGTCGGTATCGTCCCGGCACGTGGGAACAGCCCCCCCGACAGCGCGGGAAACGCCGAGAAGGCAACTCGGACAAAGCTGACGATCGGCAAAGCGCCCCCGCACCACCGCTCCGCAGGTACGACATTTCGTCAGCTTGTTCATGATCTTGTATCCGGCATTTCACGGAGGTTCAGAGTGATCCCCCGACCTCTTCAGACCCTTCCGGCGGCACTCGTTGCTGCTGATTGATCATCTCCAATCACCTGGATCGAAATGCATCGTAGAAATGATCGATCTCCGATTCCAAATCCCCCTTGTCCGCCAACGTGGCGGCGATCTCATCACGCACAATTGCACGAAGGCGCTTTCGCAGCCGGAACGCGGCCGAGCGGGCGCTTCCCTCGGTCAGCTCCAGCACGGCTCCCGCCCGAGCATATCCCCCGCGGTCGTCACTCCCGGCGATGAGGGGCATAAGGATCTCGAAGTATTGTGCCTTTCCCTCCTGCCGGTATCGCTCTTCGAGCCGGGTGAGACAGCGCTCCAGAATCCCTGCCGCCCAATGCCGCTCGAAGATGGTATCCGGGGAATCGCCATCAACGCCAGCCTCCTCAAACCAGGCTTCCCCGAGGTCGCGGTCGATCGAGACATGCGCGATACCTCCCCCGCGCTTCAACCTCGATCGGTCGCGCTTGTCATTGAGCAGGAAGTTCTTCAACGCAGCGAGGAGCCAGCTCCGGAACCTGCCATCTGCGACATCCGCCACGCCGAACGACTCCCGTTCGATGAAGGAAACTAGAAATGACTGGGTGAGATCCTCGGCTTCTTCCGGGGGATGCCCCCAAGTCCGGATGAAACTGTAGATCGGTGGCCAATAGTCGCGACTGAGAAGCTCCAAAGCTCTCCGGCGATCCGAAGACGTGACGGAGGATCCGGCGGCACGCACAAGGCTCCACCTTGTCGTCGGCATGCGCCCGTTCACCACGCGGGTTTCCAGCAACCGTTCACTCATAGGCGAACTACTCCATAGGCGACATTCCGGACCAGTGCACTCATTTCCGCACCCATGGCAGGATTTGCCGGTTCGCCTGATTCCAGGAAAAGAACGATCTCGGGCTGCAACGCTCCGGAACAATGGGTTCTGATACAGTCGAATCGAACCAAAACAGACGGTCATGAAAACCACACCTACCATGGTCAAGCAATCCGAAGAAATCCGCCGCACAGCCGTTCTGGGTATCCTCCTCGGCTGCAGCATGTTTGCGAACGCCCTTGCCAAGGGGAAGCCCGGAGGCGGCGGCAACGAAGCCCCCCCACCCGTCGAGGTGCCATTTGTGTACCACGTCACCTGGATTGACACGGAAAACCCGAACGATGTCCTGAACTTGAGAGATGTCTCGCCGGATGGAACGGCGGTGGGAGCAATCGTCCCGGAAGGAATCTACGGCAGCAATGTCGCGGTGGTCAGCTTCCCGGACGGAAACCTGCTGGATGTTCAGGCGATGCTTCACGCAGAGAACCGGATTCCGGCCACTTGGCGCGCGACCTATGCTTACCGGATTTGCAACAACCACTTGATCGCCCTCGACCTCTACGACGACTCGGGGAGCATGTATTGCGGTGCGCTTCAGCTGAATCCCGACCGCACAATGGCGTGGTTCTCCTACTTCGCGGATCCGGGCGGGGCGGACGCGGCCTTGATGGATGCCTCGGAGTCGGGTGACTTCCTGATTGCCTCCGGTGAAATCACCGATGGTCCGGTTGGAATACAATTCTCCCAACCGGCCGACCTGCACGTGTGGACTCCACTCGCCGGAACCATGTTCGGACTCGCTTCCGACGTTCCTGGCATGTCGGGAGGGTGGTACGAGAGTTCGATCAGCGACTACCCGGCCGCGCTCTTCGACGGCGGCTTTGTCAATTACCCGGCAAGCCTGGTCCCTATCCAACTCCCCGATCCCGGCACCGGGTTGACGCTGCTCGATGTGGGAGCCGATGGCACCGTCGTGGCAAGAATTGCCGGAGCCCAGATCCGACGCAACAAATACGCGCCGGATACCATTTCGCGCTGGAGCCCGACATCGGGCACATGGGATCCGATCTACGAAGGAGGGGGAAATGCTTTCATCAATGCATCCGGGGAGATCGCGATCAGCTCGGGTGGCGACCTCCACGTGTTCCAGGACGCATTTGGAGCCATCAATGTGAATGCCATGGTTAATCCCACATCGGGGAACGGCTGGGCCGCATCGAACAACCACCAGCTGCTTGGATTATCCAACAAGGCCGGCCCGGATTCCAAGGGAGGAGTGATCGTTGGAAAGGACCTGACCGCTGGCCGGAGTTTCATCCTCACCCCCGCGTCCCCCTGAATGTTGTGCTCCGGCCAAGCGGACTCCCGGCCCTCTCGCCAGAGGGAAAAATCCTCCTCTGGCCTCCGGCGGGCCGGGAACTCGTGATCCGAGCCCCCATCCTCAGCGCGGAACGGCAACGCGCCCCCATGCAATGGGTTCAAGGCGGGGGACGCCACCGGGGACCTTCGATCGACATTGGACGGGACATTTGCCGTCCGCATCGGATGCAGCGTCAATGCAGAAGCCACTTGGCAACGGCAAATGAACTCCGGCGAAATGGCCTTGAAGCCCGGCTCCCTCAGCTTCAGGGCGACCGTCAAAAGGTGGCCAATGCCCTTTGACACGAACGAAAGTCCCGCCAGGTCACGCAGTGCTCCCGAGAGGAATCGAACCTCTATCTAAGGTTTAGGAAACCCTTGTTCTATCCGTTGAACTACGGGAGCGGGCGGCGCGAGATTAGTGGGGGTCCGCCGGAGGATGCAAGCCCCGGGGCTTGCCGCGGGGCGCGGGAAGGCCGAAAGTCCGCGCGGCAATGAGCGATCCGGAACCACAGGCAAGACGAGCAACCCCGGTCCATCGCCTGCAATATGCCCTGTTCCGGGGAGTCGAGGCGCTGCTCGGCCTGTTTCCGATCACTCCGGTGGTCCAGGCCGGCCGGCTGCTCGGCCATGCGGCGTGGCGGCTGTCGCCGAAGCACCGCCGCCTGGTGACCCGCAACCTGCGGATCGCAACGGCGGCATCCCCGCCCGGTGAGGCAGCCCTCCGCGAGATGGTGAAGGAGACCTTCCGCCGCTCCGGCGGCAACCTGCTGGGCGGCCAGCGGGCCGCGACCATGAAGCCGGCGGAACTGCGCCGGCACATCACCTTCGAAGGCATGGAACACGTGCGCGAACCGATCCTCGCGGGCCGTGGCGTCGTCGTGGTGTGGTCCCACATGGGCAATTGGGAAGCCCTTGCCCAGCTCCTTCCCGAACTCGACGTCGGCGCCCGCGGCGGACCGATCTACCGGCCGCTGGAGAATCCGCTCCTCGACCAGCTCACCCTCGACCGCCGGACCCAGCACGGCGCGGTGATTTTCAGCAAGCACGACGGCTTCAACGGCCCGGCGGCCTTGCTGCGCGAGGGCGGCGCGGTCACCGTAATGAGCGACCAGCGCGCCGGCGGCCACGGGGCCTTGTGCCCGTTTTTCGGCCGGCTGTCTTCCTGCACCCCGCTGCCGTCGCTGCTGGCGCGGCGGACCGGAGCCGCAGTGGTGGCCTTGTCCATCTCGAGCGGATCGACCGGCCACTGGAAGCTCAAGATCCGTCCGGTCCCGGCCAAGGCGAACACCGCCGAGATCATGACCGGACTGGAGGACGCAATGCGCGACAGCCTGACCGACGTGTTCTGGTTCCACGACCGCTGGCGCGTCGACAAGGAGCGACCGCTGAGCTTCTTCACCAAGGAAATGCCCACCGAGGCGGCGCGTGCCGCGGCGGTTCCCACCCGCTTCGTCGCGACCCTTCCCGCCAACAGCCCGGAAGCCCTGGAAACGCTGACCGCGATCCTCGAGATGCGGCCGGATGTCAGGATCGACATCCTCGATCCGGGAGGGCTGCCACGCCTGCCGGATGACCCGCGGCTCGTGGCTTTCCCGTGGGACCCGAGCGCTCCCGCCGAGCAGGTGGCGGGCGTGCTGGATCGCTGCGACGCCTCCCACCCCGCACCTCTCGACTTCGCGCTGTTGCTCGATGGCGACGTCCGGCTTGCCCGCGCGGCAGCCCGACTGGGCCTGAGGTCGATCATCGGCACCGGGGTCAAGGGCAAGCCCTGGACCCGCAGCTTCCCCACCCCCACCCATGCCGGCGAATGGCGCGACATCGCCGCGGGACTGATCAAGATCAAGAAGACGCGGGATTCATGAAGGAGCCCTTGGAAATCATGATCCTGTCCGATGGCAAACCCGGGCACGCCAACCAATCCCACGGGTTGGCCGAAGCGATCGGCCGGATCCGGCCCGTGTCGATCACCCGGGTGTCGCTGAAAGAAAGCCGTGGCGCCCTGCAGCGGATCGCCCGGGCATGGGGCGAGAGTGCCAAGGAAAGCCCGCCCGACCTCCTCCTCGGTGCCGGTCACGCGGTGCATGCCGCCCTGCTGGTTCTCTCCCGACGCTTTGACGTCCCCTGCGTCGTGCTGATGAAGCCGACCCTGCCCGACGCGCTGTTTGACCTTTGCCTGATTCCCGAGCACGACCTGGGAAAGGGCGAGGCCCCCGACCACGTCATTCCCACCGTCGGGGCACTCAACCGGGTCCCGCCGCCCGATCAGCGGGAACGGAACGGCGGATTGATCCTTCTCGGCGGACCGTCGGGTTCCCACGGCTGGGATGGCAAGGCCGTGACGGAAGCCGTGACCACCATCGTCGGCCGCTGCGGCGGACGGCCGTGGCGGACCACCGATTCGCGCCGCACCCCAGCCGGCACCCTCGGCAAGCTTGCCGCAGAATGCCCGGCGCTCGCCTGCTACCCCCACGTCGACACCGGCCGCGACTGGCTGCCGCAGCGGCTTGCCGAGGCCGCCGAGGTCTGGGTCACGGAAGACAGCGTGTCGATGATCTACGAAGCACTTAGTAGCGGCGCGCGGGTCGGGTTGTTGCCGGTCCCCTTGCTGAAGAAGGCCGGCCGCGTCGCCCGCGGGATCGACCGTCTGGTCGAACAGGGCTTCGCGACCCGCTTCGCCGACTGGACGCCAAGCTCCGGCCTCGCGGCCCCGCCCCGCGTGCTGCGCGAGGCGGACCGTTGCGCGGAAATCGTGCTCGAATCCCTGCGGCTGCCATGAAGGTGTTCCAACTGATCCCGGAAATGGAGTCGGGCGGCGTCGAACGGGGAACCCTCGAACTCGCCCGGCACCTCGGCTCCCTCGGCCATGAGTCCATCGTCGTCTCCGGTGGCGGCAAGATGGTCCGCCTGCTCGAGGAGTGTGGCACCCGCCATCTCACCCTGCCGGCCGGCCGCAAGCGCTTGTCCTCGCTCGCCTTGGTGCCGAAGCTCCGCCGCTTGTTCACGGAGGAGAAACCGGACATCCTTCACTTGCGCTCCCGGGTTCCCGCCTGGCTTGCCTGGCTTGCCTGGCGCGGCATGGATCCCTCCACCCGGCCACGGCTGGTGACAACCGTCCACGGCTTCAATTCGGTCAACCGCTACTCCGAGATCATGACCTGCGGCGAACGGGTCATCTGCGTTTCCGAAAGCATCCGCGACCATGTGCTCCGCCACTACCCGAAGGCCGCTCCCGGGAAGCTTCGCGTCGTCCACCGCGGCATCGACCCCGCCGACTATCCCCACGGCTACCGGCCGTCCGCCGAATGGCTCGACGCGTTCCAGCGCGAATTTCCGGCGGCAGCGGGCAAGCGCTTGATCACCCTGCCCGGCCGCATCACCCGGCTGAAAGGGCACGAGGACTTCGCGCGGATTCTGAAGGCACTCGCGGACGACAAGAGCCTGCACGGCTTGATTGCCGGCGGCGCTCATCCACGGAAAGCTTCGTACCTCGACGAGATCCGGAACCTCTTCGACGCCGAGGGGCTAGGCGAGCGGATCACCTTCACCGGAGGTCGCTCCGACCTGCGGGAAATCCTCGCCGTTTCCACGGTCGTGCTCTCGCTGACGACCCAACCCGAATCCTTCGGCCGCACCACCCTCGAGGCGCTCGGACTCGGCGTGCCCGTCGCGGGCTACGACCACGGCGGCGTCGGCGAACAGCTCGGCCTCCTCTACCCCGCGGGAAGAATCCCGCCGAACGACCCCGAGGCCGCCGTGCCGGTGATCCGGCGATTGCTGGATGATCCGCCTCAAGTCCCTGCCGAACACCCGTTCACGCTGCAAGCGATGCTCGACGGCACCCTCGCGGTTTACGGCGAGCTCTTGCGCTGATCGCCCGTCGACACGAACACGTGGTCCCAGACCGGACGCTCCTCGCGGCAGGACGCCGCGTAGCTTTGCCAGTCCCGGAGTTTCGGCAGGTCGCGGTCTTCACCGCGGGAGACGATCCGCTCCCGCCGCAGTTCCGGCGGACACCAGACGAAATGAAGCACCGGCCTGACGCCCAGCCGCTGCTCCAAGCGATCCGGCCAATCCTCCTCGCCGACTTCGCGGGTGAAAGGACCCGCCAGCACTACCGGTACCAGAGGCAGGTTGACCACCGCCAGGTCGAACATCGCCTCGTAGACCGCATCGCGGTAGGCAGTCTTGTAGGCGAGCGAATCCCGGTCATCAGGGTCGTGCCCCGCCAGGGACAACCCGGCGCGAACCAGGCGCTCGGTGGCAACGTCGCTGTCGATCAGGCAGGCGCCGAGCCGGGCGGCAAGTTCCCGCGCATGGAATGACTTCCCGGCCCCCGCGGGGCCGGTGACGACGTGGCATTCGTTCACGTGACGAAACGGGCGGTCAACGGATAGCGGTAGGGAATGCCATCGTTCGCCCTGAGCGAAGCGATCACGATGAAGATGATCCAGACCACCGGATAGGCCCAAAGCAGCGGAAAGAGCAGCAGCCCGATGCCGACGAAGGTTAGACCGATGATCACGATGGTCAGCAGCACGCCCCAGATCAACCAGGAGATGTTGAAGTTGAGGGCCTCCTTGGCCTCCGCCGTGGCGAAGGGCATGCTGTCCTTCTTGACCTGCCAAACGATCAGCGGACCGACGATGTTGCCCACACCACCGGTGAGCAATTCGGACAGGGCCGACAGGTGGCCAAGCATGGCCCACATCTTCTCATCTTTTGAGAAGCCGGCCGGCGGAGAAGGTGGCGGAGGCGGAGCAGCGTAGGGATCGTTCATGATCGGGGCTTCCTAACATCCCATGCCGCGGCTGGAAAGGAATAGCCGTTCCAAGCGCCCGCCGGAATTCCACCCGCTCAAGCCAGTGAACCGGCGTATGTACGGAGGAAGTCGACACAGCGGGTGATCTCCGGCAGCGATTGCTTCCAATGGTGCTCGTATTCGATGCTGACATTTCCCGCGAAGCCTTGTTTCCGGGCCTCGTCGAGAATCGCGGCGACATCGATCACGCCGGTTCCGAATGGCCGGTCTCGGGTCAACTTTCCCACCGCCCTGCGGTCCTTCATGTGGAAGGAGAGCACCCGGGAGCCAACGTTCCGGACCACCTCGAGCGGATCCAGGCCCGATGTCGCCCAATGCCCGATATCCGCACAGAAGCCGAGGTTGGGATGCCGGTCGGCGATCCGTCCGAGGATGAAGCCGGGATCCCACATCCGGTAGACGATGAACCTGGGGTGATTGTGGAAGCAGACCTTGAGGTCATATTCGACCGCGAGCTTCTCCAAGGTGTCGATCGCCCCGATCGACTCGGTGGTCACCCCGTAGAGGCCCAGCTTGCGGGCGAACCCGAACACCTTCCTCGCCCCGGCCTCATCCTTCGAAATACGGGTGACCCCGTAGTTCACCGGAACGACCCCGTGTTCCCTGCAGTGGCCGAGGATCGCCGCGATGGCATCGTCCGGGATCGATGGCGCGACCTTCAACCGCCCGAGCGGTCCGCCGATCTGCTGGCCGGGGTAGATCTCCACCGCGGGAGCGCCGGCGGCCGCAGTCATCTTGACCGCCTCCCAGAGCGTGAATTTCCTGAACGACCAGCACTGGACCGTGATGGCGAAGCCCGCAGGGAACCGCGGGTTGCCGGCTATCGAACCGCCCTCCGCACGAATCCCTCCGGGCAGCGGGTCGGCGGGCGGCATCGGCAGGGCGGAACGGCGATTCACGGGATCTCGCTAGCACGGATGCAGCGCCGGATCCAGTCCGCCCGATCAGGCGAGGATCCCCTCCACCACCTTAGCCGGCTTCACCCCGGTCAGCTTCTGGTCGAGCCCCTGGAACGGGAAGACGAGCTTCTGGTGATCGAATCCGAACAGGTGGAGCAGCGTCGCATGGAAGTCCCGCAGCGGCACCGGGTCGCGGGCCACATGGTAGCCCATCTCGTCGGTTTCACCGTACGTGATCCCGGGTTTCACGCCGGCGCCGGCCATCCAGAGGGTGAAGGCGTTGGGATTGTGGTCGCGGCCGACGAAGGCGTTGGCACTGCCGCCTCCGCGGTTCTCCTGCATCGGCGTGCGGCCGAATTCGCCGCCCCACACGACCAGCGTGTCCTCCAGCAATCCGCGCTGCTCAAGGTCGGTGAGGAGCGCGGACACCGGCTTGTCGATCGATTCGCACTTCCGCTTGAATCCATGGTTGATGGCCTCGCTCTGGTTCGACCCGTGCGAATCCCACCCCCAGTCGAAGAGCTGGATGAAGCGAACGCCGTTCTCGGCCAGACGGCGGGCGAGCAGGCAGTTGTTGGCGAAGGATTCCTTGCCGGGCTCGGTCCCGTACATCTCGTGGATGTGCGCGGGCTCGTCCTTGATGCTCATCACCTCCGGCACGGAGACCTGCATGCGGTAGGCCATCTCGTACTGGGCGATGCGGGTCACGATCTCCGGATCGCCGAGCTCCCGGTGGGTCTTTGAATTCAGCCGGTTGAGGGAATCCAGGGCGCTGCGGCGGATCTCGCGGGTGATGCCCGGCGGGTTGGCTGCATTCAGGACGGGATCGCCGGTGGACCGGCACTGGACGCCCTGATAGACCGACGGCAAGGGTCCGCTGCCCCACAGCGAGGCGCCGACCCGGGGCAAGCGCCCCCCGGAGATGAGCACCATGAATCCCGGCAGGTTCTGGTTGTCGCTGCCCAGGCCCCAGGTGACCCACGATCCCATCGAGGCGTGCCCCAGGTTCTGGTTGCCGGTGTGGACCAGCAGCTGGGCGGGCCCGTGGTTGAACTGGTCGGTCTGCATCGACTTCACGAAGCAGAGCTTGTCGGCGTGCTTCACCAGCCCGGGCAAGCGGTCGGAAATCCAGGCGCCCGATTGACCGTGCTGGTTGAACTCGAACTGGGGTCCCAGCATCCGCGGCACCCCCTGGATGAAGGCGAAGCGCTGGCCCTCGAGATATTCCTGCGGGCAGTCCTTGCCGTCGTATTTCGCGAGCGTCGGCTTGTAGTCGAACAGCTCCAGCTGGCTCGGCGCACCGACCATGTGGAGGTAGATGACCCGCTTGGCCTTGGGGGCAAAGGACGGCGCCAGCGTGCCGAGCGGATTCGCCGGATCATGCTGGATCTTCAGCTTCCCCGCCCCCGCCGCGATGCCCTGGCTCGCGAGCCAGAGCCCGCCGAGCCCGGTCGAACAGTTGCGGAGGAAGTGCCTGCGGGTGAGGTGCCGGAGTTCCTCCTGCCGGAGGTGCTGGAAGAGGTTCATCGGGTGATCGCTTCGTCGAGATTGAGAAGAACGGAAGCCACGATCGTGTAGGCGGCCCCGTCCGGGGTACCGGCCATGCCGTTCATGGTGCCGGGATCGGCGGCATAGCGCTGCTCGGTGTCCTTGAACAAGCCGCGGAGCTCATCCAGGCGGTCCGCGGTGATGTCCTTCGAGGTGGCCGCGCGGTAACCGAATGACAAACGGGCATCGAGATCCCCCGTGACGTCATACTTCATCCGCCGGGCGAGCCCCTGGGCGCATTCGTGAAAGGCGGGATCGTTCAGCACGGCCAGCGCCTGCAAGGGGGTGTTCGACACCAGCCGCCGCTTCGAGCACAGCTCACGGGTCGGGGCATCGAAGGTGACGAACGACGGATAGGGAATACTGCGCTTCCAGTAGGTGTAGAGAGAGCGGCGGTAGCGATCGGCCTGGCCGGGCTCCGGGGTTTTCCACGAGTCCGCGGAAAACGGTGTCCAGACCCCGGGCGGGATCGGGGGATGCACCGGCGGACCTCCGACCGCCGGGGCCAGCAGGCCGCCGACCGCCAGCGCGTTGTCCCGGGCCATCTCGGCCGTCAGCCGCTGCCGCGGCCCGCGGGCGAGCAGGCGGTTGTCCGCGTCCTTCGCCGCCAGCGCGGGCGTGACGGTGGCGTCCTGCCGGTAGGCGGCACTGGTCACCAGCTCCCGCAGCAACGATTTGACGCTCCACTGCATTTCCGTCGAGAAGCGGACCGCCAGGGTGTCCAGCAACCCGGGATGGGTGGGCTTTTCACCCGCGGAGCCGAAATCCT
Organism: Neoluteolibacter marinus; assembly: GCF_014904755.1. Lineage (GTDB taxonomy): Bacteria > Verrucomicrobiota > Verrucomicrobiia > Verrucomicrobiales > Akkermansiaceae > Haloferula > Haloferula marina. The sequence goes on from NZ_JACZFQ010000097.1 coordinate 177,994, forward strand.
CCGGGGTCGGCACGATGCCGATGCCGAAAAGCTCGAGCCACATCCGGTTGACCGCCACGCGGGCCGTCAAGGGGTTCTCCGGGGAGGCGATCCAACGCGCGAGATCGAGGCGACTGGGAACTTCCGACGCGGCGTGGAGCCGGGGAAAGACCTCGGGGGTTCCCGGTTTCTCCACGATCCCGCCCTTGTCGAGCCAGTTGCCGCGATTGAACACCCGCGTGCTGCGGGAGAACCGGGGGTCCCGCTCCTGCATGACCGGCACGCTGGTGGCCGGAATCTTGCGGAGGGCCGCACGGGCGTCGGAAAGCTCTTTCTTCAGTCGCAGCACCTCGGCCTCTTTGCGGTGGGTGATCCAAGCGGCCTGGTCGGTCAGGGAGATGCGGCCGCGCTTCGAGACCATCGGGAAACTGGCGATGATCGACGGACCGTTCTTCATCGTCACCCGCAGCCTCGAGCCCTCCGGCAAGTCGAGCGGTTCGGCCAGCACCACCGTCGCGTGGCGCGGGCCGAAGGTTTTCGAGTAGGTTCCCCACCCGCGGTTGCTGTCCTTCAACGACCCGTTGGGATCGAAAAACGGATGCGCCTCATCCGCGATGACTTCGGCCAGGGCAACCGGCTTCGCCCCGTTGTCCGGATCGAGGATCTCCAGCGTGATCTTCTTGAGGATCGCCCCCCATTCCGGGGTATGCGCCGCGGCGTCCTCGTCGAGCGGCAGGAACTCGACCCGGAGGGCTGTGAGCTGACTGAGATCCGCCGGAAAGGTCAGCTGATAGGTCGCGCCGGCCGCCGCATTGGTGTCGGAGCGGTACTCCTCGATGCCACCGGTTTCGGCAATCCGCAACTTGGCGCCCTGGGCGGTGGCCGTCATCGACCTGGCGGGGCTCCAGCGGGTCGCGGCATCGATCTCCGCACGGATCTTGAAGAGCGCCGACTCGGCAGCCGCCACCTGATCCTGCAGCCCGTTCGCTTCGGCATAGCGCGCCTTGTCCAGGGGCACCTTGAGCTTCGGCAGGTCTTCCGAAAGGTCGGCGTCGGCAGTCTGGTTGAAGAAGGCCATGAACGAGTAATACTCCTCGTGCTTGATCGGATCGTAGGGATGGCTGTGGCACTGGACGCAACCGAAGGTCAGCCCTTGCCAGACTTCCCAGGTCGTCGCGACCCGGTCCATCACGGCGCTGACCCGGAACTCCTCGTCATCCGTGCCGCCCTCGTCGTTGACCTGGGTGAGCCGGTGGAAGGTGGTGGCGATCTTCTGTTCCAGACTGGCATCGGGAATCAGGTCGCCTGCCAGCTGGTCGATGGTGAACTGGTCGAACGGAAGGTCGCGATTGAAGGCGTCGACCAGCCAGTCCCGGTATTTCCAGACCTCGCGGCGGCGGTCGACGCCGAGCCCTTCGGAGTCTGCATAGCGGGCGAGGTCCATCCAGACACTCGCCCAGCGTTCGCCGAAATGGGGCGAGGCCAAGAGTCGGTCCACCTGCTTTGCATAGGCATCCGGCGAGGAATCGGCGAGGAAGGCGTCGAGCTCTTCCACCGAAGGCGGCAGGCCGGTGAGGTCCAGCGACAGCCGGCGCAGTAAGACCGACTTGGCGGCCTCCTTGGAGGGTTCCAGGCCCTCGCTTTCCATCCGGGCGAGCAGGAACCGGTCGATGTCGTTGCGCGGCCAGGCCGCATCCTTCACCGCGGGCGGCTGCTGGCGCACGGGAGCCACGAAGGACCAATGCTCGCCCCACTCCGCCCCCTCCTCGATCCAAGTGCGGAGGGTCTCAATCTCCTCCTTCGCGAGCGGCGGGCCATGCTCGGGCTTCGGCATCACTTCGTCGGGATCTCCGGACAGCACCCGCACCATCAGTTCCGAGGCCGCCGGATCGCCGGGGACGATGATCGGCTTCCCCGACTCCCCCTTCCCCAAGGCCTGTTCACGGTAGATGAAGGACACCTCGCCGGCCTCCTTGACCCCGCCATGGCAAGAGGTGCAATGGGCGTTGAGGATCGGACGCACGTCGTGTGCGAAGTCCACTTTCGCCCACACCGGCAACGCCGACAGCAACATGATGGCAATCCCGTATCTCATCTCTCGAAAATCCTGATCTCGTTCAGCCCCCCGCCCTGGCACGGGTGATCCGCCGGCCGGCGGGGGTGGCGCAGGTGGGCGGTCACCACCAACTTGACGTAACGGACCTCCACGGCCGGGAACGTGAAGTCGTGGAACGGGAACTCCTTGTCGTAGTCCGCCGGGTCGATTGCAGGCAGCGTGCCTTCGGTCAGCGGCAAAAACGTCTTGTTGTCGAGCGACCCGAAAAGTCTGAAGCCGGCGGTCCCGCGATCGCCGATGGTGCGGTTGCTGGTGTTCTGCAGGGAAACCCTCGAGACCGCGGTCGGAGTGATCAGGTCGACCGTGAATTCGCCATCTTCGCCATCCGGAGCGAGCCAGAAGGACCAGTCGCCAGGGACCCCGGAATCGTCGAGGCGGCCGTCGGTGAGGTTGTCGGGCGGAAAGACCGAACCGTGAGGGCGGATGCAGTAGCCGGGACTGAGCACCGGCTTGCCGAAGGCGAGGTTCTCGCCCGGGGAAGCCGCGGAGGAAACCGGCCGGTGCAGGGCATTGGCGAGCCTCACCGGCGATTCGTCGAGGGTCTCGAGCAGCTTCCCGTTGTCGGCGACAACGCGGCTTTCGCCGCGCACCAGACGGATGTCGGAGGCACTCCCGGTGCGGACATCGATCTCGCCTTTGAAGACCTCCGTGAGCACGACCGGCTTGCGGCCGTCGCTGCCCACCGCAACCCCGAACTCGGTGCCGCGATCAATGAAGCGGCCACCGGGCGTGTCGATGCGGAAGCCCTCGGCGCCGTCGGGCGCGTGGACCGAGGCGCGGCCATGAAGCACGGTCAGCGCTTCCTTCGATTCGAGATTGAAGCGACAAGGCCCCTCCAGCACCACGCGAGCGCCGCTGGGATAACCGATCTCCACCATCCCCGAGGCCAGTTCGTGAAGGGTCCCGGCGGCCAGCTTTCCGGGTGCAAGTCCGCGGGAACCTTCCGGCCAGACAGCCCGGGTGAGGGTGAGCACCTCGGCCTGCGGCAGGCGTTTCCGGACGGCCATCAGGTCGTTGAAGCCGAACCCGAAGATGGCGATCGGAATCAAGGCAACCGCCGCGAACTTCTTCCAAGGAATGCTTCGCTGCCCCGGAACGCCGGCCGTGTCATCCACGAACGCCGGCAAGGCGGCCGAGCGGCGGATCAATGCCCCGTGGACGGCGACGGCACGACGATAGCGCGCCCGCGCATCAGGATCGGCGGCAAGCAGGCGATTCAGTTCGGCGCGCTCATCGTCGCCGAGCGCATCCTCGAAGAGGGCGTGGATCAGGAGGTCGAGCCGATCGTCCTTCATGGCAGCGCGAGTTTGGTTTCAATGCAGCGCTCCAATGCCTTGCGGATCCGGAACAAGGCCAGCGAGGTCGCGGTCGGCGTCTGCCGGCGCTCCGCGGCCAGCCCCTGGACGGAAGCTCCCGGCGCATAGCGGGCGAGGATCAGCTGCCGCTGCCGCTCCGGAAGTTCCCCGAGGCAAGCTTCCAGCGCCCGTTCCAGATCGGCATGGGCCGCATCGGCGGCGCCGTGCTCGGCGGCCAGCAGATCGACCAAGGAGTCATCGAAGACATGACGGTCCCGCCCGGCGTCGCGACGCGCCGCCCTGACCTGATAGAGGGCCACGGTCAGCGCCCAGGGCAGGAACGGCTGCGCCGGGTCGTAGTCGCCGGCCTTGCGCCAGAGGACGAGGTTGGTCTCCTGGACCACGTCGTCCGCCAGCATCCGGTCGGGCAGCAACGAGAGCACGTAGCGGTGGATCTCCGGCTGATGGCGGGCGATCAGGCCCACGATCATTTCCTCGGCATTGTGCGGTTCGGCGGACATCTCCACCCGAACTTACCGGAAACCGGGGAAATCTTTCGCGCGAATTCGAAGAATTCAGATCAGGCCCCGTCGCCCTCAGTGATCGCCGTGGTCCTTCTCGTGCTGCTGGTAGTGCTCGGCCAGGATGTCGCGGCCGAAGTCGCCATCGAAATCGCGCCACGCGGCATGGACATGGTTGGCATCGTTCTGGGTGTTGGCGGCCTCCATGATGAAGGTCGGACCTTGCACCCGGTAATACCACGCCTCGCCCCGCTTGGTACCGCCGGCCCAGCCGAAGTGGATCTTGTCGACCCCGGCCGCGACGATCTTTTCCATGTCGGCCTCCGCGAGGTCGCTGCGGTGGCGGCCGGTGTAGGCGCTGATCAGCTCGAACAGCGCCTTCTTCTGGGCGCCGTTCATGTCCGCGGCGGCGACGCCGACCGGCTCCGTGGCCGTGACCTTGCGCGACTCCGCGGTGATGATCTCGGCCGGTGGCAGGGTCGTGAAGAGCACCGCCTTTTTCTCCCCTTCCAAAAGCAGCGCGAGCAGCTTCTTCGCAAGTTCATCCTCCTCCTTGAGCACCCGCAGCCCCTTGTGCTCCCCTTCCCGGACTTCGCCGGGATTCGCCCCGTAGAACGACGGGGTGACGGAAAACTTGCCCTCTCCGGCCATCGTGTAGTTCAGCGACACGTGGTGACCCTCGAACTTCCAGCCCCAGCCCTTCTCATCGCCGGGCTTGCCGAAGATCGAGACGAAATAATTCTGCGGATTCCGGTAGTCGGGGCGGTTCTCCTTCACGCCCAGGAACGCCTCGAGGGTCCGGATCTGCTCGACCTTCAACTTGCCCTTCTCGCTCAGAGCCGCCTCCAGGAGCTTCATCGCCGCCGCACGCTGGGCGTCGCTCATATCACCCAGCGGCAAGCCGGTCCGGGTCTGCGGCGTGAAGCGGAAGTTCTCGCGCTGGTCGCTGTCGAACGCGAAGGCGGCCTTCTCCCGCTTCGCCGCGTCAAGCGTGCCCAGAAACCCCTCGGCGGCGGACGTCATCGCGTCGATCGACGGAAGCTCGGCAGCGGTGATCGGAAGGGTGCAAACCAATGCAAGGAGAGGGAGTTTCATGATCCGCAAATTACAACCGCATCCCCTGGAATCTCGCAAGTCTCTGTGTCAGCGGGAACCGACCGGCGGTTACGGTCCGGGGCGACTGCCGGCTTGCTCCCGGCGGATCCCGGGGCATCATGTCGATTGCAAGCGGCCCTCCACGCTGGGTGGATGCCGCGAGCTCGTGGCGGCGCCCCGACCAACGAATCTCCGCCATGAGAATCCCGCCTCACCACGCGATCCTGGCCGCCGGCCTGGCCATCGCGCCCGTCCCTGCCGCCGAAATCGCTTCCGGCCCATGGTGCGGCGCGGTCACCCCGGATGCGATCGCCGTGACCGCCCACCTCGACGGCGCGGGGATCCAGGCCCGGCTCGTCGTATCCGCCGCCCCGGATTTCAGCAATCCGGTCTACTCCCCGACGGTGCAGTCGTCGGGCGAGTCGGGGAACAATGTCCGCCTCGATCTGTCCGGCCTGGCACCGGATCGCCGCTATCACTACGCGCTGGAGCTCGACGGGATTCTGCAGACGGATCCGGCGCGGACCGGGACCTTCAAGACGCTGCCGGCGGCCGGTCCCGCATCTTTCCGCTTCGCCTTCAGTTCCTGCACCTATTGGAACGAACCGGGGCAGTTCGTTTTCGACGCGATCCGGAACGAGGACGTCCGATTCTTCATCGCAATGGGCGACCTGAACTACAAGAACACCAATGTCGATGATCCCGATGCCTACCGCGACAACTACATCGACATGGTCACGGAGAGCACGCAATTCGGCGAGATGGTGCGGAAGCTTCCGATCGCCTACATCTGGGACGACCACGATTACTCGGGCAACACCTCGGACCGCAACAGCACCGGCAGGACCGCCCACCGCCTGGTCTACCGGGAGGCCTTTCCCCACTACCCCCTCCCTGCCGGCGGCCCCGATGAGGCGATCTACCAAACCTTCGACTGCGGGCGGGTCCGCTTCCTCCTGACCGACCTCCGTTCGGAGCGGAACCCCTCGAGCCAGTCCGACGGACCGGGCAAATCGATGATGGGCGGCCCGCAGAAGCAGTGGTTCAAGGACCAGCTCGTCGCCGCCCGCGACGGCGGGGTGCCGCTGATGGTCTGGGTGAGCAGCGTGCCGTTCATCGGCACCATCCCCTCCACCGACCACTGGTCGGTCTACAAAACCGAGCGCCTTGAATTGCTCAACTTCATCAAGGACGAGAACATCCGCAACCTGATCGTGATCGCCGGCGACATGCATGCGTTGGCCTACGACGACGGCACCGCCACTGCAGACTATGTCGAAGGGGTCCACGTTCCCGTCTTCCACGCCGCGTCGCTGACCCGCGACGGATCTTCGAAAGGCGGACCCTACTCGGGAGGCGAGAGCGCAGGCGGCGGCCGCTATGGCATTTTCGACATCGTCGACAACGGGGCCACCATCGCCGCCACCTACCATGGCAGGATCGCCGCTTCCGCCACTTCGGTCAGCACCTGGAAGAGCTACACCTACACGACCTACTCCGGAGCCTATCGCGACTGGAAACTCGCCAACCTCGGCGATGCCGATGCGCCTGACGACGGCGACGACGATCACGACGGTATCACCACCGCCGCGGAGTTCGTCTACGACCTCAACCCGAACCTGCCGGACCGCTACGAGTGGCAGGCCTCGGCACCGGACCCGGAGAGTGGCGACGTCACCGTCAGTTTCCCGACCAGTCCGGGGCGGAGCTACCGGGTCTACTTTAGCGAAAGCCTGGCCGCTTGGACTCCCGGTTCCGGGCTGATCCCCGGCGATGGATCGACCCTGGAATGGACCGACCAACGAGGGACACAGGCACTTCCGCAGAAGCGCTTCTACCGCGTGGTGGCCTCGGCGGCGCCGTGACTCACTGTTTCAGCGCGACCCGCAGGACCCGGTCGTCCGAGGTCAGGTAAAGACGGGTGCCGTTTTCGCCGAAAGCGACGTTGGCGGTCGGCCGCCCGCACAGGATCCGGCCCAGCAACTTGCCCTCGGAATTCAGGATCAGGCATCCGCCCGGACCGGTGGAGAAAACGTTGCCTTTCGCGTCGACCTTGATGCCATCGGGTGCGCCGGGACCCTTGAGATCCTTGCAATTGAAGAACAACTTGCCGGCCCCGGCACTGCCGTCGGCATTGAGCGGGTAGGCCATGATGATCGGCGCCGGGCCGTGGGACTGGGCGACGTAGAGGATCTTCCCATCCGGCGAAAGCGCCACGCCGTTGGGACGATCGAGATCGCGGGTGATCAGCGAGACCACTCCCTGCGGGGTGACCCGGTAGACCCCGCAAAACGGCAACTCGCGGAACTTGGTGTCTTTGTCGCGCCCGGGCAGTCCATACGGGGGATCGGTGAAATAGACGTCGCCGCTGGCCGCGATCGCCAGGTCGTTGGGAGAATTGAAGCGCTTGCCGTTGAAGTTGTCGGCCAGCGTCCGCTTGCCCCCGCCCGGGGTGAGATAGGAAACCCGGCGGTCACCGTGTTCGCAGCAGTAGAGCTGACCCTTGTCATCCATCGCCAGCCCGTTCGAGCCGGGCTCCGCGCTGTAATCCGCCACGCCGGTGTAGCCGGAGGGCTTCATGTAGACGCGGGCTTCGCTGTCCCCCTCCTTCCACTGGTAGATCGTGTTCCTCGGAACGTCCGAAAACAACAGCCGCTTGCCCGCCTCGTCCCAGACCGGACCTTCCGCCCAGTCGAAGCCGGTGCACAAGGTTTCGATCTCGGCATCCGGCGCGAGGATGGCGTCGAGAGCCGGGTCGAGACGCTCGATGCGCTCTTGGGCGAAGGCGAATGCGGGGAGGAAAAGAAGGGATCGGAGCACTTTCACGATCCCATCCCTACGGTGACACGGCGCGGGAGTCTTCGACGAAAGATGTCATGCGATGATCTCCTTCACCACCTTCGCCGCCTCCACCCCCGTGAGCTTTTGCTCGAGCCCCTGGAACTTGAAGGTGAGCTTGTCGTGATCGACTCCTAACAGATGCAGGATGGTCGCGTTGAGATCGCGGACATGCATGGGATCCTTGACGATGTTGTAGGAGAAATCGTCGGTCTCGCCGTGAACCGCCCCCGGCTTGACGCCGCCGCCGGCCATCCACATCGAAAAGCAGCGCGGATGATGGTCGCGGCCGTAGTTATCCCGCGCCAGCCCGCCCTGGGAGTAGACGGTGCGGCCGAACTCCCCGCCCCAGATCACCAGGGTGTCGTCGAGAAGACCGCGCTGCTTCAGGTCGGCGATCAGCGCGCCGGTCGGCCGGTCGATGTCCTCGCAGAGGATCTTCATCCGGTTCGGCAGGTCGAGGTGGGTGTCCCAGCCGCGGTGGAAGATCTGGGTGAAGCGGACGCCGCGTTCCGCCATGCGGCGCGCCATCAGGCAGTTGTAGGCATAGGTCCCCGGCTCCTTCGCCTTCGGGCCATACATCTCCCAGATCGACTCCGGCTCGTCCGACAGGTCGGTGAGTTCGGGCACCGAGGCCTGCATGCGGAACGCCATTTCGTACTGCGAGATCCGCGCATTCGTTTCCGGATCGCCGATGCGTTCCAGCAGTTGCCGGTTCATGTCGTTGACGCCGTCGATCATCGCCCGGCGCAGCTCGCGGCTGACGCCCTTCGGGTTGGAAAGGTGGATCACCGGATCACCGCCGGAGCGCAGTGCCACCCCCGCATGCTCGGGCGACAGGAATCCCGACGACCACAACCGCGACGAAAGCGCCTGGATGTTCACGAACAGCGGCAGCTTCGAGGTGAGCACCACGAAGGTCGGCAGGTCCTCGTTCATGGACCCGAGACCGTACGAAAGCCACGCACCGATCGACGGCTTGCCCTGGATCATGCTGCCGGAGTTCGCCAGCAGGATCGCCGGTTCGTGGTTGATCGCATCCGTGTGCAGCGACTTCATCACCGCGAACTCATCCGCCACCGCCGCGGTGTGGGGCAACAGGTCGCTAACCCAGTGTCCGGCCTGGCCGTATTGCTTGAATCCGAAAAAGCTCGGCGCGATCGGCAGCCTCGACTGAGACGCGGTCATCCCGGTCAGCACCTGACCGCCGCGCACCGACTCCGGCAAGTCCTGGTCGAAGCGCTTGGCCAGATCCGGCTTGTAGTCCCAGGTTTCGAACTGGGAAGGCGCGCCGGCCATGTAAAGGTAGATCGCCCGTTTCGCCTTGGGTGCGAAATTCGGCAGCATCGCGCCGTGTGCCGGCTCCGAAGCCTGCGAGCGGCTCGCCATCAGGTTCGCCAGCCCCGCCCAGGCCAAGGCCTTCCCCGAACGCCCGAGAAACTGCCGCCGCGTCGCGAGCTCGAGCCAGCGGCGCTTCACATCGGCCGGAAGCGGGAGATCGAGGACCGACGGACCTTCCCCCGAGTGATCGGAGCAAGCGTGCATGAAAGGTGAATGGTTCATTTCGTGACGTACTCGTCGAGGTTGAGGAACTGGTTCGCGACCATCGTCCAGGTCGCGATCTCGGCCGGCGGCAGCGCGGCATCGACCGGGGATTCGCCGGTCGAAAGCAGCCCGGCGGCTTCGTCCGGCCGGCCGGAAAAGTGCGCGCGGAAGGTGCCGAGGCTGCGGGTGAAGGCCGGCAGCTCGGAGGCGCGCAGGCCGCGGCCGAGGGTTGTCTTTGCCATGAAGTCGATGCGCCCGTTGTCGTCGGCCACCGCCTTGATCGCGCGCTCCGCGAGCTTGCGTGCCGCCTCCACGAACTGCGGGTCGTTCATCGTGACCAGCGCCTGCAAGGGCGTGTTGGTGCGGGCGCGGCGGGTGCACACGACCTCCCGCGCCTGGGCGTCGAAGGTCTCCAGCGACGGCGGCGGGGCGAAGCGCTTCCAGAACGAATACATCGAACGCCGGTAGAGGTTCTCGCCGTGGTCGGCTTCATATTTCTTGGTGTTCGACTCCGGCATCGAAACAGCATCCCAGATCCCTGCGGGTTGATACGGCTTCACCGGCGGACCGCCGATCTTCTCCACCAGCAGCCCCGACGCCTGCAGGGCACTGTCGCGCAGCATCTCGGCATCCATGCGGAAGCGCGGCCCCCGTGACAGCAGCCGGTTCTTGTCGTCCTTCTCCAGCTTCTCCGCGGTGACCGCACTGCCCTGGCGGTAGGTCGCCGACATGAGCATCAGTTTGTACATGTGCCGCACATCCCATCCGGATTCGCGGAACTCGACCGCCAGCCAGTCGAGCAGGGCCGGATGGCTCGGCCGCGTGCCCATGATCCCGAAGTCGTCGGCGGTCTCGACGATGCCGGTCCCGAACAGCTCCTGCCACATGCGGTTGACCGTGACCCGGCCGAGCAGGGGCTGATCCCCCTGGAACAGCCACTGGGCTAGCCCGAGGCGGTTGCCCGGCAATCCATCGTTCATCGGCGACAGGAAGTGTGGCGTGGCGGCACCGACCCGCTCCTTGCGCGAGCTATAAACGCCGCGGTTCAGCACCGAGGCATAGGCGGGCGACTCCTTCTCGCGGGCGATCAGCGTCGGCACGCCGTCCTTGGTGATCGCGGCGATCTCACTGTCGATCCGCGCCAGCTCCGATCTCAGGGCCGCGGCCTCGGGGTAGGCCCGGCCGAGGAACCACTGGTTGTAGACGACGAACTTCTCGTCGCTCGTCCACTTCGAGCTGTCCGGCTCGCGCCCAAGAATCTCGGAAGCGAGGTCCTCGTAGGGCAATCGCGCGAACTCGTCCGGCGTGAGCGCCCGGTGATAGACGCGGAGGTCCTGATAGCGGGTCTCGCGCAGCGGCTGGGTGTCCTCGCGCCGGCCGACGTGAAGCGGCACGTCGGTGCGGATCGTCTGTCCGGGCTGCAGCGAATCATTGGTGATGCGGACCGGCACCTCGCGGCCATCGACGAAAATCTTCACTCCGGCCGCCTTCGAGGAACCGTCGTAGGTGAAACCGACATGCTGCCAGTTGCCGCGGGGGAAGGGCTCGCTCTCGACCCGGATGGCATTCTCGGGCCAGCGGTGGACGATATGGACGATGAACTTGCCGCCCTCCAGGAACAGGTCCCACCCGCGGTGGGCGTTGCGCTGCATGTCGCCCATCCGCGACAACATCGAGCCGGTGCCGGTGTCAGCATTGCCGGTCTTGACCCGCGTCATCGCCCAGAACGACGCGCTGAACGCCTGGTCGGCCTCGAAGTCGCCTTGTTCCGGCAGGGCGAGCCGGCTGTTGATGTCCATCCGCATCGAGGGCCACAGCCATGAGTTCTCGCCCCATGCCAGGGGGTTGGTCTCCACCTTGTAGGATGCCGGGCGTGCATCCGGTGCGGAATTCTTCACCACATCCCCCGCCCCTTCGTCGAACTTGAGGCGAACCTCGAGGCCGTCCGGCGACACCGGCTCGGGCTTCAGCCCGGCTGCCAACGACTCGCGGAACACCGATTCGACATTGCCTCGCAACTGCTCGTAGCGGGCCGCCGGATCATGGCGCCGCGCGAGGGCCTGCTCGAGTTCCGGAATCCTGGCGGCCGGGGGAATCCGCAGCACCGGCGCGGGATCCTGGATGTTCTCGTCCCACGACTTTTCGGCCGTGTTGTTGAAGAAGGCTCCGAGGCTGTAGAAGTCCTTGGTTGAGATCGGATCGAACTTGTGGTCGTGGCACGCCGCACAGCCGACGGTGAGGCCGAGGAAGGCCCCGCCGAAGGCCTCCGCGCGGTCACGGGTGTTATTGACCTGGATCTCCTCCGGAATCGTCCCTCCCTCGTTGGTCGAGACATTCGAACGGATGTAGCCGGTGGCAATCAGCTCATCCATCGACTTCGCGGGTAACAGGTCGCCGGCGAGCTGCTCGGTGACGAAGCGGTCGAACGGCTTGTTCCGCTGGAAGGACCGGATGAGATAGTCGCGATAAGGCCAGATCGAGCGGAGGTTGTCGAAGTGCAGGCCGTGGGTGTCGGCATAGCGTACGTAGTCGAGCCAGTAGCGGGTACGGTGCTCCGCGTAGCGCGGCGATTGCAGGAGTTTGTCCAGATACGCCTCGTAGGCTTCATCGGACGGATTTGCGGCGAAGGCCTCGACATCCCCCGGTTCGGGCAGCAGCCCGGTGAGGTCGAGCGTCGCCCGCCGGATCAGCACCCGCGGGTCCTCCGGCGGAGCCGGTTGCAATCCGTTGGCCCGCAGCTTCTCGAGGATGAAACGGTCGATCGGATTCCGCGACCAGCGATCCCCCTCCTGTTCCGGGGGCGACTTCTTCACCGGGGGAACGAAGGCCCAGTGCTCCTCGAATACCGCCCCCTCCGCGACCCAGCGCTCTAACAAGTCGATCTCGTCCGGCTTCAGCTGGCGATGCGACTTCGGTGGCGGCATCCGGACATCGGGGTCGGCGCTGCGAATGACTTGGACCAGCGACGACTCATCCGGCTTGCCGGGAACAATCGCCGCCTTACCGTCCTTCCGCTTCGCGAAAGCGTCCTCCTCGCGATCAAGGCGCAGCGGATCGTCCTTCGGTTCCCGGGTTCCGCTGTCCGGCCCGTGGCAGTGGTAGCAGGCCTCCGACATCAGCGGCTGGATCGACTCGTTGAAAGAAATCGGGCCGTGACCCGCCGTCGTGGCGATCGCCCCGCTCGCCGCTCCCAGACCACCGTCGTCCGGCCGTTCCCTCATGGTTTCGGCCGGATCACCGGCGGCAACCGGCTTCCGGCTTTCGCGGCACGAGGAGACGAGACATCCGAGGGCGAGGAACGTGAAAAAATTGAAACGCATCTCAAAGAGAAGGGGCTTGGGTTTCTCAACATACGTGAGAGCCAAGGCACTATTCCATCGGATCGGCGTTCCGGCTACCGCACGAATGTGGGATTCTTGCGGCTCCTTGACATTGTTTTGACGGCCGGAATCCCACGGTAATTTGCCAGTTGTCCCGACGCCGATGTCGATCGCGGTCAAGACCGGCGTGGTAGATTGAAGGTTATGAATGGCGTCCGTGAGATCATGAATTCCCCTTCCAAATCCAAGCCCCGGGAGGACGACCTGGCCCAGGACGCGGTCGCCCTGGCGATGGAACTTCTCGCCGCCGCCATCAGGGTCCAGACCCACGGCGAACGGGGCCAGGCCCGGCAGATGGCGGCCCTGATGGACGACGCCCCCGGGAAGGCCTTCACCTTCGCCATGGCCGACCAGGTGTTCCGTCCGCTTTCGGCGTCCCGTGAGGCGAAGTGCTTCCGCGACCTGATCGCCGACTACGGCGTGCCGGAGTATCTGCCACCGGCGTCCCGCATCGCGATGCGCCTGGGCGGGATCGCCTCATCGGTCGCACCCCAGGTGGTGATGCCCCTGGTCGCCGGCCAGATGCGGCGGGAAAGCTCTTCCGTGATTCTTCCCGCGGAAGAACGGCAGCTCCACTCGCACCTCGCCCGCCGCCGCCGCGCGGGGATGAAGATGAACCTCAACCAGCTCGGAGAAGCCGTTCTCGGCGAAGAAGAGGCGAAACACCGGCTGGAAGCGAACCTCGCCCGGCTCGCGGACCCTGAAATCGACTACATCTCGGTGAAGATCTCGGCGATCTTCAGCCAGATCCACCTGGTCGCCCTGGACGAAACCCTGTTCGAAATCAAGAAGCGGCTGCGCCGGCTCTACCGTGCCGCGATGGAACACCGCCGGGCCGACGGCAGCCCGAAGTTCGTCAACCTCGACATGGAGGAATACCGCGACCTGCGGCTGACCTGCAGTGCCTTCCGGGAACTACTGGAAGAGCCGGAGTTCAAGGAGCTCGAGGCGGGAATCGTCCTCCAGGCCTACCTGCCGGACGCGCTGCCGGTGCAACGCGAACTCAATGCCTGGGCCCTCGCCCGGGTCGATGCGGGCGGGGCCGGGATCAAGATCCGCATCGTCAAGGGCGCCAACCTCGCGATGGAAAAGGTGGATGCAGAGATCCACGACTGGCCGCTCGCGCCGTATCATTCGAAGGCCGAGGTCGATGCCAACTTCAAGCGGATGCTCCACGAGGGTTGCCGGAAAGAAGTCACGCGGGCGGTCCGGCTTGGCATCGCCAGCCACAACCTCTTCGACATCGCCTACGGCCTGCTGTTGCGGAGCCGCGAAGGGGTGGACGACCGTGTCGAGTTCGAGATGCTGGAAGGCATGGCGAACCATCAGGCACGGGTGGTCCGGGATGCCGCGGAAGGTCTGCTGCTCTACGCCCCGGTGGTGAACCGCGAGGACTTCCACAGCGCCATCGCCTACCTGATCCGCCGGCTCGATGAAAACACCTCGCCGGAGAACTTCCTCCACGACCTGTTCAGCATGTCGCCGGGCGACGAAGCCTGGAGCCGGCAAAAAGGACGCTTCCTCGAAGCGTGCGCGATGATGCACGGACTTCCGTCCGGGCCCCAACGCCTCCAGGACCGTGCGACCGGGCAACGGCCCGCCACACTGCCCGGAGACAACTTCGGGAACGAGGCGGACACCGACTGGTCGCTGCCCGCCAACGTCCGCTGGGTCCGCGAGCGGGTCGATGCAATGAAACTGCGCGAACTTGCTCTGGTCCCGCTGCAGATCGGCGGGGCATTCATCCCGGGCCCTTCGAGCACCGAGGCAAGCGATCCCTCGCGGCCGGGACACATCCCCTACCGCCATGCCCTCGCCGGTCGCGACGAGATCGAGCGCGCTCTCGAGGTGGCGGTGTCTGCGAGGGCGTCATGGCGGGATGCGGGCTGGGAAGCCCGTGCCGGCATCCTGCGGGAGGTCGCCGCGGTCATCGCCTCCCGCCGCGGGGACGCGATCGCCACGATGGTCCTCGACGCCGGCAAGTCGGTGATGGAAGCCGACGCGGAAATCAGCGAGGCGATCGATTTCGCCGACTACTACGCCCGCAGTTTTTCCCGCGAGGGCACCTTCGACGGCCTCGGCTGCGAACCCCTGGGCACCGTGCTGGTCACCCCGCCGTGGAATTTCCCCTACGCCATCCCCTGCGGCGGCATCCTCGCCGCGCTGGCCGCCGGCAACACCGTCATCCTGAAACCCGCGCCCGAGACGGAGCTCACCGCCTGGGTGATGGTCAACGCCCTGTGGGACGCCGGCGTGCCGCGCGAGGTCCTGCAGTTCGTCCCCTGCCCCGACAACGAGATCGGGCGCTCCCTCGTCACCGACGCCCGCATCAGCGCGGTGGTCCTGACCGGCGCCTATGAAACGGCGCGGATGTTCCTGTCCTGGAAGCCGGAGCTCACGCTCTTCGCCGAGACGTCGGGCAAGAACGCGCTGATCATCACCGCGGCGGCCGATCCCGACCTGGCGGTGAAGGACCTGGTGAAAAGCGCCTTCGGTCACGCCGGGCAGAAGTGCTCCGCGGCGTCGCTGGCCATCGTCGAAGCGGAACTATACGACGACCCCGGCTTCCGGCGCCGCCTGCGGGACGCCGCTGCCTCATTGAAAACGGGCTCCGCGTGGGACTACGACTCGATCGTCACGCCCGTCGTCCGCGAACCCGGCGATGCCTTGGGCCGTGCCCTCACCCGGCTTGAACCCGGCGAGGAGTGGCTGCTCGAGCCGAAGATGATCGACGGCAACCCCTGCCTGTGGTCGCCCGGCATCAAGCTGGGCGTGCGCCCCGACGGCTGGTTCCGGAGCACCGAATGCTTCGGCCCGGTGCTGGGGGTCGTCCGCGCCCTCGATCTGGACCACGCGATCCAGATCCAGAACGACTCGGACTTCGGCCTCACCGGCGGGATTCATTCGCTCGACCGCCGTGAGATCGCCCGCTGGCGCGAGAAGGTGGAGGTCGGCAATGCCTACATCAACCGGCCGATCACCGGGGCGATCGTCCAGCGCCAGCCCTTCGGCGGCTGGAAGCGGTCGTGTTTCGGATCTGGAGCCAAGGCCGGCGGGCCGAACTATGTCCCGCTCTTCGTGCACTGGCACAACGAGGGGTTGCCACAACTCCGTGCCACGCCGTCGCCACGGATCAACGAACTACTTGGAAGTTTCCGCCATCACTTCGAGGGCGCGGATCTCGATTCGCTGGCCGCCGCCGCCGGCAGCGATGCGTGGTGGATCGAACGCGAGTTCGACATCGAACACGACCCGTCCGGGCTTGAGTGCGAATCGAACATCTTCCGCTACCGCCCGTTCCCGCGCTGCGTGATCCGGGGCAATGGCAACCACCTTGAACTCGCGCGGATGATCCTGGCCGCGACGGCGGCCGGCCTGGAACTGGAGATCTCTCTACCCGCCGGAACGTCGATCCCCGGTGGACGCCTGCCCTTCGTGCAGGAGACCGACGCGGAGCTCGCCGCCCGGCTCGCGGCTTGCGGTTGTGCCGTCCTCCGGGCCCCCGGTGCCACGCCCGGAATCCGGGTGGCTGCCACCGCGGCGGGTGTCCGTCTGGTGTCGAATCGGCCGGTTTTCTCCGGAAAAATCGAACTTTTGGCCTTTTATCGTGAACAAGCGGTGACGGAAACACTTCATCGCCATGGATCGGTGTTGCCGAAGGCGCCAGAATTGCGATAGTTCCCGTGCTTCGTCCCGGGTCAGAACCCGGGTGATCTGGGGGGAGAATCCGGGCTCGCCGGGGCGGGGCACTCTTTTCCCAGTTGATGCGACTTGCCGCTTGCCTGTCCGGCCCGGCCTCCATTACATCCCCGTCACCCAAGGGCGGCTTGGCGGAATTGGTAGACGCGCTCGACTCAAAATCGAGTTCTAACGAGTGTGGGTTCGAGTCCCACAGCCGCTACGGGGTATCCCCCTCCGGGTTTCGAGGCATGGCGGACACACGGACAATCGGCATCATCGCGGGCAACGGCGTTTACCCGGAAACCTTCGCCCGTGCGGCCCGGTCCAAATGTCCCGACGTGCGACTTGTCGCAGCGGCTTTTCATGACGAAACCGCGCCCGATTTCCTCGACCTGGTGGACGCGTCGGAGTGGTTCCGGGTCGGCCAGCTCGGCAAGATGATCAAATTCTTCAAGGCACAGAAAGCCACGGAAGCGATCATGGTCGGCCAGATCGCGCCGAAGAACCTCTTCGACCTCCGCCCCGACCTCCGCACCTTGATGCTCCTGGCCCGCCTGAAGGAGCGCAACGCCGAGTCGCTTTTCGGCGGCATCGGCGAGGAACTGGCGAAGGACGGGATCGAGCTGCTGCCCGCCACGACGTTCCTCGAAGACCTGCTGCCCGCGCCCGGCCCCGTCTGCGGTCCGCCGATGAAGAAGCGCCAGCTGGAAGACGCGGCCTTCGGGTTCCGCATCGCCAAGGAATCCAGCCGGCTCGACATTGGCCAGACGGTCGTCGTCCGTCACGGCACGGTGCTCGCGGTCGAAGCCTTCGAAGGCACCAACGCCTGCATCCGCCGCGGCGGTGAACTCGGCCGTGGCAAGGACGTGATGCTGGTGAAGGTGTCGAAGCCCAACCAGGACTTCCGCTTCGACGTCCCGGTGGTCGGACCGCAAACCATCGAGACCTGCCTTGGCGCCGGAGTGCGGGCGATCGCGGTCGAAGCGCGGAAGACCTTGCTGTTGGAACGCGACACGATTTCCCGGCTTTGCCAGGAACACGGCATCAGCATCCACGCGGTGGAATCGCCCTAGCAGCCGCTCCCCGGATTGCCGCCATGAACAAGGCGGCTGGTGAACCACGGGATTCAGGACTTCTCCCACAAGCGCGTCCTGAGCGCCTCGCTGGCGGCACGCGCCTCGGCTTCCTTCTTGCTCTTGCCTTTACCGGTCGCCAGCACCTGGCCGCGCCACGAGACTTCGGCCTGGAACACCTTGCGATGGTCCGGCCCGGACTCGCCGAGCACGCGGTAGGACGGGGCCTGCGGGTGGATCGCCTGCAGCGATTCCTGCAGCTCGCCCTTGGGATTCCGCTCCTCGGGGCTGCCGGCAAGCGCCTCGATCTCGGCCTGGAACAGCCGCAGCACGAGGTCGCGCGCGCCGTCATATCCGATATCGAGGTAAACCGCGCCGATCAGCGCCTCGAAGCCGTCGGCCAGCGTCGACATCCTGCGGCGGCCGCCGGTGGCTTCCTCGCCCTTCCCCAGCAACACGTAGCTGCCGAGGTCGATGGTCAGGGCGAAACGCGCCAGTGCGCGGCGCGACACGAGCTGCGAGCGCAGCTTGGTCAGGCGCCCTTCCGGGAAGTCCGGGAACATCTTGAAAAGATCCTCGGTCAGGATCAGCTGGAGCACCGCATCGCCCAAAAACTCAAGCCGCTGGTTGTCAAAGTGCGGCCGCTGCGACTCGTAAGCCAAGCTCGGATGGGTCATCGCTTCGGCTAACAGAAGCGAATTGCGGAACTTGTATCCGAGTCGACTCTCGAGGCTTTCCATACGGTGAATCCATCCGCTTCCGCCTCCTTCAACCAAAGCTACCCGTGCTTCCGAAAAAGAAGGTGGGGTGACCGACGGGACTCGAACCCGCAACAACCAGAATCACAATCTGGGGCTCTACCATTGAACTACGGCCACCATTTTACCGGCGGGCGGGAGAACTAAGCGAAGGCCGGACGCTTGCAAAGGCAAAAATCAATATCTCGGGCGAGGACTTGGATCCGGGCACTGGATCAGCGAGAATCCCGGGGTGAGCGACGAGCCGCACCGCCTTCCGATCACCCACGAACTCGACCTGCACACGTTCCGGCCCTCCGAGATCGGCGAGCTGCTGCCCGAGTACTTCGGAGAGTGCCGGCGGCTTGGCATCCACGGGGTGCGGGTGATCCACGGCAAGGGAACCGGCACCTTGAGGGAAGGCGTCCACGCCTTGCTGCGGCGGCTCCCCGAGGTCGAGGAGTTCCATTATCCGGCTGCAGCCGGCGGCTGGGGCGCCACCTGGGTAATCCTCAGGCCGAACGGGCAAGAATCCACAGGAGATCTGACAGACGGTTGAAGAAAAGGCGGAGAACCCGCGGGACGTCCTCCCCGCCTTCATGGAGCAGCAAGACGGACCGTTCGGCCCGCCGGGCGGTCGTCCGGGCCAGGTCCATCCCCGCCCGT
The DNA here is from genome assembly GCF_014904755.1 of Neoluteolibacter marinus. Classification (GTDB taxonomy): domain Bacteria; phylum Verrucomicrobiota; class Verrucomicrobiia; order Verrucomicrobiales; family Akkermansiaceae; genus Haloferula; species Haloferula marina. Next base: position 196,920 of record NZ_JACZFQ010000097.1, read on the forward strand.
GCCAGCGAATGCTCCACCCCGGGCCGGGCCCAGCCTTTGAACACCACCCCGCGCCGTTCGAAGTCCCGGGCCGTCGCTTCGACCCACTCCAAGTCGCTCTCGCCGACCGCGGCATACCCGGCGGCGGCGTATCTCGCCTCGTCCTCCGGCAAGCAGGCGAACTGCCCCATCAGCGCCACCAGCAGCTCTTGCACGCGATCGATCACCCCTTCCACCTCCTGATTCGCGCCGGCAGCCCGGGCCAGCCCGAGCGCGGCGTTGAGTTCGTCGACCGTCCCCAGCACCTCGACCCGTCGCGACGTCTTGCCGATCCTGCGGTTGAACAACAGATCGGTTTCGCCCTCGTCGCCCCGGCCGGTGATGATGCTCATGGACAGAACCTAAAGGCGGCCGCGAGCCGCTTCTCAAGGCCTTTCGATGTTCGGGGTTGGACCTGCCGATCTCCCCGGTCATCCTCCCGCCATGCTCCTCGCGCGCCTCAACGACGGCCCGGAAATCTTCCACACCCTGCAGGGTGAGGGCGTGTCCGCCGGCCTGCCTGCCGTCTTCATCCGCGCCGCCCTGTGCAATCTCCACTGCCGCTGGTGCGACACGGACCACACCTGGAACTTCGAGGGCACCCCGTGGCCGCACGACAAGGACGCCGACCCCGCCTACCGCAAGCACCGCAAGGCGGACGTGACGATCGAGTGCACCGCGGATGAAATCGTCGCTCAAGTCGCCAGGTTCCCGTGCCGGCGGGTGGTTCTGACCGGCGGTGAACCACTGCTCCAGCAGGACGACTGGCTGGAGGTCATCCGCGGACTGCGCGCCATCGATCCCGGCTATGTTTTCGAGGTCGAGACCAACGGCACCCGGATGCCCACGGCCGCCTTCCGGGAGGCCGTGAACCAATTCAATGTCTCGCCGAAATTGGCGAACTCCGGCATGGACGCCGGTCTCCGCACGGTCCCCGCGGTCCTCGCCGGCTTCGCCGCCGATCCCAAGGCGTGGTTCAAGTTCGTCGCCTGCCATCGCGGCGACCTCGACGAGATCGACGGCTTCCTCGCCACCCACGGCATCCCCGCGGACAAGGTGCTGGTGATGCCGGAAGGCCGCACCGCCGGCGAACTCGACCGCCACGCGCTGGAGCTCGTCGAGCCCTGCCTCCGGCATGGCTGGCGCTTCTGCGACCGCCTCCATGTCCGGTTGTGGGGCGACCGGCGGGGCGTTTGAATGCCGCCACGCAACTTTTCCCTCGCAGCCGGGTTACCCGGCGTAGAAACTGCCTTCCACTCCTCATGAAGCACGACTCGAACAACGGTGATTTGGAAAAGGACCCCCTCTGGGAGCTCCTTCGCCAGAGCCCGGCCACCCGGCCCGGACCGAACTTTGCAGCCAACGTGCTTCGCGCCGCACGGCTCGAGGAACCGGCAAAGCCTTGGTGGAGCCGTTTGATCCTGCCGGTTTCCATCGGCAGCGCCTTGGCGGGAGCCGCCGCGGTGGCAGCCATGGTTTTCGTGCTGAATTCCGATCCCGGCCGCCCCGCCACCGAGGTCGCCCGGTCGGTTGCGGCGGACCCGTCGCTGGCGGATCTCCAGGAGGACTACGAAACCGAGATCTTCCTCGCCGCCTCCGATCACCTCGCGAAATACAGCGACGAGGAACTGGTCTCGATGATCGGCTTCTGAGACGGGATTTCCCCGCGGGAGCAGGTTCCTGATTTTTGACGGATGGAGGCAGATGTGCGGACGAACCGCCACCATCAGCTCGTCCCGACTTCCTCGGCCTTCATTAAGTCCGCGCAATCCTGCCACCACTCCCCTTCCGGGTCGGCATAAGGACGGAAGGTCTCCTCGGTCCCCAACGCTTCATTGTAAAAGAGCGCCCGGTGCAACCCGAGACTGCCGGCGGCTGCCGAGTCGATGAGATTCGCCGAATCGTTGGCACTCATCTGGAACAGGACCCGCATCTCGAACTCCGCCATCACCTTGCGCGGGATCCAGCGGCTGACGTTGTTCCAGGTGTCGATTCCGACCAGCAGGTGAATGCCGAGTGCGCCGCCCTCACTGGCGATGTCCGCGAAGACTTTCGACGGCTCGGGCCCTTTCGGGCCGTCGTCCATCGAGAACAGGAAATCATCCTCCTGCCGCAGCTTCTTGAAGCGCTGCAAGCCGTGGACCAGCACGAAGATCGGGGCGGCATCGCCCTCGCCACCGGACCGTCGTTCCAACTCCTCCGCAAGTTCGGCAAAAGCCTCCGCCACGCCCGCCGTCCCCACGATCTTCACCTCGTGGGGTAGCAAGCCCGCCAACTTCTTGCTGCCGCCGGCCGCATCGAGGACCACGAAACGGGCCGCTCCGGCCGGTTGGCCGGCAGCAAGCGAGAGCTGCGCGAGTTCCAAAATCGACGAGACCCGCTCGTCCGCCTGCCCTACCACGAGCAAGTGGCTGCCGCTGCGCCGCGCGAAGCGGGCCTCGGTCGGCCCCTTGATCGAGTTCGGCTCGCCCAGCCATGCCCGCGCCTCGGCCGGCGACGCCACCGGCCGGGCGTGCAGCAATTCCGCCAATTCAAGGTTCGCGCGGATGTCAGCCGGCGCGTTGCCTTCAAACACCACCGGAGCCGCAGGCTTGAGGCCCGCCCCCGACGCCTTCTCCGACACCCGGTCGAGCAGGTCGTTGCGTTCGTCCTCCGACAACCACACCGTCTGAAACGGGCTGTTCGCGGCTAGCGCTCCCGCGTTGTCGTTGTAAATCCCCTCGCCCGGGCGGGTCAGCAAGCGCGGCGCCGGGTTGTCGTCGTCCATGATCAGATAGGCATCCGCCTCGTTGCACTGCAACGCGATGCGCACCACCATCTGGCCCAAGGTCGCGCGAGCCAGGGTGTAGGCGCCACCCAATGTCTGCGATCCGAGGATCACGTGGATTCCAAAGGCCCGGCCCTGGCGCACGATCCGGTCTAACAACAGGGACGCGGATTGGGCCACCGGATCATCCTCGGTGAAGAACTCCTGGAACTCGTCGATCAGCAGCAAGGTCCGCGGCATGGGCTCGCCCGCCGCCTTGCGGTAGCCGGCCAGATCCTGCGCCCCGGCCTTGCGGAAAAGGTCGCCGCGCCGCCGCAGTTCGTCATCGACCCGCTGCAGGACACTCAGGCCGAACTCGCGGTCGCTCTCGATCGCCACCACCCGCGCGTGCGGCAGCCGCTTGCTGCCGTAGCACTTGAATTCGACGCCCTTCTTGAAGTCGACCAGGTAGAACTCCACCTCGTCCGGGCTGCAGAACAGCGCCAGGTTGGTGATCATTACGTGAAACAAGGTCGACTTCCCGGACCCGGTCTTGCCCGCAATCAAGGCGTGCTGACGGGTTCCCTTGCCGAGCGCAAGCCACTGGAACTTCTTCGCTCCGCTGCGGCCGATCGGCACCCGCAGCTCCTCGCCGGTGCCGTGGGTCCACCACTCCTCTTCCGGCGGCGCGATGTGGCTGAAGGGCACCTCGACCCGGTTCGAGTCGATGCTCGCCTTGCCCAGCCGATGCACCAGGGCCGACTCCAGGTCGCCCGCGGGCGGCGCTGCCAGGACCGCCCGGTCCGCTCCGGCGGGAAGCCCGGCGACGCGGTAGCCGTCGCCCTCGGGAATCAGGCGCAGGCACGCCTTGTCGAGGACCTCGGCCAAGGCGGGTTCGACTGCCTGAGTGGCATCGCGATGCATCAACAGGTAGACGCCGCAGCGCGCGCCGCTGGTGGCGATGCTGAGCAGACGCTTCGTGGCCGTTTCGCTGAAGCCGGCCGGGAATCCCGAGATCACCACGAAGCGGTGTTTCTCGGCCACCGTGCCGGCCTGCTCGTTGTACTCGTCGAGAGTCTCATACTCGTTGCGAAGGTACATCTGGATGACCTTCTCGATGTGCTCGTTGATCTCGGCCAGGCGCTCCTCGATCTGCGTCGTCTGGGTCCAGATCCGGCCGTGGATCAAGGTCTCCTCGTAATCCCCGAGGTGCATCAACCCGGCGAAATCTTTCCCGAGGCCGACCGGATCGATCAGTGTGAAAACCGCCCGCCCCGCCGGGTGGGACGAAAGCAAGCGCAACACCGCTTCGTTGATGGTCGCCGCTGCGGCCGAGGCATCACCGTCGATGGAAAGCGAGGCCCGGTCCGGGAACCCGAGCGCCAGCGGGACTTCAAATTCCTCCGGCGCCACCCAGGTGAAATGGCTGCTTTCCGGCATCCCGCCAGCCAGCTCCCTCAACGAAACTTTCAAGCGACCCAAGGGCACCACGCGCTCCGCCTCTTCGGGCGGCGACCACGCGTCGATGCCTTCCGCGGTCCACGCCGGAAAACGTTCGTCCGCCACGGCCGCGAGCCCGGCGAGTTCCGCGTGAAGCGGCTTCACCTGCTCGTCCCACTCCGCGACCAGCCCGGCAAGTTCCTGTTCCCGCGCCTCGTCCGCATCCCGCATGCCGGCTGCAAATTCCTCTTCGCGCGCCGCTTCCTCGGCAGCGGCGAAGCGCTCGATCTCCATCTCATCCTGCTCCAGTTTCGCCGCGACCTTGGCGAGATCGCGCCGGTGCAAGGCTTCGGCTTTCGCCGGAAGCCGCGCCGCCTGGGTCTCGATCTTGTGGCGGCCCTCCTGCATCATCTCCTGGGCGACCTCGTCGCTGCCGCGGAGGGTTTCGCTCAATCCCTCGCTTTGATTCGCCAGCTGCTGCTTCAGGGACTCGCCGAGTTCCGTTACCTTGGCTTCCGAGACCGCCACCGCCGCTGCGCCAAGAACCCTGCCGGACTGCAAGGCCGCCGCCATCCGGCGGACCGCGGGCCACAGCGTGAACATCGCCACCAGGTAGATGGCACATGGAACCAGCAACGCGAGGGTGATGGTTTGTTCCATCGACTCGAACGCGGCCTGCCGGTCCGGGGCGCGGAAGATCATCACCGCAAAAACCCCGCCCACCAGCAACAGCCAGGCGCTCAACGGAACCCAGCGGAACAGCATCGCCAGCGGGTTCCGGCCCAAGGCTGGCAGCAGGTTGCCGCCCGCCTCAAGTTGCTCCCGCCCCTCGGCCTTCAGCTGCTCGCGAGATTGCCCGACGTCGGGTTTCGGGACCTTGACCAGCCGCCCCTTGCGGAGCATCAACCCGTACCAAAGCCGGAATCCGCGGATCATCCGGAGGGCTCCCAACGCCACCCCGCGGATCTCCTCGCCATCGGCGACCACCGCCTGGGTGAACTCCCGGTGATCCTGGCGGGCGCGCTCCCAGAGGTCCTTCGCCTCTTGCTTGGTGCGGACCGTCTCGGCCTGGCGGCGTCCGATCTGGCGGTCCTTCAACTCCCGCACCCGGCGGGCCAAGCCGGCGTGGGCGCCCTGGGTCGCCCGTTGGATCCATGCCTTGAGATTGTCATGCCGACGGATCGCGGCATCCTCCATCGCGCCCGATTCCGCGGCCAACCGCGCCCTCAGGTCCGCCAGCTCCGCGGCACCCCGTTCCTTGCGCGCGGTCGAACGCCGCTTCGCCGCGAGCGTGCCGGCGGCGTGGGTGCGGTCCATCGCGGCTTCGCGGCCGGCAATCGAGGAGACGCATTCCTGCAGGCGGCCCAAGCGGCCGCGGAGATGTTCGGGATGGAGGGGGTCAATCACAGTCGGCATGAATCTTTGAAAGCAGGAGGTCGATCTCCTCGATGATGCGGGTGGCGGTCGCGACGGCCTGGGGCAGCTCGGCAAGGTAATCCTTGTCGAATTCCGCGGCTTTCGCGTCGCGCCAACTTTGGCGAACTTCCTCCCATTGCGCGAACAATTCGCGGTTCGCCTCGTTGAGAAGTGACTTGCTGGCACCCAGGCTCATGGCGGGCTGCCCTCCTTGCCGTCATCTTCCTTCCGCGGAGCCACCCCGGTTTGCGCGTATTCCTGCAAATGGCGGACGGTGTTATCCAGGGAAACCACGCCGCGCGGCATCCGCCGCGAAACGGTCTCGTGCAGCGGCTCCAGCTGCTTGGCGAGCGCTTCCACGCTGGCGTCGTAAGCCTGCCGCCAGCGCTTGATCACCCGCAATTTTTCCTCCGCCTCCTCCATCGCCCGGCGGGCGCGGTGAACCGCCATCTGCTGGGCGCTCTTGTCGTTCTTCATCGCCGACATCCGCGCGCTGAAAAGCTCCTGCTCTGCTTGCTCCAGCCGCCGCGCCCGGCGCCGGTACTCGCCTTCCCACTTCTGCCGCTGCTCGGTCTCCAGCCACCCGCGCGTCCGCTTCACCTCGCCGGTGACATCGTCCAAGGCCCGCCGGACCCTTCCCGCGTAGCGGATCAAGGTCCCGCGGAACGCCTCGATGGCGTCGACCGATCCCACTCGTGCTTGTCCATCCATGGTTCAGCGCTGGTCGAGGTACTGCTGGATCCGTTCCGCCTTGCGCAGCAAATACGGCGTGTGCTGGTCGGACAGCTCGATGAAGCGCTTCATCGTTTTCATCATTTGAAGAAACTCCGCCGAGAACTTCTCGTGCTCCTGGTCCTGCCAGGTGTCCCCCAAGGCCGAGAAGCGCGACATCAGCGACGAGGTCCGCTCCTTCACTTCGTTGTTGAAGCGCTTCAGTTCCGCCGCAAAACGCCGGACTTCCTCGGGGTCGATGATCGCTTGGGACATGATTCCAGTTTCCCGCATCTGCCCCCGAGGTCGAGAAATACCCTCCCCCGCCCCCGGGAAAACATTCGTTGGAAAAGGAACCCCGCTCCGGCCCACAGGTTCCGCTGGGGTTTCCCCTAGGTTGACAGTTCTTGCTGAACGAGCGGAACCTCAACCCAAGTAACCATTCTTACATGAGCATCCGAACCCTCCTCCGACTCGTCCCCTTGCTCTTGCTCCACACCCCGGCAGACGCGGTCGAACCCGTCGCCCTGCGGGTGAACGCCCTCGAAAACCCGACGGCGGTGGACGGGGTCCCCGGCTTGTCGTGGCGGATGGAATCCAGTGCCCGGGCCGCGGCCCAGAGCGCTTACCGGATTCTTGTCGCCTCTTCCCCCTCCGCGCTCGACCGGAACGAGGGCGACCTGTGGGACAGCGGGAAGATCATCTCGGCCGACTCGCTCCACATCCCCTACGCCGGGCCCCGCCTTGCCTCCAATGCGATCGCCTACTGGAAAGTCCGCCTTTGGGACCAGGACGACCAGCCGACGGAATGGAGTGCGACGGGACACTGGGGCGTCGGGTTGCGGGAAAAATCGGACTGGCAGGCGGAATGGATCGGCCTCGACGACGTCCGGGCCGCCAATCTTCCCTGGAATCCGGGTCCCGACCAGATCGAGGCCTTCAGCGGAGCGGCGTGGATCCGCCATGGAACGTCCGACGAGCCGGGCAAGTCCTGGTTCCGGGCGAGCCTCCGGCTCCCCGCCGGGCGCGCCATCCGCAGCGCCACGGCCTGTTTCACCGCCGATGACGAGTTCACTCTAACCATCAACGGCAACAAGTCGCTGTCCGGCACCTCGTGGAAAACCGTCGGGGTCAAGTCCATCACCGGCGATCTCAAGGGAGGCGGGAACCAACTGAGCGTCGAGGTCAACAACGGCGAGGCCGCCACCGGACTGCTCGGCGCGATCACCGTGGAATTCACGGACGGCGGAAAGCTGAGCCTTGCCACCGGCGAGGAGTGGCAGTCGTCCCGCGACGGCAAGCACTTCGCGACCGCCGCAATCCTTGGCTCCAACGGGGTCGCCCCGTGGGGCGAGCTCAAGCCCGGCGCCGACGCCAAGACCTACCTGCCCGCCACCCGGTTGCGGAAGGACTTCGTCGCCCGCGGAAAACCCGTCCGTGCCCTCCTCCATGTCACCGCCCTCGGCCACGTGGAAGCGCGGCTCAACGGCGAAAAGGTCGACGATTCCTACTTTGCCCCGGGCTGGACGGACTACGCCAAGCGCCTCTACTACCGCAGCTTTGACGTGACCTCTCGGATCCACGCCGGCCCGAACACCCTCGGCGCCCTGCTCGGCGATGGCTGGTTCCGGGGCAACATCAGCATCCTCGGCCAGAACCGCCACGGCAAGCACACCCGCCTTCGCGCCCAGTTGCACCTTCGCTACGCCGACGGCAGCGAGAAGGTCGTTGGCTCGGACGACTCGTGGACCGCCTCCACCGGGCCGATCCTGGAGGCCGACATGTTTGCCGGTGAAACCTACGATGCCCGGCTGGAGACACCGGGCTGGGATGCTCCTGGATTCGATGCTGCCACCTGGAAACCCGTGGTCACCGGGGCGGAACTGGACCCCGCCGTCATCCAAGCCTACCCCATGCCACCGGTGCGGCGGACCGGCGAGCTGCCGGCCAAAGGCATCACCACGCCCGCGCCGGGCGTCCAGTTGTTCGACTTCGGCCAGAACTTCGCCGGCTGGGTCCGGCTCAAAATCAACGCGCCGGCCGGGACCGTGGTCCGCCTCCGCTTCGGCGAGATGCTGCAGGCCGACGGCTCGCTCTACACCGAGAACCTCCGCTCCGCCCGCGCGACCGACACCTACATTTGCAAGGGCGACGGCGTGGAGACCTGGGAGCCACGCTTCACCTTCCACGGCTTCCGCTACGCCGAAATCAGCGGCCTTCCCTCCCCCGCCGCGCCTGACACCCTGACCGGCATCGTCGTCGGTTCCGACCTCCCGCGGACCGGAGCCTTCGAGTGCTCGGACGAGCTGATCAACGCGATCTACCGCAACACCCTCTGGGGCCAGCGCTCGAACTACCTCGAGGTACCGACCGACTGCCCGCAGCGCGACGAGCGCATGGGCTGGTCCGGAGACACCCAGGTCTTCGCCCGCACCGCCGCCTACAACATGGACGTGGACACCTTCCTCGCGAAATGGACCACCGACATGGCCGACGCCCAGAGTTCCGCCGGTGCCTTCCCGGCGATGGCCCCGGTCTATCACGACATGTGGAGTCCCGGCTGGGCCGATGCCGGCGTGATCGTTCCCTGGACCTTGTTCCAGACCTACGGCGACCTTGGTACTGCGGAGAAAAGCTATGGCGCGATGGTCCGCCACCTCGAATTCTGCCGGACCAAGGCCCCGGACAACCTCGGACCCGACGAGGGCTTCGGCGACTGGCTTGCCGTCGGCGGCGACACGCCCAAGGCACTGATCGGCACCGCCTACCACGCGCACAGCAACGAGCTCGTCTCGCGACTCGCCGCGAGCCTCGGCAAGAGCGACGATGCCGCGAAATACCACGCGCGCTTCGAGGAGATCCGGGAGGCGTTTCAGAAAGCCTACGTCCACGCGGACGGCAAGATCGGCAACGACACCCAGACCGGCTACCTGATCGCCCTCAAGTTCGACCTGCTCACCCCGGTGCAGCGGGAGGCCGCCGCGAAGCATCTCGTCGCTGCGATCGAAGCCCGGGACGGCCACCTCGGCACCGGGTTCCTCGGCGTGAACCTCTTGCTGCCGGTGCTCACCGACATAGGCCGTAGCGATCTCGCCTACGCGATGATCCGCAAGGACAGTTATCCGTCGTGGGGCTACTCCGTCCGCCAGGGAGCCACCACCATCTGGGAGCGCTGGAACAGCTACACCATGGAGAGTGGCTTCGGCGACGTCAGCATGAACTCCTTCAACCACTACGCCTACGGGGCCTGCGTCGAATGGCTCTACGAGACCGTGCTTGGCATCACGCCCTTGGAACCCGGCTACCGCAAGGTGTCGATCGCGCCGGTCCCGGGCGGCGGGCTCACCCACGCGGCGGGCCACTTCGACTCGGTCCACGGCCGGATCGCCTCGGCGTGGAAAGTGTCCGCCGGGGTCTTCACCCTCGATGTCACCGTCCCCCCGAACACCACCGCCGAGATCCGCCTCCCGGCGACCCCGGACCAGGTGATCAAAGAAGGCGGAAAGCCCGTCGCCGACTCGCCCGGCATCACGCCGGTCGGGCGGGATGGCAACGGCATGCGCGTCGCCGCGAAGGCGGGCAGCTACCACTTCACCGTCTCGCCTCGCTGAGGCTGCCGCGGCAGCCGGGAACGGCACCTTGATCACCACCCGTTGTTAGCGGATTCCCTGTCTCCAGCATCGATCCGGACCACCGCTGGGTCCGGCCAGCGACCCGCAAGGTCACCGCCGGCACCGTGGTCCCACCGGAGACGGACGGGAAATCCCCCTTGTTGCTTCACCGCGAAGAGAAGGCTCCCTGATCAACCGGCGATGTCCGCCAGGAAGGCGTCGTAATCGCGATAGGCATCGAGCTTCGCGAGAGTCGCCGCGCAGCGCTCTGCATTCACCAGACCGGTCGACTCGCACAGGAAGATAATGTATCTGGCCACGTTCGAGGCAAAGCGCAGCCGGCCCTCCTTGCTGATCGAGTAGAAGCGCTCGCGCTGGCGGTAACCCGCCGCCGAATGGTCACCCAGCGCGCCCTTCTCGGCCTTGCCCTCGGCGGCGAGGACAAAGAGGAAATTGTATTCGAACCAGAACATCGACTCCGGTGTCGGATCGAGCGATTGCAAACACGCGCGGCACGTTTCAGGCGACCCGAAAAGATCGGCCTGCTCGGCGGCACCCGCGTTCTTGAACGACTCGCTGATGAAAGTGCGGGCCATCGAGCGCTCGGTCTCGCTTTCGGCAAAAGCCCCGGCTGCGGCCAGTTCGAGGGTGAAGCCATACCAGTCGCTCCACAGTGCCTGGTCGCCGGGATCGGCCGAGGCAAACAGCGCCCGGCCCATCTCGTAGGTGTAGCGGCCGCTGGTCTTGATCTCCAGCTTGCAGCCGGTGACCTCGCCCATCACGCGGTAGTTCTCGGCCGACTTGCCGGACCCGGAGTGGAACCCGATGCTCACGCCGAAAACCTCGCAGACCTTCCACTGCCGCTCGATCATCGCCCGCAGCGCGACATTGTCCGGATAGGGCATGTTCTTCTGGAAGCCGAAGGCCGGCGCCACGAACTGGACCGGCATGTCCATCGCATCGCACAGCGCCAGCATGATCGCGGTGGTTTCAGGCGTGGTCAGGCCCGGCAGTTCGTCGATCGAGAGCTCGCGCAGGAAGGCCCGGCCGCTCTCCGTGGTGAAGTGCTTTTCACGGATCGCGCGATATTTGCCGTCGCGCACCTTCATCTTCTTCATCGACGGCCACACCCGGCACAGCAGTTCGTTGAAGGCCGCCTCATCGAGGGTCAGGCCGGCATCGGACACCCGGCCCTTCACCGTCGCCACCAGCGCGGCATCGATCTCATTCGCCACGTAGTCCGCCTGCGCCGCGGCCCCCTCGGGGACCTTCGTCACGGTCAGCTCGGGCGACAGGTCGAAGGTGATGTAGGAAGCCAGCAGGCAGCCCTGCACCAGCTGGTCCTCGCGCACGTCGAAGGAACCGCCGATCGGCTGGTGGTCGGCATTGAAACTCCAGGCGATCTTGCGCCGGTGGAAGCCGGACTTGAGCTTGGCCAGCACACAACCGTGGCTCATGCCCTCGACACTCTGGCCCTGGTGACCTTCCGGCACGTCGGTGCCGATGAAGGGGAAAGGCACGCGGTCGAGCCTGCCGGCGAGCATCACGTCGACGTCGTATACCAGTTCGCGCGGGATGCTGTTCTGGTTCGCCGTCACCCCGGTGCCGAGCTGGGCCATCGCCCAGTCCACTCCAGGCCAGTGTAGCGTCGTGAAGCGCGCGCCGACGCCGATCGTCGACTCGCCCAGACGCTGACTGGTGGAGGGAAATATTGTCGCCTCGGGGTCGTGTTCCAGAATCAGGTTCTTGAGCTCGAGCAGGTGCGCCCAGGTCGCGGGGGAAGCGCGGCGGCCGTCACCGAGGTCGAGCGACTCGCCGGAAAGCGGGCTGCCTTCCCCCGCCAGGATCCAAGCATGGTCACCGCACGAATTCTCTACCAGCTGCCACTCGCCCGCCGCAGTGCTGAAGCCGCTCAGGGGATAAGCGGTGATGCCCTCGCCGGATTTCAGGTCCGCGGCCAGTGCCGGCCAGTCGAGACAGAAGTCGGGACTGACACAGGGATTGTTGGCGATGAGAAGACAGTTGCTGACGAGGAAATCGTTGATGGCGCTCATGGCGTGTTCGGATCTTTGGATTTTTGCGGTCGCTGACACGACCGGCTATTTGTATGACAAGTGAAGCTGACTCACTTTTGAATCCCGAATCACCCGACGGCCATTCCAAAGCGGTAAAACTGCGACAGCAGCGCCCCATCACCCCGTTCCCATGAACCGATCCATCTTCGACCTCACCGACCGCATCATCGTCATCACCGGTGCCACCGGCATCCTGACCTCTTCCGTCGCCGAATACCTCGCCGCCGAAGGCGCGCGGGTTGTCTTCCTCGGCCGCAGCCAGGAGAAACTCGACAAGGCGCTCGACGGTTGCCGCGCCAGGACCCCGGACGCGCAATGCATCGGACTGGTCGCCGACGTGCTCGACAAGCAGGCCCTCGAAAAGGCCCGCGACCTGGTGATCGACAAGTGGGGCCGCATCGACGCCCTCATCAACGGAGCCGGCGGCAACATGCCCGGCGCGACCATTTCCCCGGACAAGACTTTTGCCGACCTCGACTTCGACGCCTTCCAGCAAGTCGTCGACCTCAATCTCCACGGCACCGTCCTACCCTCGCTCGTCTTCGTGCCGGCGATGCAGGAAGCCGGCCGCGGGGCGATCGTGAACTTCTCCTCCGCCTCGGCCCCGCAGGCGCTCACCCGCGTGGTCGGCTACTCGGCGGCAAAGGCCGGTGTCGACAACTTCACCCGTTGGCTGGCCGTCGACATGGCCCGCCGCACCGATGGCAAGGTTCGCGTCAACGCCATCATGCCCGGCTTCTTCCTCGGCGAACAGAACCGCCGCCTGCTCACCAACGAGGACGGTTCACTCACCGAGCGCGGCGCCCTGATCGCCCGCAACACGCCCTTCGGCCGCTTCGGCGAGTCCGACGAGCTGCATGGCGGCATCCACTACCTCTTGGCCGACGCCTCGAAGTTCGTCACCGGCACGGTGCTCGCCGTCGATGGCGGCTTCAGCGCCTTCTCGGGGGTCTGAGAAAAGCACCGCGGACCGGCCTCTCAGGCAGCCGGCCCGAGCCCATGGCCGAAATGGTCGCGGGCGTTGCCGAAGCAGATCTCGCGGACCACTCCGCCAGGAGGTGCCAGGCCCATGGGCAACTTGCCGTCGATACCGGCGAGCCATCCTCGCGGATCTGACGGAAGTATTTCAGCGTGCCGCTCGGATCGTCGGTAGCACACTCCACCGCATGCCCGTGTCAGCGTTCTCGGCCCACCCCGGAAAGGCGCAGGATGTCTTCGAAAATGAGGGTTCTCTTCGGGTGCTCGCGCCGCGGCGATGTGGCCGGGCTGGCTTGCCCTCCCCGGACCCCGGCAATCGAAAACCCAACACGATGCTGATTCCAGCAGGGATTGCGAAGATCTTGTCTGACACCTTTTTCGCTTACCATTCCGGAAAACTCTGTTGCCCTGTCCCAAGTAGACCCACTCGCTCATGCAAACCCGACCGCTAGGCAAAACCGGCATCGACCTGCCCGTCCTTTCCTTCGGCGCCTCCTCCCTTGGCGCGGAGTTCCGCTCGATCACCTTCGACGAGGCGATGCGCTCGACCCGCACCGCGCTCGACCTCGGGATGAACTTCATCGACACCTCCCCCTACTATGGCCGCGGCATGTCGGAGATCATGCTCGGCCTCGGCCTGCGCGAGGTCCCGCGCGACTCCTACCTGCTCGGCACCAAGCTCGGACGCTATTCCGACCAGCACTTCGACTTCTCCGCCAAACGCGTCGAGGAATCGGTCCACGTCTCGCTCCAGCGCCTCAAGACCGACCACCTCGACGTCCTCCTGCTGCACGACGTCGAATTCGTCCCCTTGCCGCAGATCTGGGAGGAAACCCTGCCCGCGCTGCTCAAGGTCAAGGAACAGGGCAAGGTGCGGGCGATCGGCTTCTCCTGCTACCCGCTGAAAACCTTCCACACCGTGCTCGATCACGCCGAGGACCAGATCGACTGCATCCTCGCCTACAACCGCTACACCCTGCAAAACACAAGCCTCGCCACCGACCTGCTGCCACGGCTCAAGGCTAAGGAGATCGGGGTCATCGGCGCCGGCCCCTTCTCCGCCCGCCTGCTCACCAACGCCGAGCTTCCCGCCTGGCTCAAGGAGCCGGAAGAAGTGAAGGCCGCCGCCCGCGAGGCCGCGAGACTCTGCGATTCCCGCGGCGTCGACATCGCCCAGCTCGCCCTGCAGTTCGCCTGTGCCCATCCCGACATCGCCTCGATGGTCGCCGGCTCCGCCAACCCCGACAACATCCGCAAGTGGGCCGAATGGCTCGCCCAACCCGTCGACCAGGCGCTGCTCGACGAAGTCCTCGCACTCTTCGAACCGGTCAAGGATCTCGGCCATCTGGAAGGCCTCCCGGAGAACAACTGACCCGCCCTCGGCCCGCAGATCGACAATCCCACATCTTCCATCTCAAAACCCAACGCCCATGCCCGCCGCCATCGAATTCACCGAACCGAAGAAGATCACGGTCATCGACACACCCGACGAGCCCGCACCCGGGCCCGGCGAGGCCCTGGTCCGCACCCACCGCATGGGCATCTGCGGCACCGACCTGTCCTGCTACCTCGGCAAGTTCCCGTTCTTCGCCTACCCGCGCACTCCCGGCCACGAGCTCGGTCTGGAAGTTGTCGCCGTGGGTGAAGACGTCACCCACATCAAGCCCGGCGACCGCTGCTCGCTCGAACCTTACGTCAACAACCCTGACAGCCCGGTCTCACAAAAAGGCGCCTCCAACTGCTGCCCCGAGGTCCAGGTCATCGGCGTCCACAAGCCCGGCGGCCTGCGCCGCGGCACCTTCCTGGTCCCCGCCCGCAAGCTCCATCCCGGCAACGACCTCTCCTACGACCAGCTCGCCCTGGTCGAGACCCTCGCCATCGGCTACCACGCCGTGCAACGCGGCAAACCGCAGCTCGGCGAGACCGTGCTGGTCATCGGCGCCGGCCCCATCGGCCTCGCCTGCCTCGAGTTCCTGCGCCTGATGGACGGCGTGCAGGTGCTCGTCATGGACATGGTCCAGGGCCGCCTCGACTTCTGCCGCGAGCAGCTCGGCATTGACGGCATCCTCGCCGACGGTAGCCAGCTCGCCGCGCTCGGGGAAAAGACCGGCGGCCAGCTTGCCGACGTCATCATCGATGCCACCGGCAGCCCCAAGTCGATGTCGACCTGCTTCGACTACGCCGCCTTCACCGGCCGCGTCGTCTACGTCGGCATCACCACCTCCGACCTGCAATTCCCGCACGCCCCCGTCTTCCACCGCCGCGAGCTCACCCTGCTCGCCTCTCGCAATGCCCTGCCCGCCGACTTCGACCACATCATCGGCCTGATCCGCGAGGGCAAGATCGACACCGACAAGTGGATCACCCACCGCATCGGTTTCGACGAGGTCCCGGAGCAGTTCGAGAAATTCACCGATCCCGCCACCGGTGCCATCAAGGCCATCATCGACTTTTCCTGACCGCCATGCTCCAGACCGGCATCCTCAACCCGCACGTGCTCGAGCTCGTCGCGCGCATCCGCCACACCAACACCCTCGTCATCGCCGACTGGGCCTTCCCCTTCTGGCCGGAGATCGAGACCGTCGACCTCTCGCTGGTGAAGGGCATCCCCACCGTGCTCGACGTCCTCGACGCCCTGCAGCCGAACTTCAAGGTCGGCCGCATCCTGCAGGCCGAGGAATTCCTCGCCACCAACCCGGACGAGACGATCCGCCGCTTCGACCAGAAGCTCGCCGGCTTCCCCGACGCCCGCGTCGAACGCCTGCCGCACCTCGCCTTCAAGGAGCGCGTCCCGCAGGCAATCGGCCTGATCCGCACCGGCGACCCCACCGCCTACGGCAACCTCATCCTCGAATCGGTCTGATGCGTTCCGCCGTCACCCTCTGCCGGGTGGCCGAAGCCGCCGCCGGTCCCTTCGTCTTCCACGACGAACTCGAAAGCGGCTTCCGCAAGGCCGCGGAACTCGGCTTCGATGCCGTCGAGCTGTTCCTCCCCGGACCCGATGCCGTGCCGATTGCCGACATCAAGGCACTCCAGGACCGCCATCAGCTCGCCATCGCCGCGGTCGGCACCGGTGCCGGGATGGTGAAGCACGGGCTCTCTCTCACCGATCCCGACCCCGCCCGGCGGGCGGCCGCGCTGGAGTTCATCGGCTCGATGATCGACTTCGGCGGCGCCCTTGGTGCTCCCGCCATCCTCGGTTCGATGCAGGGCCGTCACGGCGGCATGGTTTCCCGCGACCAGGCCATCGGCTGGCTGGCCGGGGCCCTGCAGAAGACCGGCGATCGCGCCGCCGCCTTTAGCGTCCCCTTCATCTACGAGCCGCTCAACCGCTACGAGACCAACCTCTTCAACCACGCCGCCAGCGCCGTCGATTTCCTCAGGCAAGGCGACATCGGCAACGTCGTCCTGCTCGCCGACCTCTTCCACATGGCCATCGAGGAGCGCGACATCGCGGCCTCGCTGCTCGCCATGGGTGACTTGTTGGGCCATGTCCATTGGGCCGACTCGAACCGACAGGCGATGGGATTCGGCCACACCCCGACCGGGCCGATCGCCGCCGTTCTGCGCGAGATGAACTACCGCGGCCACCTCTCCGCGGAAGTCCTGCCCCTGCCCTCGCCCGACGAGGCCGCGCGTCAGACCATCGCCAGCATCCATCAGCACTTCCCCGCTGAGACCGCATGATCGATGCCCACCACCATCTCTGGCGTTATTCGCCCGAGCAATACGGCTGGATCCCTCCGGGTTCACCCCTCGCCCAGGACCGCCTGCTGCCGGAACTGGACGTCGCTCTCAACGGTTCCGGCGTCACCGGCACCATCGCGGTCCAAGCGCGGCAGATCGTCGAGGAAACGGAATTCCTCCTCGATCTCGCCGAACAGGAGCCAAGAATCCGCGGCGTCGTCGGCTGGGTGCCACTGGTCGATCCCGGTGTGGACCGGATCCTCGACCGCTTCACCGGACACCCGGCCTTCCGTGGCGTCCGACACGTGTTGCAGGACGAGCCCGACGACTACTTCCTGCGCGACGACTTCCACCGCGGCCTCGCCCTGCTGCCGGAACGCGGACTAAGCTATGACCTGCTGGTCTTTCAACGCCAGATCCCGGTCGCCACCCGCATGATCGACCGCCATCCGGAGCTGCCCGTCATCCTCGACCACATCGCCAAACCCGAGGCCCGCAACGGCCGCATCGAGAAGGACTGGCAACGCGACATGCGCGAACTGGCCAAGCGCGACCACTTGATCGGTGTCAAGTTCTCCGGACTGCTCACCGAGTTCCCCCCGGGCGAGATCGATCCCGCCACCGTCCGCGCCTACTTCGAGGAAACCCTCGCCATCTTCGGCCCGGCCCGGGTGATGTTCGGCACCGACTGGCCCGTCTGCCTGCTCCGCATCGACGCTTACGCCGAGTGGGCCAATACCATCCGCACCCTCGTCTCAAGCCTCAGCCCGGACGAACAAAACTCGCTTCTCGAAGAAACAGCAAGCTGCTGCTATGGCCTCGATTCACCCTGATCGTCGTCAAGGTGGGCTTGACGATGAGAAGAAAAGTGGAGCATAGCGGAATCGAACCGCTGACCTTTTCATTGCGAACGAAAAGCGCCACCTTCCCCGAATTCTTGATACGCCAAAGTCGAATCTGTTAGATCCACGGTAAATGGAGGGTTCCCCCACCCGCTTTGCCCCCCCTTGGGCATCGCAATAGCCTCAATACCAGACAGTCGAATTGGGCCCAATTGGGTTCGATTCAGTCCAGAAATAACGACTGCGGGAAAGCCTAGCTTTGACCGTCTTCATGTGTTCGCGTCGGGATGAGACCTTCCCTGCAGGTCGCAGGCGATCTTGTAGGCCTCCATCTGCAAGGTGAGAACGCCGATCTTGGCGAGAAGGTCCTTCTCCTTGGCCTTGTGTCGGGCCTCGGCATCGCGCGGATGGGAGCGCAGGGCCTCGGTGCCCATCTCGATGAAGTCGGCCTTTCATTGCTCGACCTCACCGACAGTGAGGTCATAGGTGCGGGCGACTTCGGAGGCCGTGGTGAGGCCTTTGATGATCTCGGTCACGAACTCGGCTTTCCGGCGGGCCGTCCCACGTTTGATGTCCTCGGATTCCTCACTCATCGCACGGTGGAGCTTGGGGGTTTTGGGGGCATGCGTCGATCTCGTCGCGGCCAAACAAAGTCCCCGACTTCGTCTTCTGGGGGACCTTTGTTTGCCGCGCCTCGATCTCCTAAATACCTGTCCAGCCTTTCAGGGGGACGCTCCATGCGGCCGGTGCCATTATCATGCAATCTCAAGGATGAGAGGATGAATGCTCAAAGCCTCAGGCATCACGGCGAACCACCCTCATTTCCAAAACTCTGCTTCCGGAGTGCCTCATTGTCAGGGAAGTCTACAAGGCGACCTTTCGGAAATCGTAGCGCATATATGCACGGCTGTTTTTCTCTTCATCGATATAGTACTCGCGAACTTCCAAGTTTCCCTCGAGATCAAATTGGAGTGTAGCATCCATTGTTGATGTCGACCAAGGCAAACTACCCCTGTAGCGCCCCGGGAAATCATCGTATTTATACTTATACATCTTCGCCAGTATATTCAAATCAAGTATCTTTGGCCAAACAAATTCTGGCGAGCTCGGGGAACCCCGAACTTCAAAACGCTTGAAAACCTTTCCATTTGGGACGTCTTCCCACTCCAGGATATAAGGCTCAAACATCTCTCCGCAATAAAAACTCCGCCCGATAAGATCATACTCGCCGACAATCTCACTAAAATTTGGATCTCCTGAGCTGCGATCAATATCAATCCGATCGTCAGTTGGCTTTGTTGACTCGAGCGTCGGGGATGAATGGAGTGGAGGTTGGCAACTGGTCAGGTGCAGCGAAAGCAGCACGACAAGCGCAGCGGTGGGGCCGCTCAGTCTTAAAGGAAGCATGGCAGATTAGATCTGTTGATCGCAGCCCAAGCAAACGAGTATTTTGGTGCCGCGCTTATTCCGCCCCGGTTGCTTGGCGCTTTGTGAATTTGATCACAAGCTCCAATTCTCCAAGGCCTTGTAAGTTTTGTTATTATTGGTCGACGACTCACGGGTTAATTCGTCTTCACTAGGGTATGCTTTGAAGCTTTATCATCGAGGTTTTTCTTTCTCACTGCATCAAGAACTGCCTCGTGGGGAGTGTCGCCAAATCCGACCGCGTATTTCTTCAGCGTGCAATTCCACCCCGAAACCTTTTTATTGTATTCAATTAAAGCGTATTTTAGACCGACTCCCGACACAATTCGGATTTTTGTTTCATCATATCGATGCATATCGTTAAGACTCTTCCGCGCTCGGATGGCTGTATCACCTCTCCTTTCACCTTCCGAACCCGTCTGGACAAAGTAGAACTCGTCTTCTTGGAAGGTGGACTGAACTTTTCCGCTTTGACAAACCTTGTCTTTGATCCCGATTGCTATTGCATGATAAGATTGGGCGCACGCAATATTGACTGATGCCAAGAAGAGCAAAACCCATTTTGTTTCAATAAACTTCATTTTGATTTCAATTGTTATGGTTAATTACTGCTGATTTAAAGCTATAGGATCAATTACGAAATGCGAAAAATGAAAGGTGTCACGGAAGGGGGGGTCAGAACGCTCCCTCCGACACCTCCTCTGACGTTCTGCGTTCCACCCTTACCCGCAGGAAACGGTGAGCAGCGACGCCAATTGCCTGGGAATCGTGGATCCGGACTATATGGGTCCCGTCATCAAGCGGATATTCATCAGACTCGGCGGCACCTACAAACGGGCCGCCCCTCTCGCTACGGGCGATCTCAACCCAACTCCCACTGAGACTCCCGGAAGACTCCGCCAGTATTGTCACGTCCGTCCGCGACGGATCACGGAGGAAAACCAAAGTGAGATGAGGATCTCCGGTTGCAGGGCTAGTCTCGAGGCGGGGCAATCCCGCTGTCCCGTCCATCCCCCGGGTCAGGACCAAGGCATACTTGATCAGGTTGACGATCCCATCGCCGTCAGGTGCGGCGAGATCGGCCGCATCTCCGGTGTTCTCCCCAGTTCCGAAGTGGAGCTGCCGCCAGTCGGAAATGTCCGGAGCCGGGGCAACCGTGACGACGATGTCGGCAATGGTGGACGCCCCGTGGGCATCGCTCACCGTGACAGGGATGGAATCTTGTCCTGAAAAGCCATCGGGGGGCGAGTAAAGGATCGATTCGGCCGAAAGTTCCACCGCTCCACCTGCCGCCGAGACTGTGGCGATCGAAGTCACAAGGACGGCGGCCCCTTCTGGGTCGGACGCGGTGGCGAGCAACTCGCCGATCGAAATGGATAGAGGCGTTCGATAGGGGGTGGAAACCGTGAGTCCGGTGAAGTCGGGCGGCGAGTTCGGCGTGCGGAACACCGCATCCGGGGTTGAGAAGGAGCCGTTTGCCGTCGTCGCGGTGAACCGGTAGTGATACGTCACCCCGGGGGTGAGGTCGGTCAGCGTGGCCTCAGCGCCCTGCCATTCCCCGTGCGGAGAGAGGGAAAGAACCAGCTCGGCGGATTTCCCGTAGCCGATCGTGGTTCCATATTCCACCACCACCGAAGTTGCTCCAGCCGATGGATCCACACTGGCGTGGAGAGTCGCTCCAGTAGCGACAATCCCGGTCGGGTCTCCTGCGGAAACGACTAGGTCGAAGGCGAGCAATTCCTTGCCCACCTCCGGCAGGATGCCCGCGAAGAATACGGTATTCGCTCCACACACGAGTTCCGTGACCTCGAGGATGCTCCGGCCCTTGCCATCCCGCACGCGGACGGTGCCCTCCGCAGTCCCATCGGTTTTCCAAAGCTCGGTTTCGAGGTCGGTCACCGCCAGCCCATCGGTTGCCGTGAAATAGAGAGTCGAACTGACGGCAGCAAGGCAGGTCGGGTTGCTGGAACTGGATCCACTCCGGATGTCGCAAACCAACGCCGTGCCCGCCTCGGTGCCATCGCTTTTCCACAGTTCGGCCCCGTTCGTGCCGTCGTCCGCCCGGAAGAACCAGGTGCTACCCGACGCGACGATCCGACTGGGCTCGCTGGATCCGGTGCCTGGTAGGATATCCTTCACCCGATAGGTGCCGGCAGCGCTTCCGTCGCTTCGCCACAGCTCAGTCCCTCCCGTGCTATCGCGGGCCGAGAAGCACATCACCGGACCGATCCATACGAAGTAGCCAGGATAGGAGGAGTCCGCACCTGGTTCGATATCACTCAACAAAAGGGTTCCTTCCTCGGTCCCATCCGACTTCCACAATTCGTAACCATCAACGCCGTTGTTTGCGCGGAAATAGAGAGCAGAACCGCCAGCGTGGAGCCCCCAAATCTCACTCGAAGCGCCACCCGGTCGGATGTCCTTGACGAGCGTCGTACCCACCGAGGTGCCGTCGCTCTTCCAAAGCTCTGCTCCGCTCGTTCCATCTGTCGCCGTGAAATAGAGGATCCCCCCCATTTCCCGAAGATTCTCCGGCGAGCTCCCCGTGGACCCAGGCCTGATGTCTCTCACTTGGAACGTTCCCTCCTCTGTTCCATCGCTGCACCAGAGTTCCTGCCCGCCGAGGTCGTTGGTGGCCTTGAAGAACAATTTCGTCCCCACGACGGTGAGTTCGCTAGGATTACTGGAACCGGCGCCAGTCCGGATATCCCTGACCCGGACGGTTCCTGCTTCGGTTCCGTCGCTCCGCCACAGCTCCCTGCCCTCCGTGATGGTTTGAGCACTGAAATAGGTTACGGCGCCGACGGTCAGGAAACCTGAGGGATTGGAGTAGGCGCTCGGGCCACCGGGAGCAATGTCTTTGACCAGTGAAGTTCCCCCCGAGGTGCCGTTGGACACCCACAGTTCGTGGGAGTGGGCGCCATCATCCGCACCAAAGAAGCACTGTTCGCCCACGACCTGCAGCGACATGGGAAAGCTGGACCCGGTACCCGCCGGAAAATCCATGAAGATGTGGGTGCCTTCGCTCGTCCCGTCCGTGACCCAAAGCTCTTTCCTCGCGTATTGGGTGGTGAACATGGCCTTGTCACCGATGCCAGTGAAGCCGTATGGATAGGCTGACGGAATCCCTGGATCAAGGTCCTTCACCAGAGCGGTTCCCGCTTCAGTACCGTCGCTCTTCCAGAACTCCCAACCTGCATTTCCATCGCTGGCAGCGAAGTAGAGGGAGTTACCGACCGCGGCGAGACTCTGAGGAGAGCTACTGGCGGAACCCGGTCGAATGTCCCTTACCCTCGTCGTGCCCGTCTCGGTGCCATCGCTTGCCCAGAGTTCAGACCCGGCTTGATCGGTAGCGCCGAAATAGAGTGTCGATCCAGCGACGGTGAGATTCGCAGGGTATCCGGAACCCGAAGGGTTGAGATCCTTCACTTGCACGGTCCCGGCTTCGGTGCCGTCGCTTTTCCAAAGCTCCGTACCCGCGGGCCCGGCGGCCGAGAAAAATACCTGATCGTTGAAAGCGGTCAGGTAACTGGGAGAGCTTGAGTAGTAGACAATGCGAAAGCCTTGCCAATAGCTTCCCGGACGGATGTCCTTTACAAGCACAGTCCCCGCCGCAGTGCCATCGCTCTTGTACAGTTCGGTGCCGATTCCTGAGCCGTAGGCAGTGAAATACAATGTCGTTCCCACGACCACAAAGTTGTCCGGACTGCTGCTTGAAGTTCCTGGATAGATGTCGCTCACGAGAGTAGTCCCCTCCTCGGTGCCATCCGTTCTCCACAGCTCTCTTCCGGACGTAGCGTTAGTCGCTCCGAAATAGAGGTACCCACCCATTTCCGCGTATTGCAGCATCGGGGTGCTGCCTTCGTTGCCCGGATTGATGTCACGAACCAGATGGGTTCCTTCCGGTGATCCGTCGGAACACCAGAGTTCATAGCCGTGTCCATCTGCATCAGAGATGAAAAATAGCGTCGAGCCTAGGACCGCCACCGGGGACAAGTGGCGAGAATTCTCACCTTCGACCAATTCCCTCACACGCACTGTTCCCACCTCAGTCCCATCGCTTTTCCAAAGCTCATACCCTTCTCCGGGGGCGCACGCGCTGAAATACAGAACGGGCCCGCAAGCCGTGAGGTCCTTCGGATTACTCGATCCCCCGCCGGGATAGATATCCTTGACCCGGCAGGTGCCAGCAACGCTTCCATCCGTTTTCCAAAGCTCCCTCCCACAGTCGTCCTTCGCGGTGAAATAGACCGTCCCCCCCATCCGCACGAAGTCTCCAATCTCGGGGTGGTAGTCGATCGTAGCGACCGGGTTGATGTCGGCGACCAACTCCGGAGTCTGGGATGCGACGCATACCGAAAGAAGGGACGCTGACAACAGAGCAATTCGTAGCTTCATGGGTGCAGGAGCAGACCCGAGCGTGCCCAACCGGCTTGACTCGCGTCACCCCCCGAAACTACGCAAGACCTCCTGTTGACCGGGCTTCGAGCGAAATAGCCCAACCTAACAAAAATCGGTCAGCTGGACAGATTAACGGCTTCCCATCACGCACCGCATTGTTCAAGGCTTCCAGATCTGCATGATTCCTGGAGACCGCGTTTCTCATGACAAATCAATGGGGAGGCTCCTGAGAGCCCTTGACCGCGAAGAACACAGGACCGCTCGAAGCGTTGAAGCCTGGGTGGTCGTGCTGGACAGTCTCGGATGGTGCGCGGCACTGCGAGAGGATGCCGATCGGGCATTGTGCCTCAGTCCCCGGGCGGCCGCATGGTGGAGAGATTCCAATGGAGGCGAGGTGTGCTGGAGGCAGCTCACGGCGGCCCTCGATCACATTCCGGTGGAGGCTTTCCTCGTCCGAACGGAGGCACTTTGGGTTTGGCGCCGGGCGCCTAATAGCGTGAACGCCCCGCCCCGCCCAAGCTTGGCGCCAAGCGAGTTGACCCGGCGCGAAGCGGAGATCCTTGGCTGGTTGCGTCAGGGAAAGAGCGGACCGGAGATCGCAGCAATCGTTGGCTGCGCCCGGCGTACCGTGGAAAGCCACGTAGCACGGATCTACAAGAAGCTCGGCGTGAGAAGCAGGGCCCAACTGATGTTCCACAATCCTTCAACCAACGATGGCGGCAAGCAAGCGAAGCGAGTTTCTTGACATCACCTCACGGGATCTGAAACGCGTCGATCAGATCACCGCGCGGTTGTCTGAAGCCGACGATCGCACCACGCTGGGTCGTGAGTTCGTGACTGAAATGGAGCGCTTCCTCCCCGCGGATTGCATGCTCTGGAACGTGTGGACGAACGGCATGGAGCGGGTCCTTGAGTTTTCCGGGAACACGGGTTGGTCGGAAGAGGTGCTGGCTCCGCACGCCGGAGCTGTCAACGAGACAATCCGCTTCCATCCTGTTATCGCCTCCGGACAGGCTAAGGCATATTGGCGACGCCCGCAGCGAATGTCGGACTTCCAGTCGTACGGCCGCTTCCAGTCAAATCCCCTCTACCGCGAGGTGTATCGTCACATCGAAGCAAACTACCAGATTGGATTTCACTCAGCGCAGCTCGACGACGGGGTGCTGAATCTTTGCTGGAACCTCAAGAGCCGGGATTTCAGGGACGCAGAGTTGCAGAAAATGCACCTGATCGGCCAAAGAGTCGGGGATTTGGCAAAGCGGCTGGATCAAAGCAAGAGTCTTCGGGCAACATGGCAAAAACTGAAGGACCGGCTGGAATCAGTGGGGGTCGCGACGGAAAACGGCAACTCGATGCTCACTCCGACAGACGGGAAAATCCTAGCAGGGTTGATCTCGGGCAATCCTCGGGTCGAGATCGCAGCAAATCTGGGCTGTCGCCGCGACACCCTCGACCGCCATATCGCAATCATCCGGGAGCGCCTCGGCTTCGACAGCGTGGCTCACCTCCTCGCCGCGATGGCAGATCTGGCTGTTTTCACGGAACGGTCGAGAGATCCAGATCCCAAAAAGCCTTGAGACCTCGTTGCTGCAGACGATGAGAAAGCGAAGGATTGACTCTTTCGCACAGGGTAGCCGAGGGCACCCAGACGTCATTCCCATCGGCCCGCGGATGGGTCCATTGTTCGCCGTCGTCCTACGACCCGTAGCCTGTGAACATCACCGGAACTACCTGGAATCGTTCCCTTTACGTCGAAATGCCGGCGATCGCCGGTAGTCCAAGCCTTAGCCAGACGGAATCTCCTTGGGGAGACCGGAAACATCGAGAGTTCCAGCCGACAGGGCTAACTCTTACCCGTCCCTCCTTGAAGGCAGACGAAGACGTCCTGTTGCTGCGTGCTCAGCCGCCCACATAAAGACCATCACTCACCGACCACCTCGCTCCAAATGAACCCAGTCTTCGCGTCCTCAACCGGATCGAGGATTCGAATTGTCAGATACTCCCAGTCGGAGAATCCGTCTCCGTCAATATCGCGCAATGGAGGCAAGCCGGAGTCGAGGGGCGGATCCGCCCGGAGCAGGCCAAGTTGGGGTGCTGCCGACAAACCACCATCAGCAAAGAACTTGTAGCTTACACCATCGATGGGCTGCGAGACCATCTCAATGCCTTCCTCGAATGCAAGGCCAGCCCGGACCGGAAGGGTTAGAGTAAAGAATCTCTCGCCTCCGATCAATTGGACTGAACTCCTCCGCTTTCCTTCGTTGCCCCCAGTCCCGAGGGGATCCGAGTCATTGGCGAAATGCAGGATGTTTTCGATGCCATCCCCATTTGGGTCATCCTCCAGACCGTCATTGTAACCCTTCGTAAGCCCGAGCGCATCTGCCCACCTATCGTAAGCTGTTGGAGCCGATAACATAAAGCTGATGTTATCGACAACCACCGAAGCACCCGATGAATCATCGCTGTTCAGAGCGATGAATAATTCAATGTCCTGCCCCGTAAACCTCGCAATATCGAAAACACCGGAGTTGTAAACCTCGCCGTCCTGCATGAACTCTCCCTCAAGGGCAAACAGGAGCTCGTTACCGATCCCAAAACTCAAGAAATCGCGATCCCCAAAGTCAGAAACTCGGAAATCAAAGGCCAACCCCACTGCCTCCTCAGGAACTGAGACCGGAACCCAAGTATATGCCGGAGAGTTCTCTTCGAGAACTATCTTTAGATCCTGGATCGCCCGATCCCCGTTTTCCATGGACGCCTGCACCTTGCCAACCGCACCCCAAACTTGATCGGACAGGAATAGGCCAATCGAAGCGCCGACACTAAAGACGCGAGCCGCATCCCTGAACTGGATGATCTCCTCGCGGGTCGAGCCCTGAAGCAGGACTGGCTCATCGGAAACACTGAACGTTTGGATGTGGTATTGTGGGGAGCTGGGAATCGTCCCGCCGAGCCGAAGGGCTGCATGATAACCTGGAGAGTCGCTGCCCGCGGACGCCCCGGTTCTCCATGCTTCGGCCGACATCCTATACCACTCGATCGGATACGAGTGCCAGCCTACTGCTCCCAGTATTGCACCTTCGGGCAAGAACACATTGACCGCATCGCTTTGCAGCGCACCAACTATCGAGACATAGTTCTCATTGAAGGAATACCGGGAAGTTGGATCAGCAAAAACTGATCCGACGGACGAAGCCAAGGGAATCTGGGTGGCATTGGTGATCGAAGCGTCATCCATCAAAGAAGCCTGAATGGGCACGGCATCCAACCCCTCCCGTTCCACCAGCATGTCGATGGACTCTCCCACGATTAGCGCTCCAAGACTATGCCCAACAAAGTGGACATGATCCCCATAGGCTGGACCAACCAGATCGGCAAGTGCCGCTGCCAACTCCGATGCCTGGTGCGGTGTGCGTGAGCGCGCGAGCGTGATCCCCACTCCCGTGCCGGCCTTGTCACTCCAGTCCCAAGCAAGGATGTTGAGGTCCGGCGATCCCGCTAACACCTCACCTGCCAAAGCATTGAACACATTTGGCGAACTGTTCCACCCATGCACAAACAGAATCACCGGGTCTGCCGGATCAAAACTTGAGAGGTCCCCATCAAATGCACTTCCATTCCATTGCTTCAGCCCAGTCTCGACAAATGGATCAGGCTCTTGCAACTCCTCGAGCGTCACATGAACCTCTGGATCGGGTTCACGAACGGTTTGAATGACCTCAAGAGGTGAGATGCTGTTTGTGTTGTAGAACACCAAGTAGCCCCCCCCTCCGGGGAAAGGCTCCTCGCCGCTTATGCTTTCTGCAGATGACGACCCCGAAACCACTAATGACCCCAACGGCCCGAGTCCGATCGCCGCGGCTTTGGAGCCAAGGCTTACCACACTTTCATCCTCGAGACTCCCACTCGGGTCATATCGTCGGAGCGAGTAAACAGCCTGACCTGCATTCTCGCGAATCGCTAGCGCCAACACTCGATCACGGCGATCAATCTGGATATTCACAACAGTGGCGGCAGTAGTGGTTCCATTGAACTGAACCGCAAAGGCACTGGACCATATAACCTCAAAACCAGGGCTAAACTTCTCGACCACAGCTTGCCTGCCCTCCGCATTTGTTGTTACGCCTCCAACGATTATGTTTCCGACCGAATCGACTTGGACGGAGTGCAGGACGGTCGCGCTCCCTTGGGAGGGGTCTGCACGAAAGTTTTCGAGCGCGCCGGAGTGAGAAAATCGTGCGATAAACCCAGCTAAATACCGTCCGACCGAACTGCCGCTCGGGGTCTGAGAGGTGTAACCTGCAACTACGACCGAGGAATCCGAAGTTACTGCAACAGCGTTGATCTGTCCGTTATTTGAACCCTCGGAGTTCATGAGCCTCCTAATCCAGACTTGGCTACCGCTATTCGAAATCTTCCCGACAGCACAATCTCGTCTAGAATAGACTGGTGAGCTTACAATTCCTCCGAAGTAGATGTACCCATTCGTGTCTGACGTAATGCCCCCCAGAAAGTCATCTCCTTTCGAGCCAAAATACCTTCTCCATAGGAGCGACATTTCAGAGGAGAACTTTGAAATACAAATGTCCTTCTTTCCAAGACCGGGATCATTGCTGGCTCCATCTCCGGCAACGACGATTTCATTTCTCGCGGTGAGGTGGATTCGCAGGGCACTCGACATGCCTGTCGAACGCGTCCAAATCCGCTCTCCACTTCTTGAGTATTTGATGACTTCACGATCCTCCTCAGAAAACTGACTACCCTTGACGAGAACATAAATGTCGCCAACCGCATCCCGATCCGAATCGAGCACGATCTCCGAGAACCTTTCAATTTGATCAATCTCAAGTTCCTTGCCCGTCGCCAGCTGAATTACACCAACTAAGGCGAACAGAAAGATTCCCAGGCAACCAACGAGAGAATTACGTGCTGGCATGGGTCTGAGAGATACATTGGGAGGGCAAACGCCCTCTGTCTCCTGACGGAGTTGACCTAGCATTTGAGAAAAGAGGCGGGGGACTCCGAGCATGGGGGGCGGGCTATTCGACAGGGCGTGGTGACCCCACTAAATGACTGCTGTTTTGTCAACGTCATACGCCCATCCCCATCCCCATCCCCATCCCCATCCCCATCCCCATCCCCATCCCCATCCCCATCCCCATCCCCATCCCCATCCCCAGACCCATCCCCAGACCCATCCCCAGACCCATCCCCAGACCCATCCCCAGACCCATCCCCAGACCCATCCCCAGACCCATCCCCAGACCCATCCCCAGACCCATCCCCAGACCCATCCCCAGACCCATCCCCAGACCCAGACCCAGACCCAGACCCAGACCCAGACCCGGGACAGGCCCGGCGTGGCGGATCAAGAACCACGCCATGAAATCATGGGCTAGACCACCCCGGCTGCGGCGCAAGCTTTGGAATGGCGGTATGACAAAAAGCCCCCGCCAATACAAGACCGGCGGGGCCTTCATCGATTCAAGGACGGGGAGTCTTCACACTGAAGCGTCCCCCTAGGCGAATCAACCCATCATTCGTTCGGCCTTCCGCAGCTGGCGGCCGACGAGACTCCACCAGAAGCAGATTGCGGTATTCGCCCGCGCCATCAGAGCTTCCCTTTGATATACCCAGAGGGCAAAGCCACAGAAACGGCCCCGCGGCGGGCCTCCAAGGGCGGGAGGGCTACGAAGAGAGCGCCCGGCTTCGTGGTGCGGCTCGCTCGGCCCTGGCCGACGGCGGGCTGCACACCTCCGGCCTTGGTCCGACCCACACGGCGCTTTCCCCTACCCCTGACGAGTTACCCCCCTTGCGGTCGACGATCCGCCGCCCCCCCCCCCCCGCATCGAGGGGCGGCATCGAGAGTCAGGCAACTTCCCGGCTGATTTGGGGACGCGGCAAAT
>NZ_JACZFQ010000098.1 GCF_014904755.1 Neoluteolibacter marinus
CAGATGCTGCAATGCAGGGGGACGAAATGAGTTCCCCTCCGCGAATGGCTTCCCTAACATCCGAAGCCTGAATTCCGGCCCGAGTGGCCGGACACATCTTCGACGCCATGAAAACCGCTTCCTCCAGGTGCGCTTCCTTCAGGTGCGCTGGCATCCTGATCGCTGCTTCCTGCTTCCTCGCGCCACTCCACGCCGCCACCCGCCATGTCGACCCCTCCGGTGGCGCGCCGAATGACGGCAACTCCTGGGCCACGGCATTCGTCACTCTCCAGGACGCCCTCGCAAGTGCCTCTGCCGGGGACGAAATCTGGATCGCCGAGGGGACCTACTATCCCGACGAAGGCGCCGGCACGGTGGCCGATGACCGCACTTCCTGTTTCACCTTGATCGACGAGGTGGAGATCTACGGTGGCTTTCCCGCCGGTGGTGGCGACGCCACCTTCGGCGCCCGGGATCCCGGCACCTACCCGACCATCCTCTCCGGTGACATCGGGGTGACCGGAGATGCCAGCGACAATGCCTACCACGTCGTCCTTGCCGATGCCGGTGACGTGGTCAGCCCGGCCACCGTGCTCGACGGCGTGACGATCACCGGCGGGAATGCCAACGCCGGCTCCAGTCCCGGCAACCGCGGGGGGGGCATCTACCTACAGACGGCCTCGCCCCGCATCGTCAACACTGTCATCGCCGGCAACCAGGCCAACCAAGGCGGCGGCATTTACCACCTGACCAACGCCAGCCCCACCCTCATCAACTGCACCATCACCGGCAACTCGGCGGCCTTCGGCGGCGGGATCACCAACAATACGTCCTCACCCGCCCTCATCAACTGCACCCTCTCCGGCAACCTGGGCGCCGCCATCCTGAACGCCGTTTCCTCCTCCCAATCCCTGACCAGCTGCATCGTGTGGAACAACGGTGCATCGGTGAACGATAATGCCTCCATAACAAGTTACTCCCATTGCCTCGTCGAGGGCCTCAACCCAGCCGGCCCCAACAACCTCGACGGCACCCAACCGGCCAATGACCCGCTCTTTGTCGCCCCGGCCGATCCCCTGACCGCGCCGAACACGACGGGCGACCTGCGCCTGCTCCCTGGCTCCCCCTGCCTCGACATCGGCAACTCCGTCGCCAACACCACCGCCACCGACCTCGCCGGGAATCCACGCATCCACGGCACCGCCATCGACCTCGGCGCCTACGAGTTCTCCCCCGTCTTCGTCAAAGCCAACGCCACCGGCACCGGCGACGGCTCCTCCTGGACCGATGCTTTTCCCAAACTCCAGGACGCCCTCGCCGCCGCCACCTCCGGCACCACCATCCTCGTCGCCGCAGGCACTTACTATCCCGACGAAACCGCCACCTCCGACACCAACGACCGCACCGCCACCTTCGCCCTCGTGGACGGCGTCGTCCTCCTCGGCGGCTACGCCGGAAATGAAACCGACCTCTCCCTGCGCGACCCCTCCATCAACGAGACCATCCTCTCAGGCGACATCAACCAAAGCGGCTCTCTCTCCGGCAACGCCTACCACGTCCTCACCGCCGATGCCGTCGGCCCCCTCACCCTCCTCGACGGCTTCACGATCACCGCTGGCAACGGCAACGACTCAAACTTCGGCGGCGGTCTCCACTGCACCAACGCCGCCACCCCCTCCCTCGCCAACTGCTCCTTCTCCGGAAACTACGCGTTTGCCGGCGGAGCCCTCGCCAACGACTCCTCCTCCCCCTCCCTCACCGACTGCTCCTTCTCCGGCAATTCTGAGGTGAGCTGGATTTCTGGACCACCAACCTTCAGAAACCCCATCCATGAATCCGAAGCCCCGGCGACGCTACACCGCCGAATTCA
>NZ_JACZFQ010000273.1 GCF_014904755.1 Neoluteolibacter marinus
ACTGCACCTACGACATCGACCTGCTTCTTCACTCTGGCTCCTGCCCTCGACTGCTCGGCCGAGAAGCAGCTTATGCGATGAGCAGCTTCAGATCACTCAGGGCTACTCGGTTAGAGAGAATTCCAAACAAAGCAGACCACCCCGTATCCGCGAGCATGCTAGTATGGGTCGTGAGAACCAGGCAGACGTATACGATCATAATCAAGTTTGAGTTGTTGTTTCACATCAATACACCATCTCAATGATCCAGAATGCCATCAGATTGATAGATGTAGAGAGACTTAATGAGGAATAATTCCAGGTTGTCCAAATTTGACAAAGAACTAAATAAGTTTCGAGGCCAGACTAAACAGTGCCTCAAGAAGGAAATCAGGCAGTCTCGAATCAATAAGGCCGAGTCTACGGCGCACCTTGGGGCCGTCGGCCTGGCTCTGAGCGTGGCTATTTTCGCGCTTACTTATTTTACGAATGTGGGAGTACAAATTTGGGCATCTATCGTAATATTTGGATTCACCTGTATGTCATTCGCAATGGCCACGATTGTGACTAATTCCACCCGGGCCATCGAGGCAGCCTCACAAGCCCTGGAAGAGCTCGAAGACACTCTCAATGAATAGCCA
>NZ_JACZFQ010000274.1 GCF_014904755.1 Neoluteolibacter marinus
ACGATGAAACTACCCCACGCAGACCACCTCGGCAAACCGCGCGGAGCCCCCGCGGGTGCGGCATGACGGTGCGTGCGGCTAGACTCGTGCGATGTCCGCGCCCAGGCGCGGGCACCGCGGACGGTCAGCGGACCCCGCAGCGTGTGCCACCGGCTCCAGCCGGGTCCCTCCGGCAGCGCGCGGCCCGCACGCCCACGGGGTGTAGCGCAGTGGCTAGCGCGCCTGCTTTGGGAGCAGGAGATCGCAGGTTCGAGTCCTGTCACCCCGACGCCTGTCCCCGTCGCCGTGCTGTGCGCGGTG
>NZ_JACZFQ010000275.1 GCF_014904755.1 Neoluteolibacter marinus
ACGCCGTCCGTGCCTGCGGCCCAGTGACGGTCCGCAGGCCGAGCAGACATCGCATCATCACCGATCCGAATCCACTGAGGAGTGCATCGCCAGTGCAGAGCACCGTCGAGAAAGTCAGCCCCACCCAGGCCAAGATCGAGCTGGAGATCCCGTTCGCGGAGCTCAAGCCGTACCTCGATCGCACCTACAAGTCCCTGGCTGATCAGATCCAGGTGCCGGGCTTCCGCAAGGGCAAGGTCCCCTCGAAGCTGATCGAGCAGCGCGTGGGCTACGACTTCG
>NZ_JACZFQ010000276.1 GCF_014904755.1 Neoluteolibacter marinus
CGACGGCCAGATGATGGAGGTCTCGAACAAGCTGGTGGTTGAGGCGCAGTCGACCTTCGTGCGCCAGCTGGTCGATGTGATCCGTTGCCTCCTCGAGCTGGAGGATCTCCTGGATGGCGTCGTCTGCTCGCTGGCCAGCGGCGCGAGCGGCTCGGGTGCCCTGGATCGCCTCGGCCACGGTGGTCCGATTTCCCTCGATCCGTGCGGACATCATGCTGGTCAGGTGCTGGAACAGCCCCCGAAGCTCCAGGGTGAGCGGGTCCAGGGAGTGCTCCGTGCGGAAGTCCACGCGGACCCGCTCCACCTGGATCAGGTCTGTGACCAGCTCGTGGTCGAACGGGACATCGGGGAAGACGATCGGCTGCATGCGCGAAATTTTACCGTGGCCCTCTGAGAGTTTAAGGATGTCGTCATGATGTCCCTGTTGTGGAAGGGATGTGGAGAAGAAGCATGCGCGCGGAATTTAAGTCTGCAGGTTCCGGGAGTTGCGTTCGAAGTCCTGCGCGGGGCCTCACATCGCGTGCACGAACGGGCGGTCCTGCTTGTGCGGCACCGTCCGGCGCAGGACCTCGCGCACGGCTGCGGCTGTCTGAGCGCGACGGAGGGCATGCG
>NZ_JACZFQ010000277.1 GCF_014904755.1 Neoluteolibacter marinus
CAGCTGTGGGCCTCGCCCGAGCCCGGGACCGAGGTCGACTCGGTGCGCCTGGCCAATCCCATCGCCGAGTCCCGCGGCGTGCTGCGCGCTTCGCTGATCCCCGGCCTGCTGGAGATCCTGCATCGCAACCGCTCGCGCGGGTTCCGCGATCTGCAGCTCTTCGAGTCGGGACTCGTCTTCCGCCCCGGCGCCCAGCTGGGCACCGGATCCATCCCTCCGGTCGGTCAGCGCCCGTCCGAGCAGGTCCTGGCGGATCTGCGAGGCGGGATCCCGGAGCAGCCCCTGCATATCGCAGCCGTCTTCGCCGGCGACGACGCCCCGGCGGCCCCGGGGTCCGACCCGCGAGCGCTGGGCTGGCGGGACGCCCTCGAGATCGCGCGTCTGGTCGGCGACGTCCTGGGCGTGCGCCTGAGCGTGGAGCAGGGCCGCCATCAGGCCTTCCACCCTGGGCGCACGGCGGTGCTGCGCCTTCCCTCCGGGGACCTCGTGGGCACAGCCGGCGAGCTGCACCCGCAGCTGGTCGCTCAGCAGGGCCTGCCCGAGCGCACGAGCGCCATGGAGCTGGAGCTGTCGGCGATCCTGGCCGCCCGCGACGGCGCGATCGCCGCCG
>NZ_JACZFQ010000278.1 GCF_014904755.1 Neoluteolibacter marinus
CTCCCGGGCCCGATGCGCTGATGCTGGACACGATGGTTAGACTTGCACGGGCCATCACAGCCCCATGCCGACCCCCGCCCGTCCCAGGGCGTTCGCCGGATGACGGAAGACCGGCCGACGGTCTGCCCCCACGACCAGAGGAGAGTCGATTGCTCAGCGCTTTCGGACGGGCGTTCAAGACTCCCGAGCTGCGGAACAAGCTGCTGTTCACCATCGGGATCATCGTGATCTACCGCCTGGGCACCTTTGTCCCGGCTCCCGGTGTGGACTACGGCAACGTCCAGCAGTGCCTGGCCCTGGG
>NZ_JACZFQ010000279.1 GCF_014904755.1 Neoluteolibacter marinus
AACCTCTTCAGCGGCGGAGCCCTGCTGCAGGTGTCCATCTTCGCCCTGGGCGTGATGCCCTACATCACGGCGAGCATCATCGTCCAGCTGCTGCGAGTGGTCATCCCGCGCTTCCAGGAGCTGCATGAGGAGGGTCCGCAGGGCCAGGCCAAGCTCACGCAGTACACGCGCTACCTCACCATCGGGCTGGCGCTGCTGAACGCGACCACGATCGTCTCCCTGGCCCGGTCGGGCCAGCTGCTGGGCGACTGCCCGC
>NZ_JACZFQ010000280.1 GCF_014904755.1 Neoluteolibacter marinus
ACCTTGGTGCCCGTCTCGAGTGTGAACTGGGCGTGGCCGGAGAGTTCTTTGCCGCGGTCCCAGGTGAGCGTCTTGCGGAGCTGTTCGGGAAGCTTCGTCATCGACGCGCTGAGCGCGGCGTTCATCGCGACAGCGCCGTAGCCGCCCAAGGCGGGACCGTTCTTGACGGGCGGTATCTCGCCATAGCCTTCCAGCCGCGGCAGATGCACCAGCAGGGTCGAGCGGCTCTTGCGTTCGACGATCGTGCCGATCGCGGACCGGCCCGTGCCGATGATCAGGTCGCCTTCCCAATGCCCGGGAACGGCGCGATCCGCAGCCTCCGCCGGACGCTTGGAGAACACGACCTCGGCGGTGACATGCCCTTGCGGGCGGTTCTGCGCTCGAGCCCGCGGCTGGCGGAGCGCGCGGCCGGTTCGCAGGCAGGTGACGAGCTCGCGTTTGAGCGCACCACGGCCCTGGATGAACAGCGACTGGTAGATCGCCTCGTGGCTGATGCGCATGGACTCATCATCCGGGAAGTCGACCTTCAGCCGGTGCGAGATCTGCTCCGGGCTCCACGCCAGCGACCAGCGCCGGTCCTGCCGGTGCGGTTTGTTCAGCCCCTTC
>NZ_JACZFQ010000281.1 GCF_014904755.1 Neoluteolibacter marinus
CCCCTCGACCATCCAGGGCTGGGCCATTCCCACCGCCACGGACATCGCCTTCGCCGTCTCCGTGCTGGCCGTGGTGGGGTCCGCGCTGCCGGTGGCCATGCGCACCTTCCTTCTGACGCTGGCCGTGGTCGATGACCTCATCGCGATCGTCATCATCGCCATCTTCTACAGCCACGGCTTCAGCTTCCTGCCCCTGCTGGCCTCGTTCGCCGTGCTGGCCGTGTACTGGGTGCTGACCCACCGCTTCGCCTCGTTCTTCATGGCGCGGGCCTGGGCCGCCTGGGCCATCCTGCTGCCCCTGGGCTTCGTGGTCTGGATCCTCATGTACAACAGCGGCATCCACGCCACGATCGCCGGCGTGCTGCTCGGCTTCGCGACCCCTGTGCTGAAGACCCATCCGCACGTGATCAACGACGAGGACCCCGCCCAGGGCCTGGCACCGACCCTCGAGCACCGCTTCCGCCCGCTGTCCAACGGACTGGCTGTGCCTGTCTTCGCCTTCTTCTCCGCCGGCGTGGCCGTCGGCGGTGTGGACGGGATCCGCTCGGCCGCCACCGACACCGTGGCCGTCGGCATCGTCCTGGGACTGGTCTTCGGCAAGATG
>NZ_JACZFQ010000282.1 GCF_014904755.1 Neoluteolibacter marinus
CGGGCACCGCGTGGTCCACGGCGGCGAGCGTTTCTCCGCCCCGGTGCTGGTCAGCAACGAGATCATCCGCGCGATCGAGCGCCTGGCCCCGCTGGCCCCGCTGCACAACCCGGCCAGCGCCCTGGGCCTGCGAGCCATCCAGAAGAAGTGGCCGCACATGCCCCAGGTCTGCGTGTTCGACACGGCGTTCCACCGCTCCATGCCGGAGCACGTGTGGCGCTACGCGCTGCCCGAGGAGATGTACTCCGAGTACGGCGTGCGCCGCTACGGATTCCACGGCACCTCGCACGACTACGTCACCGGCGAGGCCGCACGCTTCCTGGGTGTGGAGCGCGACAGCTTCGACGCGGTCGTCGCCCACCTCGGCAACGGGGCCTCGGCCACCGCGATCAGGGACGGAGCGTCCTACGACACGTCCATGGGCTACACGCCGCTGGCCGGGCTGATCATGGGCACCCGCACCGGCGATCTGGACCCGTCGATCGTCACGGCCCTGCTCGAGCGCTACCCGGATCTCGATGCTCAGCGCCTGGACCAGATCATGAACAAGGAGTCCGGGCTCAAGGCCCTGGCCGGCCACTCGGACATGCGCACGGTCGACGA
>NZ_JACZFQ010000283.1 GCF_014904755.1 Neoluteolibacter marinus
TGAGTCGCTTCGCGCAGCTTGTTCTTCACTGCCTTCTTCGATGCAGGCACACCGTCTAGTGCGAGACGAGCTCGAACCTGATCAGCGGCCTCCGAGAGCGTGGTCATCGTGTCCTCCTGAATCTGGGCATGGGGTATCTCAGGGCTCGGCATCCCGAGCTGAAACAGCGGGTGAATCAGGCGGCGTCGCCGGTGATGGTGCGGGTCTGGTCTCGGATGAACTGCTCAACGGCATCAGCCGAGTAGTAGACCTTGCGTCCGACCTTGAAGAACGCCGGCCCGACACCGCGGTATC
>NZ_JACZFQ010000284.1 GCF_014904755.1 Neoluteolibacter marinus
CGCCCACGATCCGCGAGTGGTGCCCGGGAACTTCTGGATCATGTCCTCGATGGTGTACGTCTCCATTTCGTCACCTCCCTTCGCGCTGTGGTTCTTTGTTGTCAGATGTGATCCTACGGGGTCGGTGCAGGTTTGGCAAGAGTGGCCCTGACGGGGCGGCTTTGACTTCCCAGAATCTGGCACGGAGACTCGTGCCCATGACCCGCATCTCCCTCGACTTCACCCCCTTCGGCCTGCCTCGGCTGCCGGAGGTCGCGCCCGGGCTCTACGCCCCCGTTCCCGTTCTGGCGGTCGTTGAAG
>NZ_JACZFQ010000285.1 GCF_014904755.1 Neoluteolibacter marinus
CACCTGGGGTGGCGATGGATCTTCCTCATCGCGGTTCCATTCATTCTGTTCGTACTGCTCGCCACGGTCGTCCTCCTGCCACGCGACCAGAAACCAGAGCGCGCCCCGTTGGATTTCCTTGGATCGATTCTGCTGACGAGCGCACCCCTGCTGTTCGCATTCGGGGTGGTCGAAGCCGGAGAGAACACCGGGAATCTGCCATGGCTAGCAATCGCCGCGCTGGTAGGAGCGAGTGTCGCCGCAGGCCTGTTCGTCACAGTGGAACGCCGAGCCGCGAATCCTCTGGTTCCTCTGACCTTCTTCCATAACCGAACACGGGTGCGAGCAAATCTTGCGACTGCACTACTGAGCGCGGCGCTTTCGACATCATTCCTGCTGTTCACGTTCTACCTACAGGATGAAGTCGGTCTTTCCCCACTGGAAGCCGGTCTGCTACTCCTGCCCCTTGCCGTGGCACTCATCGCCGCCGTGACCATCGTGCCCCGCCTCTTGGGGCGCTGGGGAGCGCGTTCTTGCATCGTTGTCGGGCTAAGTTCCGCAGGAGTAGGCATGATCGTGATCGCTGTAGCTGCGCAGTTGGAAGCCCCCGCATGGCTGCTGACC
>NZ_JACZFQ010000099.1 GCF_014904755.1 Neoluteolibacter marinus
GTCCCTCGGCTACCGCACCCCGGCCCAGTTCGAAGCCGATCTGAACTCGATCAACTAACCAACAAACGGTCCAAAAATCCGTTGCATCTCACTCGTTCTCGAAGACGCGGGGCCGGAGATTCTTTCCCGAGGACGAGGGACGAGCAGGAGAACGAGGAGGAGAAGGCGCCGACGGCGACTTTCACCCTTTCCTCCGCGGCGGGCGGGTGTTTTGGTGACGGGATGACGATCCGCCATTTCCTCACCGTCCCGCTCGCCCTTTGCTCGGTCCATGCCGCCGACCTGACTCCCTTCGCCGAGGGCGATGCCGCCCTGCGCGCCCGGCTGGAGAAGATCGAGGGCGCCCCGGCGCTCGCCATGGAGCTGAAGGATTGGGAGAATTCCAAACCGCTCGACCTGGCCGCGCTGAAGGGGAAGATCGTGGTGCTGGACTTCTGGGCAACCTGGTGCGGTCCCTGCATCGCCAGTATTCCCCACAACAACGAACTGGCGGAGAAGTACGCCAAGGATGTGGTCTTCATCGGCGTCTGCCACCCCAAGGGCGCGGAGAAGATGAAGCAGGTCGTCGAAAACAAGAAGATCGCCTACCCGGTGGCGGTCGATCCGGACGGGAAACTCGGGGACGCCTATCAGGTGAATGGTTACCCCGACTACTACCTCATCGACCGCGAGGGCAAGGTGGTGCTGGCCGACTGCGCCAACGGCAAGGTGGAGCAGGCGATCGAGGCGCTGCTGAAGGAGGAGTGAGTGCCGAGTGCCGAGTGCCGAGTGCCGAGTGCCGAGTGCCGAGTGCCGAGTGCCGAGTGCCGAGTGCCGAGTGCCGAGTGATCAGTGATCAGTGATCAGTGGTCGGTGATCAGTGGTCGGTGATCAGTGGTCGGTGGTCGGTGATCAGTGGTCGGTGGTCGGTGGTCGGTGGTCGGTGGTCGGTGGTCGGTGGTCGGTGGTCGGTGGTCGGTGGTCGGTGGTCGGTGGTCGGTGGTCG
>NZ_JACZFQ010000100.1 GCF_014904755.1 Neoluteolibacter marinus
AGATGGAACAGCCCCGGTCTACTGCTTTTCTCTGACCACTGGACACCGGCCACCGACCACTTGCCCCCATCGGGTGCTCCGAGGTCTCTGAATTCGTCCTCGTGCTCGTCCTTCCTCCTCGAATCACTCGACCGGTGCGGGTCGAGGACGAGGGACGAGAAGGAGGACGAGGACGGGCGTTGAGAAGCGGATCACGCGCGGCCGCGGGGCACGAGGCCGGCGCGGAAGACGTTCTCGCCGGGA
Organism: Neoluteolibacter marinus; assembly: GCF_014904755.1. Lineage (GTDB taxonomy): Bacteria > Verrucomicrobiota > Verrucomicrobiia > Verrucomicrobiales > Akkermansiaceae > Haloferula > Haloferula marina. The sequence goes on from NZ_JACZFQ010000100.1 coordinate 244, forward strand.
TACGGGATGCCATCGGGGTTGGGGGTGTCGATGACCTCGATGCCGAGCAGCTTGAAGGCGTCGAACAGGACCGCGCCGACATGGGCGAAGGCGACGGCGGCGTGGTGGTGGTAGTTGCCTAACAGGACGTGGCGGTAGAAGCGGTGGAAGCCCGGGATGTAGGCGGTGCCGGTGCAGCCGAAGGTCCGGGGATCGAGGTCGAGGAAGTGGCCTTCGCAGATGTAGGCGCGCAGCTTGTCGCCGTGGCCGTGGACCTGGCAGACGGTGATGGGTGAGGCGGAGATCTGGCCTTCGATGGTGCCGCGGGTGATGTCGGGATCGCTGTCGGGCTCCATCATCCGCTTCATGATGAGCTGGTATTTCATCTCCGGGTTCTTGAGCAGCTTGCTGGCGGTGTTGCCGCAGTGGAACATGCCGACCATGTCCTTGAGCGGGTAGTCCTTGAGCGACTCGTGGAGGTTGCCGGGGATGGAGTGGTTGATGTCGAGCACCGTGACGGTGTTGTCGCTGGCGTACTGGGCCATCAGCTCGGCGACCAGCGAGTAGGCGTCGTTCTCGCAGGCGACCGGGAAGCCCTTGTCGGCCATGCGGCCGTTGATGAAGCAGGGCACGTGCTTGAGCGACATCTCCTGCTCCGACCAGCACTGGGTGGCGGCGCCGGAGAGCTTGAGGCGTTCGCGGAAATTGCGCACGGCCTGCTCGTAGTCGGAGAGGCGGTGGGAGAACTCCTTGTCCTCGGGGATGGACGGCATCTCGGCCTTCTGCTCCGCGGCGATGTCGTCGGTGGACGACTGGATCGCCTTGATCTCGTTCTGCAGGTCGAAGAGACCGAGTTCCTCGATCTCGATGCCGACGGACTGGATCGAAGCGAGGTTGTAGTTGCAGGTCTCGAAGTCGCGCGGGCGCGGACCGAAGAGCCCGAGGGTGGCATTGCGGATGCCCTTGACCACCTTGATCATCTTCACGAAGTGGCCGATCTCGGCGGCGCCCTCCTCGGCGGAAACGATCGGCAGTTCGGGGATGTGGACGCGGTCCTGGAGGTCGCGCTTGCGGATGGCGAGGGCGGCGGAAAGAAGGCCGCAGAGCGCGTCGCCGCGCTTCTGGATGAGGTTGATGGCGCTTTCCTCGGCGGCGGCGATGACCATCACCGGCCCGGGGAAGGCCTTGACGAAGGCGGCGTCCTCGATTTCCGGCGAGAAGTTGCCGAGGAACAGCACCGCGGCATCGACCCCGGCGGCGACCAGCTGGGCGGCGGCCTCGGCAGCGTGGGCGCGGGTCTCGATGACCGCGCATTCGCCCTGGGGCACGACCAGCCCGACTCCGTCGGCTTTGGCGGCGGCGATCAGCTTTTCCGAGCGTTCGACGGCGAGTTCACGCGGGAAGCAGTTGCGGGAGGCGGATACGAAACCAAGGGTGACGTCGGGCGAAAACTGGCCAAGTGGAAGATGCATTCCCCATGGTCTAGTGGGAGACCCGGGAAAGGGAAATCAGAATTGTGTCGTCCCCGGAAACGGGGACAAGCGGCGGGTCGGCGACACGTCATTGACCGGGCTTGCGTGGCGGTGGCCGCGGGGTTTCCATGGACCATGGCATTCACCCTCCACCCCCGGCTGCTGGCCGGCGGCGTCCAGCTCGGCGCCCAGCGCGGCTGCCTGGTCCTGCTGAAGAACAACGCGCTCTTTCCCTGGATCATCATCGTGCCCGAGGTGGAGGAAGGCATCGAGGACCTGCACCAGCTCGACCTCGACCGCTACGCCGACGTGACCGCGGTGATCCGCGCCGTCTCGCAGTGGGTGAGCGGCCATTTCAAGCCGGAGAAACTCAACGTCGCCTGCATCGGCAACCAGGTCCGGCAGATGCACATCCACGTGGTCGGCCGCTCGTCCGCTGACCCGGCCTGGCCCGGGGTGGTGTGGAGCCACGATGGCAAGGCCGCCTACACCGACGATGAGGTGGCCGAAATCGCCCGCGCCTACCGCGACGCTTTTCCATGAAGCCGCGGGGAAGATCCCCCGCCCCTGCCGCGTAAGCAGCCACCCATGAAACTCCATCCCGTCCTCTTCCTCGCCCTCGCCGGCAGCGCCCTCGCCCAACCGATCGCCCTCTTCAACGGCAAGGATCTCAGCGGCTGGACCGCCGACGTGCCGGACGCCGACAAGAAGCCGGACATCGCTCCGAGCTTCATCGTCCGCGACGGCCTGCTGGTGTCGCTGGGCAAGCCGCTGGGCCACCTGGTGACCGACGAGGAATACGCCAACTACCGGCTGGTGGTGGAATACCGTTTCCCCGGGAAAGGCGGCAACTGCGGGGTGCTGGTCCACGCCTCGAAGCCGCGGGCGCTTTACGGGATGTTCCCGCAATCGATCGAGGTCCAGATGCAGTCGGGTGAAGCCGGCGACTTCTGGTGCATCGGGGAAAACATCGAGGTCCCGGACATGGACCGGCGCCGCCCGCACAAGGAAGGGCAGAAGTTCGGCGGCGGGCCGCAGGACGCGCGCAACATCAAGAACCTGACCGACGACTCCGAAAAGCCGCTCGGCGAGTGGAACACCATGGTGATCACCTGCAAGGGCGACACGGTGACGGTCGAAGTGAACGGCACCGAGGTGAACGCCGGAACCGGCTGCACAGCCAGCACGGGCAAGATCGCGCTGCAGGCGGAAGGCACGGAGGTGGAGTTCCGCAAGGTGGAACTGGAGAGGATCCGGTGAAAGCCACGGCCCGGGGGCAGTTCGTTAGATGGAGGGAGGCACCACAATCGAAGCGGAGCGGAGATGGACTGCAGGTCAAATCTTCCGAATTGGACGAATGGTGGAAGCCCCGGTTGACGAAGGCGAGGCAGGGCTTTCGCCCGACCAACGGACCGAGGCAGGGAGGAAGAGGAACCGCGAAAAGCGCGAATGGACGCGAAAGGAAGAACCCTCGATTGGAGGGGCGCCAATGCTTTCCATTTTCGCGTCGTTCCGCGTGATTTCGCGGTGGCTGACTTCTTCTCTATCGAAAAGGCAATTGCTGGCAGCGACCCTGCTGGCCCTGGCCGCTTGCCGCGAGCAGCCGGCCGCGGTGACTGCCGACCGGACACCGGCCTTCTGGATCTGGCACCGGTCGAGTGCGCTGTCCTCCGCGGAACAGACGCGGCTCGACCAGGCCGGCAGCCAGCGGATCTACCGGCAGGTCGGGGAGTTCGGCTGGAGCGACGACGGCTGGTCGGCGCGCGCGGTGTGCCCGGCCGCGGTGGTCGCCGGATCCCCTGACACGATCCCGGTGGTCCGGCTGGATCCGGGACCGGCGGTGATGGAGCGGGCGGATGCCGCGGCTTCGCTGGCGAAGTGGATCCGCTTTCACTTCGGCGAAGCGGTGCCGGATCGGTTGCAGATCGACCACGACTGTCCGGCACGCCTGCTCGGGCGCTACGCGGAATTCCTTTCCGAACTGCGGGCCGAGCTGAAACTCCGGGAGCTTTCGGTGACGGCCCTGGCATCGTGGATCGAGTCCCCGGCGCTGCCGCGTCTCGGCAAGGCGACCGACGAGCTGGTGCCGATGTTCTACGACCTGAGCGCCGACCCGCCGCGCGATATCGCGGCGGGCAAGGCGCTGCCGATGGCCGGCGATGACGGCAAGCGCTGGATCGGCCGCTGGAAATCCTGCCCGGCCGCGTGGCGCGCGGGCTTGCCGAACTTCGAGCGGCTGAGCCTTTTCGCGGGCGACGGGTCGCTGGTCGGCCACCTGCGCGACTGGTCGCCGGAGACGCTGGCCGGATCACCGGTGCTTGTGGCCGTGCCCGGCTTCGCCGGCGGCGCGGCCTACCGGGTAAAGGAGGACGCGCGCTACCACGGAACCGCGCTGGCCGCCGGCCAGTTGCTGGTGTGGCGGGCGCCGGACGATGCCGCCTTGGTCGACCTGGTCCGCAGTTCCTTCGACGCCGGCGCGCGCGGGATCGTCTGGTTCGCCCTGCCCGGCCCGGGCTTGCGCGCGGTGCACACCCCGCCCCATCTCGCGGCGCTGGCCCGCGGTGAAATCCCGGCCCCGTCGCTGGAAGCGATGCGGCGGGACGACGGCAGCGTCGTGCTCCGCAACAAGGGCCCCGGCGACCTGGCAATCCAGCCCGGCGCGGAGCTCCACCGCCTCGAGATCACGGCCGGCCGTCCCGGTGCCTTCAGCGCGGCGGGACCCGGGGAATTCGCCGCGAGGCAATCGGCGCTGCCGGTGAACTTTTCAAAGAATATCATCCTAACATTCACGAAACTCGACGTAGGTTCAGAGATCGCCACCGAGGCCGGACTGGTCGCCGGCCGCACGCTCCACTGGTCCGTCGACGGCGCCGCACCGCTGCCCTTGCCATGAAACGCCGCTACCTGCTTGCCGCCCCTTTGCTGCTCGCCTGCGGACCCTTTTTCTATCAGGCGCCGCCGCCGCTGGAGAACTACCCGCGGCGGATCCCGGGGAAGAACTGGCTCGATGTTTTCCACGACGCCAGCCCCGCGCCGGCGGACGCGGAAAGCGCCCCGGGGATGATCCAGGCCTGCTCGGACCTGGTGAAGGCCCTGCCCGCCCTGCCGGCTGAGACCCGGCGGGCAAAGATCGACGAGATGCTGCGGCGCAACCGCGAGGGCGACTTCCGCCTGCGGGCGGCGAACTTCCTCCACGAGCTGCGGGAACTGGCGGCCGACGATGCCACCCTCGCCGCCGCCGGTCCCTACCTCGAGTGGCGGATCGGACGCCTCGGTCTGCCGGCCGGCTTCACCCGCTCCGCACCGGCGCGGCGCTGGGACTGGGACGACGATGATTACCAGGACGCCCTCCGCGATTACCGTGACAAGCTGGAAGCCGCGACCGGATGGCTGGACGCGGCCATCGCGGACGGTCCGGCGGTGCTCCTGCCGAACCTGAAGGTGCAGAAGGCGGCGATGCTTTTCGAATACGGCAGCAAGGCCGAGGCCCGCGACTTGTTCCAAGAGGTGGTGGAGTCGAATCCCGACCATCCCCGGGCCGGCGCCGCGCGCTTGATGACCGGCCGTTGTTCGCTGGACCTGTCAAGGAGCAAGGCGCGGGTCCCGAACCCAAAGCCCGGCGAGGAGGAAGAGATCATCCGCCTCCGCCGCCAGGCCCGCGAGGAGCTGCTCGCCTGTCTCGAACGGGAACCGCAGGGACGCTTCGCCGCCGACGCCTGCGGCTGGCTGGCCGCGGTCGCCTCCGATCAGGGAGACCTGGGCGAAGGCATCCGGCGCCAGCTCCAGCGGCTGGAGCTCCAACCAACCCGCGAGGTCCGGCGCTCGGTGCTGCGCGAATGCGACCGCTTCTTCACCACCCTCTATGCCGCCGAACCGGACCGCGCCTACCACGGCAGCGGGCTGCCCTTCGACGAGATCGCCGCGCATCCGGACGTTTGCCGCTTGTTCGTCCACCACTCGCTGGACCCGGCGGCCATGGCCGGCATGCCGTCGGCTTATGAAAACTTCTCCAGCGACCGCTCCGCCCTGAAGTATCTGGAAGCCCGCCTGATCCGGCCGCTGCCGCTGGCCAAGGAATGCCTGTCGCGCCTCGGCGAAGCGATCACGCGGCGCTCCGCCGGCGCGGCCCCGGACGTCTTCTCGCTGGGTGTGCTCGCCTGGTCGTCGTACCGCAACGGCGAGGCCAGCACGGCGCTGGCCTTGTTCGACCAGGCCCTCGCCAATGGCCCCGGAGACTCGCTGCTGCATGGCCGGGCATTGTCGCTGACCGCGCTGGGCCGCCATCAGGAAGCCGCGGCCTGTTTCGACGACTTGGTCCGCGAGTTCCCCGACGGCAGCTTGACGCAATCGGTCGCCTTCGAACACGCGATCGCGCGCTTCCACGCCGGCGAGGCGGGCGAGGCGCTGCTGATGTTGATCGCGATCCGCGACGAGGACAGCGGCGCACCGGGCGGGATGCTGCAGCCGGAATTCGAGGTGCCGCAATGGATCGACACCATCGCCCAGTTCGCGCCGCTGCGACAGCTGTCCGCGCCGCTGGTCCGGCTGCCGGCGGACGACCTGCGGGCGCGGATGCTGCGTGGCATCGTCCGCAGCCGGGCGCTGGCCGCCGAGGATTTCGCGCTCGCCCAGCGCTATCTCGACCCGACGCTGGATCCGGACGTGCCGGTCCCGCTGCACCTGCGCTGGAGCCTCCCGCGCAACCTGCCGCTCGACCGCAGCCGCTGGCAGAAGGAACTGCAGTCGCTCGCCGGTGCCACCCAGCTGCTCGGCGACGAGCCGAACGCCGCCGGCCACCTCAAGATCGGCCGCCGCTGGAAGAAGCTGCGCGGCACCGTGCTGATGCCCAGCGAGTGGCTCAACGACTACTCGCAGAGCGAAGGCGAGAAGCTCGAACTGCTGCGGCGAACCAATGCCATCTTCCTCGGCTTCAGCCGCGACGAGGTCGAAGCGGAACTCGATTCGCGCGACGAGATGTTCCATGCCTTCCGCCATTTCATGATCGCCGCGGAAACCGGCACCGATCCCGACGTCGTGGCGGCCGCCCTGGAAGAGGCGAACGAGGCGCTGTTCCGGCTGGCCGAGTTTTCCCTCTACGGCGCGACGCGGGCGTTCGAGCGCGATCACACGGCCCTGTCCGCGAAGTTGGTGGCGCGATTGCAGCGCGACTTTCCCGATCGCCCCGAAAGCCGGCGCGCGGTCACCTGGACTTTTTCCGCCCCGGCCCTGCTCGAGCCGTGGATGCCCGGGGACTACTCGCCGGGGAATTCTGCCGACCTTATCGCCGCCGGCGTCCTCGATGCCAAAGCCAGGCGGTCACGGCGCTGGTCCAAGTCACCCGGGGACGAACTGGCCGCGCAGATCCGCCAGGAACTCCGTGAAATCAGCAAGACCCCCGCGGACGGCGAAGGCAGCGGCCGGGAGGCCCTGGCCGGGCTGCGCCGTCGCTTCGATGCGAATCGCCGACTGATGAACGAGTCCGGGATCCTCGGCCTGGTCGACGATCTGGATGATCTCGCAAGCGTCGCGGCGGAGCCCGGGATCAGCGACGAGATGTTCCGCCGCTACGCCAGGCTGCGCTTCGCGCGGACCGTGCCCGCCGAGATCGACGAGGAATGGGCACCACTCGCACCGTGGCTGGCGTTCATCGACCGGATCCGCCCGGTCGACCGCCCCGGTGAATGGCGGGTTCCTAACAACGACACGGTGGCCTCGTGGGAAAACTACCTCGCGGACTATCCCGACGGCCCGAAGACGGAAGCGGCGACGCTGCGGCTGCTGCGGTTGAAGGTCCGCGCGGTGTGCCCCATTCCCCAGGTCGAGGCCTTCCCGTTCCCCGATGCGCCGATTCCCGGCGGCTACAAGCGCCTGGAGGGCGTGCCGGACCTGGACCCGAAAGTCGCCGCGGGCCTGGTCGACGAGCTGGACGCCTTTGACGCCCGCTTCCCCGCCGGACGCTATCGCGCCGACATCCTGCTGCTCCGTGGCGCGCTCGATGCCGGCACCCGGGACTACCCCGCGGCGCTGCGCAACTTCGCCGACGTGCTGGCCGACCCTTCGCATCCGGAGCTGCGGATGAATGCCGCGCTGCGCTTCTCCGAGCTGTGCCTGCGCCTGCTGGACCGCAACGAGCGCCCTGCCGTTGCCGCTGCCTTCCGGGGCAAGCGCGAGGCGCTGCCGTTCCTGAAGAATCTCGCCCACAGCGACACCTGCGTGTCGCGGCTCCGGCCCTTGCTGCCGTGGCTGGAGGCGGAGTGATGATGATCGACTCGCCGGTTCGTCGCGATTGAGGCACCACGAATCATTCGAATCCGGCGAATGGGGAGGCTGCTGTCTGGACGCAGCCGCCCACACGAAATCGAGGGGTTGAGGGCGCGCCTGCGCCCGTGATGAGCGCAGGCGCCTCGCAGGCTCAGTGGTCGCAGGTGCAGGCGTACTCCATGTGCTCGCAGGTCGGGCACTCCGCGAGGTTGACGTTGAACTTTTCGGTCACCGTCTTCGCGTCGGGAGTCATCTTTACCATGAGCACGATCGGCACGAGCTTGCCTTCCGGCAGCGGCTTGTCGGAGACCAGGGCATCGCCGTCCTTGGCGAAAGTGAAGCGGGTGGGCTTCGAGCGTTCGCCGCCGATCGCGGTGACCGTCTGTTCCTTGAGGGCGACGGCCTTCCCGTCCTCGCCGAGGAAGGTCAGCTTGAGCTTCTTGTCGGGCATGACGAAAAACTCGAAGTGAGGTTCGACCTTGTCGATGACGCGGCCGCCGTTGGGGCCGGCTTCGTGCTTCTCGTGGTGATGATGATCATCTTCCGCGCGGAGCGTCGGCGTGATGGCAAGGCAAAGGGCTGCGAACAGGATACTGATGTTGGTTTTCATGGTTGTGGTTGGTTTTGACGTGAATGGAGCCGGTGAATTCATTGCGCACCGGCGGCGCCGTGGAGGATCGACTTGGCCGCGGCCTTGCGGCCGATCAGCCAGAACATCGCGGGGGTCACCGCCATGTCGAGGAAGGTGGAGGAGATCAGGCCGCCGACAATGACCACCGCGACCGGGTGCAGGATCTCCTTCCCCGGCTGGTCGGCCGCCATCACCAGCGGGATCAGCCCGATGCCGGCGGCGAGCGCCGTCATCATCACCGGCACCAGCCGTTCCTGGGTGCCGCGGATGATCATCTTGCGGGTGAACCCCTCGCCCTCGTGCTGCATCAGGTGCAGGTAGTGGGAGATCATCATGATCCCGTTCCGCGCGGCGACCCCGCCGACGGCGATGAAGCCGACCAGGGTGGCGATGCTGATGTTGTTCAGCTTGAGCCAGGTGAAGGCCAGCCCGCCCATCAGCGCGAGCGGGATGTTCACCAGCACCTGCAGCGCCAGCGAGGCACTACGGAAGTACCCGTAGAGCATCATGAAGACCGCCACGAAGACCAGCGACGAAAAGATCACGATCCGCTTCGTCGCCTCCTGCTGGGCCTGGAACTCGCCTTCGAACACGATGAAGTAGCCCTCCGGCCGTTTCACCTTTTCCGCCACCTTCTCCTGGAGCTTCACCACCAGGTTGGAAACGTCGCGCACCGTCGGCTTGATGCCGATGGCGAAGCGGCGCTGGCTGTTCTCGCGGAAGATCACGTTGGGCCCCTTCGCCTCGCGAACGTCGGCGATCTGCGCGAGCGGCACCCATTGCTTGTCGGAAACCTGGATCGGCAGTTGCGAGATCTTCTCCGGCGAGTCGCGCCACTCGAGCGGCAGGCGGGTGACCAGGTTGACCACCCGCTGGCCGTCGTAGAGTTCGGCGACCTGCTTGCCGCCGAGCAAGGCGGACAGCTCGTTATTGAGTTCGCCGGGTGAGATCCCGTAGGCGAGCGCGCGGCTGCGGTCGGCCTCGATCCGCAGCTGCGGGATCGACGAGGCCTGGTCGAGCTTGGCGTCCTCGAAGCCGGGGATGGTCTTCGCGATCTCTTGCACCTCGATCCCGATCTCGCGGATTTTCTCCAGGTCGGGACCGAAGACCTTCACCGCGACCGGGGCGGACACCCCGCTGAGCATGTGGCCGATGCGGTCGGCGAGCGGTCCGCTGACCACCGCAAACACGCCCGGCACGGTCTTCACCTTCGCGGAAATCTCGGCGAGGATCTCCTTCCGGGAACGGCCACCGCCCTCCCCTTCCGCCTCGCGGAAGTCGACGTCGAACTCCGCGGTGGAAACCGGCACCACGTGGTCGCCGCGTTCCGCGCGGCCGAGGCGACGGCCGACCTTGCGGACCTCGGGAATCGACAGGATCTGCTGTTCGATCACATCGGAGATGCGGTTCATTTCTTCCAACGAAGTCCCCGGCGCCGAGGTCGCGGCGACCAGCGCGGTTTCCTCCTCGAACTTCGGCAGGAAGTCCTTGTTCATCCGCGGATAGAGTGAAACCGCGGCCACCAGCAACGCGAAGGCCAGCAGCAGCACGGTCAGCGGCTGGCTGAGCGCGAAGCGCAGCAAGGTCCGCTCGAGCAGCCACTTCATCGCCCGGACCAGCCGGCCGTCCTCGTGCTTGTGGCCGGCCTTCGGATGAAGGAGCAACGAACACAACACGGGGATCACCGTCAGCGAAACCACGAACGACGCGATCATCGAGACGATGGTCGCCATCGCGATCGGCGCGAAGAGCTTGCCCTCCACCCCGCTCAGGCCGAGCAGCGGCAGGAAGACGAGGATGATGAGGACCGTCGCGTAGAAGATCGAGTTCCGCACTTCCCCGGAAGCCCTGGCGATGACCCCGAGCCGCGGCGCCGGCCGCTCCAGCGAGGCGTTTTCCCGCAGGCGCCGGAAGACGTTTTCCACGTCGACGATGGCGTCGTCCACCACCATGCCGATGGCGACGGCCAGACCGCCGAGCGTCATCGAGTTGACGCTGACGTCGAAGAACTTGAACACGAGCATGGTGATCCCGAAGGACATCGGCATCGCCATCAGGGTGATGAAGGTGGTGCGGAAGTTCAGCAGGAAGAGGAACAGCACGATGGTCACCATGATCGCACCGTCGCGGATCGCTTCGGTGAGGTTGCCGATGGCGTGGTCGATGAAGTCCTGCTGCTGGAACAGGGTCGTCGTCTCCATGCCCGCCGGCAGCGCGGGCGCGAGTTCGGCCAGGGCCTTCTTGATCTCGCCGGTCAGGTGGCGGGTATCGACGCCGGGAGACTTGGTGATCGACATGATCACCCCGTAGGTCGGCGATTTCTCCGGGCTCATGCTGACGGTGGCATCGCCGCGCATGGGCTCGATCCCCCACACCACCTCGCTGACGTCGCCGATCGAGATCGGCCGGTCGTTGACCTTCTTGACGACGGTGTTGGCGATGTCGTCGAGCTGCACGGTCATGGCGAGGTTCCGCACCATGATCTCGGTCGGCCCGGTGTTGAGGAAACCGCCGGTGGTCCGGTTGACGGCATTCTCCGCCGCGGCCTCGAGTTCCTCGAAGCTAACGTCGTTGGCATACATGCGGTTGGGGTCCGGCTGGATCTCGATCTGCCGGACGCCGCCGCCCATGTTGAGGATCTCGGCGATTCCCGGGACGCTCTGGAGGCGGCGCTTGATCGTCCAGTCGGCGATCGAGCGGACCTCCCCGGGCGCGATGTAACCGGGCTCGCCCTCCGGGACGGTGGAGCGCACCCCGACCAGCAGGATTTCCCCCATCAGCGAGGCGACCGGGGTCATGAACGGCTCGACACCGGGAGGCAGTTGCTCGCGGGCGCTCTGCAAGCGCTCCTGCACCAGCACCCGGGCGCGATAGATGTCGGTGTCCCAGTCGAACTCGGCGTAAACCAGGGCGAGTGAGACGTCGCTGTTAGACCGGAGCCGGGTCAGACCGGCGACGCCCATCAGCGAGCTTTCGACCGGCAAGGTCACCTGGGTCTCGACCTCCTCGGGCGAAAGCCCGGGGGCCTCGATCAGGATGACGACCGTCGGCTTGGTGAGGTCCGGCAGAACCTCGACCGGCAGCTCGGTGGCGGTGCGGATGCCCATGACCATGATCAGGAGCGAGACCGCGATGATGATCGCCCGGTTGGCGAGCGACCACTGGATCATCTTGTTGAGCATGGTCAGCGATCCTCCGGCGGGTTGTTAGAATGCGGGGACTCCTCCCCCGCGGCTCCCTGCTTGCGGGTGACCAGTGAGATCACGAGCAGCACGAACAGCACCCCGGTGGCGTACTTCCACAGCGGATTGCCGGGCGGGGCCCCGGCCGGCGGCAGTCCGGCCTCGGCCCGCTTCTTCGCCTCCATCTCGGCCGCCTTTTCGGGCGTGAGTTCCGATCCGTCCTCGGCGTGCTCGTGGCCGTGCGCCGCGTCGAGCGCTTCCTTCAGGGAAACGCTGCTGGTGCCGGCGAAGGACAGCGAGTAGCCGCCGCGGGTCACCACCTCGTCGGCGGGAAACAAGCCGCCCACGACCTCGGCGAAGCGATCGTTCATCTGGCCGACCTGCACCGGCGTCTTGATGAAGGCGTTCGGCAAGTCGAAGTGCCGGACGTAGACGAAGCGGTTGCTGGCCTCGCCCTGCAAGGCGGAGCGCGGGATGCTCAGCACCCCGGGCCGCTTGCTGAGGACCACCGAGAACTCGGCCCGCATGCCGGCGCGGATCCGGCCGTTCTCGTTGGGCAGCAGGAAGATCGCGTCGATGGTGCCGCTTTCCTCGTCGGCGGAAGTGCCGAACCGGACCAGCTCGCCGTCAAAGGTTTCTTCCGGCAACGCGACCACCCGGATGTGCGCCTGGGTGCCCGCCTTGACCCGGCCGGCGAAATGTTCCGGCACCTTGGCGACGGCATACACCTCGCCGAGGTCGGTGATTTCCAACAGCGTCTGGTCCGGGTTCATCGGTTCGCCGAGGCGGACCATGGCCTTGGTCACGAGGCCGCCGATCGGTGCCTCGAGGGGGATCACCGGCGGAGGATCGCCGGGTTGCCGGCTCTCAATCTTCGCCACCACCTGGCCGGCCTCGACGGTATCGCCGGGATGGGCCTGCAGTTCGACGATGCGTCCGGCGATGCGGCTGCTGACACCGGCGATCTTTTCGGGGATCGCCTCGATGTGACCGAGGGAAAAGAAGGTCTCCTCGAAGTCGGCCTCCTCGACCTCGACGGTCTCGATCCGGAGGTTCTTCACGCCGGTTTCGTCCAACACGATGGTGTTGGTGTCCTCCGCGGCCGCGGCCGGGAGAATGGCTGCCACAAGGAGCAGTAGTACGGGAAATCTCATGGAAAAATCAAAGGTTCACGGTTTGCCCAGCGCGGCCTGGTGGCGGACCCGGGCGAGGTTGAATTCCCTCAGGGCATCCAGCCCGGAGGATCGGAGCTGCAGCAGTTTCTCGCGGTTGCGGAAGACCGCCTGGATCTCACCCTGGCCGTTCTTCACCGCGTTCTCCGCCGCCGCGACCTGCTCCTCCGCGAGGGGGATCAGGGTGCCGTCCAGCTCTCCTAACAGCGCCGCCCACTCGTCCATCTCGGCGCGGGCGGCCCCGACCTCGAGGCGGATCGACCGCGCCAGCGCGTCCGCCTCCAGCCGCTTCCGCTCGGTGCGGGCCCGGGCTTCCTCGATCGCCCCCTCGTTCTTGTCCCACAGCGGCAGCGGGATCTTCACGCGGAGGCCGACGATGCCCTCGGTCTCGTAGCCGTCCGGGGCATCCTCGCTGCGTTCCGCCGCGGCGAAGATGCCAGCCTCGAGATCCTCGAAGCGCTTTGCCTGTTCGACGGCAAGCTGCCGGTCGGCGACCGCGACCTCGAGCGATGCGGCCTGGTAGTCGGGACGTTTCGCCGGATCCGCCGCCTGCCCGACCTTCACCGGTGCAGGAAGCTTGCCGCCGACCACCAGCGACTCGTCGGGACGCATGCCGAGCAGCGGTTTGAGCGCGCCGGTGACAGTCGCTTCCTCGGCATCCAGCTGCCGCATCGAGACCTGCAGGCCGGCTGCCTCCAGCCGGGCCTGGCCGGCATCGAGGCTGGAGCCCTCACCCTTGTCGGCGAGTTCCCTCAGGAAGCCGGCGAACTCACCGGCGAGCCCGGCCTGGCGGTCGAGCAGCTCGCGGCGCTCGCGGATCGCCAGCACCTTGACCACGCTCTCGCGGGCCGAAGCCACCAGCAGGCGTTCGGCCTCACGGACCTCGGCCTCGGAGGCGTCCAGTTCGGCGGCGCCGACCGACTTCTCGAGGCGCAGCCGGTCGGTCACCGGGAAGCGCTGGGAGAAGCCGAGTTCGAAGGTCCGCTCGCGGAAGTTGCGGTTGTGCTCGAAGCCTGCCTCCAACTGCGGGTTGGACAAGCGGCCGGCCTGGTTCATGCGGCCAGCCGCCTCGCGGATGCGGAGCCGGGCGGCGGCCAGGTCGGGATTCTGGGCCCGGACCCGGTCGCCCACGCTGGCTAGCGAGACGACCAGACCGGGTTGTGCGCCGGCGGCCGTACAGACCGCGAGCGCCATCGCCATCATGGCGGGAGATTTGAAAGAAATCATATGGGTAAAATGAGAGTCCGCCCCGCAAAAGCCGGGACCACGGACAGGAGAAATCGGACAAGGAATCCGCCGGCCGCAAAGGGGCCATGCGAAGGGACGGCGAGCCACGCGGGCACGCCGGAGCGCCATCAAGCGGCGCTCAAATCAACGGCGGCTTGTCCAACTCGAAGACCGGGGCATCGGGCGGCAAGGCCGTCCACCAGGTCACGCCGAGCCAGCTGTGGGCCAGCACCGGCACCCGGTTGCAGGCGATCTCCACCCCGGCCAAGGGAGCCGGGTGGCAGCACGCGTGCGAGTGGTGTTCATGCGGGCCCGGAGGACAATCCGGGCCGTGGTGATCCCCGTGGGAATCTTGATCGTGCCCGCAGCATTCGGTCGCGTGGTCATGGCCATGGGAATGGTCCAGGGCGAGCACACGGCCACCGAGCCCGACGATCACGCCGAACACCAGGAGCCATGAAAACCAGCTGCGCACGCGCCTTACCAACTCCCTAACTGCCGCTTCCGCAAGTTGATTTTCATTTCCTCCCTCCGGCGATGCCGGCCCCCGCTTGGCGCTTGGCACGCCCGCGACGGCGACTCAGCCTCGCCCCATGCCGGTCGCCGAACCCCAGAAAGAGCTGCGTTTCACCCGCGCGGGGCAGGCGGCGATCTTCTGGGTCGCGGCGGCGGCTTGCGTGATGGCCGGGCTCGTTTTCTTCCTGCTGACCCCGCACCGCGCCGACAACCCGGCCCTGCCGCACCCCGCGTGGGGCTTCGTCCCGCTGGCGCTGGCCGCGCTGCTCGTCCGCACCGCCTGGCGCTGCACCAAGCACGCCTACATTCTGCTCAGCCCGATCGGCGTCGAGGTGTTCCCCTTTTTCCGTCCGGACAAGCACATGCAGGTCGTCCCCTGGCAACAGATCGCCGCCGTGGACATCGGCGACAACGTCTTGACGCTGCATTTCTCCCCGGACAAGACCTCCGGCATCCACCTGTCCCTCGCCCCCATCGCCAAGGACCGCCGCGCGCTGCTCGCCCGGGCCATTGAAGGGCGCTTCCAGGGGCCGACTCCCTAACACCGCCATCACCCGCCTTTCCCATGCGCCCGCCATCCCGCCAGATCCTTTCCGTCGAAGACGCCTTCGGGCAGCAAAGCTGGCACTGCGAGCTGGTCGAGGGCCGCGACGTGCTGCGCGCGGTCTTTTCCGGCCACCACACCCGCATCGAGATGACCGTGCAGGCCTATCCGCCGATGAACGCGCTGGCCGTCATCGGCGAGGTGCCGATGCCGTTGGACGACGAGCACCGGCCCTACCTGCTCGAGCTGCTGGTCCGCGCCAACAAGTCGCTCAACCTCGGCGGCTTCGAGTTCGACCTCGACCGCGACCGGCTGGTGTTCCGCATCACCAACCTCTTCGACAAGGACCGCTATGACGCCGACATCGTCTCGTCGATGGTCCACTGCACCGTGGCCGAGCTCGACCGCCTCGCGCCCTACGCCATCACGGTGATCCGCACCCCGGAAGACCTGCTCGACGACCTCGACCTCCAGCGCCTGCTGCAGCGCGAGGACTTCATCCCGCCGGTGCCGGGCGACGAGGACGACCTGCCTTGATCGGCCGGGTGGATTTTTTCCGCAACCGCGGCCGTTCCCGGGCTATGTCATGGACGGAGCCCCGCCGTGATGAAACCCGATGTCCATCCTTCCGCCGACCCGCAAGCGGAGTTCGTGCAGTTGCTGACGGCGCACCAGAGCCTGATCCACACCTTTGTGCTGTCGCTCGCCCCGCACAGCCCCGACGTCGAGGACATCGTGCAACAGATCAACCTGGTGCTGTGGCGCAAGCGCGACGACTTCGAGGCAGGCAGCAATTTCCGGGCGTGGGCGCTGACCGTGAGCCGCTTCCAGGTGATGGCCTACCGCAAGAAGATGGCACTGCGGCGGACCGACCGGCTGAGCGACGAGGCGATCGACCTGCTCGCCGCCGACGCCGCGGAGGAAGAGCCCGCGTTCCTGGCAAAACATCACCAGGTGCTACGGGTGTGCTTCGAGAAGCTGGGGAAGGCGGACCGCGAGCTGCTGATCCAGCGCTACTGGAAGAACACCCCTTTGCGCGACTTCGCGGTGATGACCGGACGATCGGAAGCCGCCCTGAAGAGCAGTCTCCACCGCCTGCGGCTGGCGCTGCGGGTGTGCTTGAAAAAGAACCTGCCCGCCGGCTGAGCCATGGACCCGCGACCGTCACCACGTGAAGTGCAGTCCTTGATCGAGGGCTTCGAGGACCAGACCTTGTCGGAGGCCGAGCATGACCGCTTCGTGCGCCTGTTAGAACAAAGCGCGGAGGTCCGGAAACTCTACCTCGAGCACATCCGGCTCAGCGGCTTCCTCCGCCACGAGGCCCACAACCGGCGGATCCTCGGCAAATTGTCCTCGCTCTCCGACCGCAAGGACGGGAGTTCCCGGCGCCGGATCGTCCTGTCCGGGCTGGCCGCGGCCGCGTGCCTGATGGCGCTGGCGGTGACCGCGGCCTTCATCCGCGTCCGCGGCGGGATGAAGGTGACCTTCCGGACCTCGCCCGGCACGGTCTGGAGCGCGGTCCACTCCAGCGACGGCCCGCGCCGTGACCCCGACGATGTCCTCGGCGAAAAGTCGCGGCTGACCGTGGACCAGGGCACCGTGGACCTGGCGCTGCCGCGTGACGTCAGCTGCCTGCTGTCCGGCCCGGCGGAGCTCGAGATCGTGGACAAGTCCACCGTGCGCCTGGTGCGCGGCGCCGCCTGGTTCCGCGTCGGCCATGACGGCCGCGGCTTCACGGTGGAGGCACCGTCGTTTACCGCGGTCGATCTCGGCACCGAGTTCGGCGTGCGGATCCCCGGTCCCGAGTCCGGCGACGCGGAGTCGCTCCACGTGGAGGTCGGCCGGGTGAATGCGAGCCTGCAGGGACAAAGCGCCACCCTCGAGCTCCGCGCCGGCGACGGCGTGAAGGTGGTGGACGGTGCATGGGTCCGCGTTCCCGCCGCCGGCGATTCCTTCCAGAAATCACTGCCGTCCACCCTGCCCTACCTGCACTGGACTTTCGACGAGCCGGGCGGCGACACCTTCGCCTCCACCGGCAGCCTGCCGCGAGCCGACCGCTATCCCGCCGTCATGAACCACCTGCGCGAACCCGTCGACGTCGCGAAGAACCATGCGCCCGGCCGCTTCGGCGGCGCCCTCGCCCTTCATGCGGCCGGCGACTGGGCGGAGACGACCTGGCCGGGTATTTCCGGCAATGCCCCGCGCAGCGTCGCGCTGTGGATCAAGATCCCCGCGCCCGACCAGGCCGTCTGGTCGGGGCAGCGCAAGAACGTGCCGCGCCGGAACGTGGTGTCGTGGGGCGATTGGGCGAGCCCCGGCGAAGCCTGGTCGCTGGATTTCCCGATGCTCGAGTCGGGCGACTACGGATTCTTCACCCGCTGGGCCCCGCACGACGGCGGCGTGTTCACGCCAACCCAGGTGCTCGACGGCACCTGGCATCACCTGGCCAGCGTCTACACCGGCAAGACCCGCGACGACGGCACCGCGGAGATCGTCCACTACGTCGACGGCGTCGCCCACCACGCGCATTACTGGCGCGACCGCGCCCGTTCGCCGGAACCGGTATCGACACGCAGCCACGGGCCCGACTCCCAGCCGCTGCGCTTCGGCCTCACGGCGCTGGTTCCGGAAAGCGACCTGCCGACCTTGTTAGGGGTCATCGACGAGGCCTACGTCTTCGCCGGCGCGCTCAGCGAGGAGCAGGTCCAGCTGCTTTATCAGGAGAACCGGGTCGCGGGCGGCCGCGATTGAGTTTCCCGCGCAAAAACCCGCGATTTTCCGAAACCCGGCCGGGTCCCGTTCTATTCCGGTGTGGCAAGCGGGCGTCCAAGTGTCCCGCGCGCCGCATTCCGAACCCATGAAAGAACCCATCTCCTCCATCGTGCCCGCGGCCCTCGCCCTGGCATCCTGCGCCAGCCTTTCCCACGCCGGCCTCGTCGGCCACTGGAAGTTCGACGAAACCTCCGGAACCGTCGCCGCCGACGAGAAGGCGGCCAATCCCGGCACCGCCTTCGGCGGCGTCACCATCAACCAGCCCGGCAAGGCCGGCGGTGCCTACCAGTTCGACGGCACCACCAACGGCCGGGTGGAAATCGGCAGCGCCACGTTCCTTCCCGATCTCACGGCCACCCCGGCCCTGACGATGGCCGGCTGGATCAAGACCACCAATGTCGCCAACGCGCAGAGCGTGATCTTCATCGGCGCCAATAGCGCGAGCGACCAGTACTACCAGCTCGCCACCAAGAACCCGAACGGCGAGGCCCGCGGCGTGGTCCGCTCGGGAAACTTCACCGAGGCCCTCGGCACGGTGGTCACCGACGGCGAATGGCACCACCTCGCCACCACCATCGAGATCACGGGCGGCAGCAAGACCATCAAGACCTACGTCGACGGTGCGCTCGCCAACACCCTGACCCAGGCCGACACGCCGCCGTCGCCGCTCAACGATGTCGAGATCGGCCGCCTCGGACGATCGTCCCCGGCCGACTTTTTCAACGGGCTGATCGATGATGTCCAGGTCTACGACGAGGTGCTCGCCGACACCGAAATCGAGGCGCTCTTCGACAACCCCGGCCGCTCCCTCGAAGGCGACAGTGACGGCGACGAAATGCCTGACCTGTGGGAAATCGCCCACGGCACGAATCCAGACGTCCCCGATGGGGAAATCGACAACGACGCCAACGGCGGACCCGACGGACTGTCCAACCTCGAGGAATACCAGAACGGCACCGATCCCCAGGAGTTCGATAGCGACGGCGACACCTTGAGCGACGGCATCGAGGTGAAGGCTCTCCACCCCAGCGGCTTCGCCAGCGACCCCAACTCGGTCGACGGCGACAACGACGGGGTGACCGACGTCGAGGAACACAACGGCGTCCTCAATGTCGCATTTTCCAATGCCGCCACCGACCCCCTCGACGACGACTCCGACGACGACGGCATGCCCGACGGCTACGAGCTGACCTGCAACACCCCGGGCACCGCGCTCGACCCGAATGACGACGGCACCACGGATGCGACCCAGGATCCCTATGGCGATCGCGACGTGGATGGCCTGGAGAACATCGCGGAGTTCGACCCGTTCCAGGGCCCGAACACCTTGAGCCCCCGGACCCGGGCCGACCTCTTCGACACCGACGGCGACGGCTACAGCGACAAGGCCGAGGACAACTACGGCAGCTGGGCCAGCATGACGGCCACCGGCACCAACCCGGTCATCCCCGACAGCGACGGGGACGGCATCGACGACGGTGACGAGAACCCGGACACGAGCTACGCCGCAGGCAGTAATTCCGGCAGCGACCCCAATCTTCCGGACTCCGACTTCGACGGCTTCAGCGACGGCGCCGAGTTCAGCCAGAACTTCGACCCGACGGACGAGTCGGTCCATCCGGAGCTGCCCGCATCGCTTGCCACCGAGAACTTCGACTACGCCGAGGCCACCCCCATCAACGCCCTGAGCGGCGGGGATGGCTGGATCACCGCCTGGTTCAACGATCTCGGCCAGTACGTGGTGACCGACGGCGCCGCCGCGGGTCAATCCCAGCGCGCCCCGGGCGACACCACCACCTTCGCGACGGACCGCGCCTTCCGGAGCTTCCCCGAGGTGGGGTCGGGAACGCTCTACCTCACCTTCAGCGCGTCCGTCACCGCCACCTCGCCGACCTCGGGAAATCCCGGAGGCATCTCCACCGCGGGCATCTCGCTGTTCTCGGGCGGCACCACCGGCACCGAGTGGACCTTCCTCGGCATCCGCAACGACTTCTTCCGCCTCGACGGGGCGAGCAGCGGCAACGCCAACGACCGCAGCACGGCCGCCGGCACCGCCACGGCCATGACCCCGGTCCGCTTCGTGCTGGAGATCATCTTCGATCCGTCCCCGGGCGGCATCGAGACCTTCAACGCCTACATCTTCCCCGACGACCAGATCCCGGCCGAGCTGCCCGCGGTGCCGACGCTGACCACCAGCTACAACATCGGTGACGGCGTTCGGATCGACACGCTGCGGCTCTTCGACAACGACGACGTCGCCGGCACCTTCGACAACATCGCGCTGGTGACCGACTTCAGCGAGATCGCCGGCGAAGCGGCGCCCGTCATCACCTCGGTCGCCTTCGACGGCAGCCACAACCTGGTGATCGACTTCCTCGGCAAGGCCATCACCAGCTACGACGTGACCAAGTCCCCGGACCTGACCACTCCGTTCGGGCCGCTGACCGTGCCGCAATCGGTGATGACCGACATCAGCGGTGCCGGCCAGGCAACGATCCCGGCCAGCGAGGCCTCCGAAGCCCGCGAGTTCTACCGCCTGGAAGAAGTCGTCGAGTAAACCCTCTCGTCTCCGTCTTGGGTTGGGTTACCCCGCCGCCCGGGCGTCCGGCACCGCCGGATCCCGGGCGGCTTTTTTTTCGGGGGCGAATGGACTTTGCATGCCATGCCGCTTCGTGGAACCGTCGCGGCAACAACAACCCGAACCCCATGATCCCGAAATCCGCCCGCGCCCTCCTTGTCGTCCCCGCAGCCTTCCTGGCCGGCCCGGCCGCGGTGGCGGGTGAAAGCGATGCGTTCAAGCCGTTCGGACATCCCGCCGACCATTGGGAACTCACGCTCGAATCCGGCTATCTCTGGAACGTCGGTTCCAACACCCCGATCGACTACGAGATCGCGCCGACCCAGCTGACCCTGCGCAGCCCGGTGGTCCTCAACTGGTTCGAAGGAGACGACGGCTCGCGCCTCATCGTCCGCAGCCGCGCCTCGCTGCTGATGGAGTCGATCGTCGAAGGCCCCGAGGATTTCTATCTCGGCATCTCCGGTGCGCCCTCGATCGAGTACTGGTTCCCCAATGAAAAGACCTCGCTGTTCTTTTCCATCGGCGGCGGGGTCGGCCTGATCAACTCCACCCGCGAAGCCGGCGGCCAGGGCCAGGACTTCACCTTGAACTGGTTCTGGCAACTCGGCCTGCGGCAGGAAATCGCACCGCAGCTTTCGGTCCTGGCCGGGGCCTACTTCATCCACCACTCCAACGGCGGACAGACCACCCCGAACCCGGGCATCGACGCGCTCGGCTTCACCGTCGGCCTCGGCTGGAGCTGGTAGCCCTTTCAAGCGGAGCGCCGGATTCATCCGGCTTCGACAGACCGGTGCTCAATCACCGCCCTCTCCCACCGCCGGCCAGCCGTCCTGCCACTTCAGCGGCAGCATCCGCAGGTCGGAGCGGCCGCGTCGGTCCTTGTCGTAGTAGTGGTGGACCAGCATCTCCCGGCCGTCCTCAACGCGGATCGACGGATGTCCCGGCCCGATGAAGCGGCCGTCGCTTTCCAACACCAGCGTGCCGCCGCCGTCCTTCAGGTCGGTGCCGTCCCGGTCGAGGTACGGCCCGGTGACCGCCTTGCTGCGGCCGACGCGGATCTCGTAGGTGCTATCCGTGCCGCGGCAGCATTTGCCCCAGTTCACGAAGAGGTAGTACCAGCCGTCGTGCTTGCAGATGAACGGCGCCTCGATCTCGGCATGCCGCGCCAGATGGATCGGCTTCGACCCCGGTTCTTTCATCAGCCCGGTCGTCGGATCCAGTTCCACCAGCATGATGCCGTCCCAGAACGAGCCGAAGCTCATCCACAGCCTCCCGCCATCCTCCATCAACGCCGGGTCGATCGCATTGAAGCGGTCATTCTTCCGCGACCGGATCACCAGCCCTTCGTCCTTCCAGCCGTAGTCCTTTGAGGCCGGATCCAGCGTCTTGCCGCTCACCAAGCCGATCGCCGACTCGTTGGAGCCGAAGCTCGAGACCGAGTAGTAGACCCACCAGCGGTCGCCGGAACGGATGATGTCCGGCGCCCACAGGTGGCCTCGATTTGCCGGCACTTCCTTCTGGTGCCATTCGGGGAACTTTTCAAACACCCGCGCCGCCCGCCGCCAGCGGCCGTCGGCCTCGCGCTTCAGCAGGTCGATCCCGCCGCCTGTCGACAGGCACCACACGCTGCCATGGTCCTCGACCACCGTCGATGGGTCGTGGATCCGCGGATAGGGATCGTCACGGCGAAACTGCGCCGCGGCCGGCAGGATCAGCGCGATGAAAAGTGGGATCACCGGGTGCATGCCGCCTTCAACGCGGCCCTTGCCGCCAAAGTTTCGCCCGCTGACACGTACCGACCCGGAATGGCCCGGTCAATTCCCCCCGGAAATGGGTCGAAAACCTGCTGCTGCCCCTTATTGTCCCGCCACCGCATGAGCGAATCATCCTTCGAAGCCCCGTCACTCGAAACCATCGCGGCCCTGCTGCCGGGTTACGACATCGAGGCATTCATCGCCGAGGGAGGCATGGGCGCGGTTTACAAGGGCCGCCAGCGTTCGCTCGACCGGGACGTCGCCATCAAGATCCTGCCGCGGGAACTCGGCGCGGATCCGGCATTCCGCCAGTCCTTCGAGACCGAGGCCCGCGCGATGGCCCGGCTCAACCATCCCAACCTGATCTCGGTGTTCGACTCGGGCGAAGCCGGCGGGCTGCTCTACATCGTGATGGAGTTCGTGCGCGGCAAGTCGCTGTTCCACTCCGCCCACAACCGCGCGATCGATCCCGCGCAGGCGGTCGAACTCGTCACCGGCATCTGCCGCGGCCTGGCGCACGCGCATGACAACGGGATCATCCACCGCGACGTCAAGCCGGCCAACATCCTGCTCACCCCGAAGCGCGAACCGAAACTCGGCGACTTCGGCCTGGCCCGCCAGGCCGGCCCCGCGAGCCAGGGGCTGTCGATGGGCACCCCCGGCTACACCGCCCCGGAGGTCACTGCCAATCCGGACAACGCCGACCGGCGCTCCGACATTTTCGCCGCCGGCGTGATCCTTTACGAACTCCTCACCGGCCGCTCGCCGGAACCGGGTTGCCCGCCCCCGTCGAAAATCAGCGGCGCCGATCCCGCGCTCGACGTCATTTGGGAAACCGCCACCCGGCCGGATCCCGCCGACCGCTACCCGAGCGCCAGCGCCATGGCCAGTGCGCTGGAACGCTGTGGCAGCGACGCCCCGGATCCGCCCGGAGGCCGCCGCCGCGGACGCAAGCGGCGCGGTGCCTCCGGCGTCGGCACCAACTGGAGCCTCGCGCGCAACCTGGTGATCATCGCGATGTTGATCGTGGCCATCGCCATCACCTGGAAGGAATACAAGCGCGTCCAGGCCGACCGGACTGCCCTCAACCAACAAACCGCCGCCAAGAACGCGAAGCCGCAGCCGCTGCCTCCGCCGCCACTTGCGGTCGTCCCCGCCCCGCTTCCGGAAAGCGACGGCCCGGAGACTCCGGAGATTGCCCCGGAGCCCGACCTTTCCCCCAATCCAGCCGCCAAGCCGCCCGTGGAATCGCCGGCCCAGGCACTGGTCCGCCTCCGCGACAAGCTCGCCGCGGGCAAGCGCGATGAAATGCCCCCCGGCACCGTGACCCGCGGGGATTCCGATTTCTTCCTCGTCACCTTGCCGATGAGCTGGACCGACGCGAAGCGCTTCGCCCGCTCATTCGGCGGCCATCTGCCGGTCGTCGCATCCGCCGAGGACCTCGAATGGCTGGCCGGACGGATCGACGAAACCGGTGACCGCAAGCGGTCCAGCCACTGGCTCGGCGTCAGCCACAGCCCCGACCAAGGCTGGCAGTGCGAGGATGCCTCACCCTGGCCCTTGCCGGCTCCGCCCCAGGGCGAAGGCACCCGCGCGGCGGTCGGCGCGGACGGCATCGCGATCGCCGAACCGGACTCGGCCACCCATCCGTTTCTGATCCAGTGGCATCGCGACGGCAGCGATCCGACAAGCCTCGCGGAGATCCTCATGCGGACCAAGGAGTCCCTCGCCACCGCCGCGCTGGTGTTTCCCCCCGGCACCCTCAGCGCGGGCGATCGCCGCGTCCTGGTTTCCCGCCAAGCCGTCACCGCCGCAAGGGCCCGCGAGCTCGCCGATCTCGGGGGCGGGCACCTCTTCGTCCCGTCCGATGCCAGCGAAGCCGACTGGCTCGAGCACCAGCTCGAAGGCAAAGCGGCCGCGGACGGGTTGTGGATCGGCGGCCACCGCGACGACCTTGAGTGGAAGTGGGACACCGGGGAAAGCTGGACCTTCGCGCGCTGGGCGAGCGACTGCCCGTCCGGTGAATTCACCGCACTCGCCTTCGTCCCCGGCCGCGGCTGGCGCGACGCCGACCCGGCGGTCCCGGGTTCCGGCTTCGTCATCGAGTGGAGCCAGGATCCCGCGCCCGCCGCCTCGCCCGACGGCGACAGCCCCGCCGAGTTGCGGGATAAGGCGGGCGAGCTGCTGGCGGCACACGACAAGGAGCGGCAATCCGACCTCGCCGACAACACCAAGGCCTTCGTCTTCCGGCTCGATTCATGGCTCCGCGGCAACAGCAAGGGCGACGTCCTGCGCTTTCGCCCGGGGGTCGAGTTGATCAAGTCGATGATCCGGATGCACCGCATCCCGGCAAAGTATCCGCGCAGCACCGGCGATCCCCCGAGGCGCTACCCCGAGCGCATGATCCAGATCGTCGAGGACGCCCTCGCCAAGGAGAAGTCGATCGACGACGCCTTCACCGCCAAGGCCGCCGTCCTCCGCGATGCCTATGTGGAGCGTCTCGCGGCCATCCGCGACGCGGATTTCGAGCGCGGCCAGATCGACCTCGCCCGCGCCCACGCCGCCGCCATTGCCGCGGCCGCCGACACCAACCGCTGGGCGGAGTCCTTCGAGGGCGTGACCCGGAAGATCGACACCTCGCTCCCGCTCATCAAGGTCATCTCCGCCACCTATGGCACCGGCGGCAAGGACGCCGACGTCACCGCCCGGGTCGCCAAGCTGGTCGAGGAGGACCAGCGCGACTTCCACGTCACGCCGCGGGACCTCGGTGCCGACCCGAATCCCGGCTGGAACAAGGGGCTGACCATCGTTTTCGAGATCGATGGCAAGAAGCGGCGGAAGAGTTGGGGCGAGAACAGCGAGGTCAAGCTGTCGACCTTCGGGACAAAGTGAGCCTTCCCCGCCGCGCTTGACCGCTCGCCGGCAACCGCACCAGTTTCGGCGATGCTCCTCCCCGTGCCCCTCTGGTTCGCCGCACTCGCGGGTGCCTTCGGCAGCTGCCTGCTCTGGCACAAGCGCACCGGCTCGCGGCATCTGGCCGTCGCGTCCGCGGGACTCGGACTGGTGGTAGCCCTGAGCCTGCCTGAACTGTTCGTCTACTGTTTTGGCTGGGACGTGCTGGACCGCTATGCCGGATTCATCATCGAACCCTCGAAGCTGAACCCCTACACCCGCGAATTCGAAACTGCCGGCAGCCGTGTCATGACCTACTGCCGTCTCTTCGGGTGGATCGGCATGGCCGTCTTTTCCCTGGGGCTGGTGCGCCACGCCAACAAGGTCGCGATCCCGGCCCATGTCCCTGCTGATCCGCGATGAATCCCCAGCTGCACCAGATTCTCTCTCATTTCGGCACCCTTGCTTATTGGGTGGCCATCGCCTTCGCGGCCCTGGCCTGCCATCGCCTCGCCGGAATCTCCCGCGACCGGGCGTTCCGCCTCGCACGTTTCGCTGCGCTCGGATTCCTGGGTCTCCACGGCATCTACTTCCTTTCGGACTGGGCGTTGCTGCTCCTCTACCAAGCGGGATTCTCGCTGCCGACCTTCATCAATGGGTTCTTCAAGGCGAGCTCCTATATCCTCGGGATCTCAAACTTTCTCCTTTGCGCGTTCTTCATCCTCTTCGCGATCGGCGCAGCTCGCAGCAACCCGCGGAGAAAGCAGCCGGAACCTTCCTGAATCGCTCCTTCCCGGAAGGCCGGCACCCCCTGACGACAAACGTCGTTACTTTTCTCTCGACGCACACGACATTTGTCGTCAGCAAGGAAG
This sequence comes from Neoluteolibacter marinus, assembly GCF_014904755.1. Taxonomy (GTDB): domain Bacteria; phylum Verrucomicrobiota; class Verrucomicrobiia; order Verrucomicrobiales; family Akkermansiaceae; genus Haloferula; species Haloferula marina. Next base: position 26,096 of record NZ_JACZFQ010000100.1, read on the forward strand.
GCGATCATGAAGTCCTTGCCCGCCCTCTCGCCCGCCGAACAGGCCCTGATGGACCTGATTTGGTCCCACCAGCCGGTCTCGGTCGCCGACTTGCTCGCACGGGTGAACGCGACCCGCCGCGAGCCGGTGACCCGCAACACGCTACAAACCCAGCTCACCCGCCTGGAAGCCAAGGGCTGGCTCAAGCGCGACGAAAGCGACCGCGTCCGCCTCTACCGCGCCGCCGTCGCGGAGAACCGGGGCCGTGGCAAAGTCCTTGCCGAGCTCAAGCAACGCCTCTTCGGCGGCTCCGGGCTGTCGCTCGTCCGCTGCCTGGTTGAAGAAGGCGGTCTGGACGATGCGGAGATCAAGGAGCTCAATGAACTGATCGAGAGCCATCGGAAGGGAGGCAAGTCGTGAGCGCGACGACATACCTGTTATCCGTCGCCGCGCATGCGGGCATCCTTTCGCTGCCGGCGCTCGCGATGGTGGTCTGTATCAGGAATGTTCGCGTCCAGGCGGTATTCGCACTCGCCTGCCTTGTCGGTGTCGGCAGCCTTTCCTGGCTGTCCCCTCTGCGCCCCTCGACCCAAAAGGCTTTCGTTGTTCCCATCACGGAAGTCGAAAGGACGATGCCGTCCCCCGTCCGTCCGATAGCCAGCGAACCGCCATCAACCTCTGCCGCGGTTCCCCCCATCGAGCGAGCTTCACCAACCGCACCCGGTCTCGCCCGGCTCAAACCAAGCGCGGTTCTGATTGGCCTGTGGATTTCCGGAATTCTCGTCGGCAGCGGCTTGTTCCTACGATCCATCCGAAGGGCGAAATGCTGGCAACGTTCGCTCTCTCCACCGGACGACTCCCAATGGGAGATTCTCGAGGCTGCCCTGCCCCGGAAAATCTCCCGGAGCTCGTTCCGCATCGACTCCGGAAACGCTTCGCCCTGCGTCACCGGTTTCCGGAAACCCCTGGTGGTGATCCCGGAACACCTCCTCGACCCAACGCGGGTCCGGGAATTGCACTGGGCGCTTCGCCATGAAATCGGCCATTTGGATGGCCACGATTCCCGTTGGGTGTGCTCCACTTTGTTCTTCAGGGTGCTCTTCTGGTGGAATCCCATGATGCATTTCCTGGCGTGGACCTGGTCGAATGACCGGGAACAAACCTGCGACCGGATCGCGGCACAAGAGGATGATGAGAAATCCGGTTACAGCTCGTTCCTCGTTTCCGTGGCGGCCATCCACCGCACCAAGCGCCCCTTGACGCTGGCCATGGCGAATCCCGGTGTGGCGAGAAACCTCGAAAGGCGCATTTCATCGCTCCTCAAAGCTCCGTCAGGAGTCCCGGCACGAACTTCGAAACTCCAGATCGCCATCGGAGCGGCGGTTTGCTTCGCATCGCTGGCGTGGACGTCCTTGTTCGCGTTCGAAACCAAGGCATCCAATCCACGATCCTCCGGCGCTCTGACGCTCGACGAGATCCTGAACCCGCCCCCGAGAATTCTCGGTCACGATGGCCATCGTGAAATCCTCAAAACCATTGCTTCAGCCCGATGAAATCCTCACGGAGGAGGAACTTCAGGGTCGGATCGGCGAGCGCATCACCGACATCCAAGAACTGCTATCGATCTGTCAGGATGCGGAGACCGGAAGCAAGATGTCGTGGAGCCAGTCGAACTGCATCAGGAACGACGCCTCGGCAGGTGCGGATCTCGCATGGGACGGGGAGCCGGGCCCCAAGCCCTTCGTCGGTTGGGTCGTCGGTTGGAATGGACACGGCTCGGACGATGCGATCCACCTGTCGATCAAAGCCGCCTATGCCTTCGTTCCCGGCAAGCACCTCGCACCCGGTCTTGTGCCCTCCGATGCCATTCCGTGGAACCAGGTTCACCAGGTTGAGAAATCGGCCCGGCTCGAACTGCCATCAGGAGCCTCCACGGCGGTTTCCTTCGGTGAAGTCGAAGCCGGAGTCTTCGTCACCATTTTCGCGGGCGCACGGATCGCGCCCCCTTGGGACGTTCCCGACAGGTTCCAACCGGGCTTCTTCACCAGCCTTTCGCCCCAACCCACGGAAGGAGACGACCTCCTGCGCATGTTGTTGGGAAATGCGGACCCGTCGTCCAAGCCCCGGACCATCAGAGTCTCTGTCTCCAAAGCCGAGATCCAAGATCCCGAAACGCGACGGCTTTCAAAACTCGCCAACGAGGCGCAGCAGGCGTGGATCAAGGCAATGGATGCTTTGCCCCGGAACGCGGAACTGGTCCGGCAGCGGCACATCCATCTGAAAGCCCTCGATCAGGATGAGCGGGACAAGGCGACCCACTGGAAATTGTCCAAGATCAACGAAGCCATCCGCGCCAACGCCGAGAACGACATCGACACGGTTTTACTGAGACTCGACTACGCAGCAAAAAGCAGGGAGGCCAGTCGCGCATTCCAAAAACAGCTCGAGACCGAGCAATGGGAGATGAAGGAGAAAAAACAACGGATTCAGCGGCAGGAACTGGAGGATTTCGACCGACGCCGTCACGAATGGTAGGTGGTGTGCCCGTCCGCGGAAAAGCCCTCATCCTCGTCCCGGAACCCGGACTTCCGGCAATTATCTGCGGTCATCCCGTCCATCTGTGGTTGAAAATCAGGGAGCGGAGAACCGTTCTCCCGATGGAAAAACCTCAACCGGGGCAGTACATTGGACTCTTGCCACTTGGCGCGCCCGGCTTTACTCCCTGCCCCGCCATGTCCGAAACCACTCAGCCGCAATCGACCGAAGCCGAACTCATCGCCGTCCGCCGTGAGAAACTCGGCAAATTGCGCGATCTCGGCGTGGACCCCTTCGGCACGGCCTTCGAAACGACCCACACTCCGGCCGAGCTGCGCGAGAACTTCGCCGAAGGCCTGCAGGTCAAAGTCGCCGGCCGCATCACCGGCCTGCGCGACATGGGCCGCTCCTGCTTTTTCCACGTCGCCGACGTCCTCGGCGCGATCCAGGGCTTCATCGCCCTCAAAACCCTCACCGACGAACTACGCGCCGTCTACGACTGCCTCGACCGCGGCGACTGGCTCGGCATCGAGGGCGAGACCTTCATGACCCGCACCGGCGAGCCCACGGTCAAGGTCGAGAAGTTCACCATCCTTTCCAAGTCCCTGCGCCCGATGCCCGACAAGTGGCACGGCGTCGCCGACCGCGAGATCAAGTACCGCAAGCGCCACCTCGACCTGATGTCGAACGAGGAAAGCGCCGCCGTCTTCGTCACCCGCAGCCGCATGGTCGCGGAGATCCGCAGCTTCTTCCACGAGCGCGGCTACCTCGAGGTCGAGACGCCGATGCTGCAAAGCGTCGCCGGCGGTGCCGCCGCGCGGCCCTTCGAGACCTATCACAATGCCCTCGGCATGCCGCTGACCATGCGCATCGCCCCGGAGCTCTTCCTCAAGCGCCTGCTAGTCGGCGGCTTCACCAAGCTGTTCGAACTCAACCGCAACTTCCGCAACGAAGGCATCTCGCGCCGCCACAATCCCGAGTTCACCATGCTCGAGGCCTACCAGGCCTTCGCCGACTTCGAGATCATGGCCGAGCTGGTCGAGAGCCTGACCTGCCACCTCGCCGAGAAGTTCTGCGGCGGCCTCAAGATCGATCACAAGGACGAGGACGGCAACGTCACCCGCACCATCGACCTGACCCGCCCGTGGAAGCGAGCCAGCTACCACGACCTGATCAAGGGCGTCGCCGGCGATGACTTCTTCGACATCACCCCGGAGCAGCGCCGCGCCAAGTGCGACGAGCTCGGCGTGCAGATTTCCGACGGCATGGAAGACTACGAGGTCATCCAGCAGGTCTTCGAAAAGAAGGTCGAGGAGCACACCTTCGACCCCTGCTTCGTCACCCGCGTCGCCAGCGAACTGGTCCCGCTCGCCAAGGTCAGCCCCGGCGGCAAGACCGTCGAAGTGTATGAGCTCATCATCAACGGCCAGGAAATCAGCCCCGGCTACTCCGAGCTCAACGACCCCGATGTCCAGCGCGACCGCCTCGAGCACCAGGCCGGCGGCGAGGAGGAGCAGAAGGTCGACTACGACTTCATCGAGACCCTCGAACACGGCATGCCCCCGGCCGGCGGCATCGGCATCGGCATCGACCGCCTGATCATGATGCTCACCGGCGCCCCGACCATCCGCGACGTGGTGTTGTTCCCGCTGCTGAAGAAGAAGGATTAAGGGTCCGGAATCTTCCCGTGCTCGGAGTCTTAGCCTTCGGCGTTGAGTGCCTTGCTGCGGCCTATCTTGCGGGTCGCACGGTGAATCTTGCCCACCGATGACGGTGGCAGCACGGACTCCGGTCGAAGCCGCGTGATGACCAAAAGGCGGCCGGCCTCGTCGAAATGGCGCTTTTCGACTGGATTCGAGCCAAAACCTGCGGTTTCTCTACGTATCGTTTCTCGAAGACAGCCCGACATCTTGATGCTCCTCACCTGCCCGATCTGCGCCCACCCGCACGCCGTCGAAATTCCGCGCTTTCCGGCGAAAATCCGCTGCGGGGAATGCAATTCCAAGTGTCTGGTGGAGGAGTCCGGCGCGATCACCGTGCTTGAGGCCGGGATCCCACCGCAATCTGAATCCCAGGCCGTCATCGCTCCTCTGCCGCGCCCGGTGCCGGTGAAGTCGAACTCGGGAGCGGTCGCGGGATTCGTCGTGGGTGCATTGGTCATCGGAACCGCCGCGGTCACCCTGGTCCCCGCTTGGCGGGAAGCACTGCTGCCGGACACCGGTTCGAAAGAAGGGCCGGCCCCCGTCACGCAGCCGCAAGCGCAGGCCCCGGCGGTCGTCGAGGCGAGCGCGGCCCCGGCTCCCGCCCCCGTGGTTCCAGCTCCCGCAGTTGAACCGCTCATGCCGGAGGAAACAATCGTCACCGCGGCGGAGCCTCCGGCACCCGCTCGTGTGATGGAGAATCCCGAGCCCGCGGGGAAAGCGCTCACCTTGGCAGCGGCGGCACCCGAGATCGACCGCATCCTGGCCGAAACCCATCAACGAATCTCCGGCGATCCGGCCCAAGCGGAGTCCGAAGTCCGCGCTTTCCTCCGCGGGCTCTACACCCCGCGCAACGGCCGCACGCCGGGCGGCACGCTGGGCGAGTCGCATCCCGAGCTCCTGCTCGGACTGCTCGGCGACCTTTGGAAACGCATCGAGGAAAGCCCCGGCGCGACCCTGCCGGAGACCCCGGGCATCAAGATCCAGAACCGCTCGCGGAGCTACGAACTCACCGATACCTACGTCAAACTCCTCGGTGCCGCGGCCACCGGCGGTCCGGTCGAGGACGCGGCCCTCGAGGCCCTGGCCCGTGACGAGGAGATCACCAAGCTTCTCACTCACTTTGCCAAGGGGCAGGACCCTTCCACCACCGGGAACGCCCTGACCCTCGGGCGCATGATCTTCGACATCCGCCAAGGAAACAAACCGCTTGCCGGTGCAGAACCGAAAGCGCGTGCGGTCGCCATCGACGACTTGCCGAAGACCGGCCGCGACGTCGATCTCGCGGGCTTCGACAGCGTCCAGGAGCTGGTCCGCTGGGCGCACGAGTTCAATCCCGGCGAGAAAACCCCGATCAAAGCGGAGTCGGAATCCGAAGCCAGCGAATGGACCAAGCGGGCCAAGGCCTATCTCAACCTTCCCGCCGAGGTCCTGCTGCCCCACCCCGGGTCCGCCGACCTGCCGGGCAAGGTCTCCGACAAGGCCCCGCGGGTGGAGCGCGAGGTCCAGATCGATCTCGCGCGGGCCCGCTGGCAAGCCACCGGTCTCTACGCCGTGCCCGGCGAGGCGATCACGCTGCGCGTTCCCAGCCGGCTGCGGGGAAAGGGCCTGCAAGTGCGCATCGGCGCCCAGACGGACAATGTTTCCCGCACCAGCGGCAATTCCGCCAAGGGCTTGAAGCGATTCCCCATCATCTCGAATTCCTTCCCGCTCGACGACGGCCGCGTGACGGTCGGCAACCCCTTCGGCGGGGCCATCTACATCGACGTTCCGGTCGGTGAAAACACTGGCGACCTCCGCGTCCCGGCCCACGGCATGGTGATCCGCACCTTCGCCAAGGCCCCAGCCCCGGATCCGCAGACCCTCGTCATCGCCGGCGCCGTCGAGATGCCGTGGTGGCGGCCCGGCATGGCCGCTGCCGACTGGCGCAAGGAACTCGCCAAGCCCGCCCCGTGGGCCGAGATGGACTTCGGGACGCTCTGTCTCTGCGTCCCGGCCGACATCGCCAGGAAGGCCAAGGACCCGCAGGGACTCACCGAATTCTGGCAAACGGTCATGGACGCGGAGTGGAAGTTCGGTGGCTACACCGGTCCCCGTGTCACCCCGATGCGCATCAGCTTCGACCGTCAGATCAGCGCCGGCTTCATGCACTCCGGCTACCCGATCATGGTCCATCTCCCGCAAGCCGCCGAGACGCTGGACCTCAAGCTGATCTCCGAAAGGGGCAGCTGGGGCCTGTTCCACGAGATCGGCCACAACCACCAGCCCCTGTGCATCACGCCGAAGGGCTTCAGCGAATCCACGGTCAACCTCTTCAGCCTCGCCGCCCAGTCGGCGATCCTGCCCAAGCGCGATCCCAAGCTCGGCCACGGCGCGCTGGCCGACCCGGATGCCCTGCTCAAGAAGCGCATGGCCGGCGAAACCGACGCCTGGACCAACCTCGCCGTCTTCTTCCCGCTCATCGACGAGTTCGGCATGGACAGCCTCACACGGATGTTCCGCCTCTACTGGGAGAAGGACGCGAAAAGCGGTGACGCACCGAAGTTTACCTCCGAGGAATGCGAAGACCAATGGGTCCGCCGCTTCGGGGAAACCGTCGAGCGCGACGTCTGCGCCTATTTCGAAAGCGTCCACTTCCACGTCACCCCCGCGACCCGGAAAGCGCTCTCGAAGTTCAAGCCCTGGACGCCCTGACATCCCGGCGCAACCCGTGGCCAGGATCAGTCCCCGTCCTTCTTGAAACGGAGGACGTAATTCTCCTTCACCCCGTCGATCTCCACCTCCTCCACGAACTTCAGCCCCGCGTCCTCGATTTCCTTGCGGAAGACCTCCTTCCCGGCCCGCACGTGGCCCATGATCCAGTCGCTGGAAACGCCCTCGATCCGCTCGAAGTCGACCACTACCACCGTGCCACCGGGTTTGAGCGCGGCGACCAGCGAGGCCAGCGTCGATGCCGGATACTCGAAGTGATGGTAGGTGTCGCAGATGAAGGCGACGTCCACTGAAGCCGGCGGCAGCGACACCGAGTCCTGCGGGCACAAAACCGCGGTGATATTCCCCTGCCCCTCCTGCTTGGCACGGGCCTGGATGTGCTCGAGGAAGCGGCCGTTGATATCGACCGCGTAGACCCAGCCGCCCGCGCCGACCGCCCCGGCGAACATCCGGGTGTAGAGGCCGGTCCCCGCACCGATGTCGGCGACAGTCATGCCCGGCTTTACGCCGCACGCGGCCAGCAGCTCCTTGCGGTGGTGGAACACCTCCCGGCTCTCGACCTCGAACTTCTGCAGCCACTCGTCGACCTTCAGGTCGGGATCGAGGAAGTTCTCATTGATCCCCGGCTTGACGCTGGTTCCGGGTGCGGGAGCTTCCTTGGCGAAAGTCACGAAGCCAGCCAAAGCGAGCACGACGAGCGGGATCTTCATGCAGGGATGCTGACGCATTTCAAAAGCCAGACGAGACGGAATTCACAATCCCGGCTTCGGCGGCATGACCGGCTTTTCCCAGGCCTTTACCCCGGTGAGCTTGGTCTTGCGCTTGAAGATCTTGTCGCCGGCGGTGGCATAAAGCGTCGTCATGTCGGCCCCCGCGAAGCAGAGGTTTGATGGAAACCGAGCCCCGGGAGGCGCCGGCAGGATCAGGTTCACGCGGCCGGGCTGGTCGAAGATCTGCACGCCGAGCGCGGTGGCGACCAGCAACCAGCCGTCGCGGGTCATCGCCATGCCGTCGGCCCGGCTGCGCGGATCGGGATCGGCCGGCGGAAGATGGAGGTGATGATAGGGCTGAACGTGCGTTAGAGAGCCGTCCTTGGCACGGACGGCAGACCAGACGTACCGGCCGCCGGGATCGGCGATCTCGACCCGGCTCTGGTCGGGAGTGAGGATGATGCCGTTCACGCCATTGCACTTGTCGGTGCCGAGCACTTTGTCCTGGCCGGGACGAATGATCCACACGGCCTTCTTGTCAGGTTCGGTGGCATAGATGGTGCCGTCGTGCGCGACCACCAGGTCGTTCGCCTTCAGACCGGAGGCGTGGACCTTCTCCTCCTTGGTCCCGATGTCCCACGAGACGATCTCGCCGCTTCCCGTGCGGCAGCCATAGAGGCGACCGTCGGGACCGAAGGCGAGGCCGTTGGTTCCGCGCGTGTTCTCCAGGAAGACGGACACCCCGCCATCGGGGGCGATGCGATGGATGAGGTTCTTCGGGATGTCGGTGAAATAGACGCTGCCATCCGGACCGGGGACCGGCCCCTCGGTGAAGCCGTGACCCTCGCTGACCAGTTGCCAATTTTCGCCCGGAACCAGCATTTCCTCCGCCCGGCTACGACAGGCGCCGTAGTGAACGTCCACCGGCTGTGGGAAGTCCTTCCACAGCCAGCGCAGCGCCTTGGGCATGATCGCGCCACCGTGCTGGTGGGAGTGCTGGCCTTCGCCCCATTCGTGGTTCACCTCGTAGCCGGAGAACACGAGCGCGCGCTCCATCGCCTGGTTCGCCATCCACCAGTCGCCGCAGTAGATGTCGTTGTCGTTCGAACCATCCTGCAGGAACACCCGCAGCGGCTTCGGCTCGGTCTTGCGGATCATCGTCGGGATCTCGTCGCCACCCCGCAGGCCGACGAAGGTGCCGATCATCGAATAGACCCGCCGAAAGGCGTCCGGACGCTGCCAGGCGACATTGAAGGCTGCGATGGCGCCCGACGAGGCGCCGGAGATGGCCCGGTGATCGGGGTTGTCGCTGAGATTGAAATCCTTCGCCACCTCCGGGATCAGCTCGTCGATCAGGAACCTCGCGTAGTCCCCGCTGAAGGCATCATATTCGTAGCTGCGGTTGAAACGCGGCTGGCTTTGGTCGTTCGCCGCCGGCACGACGCCGGGATCGACGAACAGCCCGATCGTCACCGGCATCTCCCCCTTCGCGATCAGGTTGTCGAAGACGATCGGAACCTTGCTGGCACCGCCCTCGTTCACGTAGCTGCCGCCATCCTGGAACACCATCAGGCAGGCGGGCTTCGCCGGATCATACTGGGCCGGAACATACGTCCAGTAGGTCCGTTCCGTCCCCGGGTAGACTTTGCTGTTCCTGAAATCGTGCTTCTCGACCTTGCCCTTCGGCACCCCTTCCTGCCGCACCGACGCGGGATCAACCGGATACGGCCCTTCGGCGAACAAGGGCGTGAGCGTGAGCAGGAATGAGCAGGCCAGGGTTTTCATGGGAACCGATGGGACGTGGCGGGCATCCGTGATCTTTCCTAATGACGCTGTTGGATCGACAAACTTGGGGTATCCAAGTAATTCGCATTCTCTAATCATGAAATCGCCCGTGCTATTTCCAGGAATTCTGGCGATCCTGCTTTCGATTCTCCCCCTCGCCGCCCAGGTGGCCCGGCCCTTTGCGGATGGTCGTTTGCTGCCCGCGGGCCAAAACCGGCCGGTGCTGCTGGACGCCGAGGGCACACTGGCGGTGATGGTCCTGCCGACGGGAGGCGGTCTGCCGGTTGCCACGGCTTGGGAGCGGGACGGGGCCGGGATCTGGTCCCAGACCTACGATTTCGGGCAGTTCCCTTACACCTGTGTCGCGGTCAGCCCGCCCTACATCGCTGTCGGCTATCCGGGCCGCATCACGATTTACGAGCGGCTCAGCCCGACGAAATATGTCCTGCTGACCGGGCCGCCCGTCGCTCTGGACGAGATCCCCCGCAAGATCGACATGGAAGGGACGCGGATCGCGGCAGTCGTCGACAAGCCCTACGACGGGGCGCTGGAAGGCGAAGTCGCCCGCATCTACGACAACAGCGGCACCTGGAACCTCACCCGGGAACTCGCCATCCTCGCGACCGGTGGTGTCATCATCGGCGGCGACAACAGCGTGATCAACGACCTCGACCTGCAAGGCGACCGGCTGGCAATCGCAGCTTCCTCCGAGAATCTCATTGAGATCCACGAACGCAATCAAGGCGGCACGGACGCCTGGGGGACCGTGGCCAGCATCGACGGAGACCCGGCCAACTGGGACGACCTCGGGCTTTCGCTGGCGCTCGACGGCGACCAGTTGGCCGCTTCCTCGCGCAATGGCGCGGCGGGTGAGATCCAGGCCTTCAACCGCAACCAAGGCGGCGCGAATGCCTGGGGCCACGCCGCCACCTTGATTGCCGCCAGCAGCGGTGGACCGACCGCATTCCAGCTGACCGCCGACCCGGCAACCGGTCGGCTCGCGGCACTGGGACCCGGCCAGTTCACCGTCATGGTGCCTTCGGCAACCACGACCCTGAAGGTCTTTGCCACCTCCTCCGGCAGCTGGATCCAGGAGTATTCCGGGACGGCCGGGCCACTCGCCGGCTACGGGTTCACCCTGCCCGGTCTGGCCCTCAGCGGCAACGACCTGCTGCACGGTCTCGGCGACGCCACCCCAACCGCATCGTCCTGGGAAGCCTCGATCCACCGCCGCGGCACCGGCGGCGCCAGTGCCTGGGGTTTGGCCCAATCGCTTTCCGGCCCGGACGCTCCGCTGGCTTTCGGCAGCACGATGGCCGCCCGCGGCCCCGTGGTGGCGGTCGGCATGCCGGACGAAAGCAGCCACGGTGCGCAATCGGGCGCGGTGATGCTGTGGTGGCAGTTCCCCGCCGCCGACGGTTCCACCTGGCTGCCAGTCGGCCGCTTTGAAGCCCCCAACCCAGGCGCCGGCCAGCGCTTCGGCGCGTCCCTTTCGCTCCTTCCCGCCGACAGCAGCGGGTCCAGTTTCTGGCTGGCGGTGGGGGCTCCCGGGGAGGATGGCGGGAGCGGCGCGGTTTACCTCCATCTGGTCCGGGTGATCGGCAGCGTCCTGGAACCGATCCGCATCGCGCCTGTGGGACTGGACGCGGACGATGCCTTCGGCAGCTCGGTCTCGCTGGCCGGCGAGACCCGGCTGGCGGTCGGTGCACCGGGTGACGACGAATCGGCGGCGAACGCCGGGGCGGTTTATCTCTTCGAGGAAGATCTCGGTGGCACCCTCAATTGGGGCCAGCGGGCGAAGCGCCTGATGCCCGCCGGAGAGACCGGCACCGGCTTCGGCACGGCGGTGGCGATGACCACCAATCACCTCGCCGCCACCCGGCCGGCCGCCGGCTCGACCGGCAAGGTATTCCTCTACGAGCGCTCCACCGGTGGCAGCGACAACTGGGGCCATCTCGCCATCCTCGCGGCCCCGGCCGGGGCGCCCGCCGGCTTCCCCTCGTCGCTGGCCGCCTCGCCCGAGATCCCCTTCTTCGCGATCGGGGCCACGGCCACCAGCGGCAACGGCCGCGCCTATCTCTACTTCTTCGATGCGGACACGAACAGCTGGATGCAGGTCTTTGCCACCACTGGCACCGGCGGCGAAGGTCCGAGCTTTGGCAGTTCGATCGCGACCTCACTGGGCAGGGTCGTGGTCGGAGCCCCGGCCACCGGCAGCGGCGGCACCACCTTCACCTATGGCCTGGTGGGCTCGCCCTTCGTGCTCGGCCTCTATCACAGCGACAGCGGTGCGAGCGGCGAAGCCGCCGGGACGGCCGTCGGGGCAAACGGCATCCACAGCTTCATCGGCCTGCCCGGCGCCAGCGACCGCGGCCCGGGAACCGGCGCGGTCCGGGTGGTCCGTTCCGGATCCTACGAAACCTGGGCCGCCTCGCAGGGAGCGGCCTTCACCGAATGGCTGCCGTCCCAGGACCCGGACGGCGACGGCGAGGACAACCTGACCGAGTTCGGGCTCGGCGGCGACCCGATGTCCGCCGCCAGCCGCCCGGCCTTCGCCATGAACCGCACGACCTACGTCAATGGCAGTACTTCCTGGCCGGCGCTCGAGTGGTCGCCCCCCTCCCTGCCCTACTCCGTCACGCTTCTCCACTACCGCATGAAGGCCAGCACCAACCTGTCGACCTGGACCGACACCTCGCCCGACGGTGGCGTCGGCTTCGGCGAGCCCGCCGGACGTTTCTACCGCATCGACAAGCCGCGCGAGTTCTTCCGCCTCGACCTGCGCTACCCGGAAGAGTTCCCGTCGGAGGGCGGGATCATCGTGCTGGAATGAGCTAATCGACCAGCCTCATCCCCTCGTCGGAGAGCTCGATCCTGCGCTTCTTGAAAAGCGCGCCGGCCGCTTGTTTGAAGGCCTTCTTGCTCACCCCGAGGGCCTTGTGGATCTCCTCGGCCGGGCTCTTGTCACTGAGTGCCCAGAAGCCACTACGGGCCTTGAGTTCCTCCTCGATGCGCGTCTCCAGGTCATCGATCCGCGCCCGGCCGGGCGGGTAGAGGGAAAGGTCGATCTTGCCGTCGGGGCGGACCTGGACGACGTAGCCCTTGGTCTTCTCCCCGGCACGCAGTCGGCGGAAGACCTCGTTGGCGAAGAGCACGCCGCCGTGCTTGCCATCGACGATCGCCTTGTAGCCGAGCTCGGTTTTACCGTAGAGCATCAGCTCGACCTCCTGCCCTTCCTGGTACCTGCCGGCGGGCGCCGGTCCCAGGAACTTGTTGAGCCGCCGCGTGGCGACGATGCGGCCGCTGGCTTCGTCGACGTGCACATGAACGACATAGGACTTGCCGGGCTCGAGCCGCTCCTTCTGCTCGCGGAAGGGCAGCAGCAGGTCCTTCGGCAAGCCCCAGTCGAGGAAAGCCCCGACGCCGGTGATGGCGAGGCATTCGAGGTAGGCGAAGTTCCCGGGCATCACCCCCGGATGCTTCATCGTTGCCACCGGCCGGTCTTCCGAATCGTGGTAGAGGAAGACCTCGACCTCGCCGCCGATCTGCCACTTCACGGGCATTTCACGCCGCGGCAGCAGCACCTCGCCCAGCTCGTCGCCGGCATCGAGGAAGAGACCGAAGGGTTGCTCGCGGAGGATGGTCAGGGAGGCGCGTTCGCCGATGTGGGCCATGGCGGAAGGCTTGGGGAAAAGCCAGGCCGCGTCGATGACGATTCACCCCGTGATGCCGGGAAACAGCCAGGCCGGACTCGCCTCGCGACTCGGATATCGCTGGAGGTCATGAAATTGCCCCCTGTCGCGCTTTTGCTTTCCTTACAGACCACCCTCAGGTGGCGACGCTCGGCGAGCTTGGCAGAAGGAACGTTCGCACCCTTACCGACGGTTCCCTAGGTCGAAACCGACGGAAGTCCACGGGCCCAGATCCCAGTGGCCAGCGGACGAACCAAGGACCATACCCGGACCTGAACCCGTTCAAGCTGTTGCGGATGGAATATGACGAGATTCAAGAGCAATGCGTCGAGGTCCGCTCCATGGAAAGCATGACACACGGGATTCAAACGCCATGACTTCATGGTGCATTCAGCGGGCGAGCGAAAGGATCATGACTACAGAGGAATGAAGATCAATTGACACGCTTCCATTTGACCCCTGCAGGATTGGTCATCATTTTAAAATCAGGACCAAACTTCCAATCTTCCTCCTTATCAAATGTTATCATTACCTTGCTGCCGCCATCATACCTCCAATTCATTGTTCTTCCCCATGATCCCTTCGCTGTTCCGTCCTTATTGAAAGTGATGGTGGCTCCATCATCGGTGTTCTTCCATTTGGTGTCGTACAGCATTGAAGCTGGAGGCGCCGCCTTACCGGTCAAGGCGGCGATCGTTTGATCAATTACGCCGATTTGTTCGCTTACGATCTTGGCCTCTTCAATCTTGTCCTCTTTGGTGAGGCGGATCACAAAGGCCTCCACTTCGGCCCGATGCTTTTTCCATGCGATGGCCCGGGGAGCTTTCAAGGCAGTCAGGATTCTTTCGCGCTCGGCAAGGTAGAGCTTGCCGAGTCTTGCGATTTCGGGATCGGCGGAGGTGCCGGTGGGAAGGTTCTCGGCAGAAAAGGACTCGAGTGCGGCATCAGCTTCGATGACGTTTTTGAGTTCTCCTGCAGCTTGGGCCGCTGCCCTGCGCCTCACAATGGCAGCCCTGTAATTGTCGCCGAGTTTGGTGAGCGGTTGGTCGACGGCGGCAAGCGCGTCTTCATGGATTTGGACCATCACGTCATATTCCAGGCCGTCGGCGGCGGGCAGGTCGCTGATGTCCGCAACGGCTGGAAAAGCAAGGAGGCAACCGAGGACTTGGCGCACGAGGTGGCGGACTATCATGGTTCAAATGAAGTTATTGGAGACGGCTCATTCCGAGGGGACGAAAGAATCGGCCCGGATGAAATGGGTCGATCCACGCCATTCGGCACTCCCGTCAAGAAAGAAGGGCATTACCGTGTTTACCGGGTCGCCTTACTCCACCGTCCGATGTCTGTCAATTCTGTGACCGCTCGCCAAGATTCACCGGAACGCTACATCACGTCATTGGGAATTCAGCAGGATTCCCCCATCTGGGCGCCTCGTTTTGATTCGTTTGATTCAAAGGAGCTTCCGCTTCTTCGGGTTGCGTTTCTTGCCGCCGAAGACGACCTCCTTGATATCGAAGGCCTCGGGGTCGTATTCACCGCGATACCAGCCGATCTGTCCGGTCAGCGCTTCCATGTATTGGAATGCTCCACCGAAATCTTCCGGCGGGCAGGCGCGGGCACCATCGATCATCACGGCTCCCTCGTCGTCGCCTTCCTCCTTTTTCTCGAAGACGATCTCGTGCAGCCAGTCCTCGGCGAAGTCGTAGCGGTAGAGGATGCGGATCGGCAGGCGCTTCTTCCCGATGAACTCGGCGACGGTGAGCTTCAGTTCGTCCTGGAACTCGCCGCCCTTGGGCACCTGGTCGGCGAGGCCGACCGGGCCGATGACGTCGGTCAATCGTTTGCCCTTGCCGTGGCGGAACTCGTGCGGGTGCTTGTTTTCCCAGCCCATCGCATCCTGGATGGCGTCGTTGAGCTGGAGGAAGGTGAACGACGCCGGCACCGACAGGCGCCGCCAGATCTGCGGGGTGATCTGGTAGAGGAAAACCTTGATGACGAAGCGCGGCTGGGACATGCGGCGAGCATAGGTAGCGCGGCAAGAGCCCTGCAAACCCGAAGAACGCTCATTCCGCGGCTTCGACGTGGACCCGCAGGCTCGTCCGCGGGGTGCCGTCGGCAAGCCATTGGCGGTAGCTCAGGCCCTTGAGCCGGTCCGCGGCCTGGGCGAGCTTCTCGCGATTCTCCTCGCTGGCGAGTCCCTTCACCGCATCCGGCGCGTCCCCGGCTAGCCCCTCGGCCTCGGCTTCATTGCGCTGATAGAGGTCGCGGAGCCATTGCCGGACCGGCTCGAAGTCGATCTCGACGATCATCCCCGTTTCCCCGCCCTCGCTGGCAGCGGCCATCGACTTCGAGAAGCCGCCGGCCATCGACCGCGAGGTACCGAGCATCCACAGCTCGTCGTTCAGCGTCACGCCCGGCAGGAAATCTCCACCGATGAACGGCAAGGGCGGATACCAGGTGACGAGCCCGTTCGACTCCACGGATTGCGGCAGGATCAGCGGCAGCTCTTCCCCGGAAAGTTCGGACGCCCAGGCGGTGAGCCCCTTCCAGCGCTCGGCGAGCGACGTGCCGGCGGCATCGAGTTTCGCGCGATCCGTCACCGGCCGGGCGACGATGAAGCGCGGCACCTTGGCGTCCTTCAGGGTTTCCTCGGACAGCCCGGGCACCGGCGGCATTTCCCCTTTGAAATCCACCACCACGGCAATCTCGTCGCCCACCCCGGCGCGGAACTCCTCGCGATATGTGCGGTTGAATCCGCGGACCTCCTCCATCAGGCGCGGGACCACGCCTTCGGGGATCATCGCGGTGACCTCGCCGGCGTTCGCCTTGATTTCTTCATAAGTGGCATCGGCCAGCAGCCCGAACTGCTCGACCTGGCGCCAGCCGAGATCCTTGCGATCGCGCTTCTGAACCCAATGGGCGCGGATCGCCGGCTCCTGCGAGCTCGCCGCATCGGTCATCTTCAGCGGCGTCTCGTAGTCGAGATCGGGATTCGGCCAGCCGCCACGCGACTCCAGGCGCCAGCCGTCGTCCTGCATGAAAACCGCCGACCAGGCCGAGGCGTCGCGCCGTGCGAGCTCCCGGCCGGTTGAAGCGATGCCCGACAACAGGTCGCGGAAGACGCGCTGTTCGCGGACCGGCGGCCGGACCGCCGCGGACAAGGCGTCCCAGTAGTCGGAGGTGTCCAGCCACGGCAGCGCCGCCCGGACCATCGGCTCGGACAAGTAGATCACGGTGCCCGGGTCCTTGTCGAAGTCGCTGGTCCAGGTCAGGTCCGGGGTGGCCGCCAGCGATGCCTCCGGCGTTCCGGCCAGTTGGAATCCCTCCGCGCCGTTGCCGAGGTAGAGAACGACGCGACCATCGACCGTTCCCGCCGCAACGGTGAACTTCACGTTTTCCAGCGCGGTCAGGAGACGCTCCATCTGTTCAGGGGAAATCATCTCCAAGGCTTCCGCCCCGGCCCCTTGGGCGGCGATCTCCGCGCGGATCTTGGTCAGGAACTCCTCGAAGACGTCGCTGCCCGCAATCTCGATTCCGGCAAGTTCGCAGCCGCATGCCTCGAAGTTCACTTCGCGGATTTCCGATGTTTCCCCGGAGTCCGAGCGGATGCCCTTCACCAGGGTATCGCGGCATTCCTCCAACTTCGCCGCATCCGGCCTCCAGCCCATCACCACGGCGGGCACGCGGAGTTGCGAATCCTTCTCCAGCACCGACACCCACCTGTCCAGGAGGTCCCCGGATAGCCCGTCCTCCAGTTCGGAGAGGTCGAATTCCTTGTCGGCCGCCATGTCCAGCATCTGCCCGATGGCAAAACCACCCCACGCCGCCGACAGCTCGCGATAGCTCGCCCCGACCATCTGCAACTGCCCGGCCGTCCCGGGACCGACGAAGACGAACCATTCATCCCCCACATAGCCGGCCATGTCTGCGAGCAGATCCCCGGCGGGCTCTTCGGCGTCCTCCAGTGGCTCCGGCGCCTCCGCATCAGGGTCCCCGAGCACGATAGTTTGCCGCTCAATGATCCCGATGGTTTCCAGCGTATCGGAAAGCCCGTTCAACCAGTCGGCCGCCCCGTAGCCGGCCACGAACAAATCGGCGTCGGCGGGAACCCGCGTGGCAAATCCGAGATGCGTCGCCACGGCGGGAAGCACGGCCTGTGCCTCCTCCACCGCGGGCACCTCCGCGCTCCCGGAGCTCTCTTTCTTTCCGCAGCCCGCCAAACAGCCGGCGATGATCGCCACCCCGAAAAAACTTCTCGTCATGTCCGACGCTAGACCACCGGAACTCCCCGCGGCAAACGTGAATGCAGCCGCTACCCACGGTGTAAGTGCCGCGCCAGCCACCATAGGACACCGGGCACCACCAGACTGAAGACCATGGCCCAACCCGGCGCTTCGCGGCCCGCCGCGCCGATCCAGGCGAACAAGAACCCCACCGGCAGGCTGCCACAAGCCAGCGCGACGAGGAATCGCCCGAACGGCATCCTCACCAGTCCGGCCGTGCAGGACAGCGCCTCGGGCAGAATCGGCAGAGCGCGAGAAAGCGCCACCATCCAACCGCCGCCGCGGGCAAACAACAGCTTGCCCCGCTCGAAATCGTGGTCCCCCAGGAGCTTCCGCGCCGCCTTTTCCCCGATCAAGCGCCCCAGCCCGTATCCGCAAAGTCCGGCGACGATCGACCCGGCGGCCGCCACCGCTCCACCCAAGACGGTTCCGTAGATGTACCCCAGCGCCGACATGACCACCGTTCCCGGCACCGGCAGCAACAGGTCCACCGCCAACAATCCAATGCCCGCGGCCCAGGCCCACGGACCCGCGCCTTCAATCCATGCGACCGAACCGGCCAGGGTGAAACGCGCTTCCCAACTTGCGCCCCAGATCAGCCAGACTCCCAGAACGAGCGCTGAAACGGCGACAAACCAAGCGAGGAGTCTCATGTCGATCCCGCTCCCTGCGATAAGCTTAATCTTCCGCCTCCACCAGTTCCGGCGCAGCCGCCGGCTCAAGGCGACGGAAATGAATCTGACCCACCCGGCGGCCGTCGGTGCTGGTGACCTTGGCCTCCCAGCCGTTGATCTCGATCATTTCTCCGACTTCCGGGAAGCGGCCGAGCTGCTGGGTGATGTACCCGCCCACCGTGGTGACCTCGCCGCTCTCAAGCTCGAGCTCCTCGTCGATGCCCTGGAGGTCGTTGAGGGTCATCGAGCCCTCGATCACGAATTCATTCTCGTTGATCCAGTTCGACTCCGGCTTCTCGTTGTCGAACTCGTCCTGGATGTCGCCGACCAGCTCCTCGATCACGTTGTCGAGGAAGACGATCCCGACCGGAGTGCCGAACTCGTCGACCGCCATCGCAAGGTGCGCGCGTTCGAGCAGGAAGAACTTCAACAGGACGTCCAGCGGCATGGTGTCCGGGACCATCTTCAGCTCCCGCTTGATCCGCATCAGGTCCGGATCCGGGGTTCCGACGAGTTTCAGGACATCCTTGATGTGGATCAGGCCGATCGCATTGTCGAGGTGGCCGCCTTTCACCAGCGGGAAGCGCGTGTGCTTGCTGCGGCGGACGATCTCGAGGGCCTTCTCGTAGGAATCATCCGCATCGAGCACGACCACTTCCTGGCGCGGCGTCATCACGTCGCGGACCCACAGCTCGTTCAGCTCGAGGGCGTTGATCAGGATCTCGCGCTCGGTCTCGGTGACTTCCTGGGCGCGTTCGCTTTCTGCCACCAACAGCGCGAGTTCATCGGCCGAATGGAAATGTTCGCCCTCCGCCACCGGCTCGATGCGGAAGAGGTGCTTCAGCAGCCAGTTGGCGGTGCCATTGAGGATCCGGATGGCGCCGTGGAACGCCTTGTAGAAGAGGTGCAGCGGACCCGACAGCAACAGGGTCGTTTCGACCGCCTTGCGGATCGCGATCGACTTCGGCAGCAGCTCTCCGACCACGACGTGGAGGAAGGTGAACGACGCAATCGCGAGGACAAACGAGATGGTCGAAACCGGCTTGATGGTGATGCCCCAGAATTCACTGCTGACCGGAACCCCGGCCATCAGGAGCAAGGGGGAAACCAGGGCCTCCACGAACGGCTCGCCAAGGAAACCAAGGGCCAGCGAGGCGATGGTGATTCCGAGCTGGTTGGCGGAGAGGTAACCGTCGAGGTTGTTCACCACGTGGCGCGCCGTGGTGGCGCGGCCCGGCTTTTCCTTGTCCACTGCCTCGAGCTGGCTGTGGCGGACCTTGACGATGGCGAACTCGGAGGCAACGAAGAACGCGTTCAACAGCAGGAACAGCGCGATGCCCAGCAGGTAGAGCAAGCTGGCCCCCAGCGAGGGCAAATGGGTCGTCGGTTCACCACCGGTGGACGCCAGCACGAGGAGATCAGGAAGAATGCTCATTCCTGATCACAGCTTTTCGTAAACGCCCTGGTCACGGCGCTCAAGCACGGTGAAACCCGCGGACTTGGCATCGCTCACGGAGAGCGGCTTGGCGATCCGCGGCGTGTTGACCTTGGAAATCACCTTGCGCACCGGGAATCGGCACAGCGGGCACTGCTCAAGGGCAGGCCGGTCGACTGGTCGACGCAATTCAAACCCCTGCCGGCAAATCCGGCAAGATCGCTCCGGATCTTCGGGGCTCTCGGAAAGATATTCGTAGATAGGCATCGATAGGACGGAAGGTCGGGCGGTTACCGCCTTCCGTCAAACGTAGCGGACGGCGTGCCGGGTTACCAGCTCGACTTCGTCACGCCGGGAAGCATCCCGTGCGAGGCAAGCTCGCGGAAGCTGATCCGGGAAAGACGGAAGCGGCGGAGGAACGCACGGCGGCGGCCGGAGTACTCGCAACGGTTCACGAGGCGGGTCGGGCTGGCGTCACGCGGCAGCATGGTCAGACCAATATAATCTTTCTCCGCCTTCAGTTTGTGACGGAGGTCAGCATACTTGGCGACGGTGCGCGCCTTGCGCTCATTGCGGGCAATCCAGCTCTTCTTAGCCATAATTCGGGGCGCGGTGAATAGCTCATGAGCGAACCGGTGCAAGCCCAAACTCGAGATTTTTCCATCAAAAAGGCCAATCCTCCGCTCGCAGGCGTCACGACCCGCTGGACTTGTGCCCGTTCCGGGGCTTCGTTGCCGGGATGGAATTCCCGGCATCCGAACTCCCGACCATCGCACAGAAGCACGCCGCAGCCATCGAGCATGCCGCGTTGAAGCTGGCTGCCGGCGCAACCCCAAGGCAAGCGGCCCGTTGCCTGCCACAATCCGGACTCACTGCCGATGAACGTGCCGACCTGATGGCCGAGGCGGTCGGCCGGGCCCGGGAATTGATCCAGCGGAATCTCCGCAGGAACCGGCGCTTGGGAGCGATCTGGTGCATCTGCGGCTGCCTGCCCTGGCTCGTCTACACCATCGGCTGGCTCCGCGACGGGCGATCGAGCTGGATCTTGCTCCTGATCGGGATCCCCGCCCTCATCCAAGGTCTGAGGACCCTCGCCCGGAAACCCACCGACCTGGATTCCAAGTTCTGAACCCCCGAAAAAGGAAGCGGGCCGCTCTCCTGTAAGCCGGATTCTGTGCCGCGGGAGCCTGCCTCCCGCGGTGACGATCATTTCTCTAACTCCCTGTTGCCAGGGACCTTCCCGCTTTCGCGGGATGCGACTAATACCCGGGGATACGACGGGCGGGCAACCCATTCCCCTGTTCTGTCTTGCACCACGCGGGGTTTGCCGTGCCGCGCCGGTTGCCCGGACACGCGGTGGGCTCTTACCCCACCCTTTCACCCTTACCTGATCCCTTGCGGGCCATCGGCGGTATGCTCTCTGCTGCACTTTCCGTCCAGCCGTCTTGAAACGGCCATCCCCCGTTTTCACGAGGCGCGTTGCCCTGCGGTGTCCGGACTTTCCTCGACCTTGCAAGCAAGGCCGCGATCGCCCGGAGAGCGGCCCGGCGAGCCTGCGGCGGAATCCCCCGGCTTGGGAAGTGCCAATAAGCGAAAATCCCGCGGAACCCTCCCACGGAGCCCCTTGACGCCAGCTTCAACCGATCCAGAAGCTGTCGATGATGAACCAGAGGATCATGGCGACGCCGACGGCCACCTTCATGCCCATCCCCGCCAGGGTGCCGACCACCGAGCCGACCCCGGAATAGGCGGCCGGCTTGAGCTCTTTTTTCGCGAAGCCCCGCTCAAACGCGAATGCGCCCACCAACGGCCCGATCAGCAGACCGAAGGGAAAGAAGAACATCCCCACGATCCCCCCGAGCAAGGCACCCCAGGCGCCCCAGCGGGTGCCGCCGAACCAGCGGGTGCCCGCCGCGCCGGCCGCGAATTCAAAGGCCTGGGAAACCGCCAGCATCAGGACCAGGACCACGAAGGTCCACCATTCCACGCCTGACTCCTCGCGACCGAGCATCAGGCGGTGACCGATCGCCGCCAACACCAGGATCAAGTGCCCCGGCAGGACCGGGATGACACAGCCTGCCAACCCGGCCAGCAAGAGGGAGCCGGTGATGATCCACGCCATGACATATCCCACGGAGCCCCAACCACTCCACTGGCTGATCATTTCCCACATCGCGGCGGGACGATAGGCGCGAACGCCCTCCGGTCGAGGCTTTCCCGCCTGCAGGTTCTTGCAAATTCAGCGCGAAGGTGAACGTAATCGCGACGCTCCGGCGCTAAAAGCCAGACGATTCTGTCATACCGGCGTGCTTCTGCACCCGGGCGATAAACCAGACCCGTTCCAACGACGTTAACCAACTCCATGCACCCGTCTATTCCCTGCCTCACACTCGCCGCCGCCATGCCGGCGGTCGTCTCCGCCGCCGAATGGTATGAAGAAATGCAAATCGGCCCCGCCTGGAGCAATTCCTTCGCCGGAACCTTCGACGGGAAGCAGCAAACCGCCGCGGTCAAGGGCGTGCTGGTTGATCTCGGCGATGGCGCCCACGCGCTCTTCGACACGGAGACGATGCGCATCGTCAGCGCTTACAAGGGCGGCTTTCACTGGGGCGGCACGCCATGGACCGGCCAACACGGCCAGCTGGTGCGGATTGCCAACGAGAACGACGTGATTTTCAACACCGTGCCCGGTCCCGGCTGGGCGGATGCCTCGGGCTCCTTCGCGGATTCCCGCAAGGCCATCGGCAACGACGCCCAGGCCTGGGGCAACATCCCGCAGGCCCAGTACAAGGGTTTCTACCGCCACGGTGAACGGATCGTCTTTGAGTACACCGTGAACGGGACCCGGGTCCTCGAACACCTGCAGGCCGGCAAGGACGGCTTCGTCCGTCACTTCGAGGTCGCCGCCCACGCCAAGCCGCTGGTCATGCTGGCCGCCGACGATTCGTCCGACTTCACCGTCGAAAAGGGCAGCGCCAAGTCGGCGTCCGGCCTGTCCGTCGCGACCGGCGGATCCGGCGCGGCGCTCGGCGTCGCCGGCGACATGGCCAGCCGCCTGATCGCGACCCTCGCCCCGTCCGACAAGACCACCACCTTCACCGTTTCCTACCGCCGCGACGGCGCGGCGAAGCCGGTTGCTCCTTTCAACGTCGCCGGTGCCACCAAGGGTGGCGAAGGACTCTGGAAGAAAGAGATCTCGGCCAAGTGCGATGTCTCCAACGACAAGAAGTCGCCCTGGGTCACCGACACCCTCGGCCTGCCCGACGACAACCCGTGGAAGTCCAACATCCGCTTCTGCGGCTTCGATTTCCTCAGCGAGGACTCCGCCGCGATCACGACCTGGAACGGCGACGTCTGGGTCGTCAAGGGCCTCAAGGGCAACTGGAACAAGGTGACCTGGAAGCGCTACGCCGCCGGTCTCTTCGAACCGCTGGGCCTGAAGGTCGTCGACGGCGTCATCTATGTCCACGGCCGCGACCAGATCACCAAGCTCCACGACCTCAACGGCGACGGCGAAGCGGATCACTTCGAGTGCTTCTTCAACGGCGTCGCGGTGTCCCCGAACTTCCACGAGTTCGCCTTCGAGCTGCAGACCGACACCGACGGCAACTTCTACTTTTCCAAGGCCTCCCCGGTCCGCCCCGGCGGCCGCGGTTTCGACACGATCTACCCGAGCCACGGCACGGTGATGCGCCTTTCCAAGGACGCCTCCAGCTTCGAGGTCGTCGCCACCGGCCTGCGCGCCCCGGGTGGCCTCGGCGTCGGCCCGAACGGTGAGATCACCACCGGCGAGAACGAGGGCAGCTGGCAGCCCTGCTGCAAGATCAACTTCATGAAGGCCGATCAGCGGCCGATGTTCTTCGGCACCGAGCCGAGCCGCCACGCGCTGAAGGACTCGCCCTACACCGAGCCCCTCTGCTACCTGCCGATGGATGTCGACAACTCCAGCGGTTCCCAGGTCTGGGTGCCCAAGGGCGACACCAAGTTCGGCCTCAAACCGGGTGAAATGCTGCACCTTTCCTACGGCACCTCCTCGATCTACCGCGTCCTCGACGCCTCCGTCGACGACACCCTGCAGGGCGGCGTGGTCAAGTTGCCGGTGAAGCTCGCCTCCTCGGCGATGCGCGCCCGCTTCCACACCGACGGCTCGCTGTATGTCTCCGGCTTCCGCGGCTGGCAGACCAATGCCGCCAACGAAAGCGGCTTCCAGCGCATCCGCTACACCGGTGCCACCATCCCGATCCCCGACAAGCTCGAGATCACCGCGACCGGCGTCCGCTTGCGCTTCGAAACCGAACTCGACGAGGAACTTGCCACCGACCCGGAAAGCTACTCGGCCCAGCGCTGGGACTACGTCCGCGGCCCGCAGTACGGTTCGGGTGAATTCTCCGTCGACAACGTCGATGCCGAAGCCCGCAAGGTGGCCTTGGAGAAGGAGTCGAAGGACCAGCACAAGCGTGACGACGTGACCATCAGCGCGGCCCGCCTGCTGGAAGACGGCAAGACCGTCGAGATCGACCTCGAAGGCCACAAGCCGTCGATGTCCCTCAAGGTGGGCTGGGATCTCGAGGACGCCGACGGCGAGATCCTTGAAGGCGACCTGCACGCCACTGTCCGCAAGATGGGCAAATAAGCCTAAAACGTTCGACCTTATCGATGATCTGCGGGAGGGTAACCTCCCGCAGATTTTCCTTTTGACGCCATGAAAGCGCTTCCCCCTGTTCTCTCCGCCCTGGCCCTCGCCTCCGGCATCGCCCGGGCCGATCTCGCCGCCACCTTCAGTTCCGGCGGTGCCACCGACACCCGCGCCGACCGCCTGCCGGCCCTTCTGGTCAAGGCAGGTGAAGCGCCCACCCCGTTCCTTCCGGCCGGCGAGTTCGGCGTCACCTGGAGCGGCAAGCTGGTGCTGTCGGACCGCCAACGCCTCTCCTTCTCCTTCGAAGGCGAAGGCAAGGCCACGCTGACCATCGACGGCAAGGAACTGCTGTCCGAAGAGGGCACACTCGGGAGCGAAGCCTCCAAGAGCACCCGCCTCAACCGGGGTGAGCACGATTTCACCGTCACCTATCAATCCAAGCCCGACGGTTCCGGCCGCTTCCGCCTGTTTTGGGAGGAACGCTCGTTCCCGAAACAAAGCGTCCCGCCGACCGTCTTCCAAGCCGAGGTGCCCGCCGACCCGGCTCGAGCCGGCCGCATGGCCTTTGCCGAAAACCATTGCAGCAAGTGCCACATCGGCGCCGCGACGATGCCGGAGCTCACCGAGTACGGCCCGCTGCTCCCGGCCACCGGCTCGCGCCTCAACGAGGCATGGGTCGCCGCCTGGATCGCCGATCCCGCCGCCCACCGCCCTGAGACCCGCATGCCCGCGCTGGTCGACGGCTCGACACCGGAAGGCAAACAGCAGGCCGCCGACCTCGCCGCCTGGCTGATGACCATGAAAATGGGCGAGGTCCCGCCCGCCCCCGACAAGGCCCTCGCCGAGGCCGGAGGTGAGCACTTCCACCGCCTCGGCTGTGTCGCCTGCCACACCCTGCCCGGTGCGGAGCACGCCGCCGGCCGGCTCTCCCTCGACAACGTTGCCTTCAAGTTCCAGCCGGGAGCCCTCGCGGGCTTCCTGAAGAAGCCTGAGGCCCTGTATCCCCACATCCGGATGCCCAATTTCGCCCTCAGCGACGAGGAGGCGAACTCCCTCGCCGCCTACCTACTGGACGCGTCCGGCAAGGTCGAACACAAGCCGGCGGCCTTCCCGAAAGGCGACGCCACCAAGGGTGCCGCGCTTGCCAACGAGTTGAACTGCGGCGCCTGCCACGCCGGCAGCGGCATCCTGAACGCCACCCTGCCGCCGCTCCAGGCGATCTTCGAGAAGGACTGGGCCACCACAGGCTGCGTTTCCACCACCCCTGGCGGCAAGACCCCGACCCTGGCACTCAGCGACAAAGAACGCGACGCCCTGATCGCATTCGCCAAGAAGGGCGCCGAATCCCTCGGCCGCCACGTCCCGGCCGAATCCGCCGCCGCCAGGCTGGAATCGCTCCACTGCACCAGCTGCCACGGCATCGACGGCACCCCGTCCTTGCTCGATTCCGTCCACCTCGACTCCAAGTCGCTCGTCGCCCACGTCGAGGGCGAGAACGAGAAGCTCGACCAGTCCCGCCCGCACCTCACCTACATCGGGGAAATGCTGCATTCGTCGTACATCGAGTCGATGCTCGGCGGCAACCCGACGGGCGGCCGGCCGCGGCCGTGGCTGGACATGCGGATGCCCGCCTTCACCAGCTACGCGAAAGACTTGGCCGACGGCCTGGCCCGGATCCATGGGGTCGAACCGGGCGCACCGGCACCGGCCACCCCGGATGCGGAACTCGCCAAGGTCGGCAAGCTGTTGATCAGCTCCGACGGCTTCGGCTGCACCACCTGCCACGGCGTCGGCGACATGAAGCCGACCGCGGCCTTCGAGGTGGAAGGCATCAACTTCGCCCTCGCCCACGACCGGCTCCGCCACGAGTGGTTCGTCCGCTGGATGGACAACCCCGTCTCGGTCACCCCCGGTTCGAAAATGCCGCGCTACAGCGAGAAGGGCGAGTCCCAGCGCTCCGAGTTCGACGGCGACGCCGCCAAGCAGTTCGAGGCGATCTGGAACTACATCCAGAAACCGGACTGATCGCCCCGTCACCCCGCCGATCGACGGATCCACATCAGAATCTGCGCGATCCGGCGGGCTTTGGAACATGGGCTGCTAATCGGCACACATTAGCAGCCTATGACCAAGCCTATCCTCGCCATCGTTGCCTTCAGCCTGCTGGTTTCCGCCGGATTTTACGTCGCCACCGCCGTGGGGGTACAGGTGGAAGGGCGCCACGAGATCACCGTTGACGTGCCGCGGGAGCCGATCCACTCGCCGGTCGGACAGGAAATCTACACGCCCTCGGGAGCGCGGCTCCTGGTGACCGGCATTTCCCGCAAAGGTTCACGCCGCCAGCTCACGGCCACGATCTACGGCACCCACCGTTATTCGGTCGCCTTGTTCCCGACCCGCCTGGCCCACACGTTTTCAATGAACCGCCCTTCCGTCGAATGGACGGTGCTGCAGGCATCCAATCTCCCGATCGACGGCTACCCACGGGGATCCAAGGCCAGCTGGCACGAGATCCACTGAGTGTCAGGCACGGATGGCGTATTCCTCCGGCGGGGCCACGTCCCAGACCAGATGCTTCACCGAGAACTTGAGCAGGTTCCGGCCATAGGGACTGCGCGTCGCCACCCCGGACAACAAGCGGGTGATTTGTGAGGTCAGGTGCCGTTCCATCATCCGCGGCAACGCCCGCTCGCCGTATTTCTGGCACAGCTGTTCCCCCGCGGCGTGCAGGGCGTACATCCGGCCGTCGTAGAAGTACTCGATCATCTCGCCCCAGGCTTCGTGCCAATCGCGCAGCTCGCGGAAGATCTTGTCGAAGCCCTTCGCCATCTTCTCCGGCTGGTCGAGGATCCCCTGCCCTTGGGCAAAGACCTTGCTGTCCAGCAGGTCCGCCGAATGCATGGCCATGAACAGGCCCGGCGACAGCATCGGATCGACGAAGCCGTAGGCATCGCCCATCGCCACCCATCCGGGCCCATGGCCGCGTTCGGAGATCAACTGGTAGTTGGTGTAGGTCATCACCTGGGTGACCCGGCGCCGGTTCTTGCCAGCCGCCGCCAGCGACGGCTCGGAATCGATGATCGACTCCAGCCGATCTTCGGCCGTCTCGCCGTGCCCCTTGAGCGCGGACTTGTCGATCACCACCCCGACCGACAGCCGGCCCGGCAGCGGGATGCGCCAGCTCCAGCCGCGCTTCAAGGTGGTGATCACCACCTGGCCGTCGCGCGCCGACTCATCCTCGAAATCCTCGAAATGGGCGAAATAGGCGACATCGTTGCGGGTGCCGCGGGTGGCCCCCACGCCCAGCAGCCGGGCAAAGGCCCGGGCCCGCCCGGTGGAATCCACCAGCAGCTTGGGATGCTGCCCCGCGAATTCGGGCGCCGCTTCAAGACTCTCCGCGGCGAGCTGGATCTCCCGCCCCTCGCTGCCGATCTCGAGCTTCGCCCGCTGCTTCACGAAGACCACGCCGAGCTCCTCGGCGCGCGCCCGCAGCAGGTTGTCGAACTCCGGCCGCGGGATGTTGTAGGCGTAGTTCGGCATCCCCTTGATCGCCTTCTGCGGGAAGAAAAAGTCCAGCCGGCTGCCGTCGCGGGAGAGGAAACCGACACCCGGCTTGTAGGTTGAAAACGCTGCCACCCGCTCCTCGATCCCGAGGCGACGCATCAGGCCGATCACCGTCGGCAACAACGACTCGCCCACCAGCAGGTCGGGACGCTTGTCATCGTCGAACACCACCGTGCGGATCCCGCGCTGAGCCAGCAATGCCGCCAGGGTGCATCCCGCCGGGCCGGCGCCCACGATTGCAACGTCGATGTTTCGCTTCACGCGTCCTTCCGTAGCGACGAACGCCTTGGCATGCAAAGTCGAATACGCTTCCCGCAGTTCGGGATTGGACCTTCGGATTCCGCCGTTCATCGTCCCGCCCATGCGCAACGCCCCGCTGGGCTTCTTTGACTCCGGTGTCGGCGGCCTGACCGTCGTCAATGCCGTCCAACAACTCCTGCCCGCCGAGGACATCGTCTACCTCGGCGACACCGCCCGCGTCCCCTACGGCTCCAAGAGCCCGGAAACCATCCGCCAGTTCGCCCACGAGGACACCCGCTTCCTGCTCGACCGCGAGGTCAAGATGGTGATCGTGGCCTGCAACACCGCCACCGCCCACGCCCTGCCGTCGCTCCAGGAGCGCTACCAGGTGCCGGTCATCGGGGTCATCGAGCCCGGCGTCGATGCCGTCCTCGCCGACCCCGCCGCGCAGCGCGTCGGCATCATCGCCACCCGCGGCACCATCCGCTCCCACGCCTACCAGCACGCCCTCGCCCTGCGCCGCACCGGCCTGATCATCCACGCCACCCCGGCCCCTTTGCTGGTCCCGCTGATCGAGGAAAACTGGCTCGACCATCCCGCCACCCGGGCCGTGCTCCACACCTACCTCGACCCGATGCTCGACCGCGGCATCGACACCTTGATGCTCGCCTGCACCCATTACCCGCTGCTCATTCCCGTGCTGCGGGACTTCCTGCCGGAAGGAGTGCGCATCGTCGACTCCGCCACCACCTGCGCGGAACTGGTCCGCAGCGAACTCACCAAGCTCGACCTGCTTTCGGACACGACCGGAAAAGGATCGCTGCAACTTCACCTCACCGACCTTTCCGACCAGTTCGAGGATCTCGCCCGCCGTTTCCTCGCCCATTCGCCGGGCCGAATCCAGCGGGTCGTCCTGTGATCCGAAAGAATCGCGGTCCCGGTCGCGAACCCTCCACCGCGTGAAAACCCTGTTCCTGTTCGCCCTCCTGACCCTGCACCTGGGTGCCGCGGAAAGGCCCAACATCCTCCTTCTCTTCGCCGACGACCTCGGCCGCTACGCTTCCGCCTACGCCGACCCGCAGCACCCGTCGCCGAACGACGTGATCCGCACGCCGGCCTTCGACCGCATCGCCGCGTCCGGCGCCCGCTTCGACAACGCCTTCGTCTCGGCACCGTCCTGCACTCCTTCGCGTGGCTCGCTCTACACCGGTCGCCACTTCTTCCGCAACGGCTCCGCATCCCAGCTGCACAACCCGTGGCAGGGCGACGCGCCGGACCCCTTCGCCACGGTGACCGGCATGCCCAACACCTTGGCCGCGGCCGGCTATCACATCGGCTGGAGCCACAAGTGGCACCTGCGCGAAAGCCTGATCGGCGGGAAGTCCAACGAGTATTCGCCGCGCGGCGGACGCATCAACCAGTTTTCCCAGGTCGTTTCCAAGGCCCCGGATCCCGCCGCCGCGAAAGCCGCCATCCTCGACGAGGTCCGCGGCAACTTCCGCGCCTTCCTCGCCAAGCGGAAAGAAGGCCAGCCCTTCTTCTACTCCTTCAATCCGACCAACACCCACCGCAAGT
Source organism: Neoluteolibacter marinus (assembly GCF_014904755.1). Lineage (GTDB taxonomy): Bacteria > Verrucomicrobiota > Verrucomicrobiia > Verrucomicrobiales > Akkermansiaceae > Haloferula > Haloferula marina. Next base: position 55,616 of record NZ_JACZFQ010000100.1, read on the forward strand.
GGATCCGCGGCTCCGGCAAGGCGCTGTGGGGGCTCGATCCCGAACGCCTGAAGGGCAAGCTCCCGCCCTTCCTCCCCGACAACCCGGTGTTCCGCGAGGACTTCGCCGACTACCTCGGCGAAGCGATGGCCTTCGACGCCGCTTGCGGGGTGATCCTCGATGAACTCGAGGCACTCGGCGAAAGCTCGAATACGCTCGTCTGCATCAGCGGCGACCACGGCGCGCCCGGCTTCCCGCGCGGCAAGTGCAATGTCCACGACTTCGGCTCGCGGGTGCTGCTCGGCATGTCCTGGCCGGGAAGAATCGCCGCCGGGCGCGTGGTCGGAGCGCCGGTCTCGCTCGTCGATATCGCGCCAACCTTCCTCGCCGCCGCCGGACTGGAATCCAAGGACGAACCCAACGGCGAATCCCTGCTGCCCGCCCTGGCCGCCGGCGGCAGCGACGCCGCGCTCCGCGGCTGGGCACTCATCGGCCGCGAGGTGCATGTGCGCGGGGCCCGCGACACGCAGCTCCCCTATCCGGTCCGTGCCTTGCGCACGGCGGACTTCCTCTATGTGAGGAATTTCAAACCCGACCGCACCCCGATGGGAGATCCCCCGGATCCCGCGCGGGACATGCCCAACTTCAACAAGCTCGCCAACGACACCTACGCCGCCTACGCCGACATCGACGCCTCCCCGGCCAAGGCGTGGCTGGTGCGCCACCGCGACGAGCCGGACGTGAAACCCTTCCTCGCCTTCGCCTGGGAAAAACGGCCCGCCGAGGAGCTCTACGACCTGCGGACCGATCCGTTCCAGATGCACAACCTCGCCGGGGACAACGACCACCAGGGCAAGCTCTCCGAACTCGCGGGCAGGCTGATGAGGGAGCTGAATGAGAATCACGATCCCCGCCTGCAGGACGACTTCGACCGCGCCCCCTACCTCGCCCCGAAGTAGCCGCCCCCGACCTTCGGACGCGATTCGCCGCTTCCCTCTTGTCGCCTCGTGCGCGACCGGTCACCTTGCGTGGCGATGACACGCCCGGCCCTCCGCCGCCTCTTGGATGAAATCGGCCCCGTCGACGCCACCGGCATCGAGGAACGGGTCGCCAAATACACCACCCGCAGCATCAAGAAGCAGTCGAAGGTCTTCGGCCTCAAGCTCGCGGTGACGATGGTCGACTTGACCACCCTCGAAGGCAAGGACACGCCGGGCAAGGTCGCCTCGCTCTGCCGAAAAGCCCTCTGTCCTCATCCCGGCGACGACATCCCGCGGGTCGCCGCCGTCTGCGTCTACCCGTCGATGGTCAAGCACGCCGCGCGGCACGTCAAAGGCAGCGGCGTCCGCATCGCCTCCGTCGCCACTGCTTTCCCCTCCGGCCAGGCCCCGCTCAAGACGCGCCTCGCCGAGGTCCGCCAGGCGGTCGCCGACGGTGCCGATGAAATTGACATGGTCATCAACCGCGGCGCCTTCCTCGCCGGGGAACTCGGCCTGGTGCAGGACGAGATCGCCGCCGTGGTCGAGGCCTGCGGCGAGTCCACCCTCAAGGTCATCCTCGAGACTTCCGAGCTCGAAACCTACGACCACATCCGCGCCGCCTCCTTCCTCGCCATGCGGGTCCTGCGGCCGGGCGACTTCATCAAGACCTCCACGGGCAAAACCTCCGGCAACGCCACCCTCGGCAACAACCAGGTCATGCTCGATGCCATCCGCGACCACTTCCTCGACACCGGCACCGAAATCGCGATGAAGCCCGCCGGCGGCATCAAGTCGGCCAAGCAGGCGCTGCAATTCCTCGTCGCCGTCAAGGAAACCCTCGGCGACGCCTGGCTCAACAACACCCGCTACCGCTTCGGCGCGTCCTCCCTACTCAACGACCTGCTCCGCCAGCTCGAAACCCAGCGCAGCGGCGCCTATCAGGCACCCTACACCTTCAGCGACGACTCATCCGGCTACTGAGCGAATGACGCATTCAGAATTTCCGAATGTCGAATGCCGTGGCGCTTCGCGCGGGTTCTGAAAAAGCCATTCTTCCTCACACTTCCTTCGTCATTCGGAATTTCCCCATTCGTCATTTTCCCATGCCCGCCAAGAAATCACCGGCACCGAAATCCCGCACCAAAGTCCGCGAACTCCTCTTCGGCGACCTCTGGGAATACGATCCCGCTCCCGAGTCGGCGCCTGCCCACATTGACGCGCGCTACGGACTCTTCATCGGCGGCAAGTCCGTCGCCCCGAAATCGAAGAATTACTTCGACTCGATCAGCCCGCGCGACGGCAAGAAGCTCAGTGAAATTCCTTTCGCCGGGAAAGCCGATGTCGATGCCGCCTTCGCCGCCGCGAAGAAGGCCTTTCCCGCCTGGTCGAAGCTGCCCGGCAAGGAGCGCGGCAAGTACTTGTTCCGCATCGCCCGCCTGCTGCAGGACCGCTCGCGCGAGTTCGCCGTGGCCGAGACGCTCGACGGCGGCAAGCCGATCAAGGAGTCGCGCGACTTCGACCTGCCGATGGCCGCGGCGCATTTCTTCTATCACGCCGGCTGGGCCGACAAGCTCGCGTTCGTCGCCCCGGGCCGCACGCTCGAACCGCTCGGCGTGGTCGGCCAGATCATCCCGTGGAATTTCCCGCTGCTGATGATGGCATGGAAAATCGCGCCCGCCCTGGCCACGGGCAACACCGTGGTCATCAAGCCCGCCGAGACGACCTCGATCACCGCGCTCAAGTTCGCCTCCATCCTGCAGGACGCAGGGCTGCCGCCCGGCGTGGTCAACATCGTCACCGGCGCCGGCGAGACCGGAGCCGCGATCGTGAACCATCCCGGCGCCGCCAAGATCGCCTTCACCGGATCCACCGAAGTCGGCAAGATCATCCAGCGCGCGCTCGCCGGCAGCGGCAAGCGCCTGGCCCTCGAACTCGGCGGCAAGGCCGCCAACATCGTCTTCGAGGACGCTCCCATCGACCAGGCGGTCGAAGGCATCATCAACGGCATCTTCTTCAACCAGGGCCACGTCTGCTGCGCCGGCTCGCGCCTGCTGGTCCAGGAGAGTGTCGCCGATGCGGTCATCGCCCGGCTCAAGCGCCGCATGCAGGTGCTGCGCACCGGCGACCCGCTCGACAAGAACACCGACATCGGTGCCATCAACTCCGCCGAGCAGCTCGCGAAGATCCGGGAGCTCGTCGCCAGCGGCGTCGAAGAAGGCGCCGAACTCCATCAGCCGGCCTGCAAGTTGCCGAAGACCGGCTTTTACTTTCCCCCCAGCCTTTTCACCAAGGTCACCCAGAGCCATCGCGTCGCACGCGAGGAAATTTTCGGCCCGGTGTTGTCCATCCTCACCTTCCGCACCCCGGAGGAAGCGGTCGAGAAGGCCAACAACACCCCCTACGGCCTCAGCGCCGGCGTGTGGACCGACAAGGGCAGCCTGATCCTCAAGATGGCGAGCGAACTCAAGGCCGGCGTGGTCTGGGCCAACACCTACAACAAGTTCGATCCCTCCAGTCCCTTCGGCGGCTACAAGCAGTCCGGCTTCGGCCGCGAGGGCGGCAAGCACGGGCTGCTCGACTATGCCCGGCTGGCCTGATAGCGGTGCCAGGATGGACGCTAGGGAAACGAAGGCATCGCTCGGCTGCGGCTCGCTGATCCTGATCGCGATCATCGTGCTGATCTTCAGCGGCGGCCGCGACGACAAGAAGCTGCGCAGCGAACTCAGGTCCGCCCGCAACGAGATCCGGGCACTCAGGGGCGAGGTGATCGACCAGTCCGTCCAGCTCGACAAGATCCAGAAGAAGCTCGACCAGCAGGCGGAGGATAACCAGCGCCTCCTGCGCCTGCTCCCGCAGCTCCTCGAGGTGGAAGGCAGATAGCGGCACTCCGCCAAGGTCACGGGTCCTGGTCCCCGTCCCCAAGCAACCGGCCCCGGCATTCTTCCCCGGGTTGAGTGGGAATGGCGCCGTCATGAGTTGAACAATGGTGTCGACGGGATCGGCCGGCCGGCAGGGCCAGCCTCTTCTCTATCTAACCAAATCCGGCGGTTCCTGGCTTGCCATGACAACTATTCTTGCGAAAAAGTGATTCCCCATGCCGGCTTGAAGCCCCCCTTCACACGCGATCGCCCATGAAATCACTGCCCCTCCTTGCCGCCATCCTGGCCACCGCACCGCTTCCCGTCTCTTCGGCCATTCTGCGGGTCGCGGCCGGATCCGTTGCCGCAACCCCCGATGGAAGCTCCTGGGCCACGGCCTTCCCCACCCTGCAGGACGCACTCGCCGCCGCCGGTTCAGGCGACGAAATCTGGGTCGCCGCCGGAACCTACCACCCGGACGAGGGAGCCTCCGCCATCCCCGACGACCGCGCTTCCACCTTCGCCATCACCGCGGATGTCGCGATCTACGGAGGATTCGCAGGCACGGAGTCCCTGCTCTCGGAAAGAAACCCCGCCGCCCATCCGGTCATCCTGTCCGGTGAAATTCAGGACGATGCCGATCCCACCAATAACACCTACCATGTCGTCCTCATCACCGACGGCGACGACGCCACTTTTCAGGACGTTCTCCTCGACGGACTGACCATCACCGGGGGATACGCCGACCTCGATTCCGGCGGCAACAACCAGGGAGCCGGCATCGACAACCGCGAGAACCTCACCCTGAGAAAAGTGACCGTGGCCGACAACTTCGCCACCGACCAATGCGGCGGTGTCGCCCTGGGCCTCGGCACCTCACTCATCGAGGATTGCGTCATTTACGGAAATGAAGCCAGTGGTTCCGGCGGCGGCGCGGGGGTCGCCGCTCAGGCAATCCTCACCATCCGCCATACCCGGTTCACCGGAAACATCGTCGAAAGCGGCAACCCGGGCTCCGGAGGTGGTGCGCTCATGATCGAGCGCGGTGCGGTCGTCACCATTGAGGATTCGATCTTCTCAGGAAACGAAGGCCGGAACTCTTCCGATGGCGGGGCGATGCGAATCGAGTCCGGCACCGTATCCATCGCCAACTGCTCCATTCTGGGCAACAGAAGTTCGGAAGCGGGCGGAGGAGTCCATCTCAGGAATGCCCCCGCTTCCTTCACGAACTGCTCCTTCCAAGGTAATTTGGGCTCAAGGGGCGGTGCGGTTTTCGTATCCCACGGATTCCCCCCAAATTTCACCAACTGCTCTTTCCAAGGCAATCGTGGCCAAGTCCTATCGGGCGGAGTCGGCTGCCCCAACGACTCCCAGCTCACCTTCACCAACTGCATCCTCTGGAACAATGCGCTGGGTACGAGCACCTCGGATCCCGCTTCCTCCGTGTCGGGTTCCTTCACCTTCTCCCACTGCCTCGTCCAGAACCTCCATCCCGCCGGCACCGGCAACCTCGACGGCACCCTGCCGGGAAATGATCCGCTGTTCGTGTCCGAGGTGGATCCCCTCTCCGCCCCTCACGACAGCGGCGGCGACCTCCGCCTGCAGCCCGGATCCCCCGCCATCGATGCCGGCGATGACTCCGCCAGCAGCGAGATCACCGACCTCGCCGGAAATCCGCGCTTCGCCGACGGCGATTCCGACACCACCGCCACCATCGACCTCGGCGCCTATGAAATGCCGCCCACCCGGATCGTCACCAGCGATGCCGACTCGGGCACCGGCTCACTGAGGGAAATCCTCGCCCTGGCCGTGCCCGGCACCCATGTCACCTTCGATCCCTCGCTGGACGGAGCCACCATCACCCTCACCACCGGCCAGCTCGATCTCACGCAGGATGTCACGATCGATGCCTCCCCGCTGCCCCGCGGACTCACCCTTTCCGGCAACAACAGCTCGCGCATCCTCGCGATCCACACCGGCACCACCGTGAACCTCGAGGCCCTCACCTTCACCGGCGGCAACTCGCCACTCAACGCCGGGGCCATCGTCAATCTGGGAGAGACCACCATCCGCCGCTGCACTTTCACCGGCAACACCGCCGCCACCAACGGCGGCGCCATCTCCAACGCCACCGGCGGCCAGCTGACAATCGAGAATTCCACCTTCCACGGCAACTCCCAGACCGGCCCGACCCAAGGTGGAGGTGCCATCACCCAGGGTGGCGCCGCCACTTCGCTGACCCTCCGCCACTGCACCGTGACCGGCAATTCCGCGACCGGTCCCGGTGGCGGTGGCGGCATCCAGATCCAGGGATCGAACGTCACGCTCGTGGATAGCATCGTGGCGGGAAACACCGCGACCGGCGGCACTGGCCCCGACCTCAAGGGCACCCTCAGCGCGACCGGCGGGGTCAATTTCATCGGCGACGACAGCTCCGGCGCCAACGGTCTTGGCACACCGGGCACCGACTATCTCACTGGCGACCCGATGCTCGGTCCATTCACCGGCAATGGCGGCCCGACCTTCACGCGGCACCCGCTGCCAGGCTCTCCCGTGATCGATCCCGCCGGCGGCGACGCCAGCCCGTCCACCGACATCGACCAGCGCGGCGCCAGGCGGTTGTCCGGCACCACCGCGGACATCGGCGCGGTGGAAAGCTTCGTCGCCCATGTCGACCAGCTCGCCACCGGTGACGACGACGGCAGCAACTGGGCCGACGCATTCACCGGCCTCCAGGACGCCCTCACCGGGCCACGCCCACTCGAAGTCTTGATCGCCGAGGGCACCTACCTGCCCGGTGCCGCGGAATCCGACTCGTTTGCCATCCGCACCTCCCTTTCGATCTACGGCGGCTTCCCGTCGGGCGGAGATCTTTTCGACAACCGCGATCCCGCCGCCCATCCGGTCATCCTGTCCGGCGAACTGCAGGACGATGCCGACCCCACCAACAACGCCTACCACGTCGTCCTGATCACTGATGGCGACGCCGCCTTTCAGGACGTCCTCCTCGACGGACTGACCATCACCGGCGGATACGCCGATCTCGGGTCCGGTGGCAACAACCAGGGAGGCGGGATCGACAACCGCGAGAACCTCACCCTGAGAAACGTCACCGTGGCCGACAACCTCGCTACCAGCCACAGCGGCGGCATCGCCCTGCGGCTTGGCACCTCACTCATCGAGGATTGCGTCATTTCCGGAAATGAAGCCGGAGGATCCGGCGGCGGCGGCGCTCGGGTCGGTAATCCGGCACGCCTCACCGTCCGCAACACCCTGTTCACCGGAAACATCATCGACAACGGCGGAGGCGGCGCGCTCAGGATCGAAACAAGCGCGGTCGCCACCATTGAAGAGTCGGTTTTTTCCGGGAACAGAGCTAGGAACGGCGCCATTGGTGGGGCGATAGAAACCAGTACCAGCAGTACAGCATCCTTCACCAACTGCTCCATTCTCGGCAACAGCAGTGCAGGCTCGGCCGGAGGAGTCAGTATCATCAGTTCCTCACCCAATTTCACCAACTGCTCGTTCCTGGGCAACCGTGCCACGGCTGGCGCCGGCGGTGCTGTATTTACCGGGGACTTATCATCCCCAATCTTCACCAACTGCTCGTTCCAAGGCAACCGCGCCACGGTCGGCTCAGGCGGCATCTTCAAAAACGACCCCATAATCCCGGGCAACCTCAGGCTCACCAACTGCATTCTCTGGAACAATGCGCTGGGCACGAGCACCTCGGATCCCGCTTCCTCCGTGGACTCGTATTTCTCCGTTACTTACTCCCACTGCCTCGTCCAGAACCGCAATCCCGCCGGCACCGGCAACCTCGACGGCACCCTGCCGGGAAATGATCCGCTCTTCGCCGCCGAGGTGGATCCACTCACCGCCCCTCACGCCAGCGGAGGCGACCTCCGCTTGCTCAGCGGCTCTCCAGCCCTCGACATCGGCAACGACTCCGCCAACAGCGAGGCCACCGATCTCGCCGGAAATCCCCGCAAGTCCGGTACCATCGACCTCGGTGCCTACGAAGGATCCTTCGTGACCTTCTCCCACCTTTACGGCGGCCTGTCCCCCGACGGCGACGACAACCACAACGGCCACCTCAATTTCACCGACTACGCCCTCGGCGGCGATCCCACCGCACCGCACGACCCGGCACTGTACCCTGCGCTCAATGGCGGGCAACTCACCCTCGGTTACCGCGAGAATGCGATCGACGTGACCCCGGACTTCCGGAAGTCGACCGACCTCCTCTCCTGGGATCCCATGGTCGAGGGCCTCGACTACAACATCCATTCAAGCGCCAGCGGCGGCGGGCGGACCCTGCTCACCCTCGACCTCCTCATCGGACCACCCGCCGGTCCGCGGATGTTCTTCCGCGAGGAATTCGCCCCGCCGGCGCCTTGACCCAAGACGGGTTCCGTCACCTCAAATTGCCCTTTCCCCGCAAGCCCGCCGCAGCCAGACTCGCCGCCACGGCGGCAAGCCCCGAAGTTCCATGATCCCGATCACCAAGACCCCGAAGTGCTACGTCGGCGGATCCTTCATCCGCTCGGAGTCCGGCCGCGTCTACGAGATGCGTGGTAGCTCCGGTGAATTCCTCGCCAACATCCCGCTGTGCTCGCGAAAGGACCTCCGCAATGCCGTCGAGGCCGCGGCCAAGGGTGGCGCCGGATGGGCAAAGCGCACGCCCTACAACCGCGCGCAGATCCTCTACCGGATCGCGGAAATGATCGAGTCCCGCGCCGCGGAGATGTCGGCTTGGGTTCCCGGGAAGGAAGTCCGCGCCACGATCGATCGCATCGTCCACTTCGCCGGCTGGGCCGACAAATACGAGCAGGTCCTCGGCAGCGTAAACCCGGTCGCCAGCCCGCACTTCAACTTCACCGTCACCGAGCCGATGGGCATCGTCGGCATCCTCGCCCCGGAGGACAACCCGCTGCTCGCGCTGATGACCCTCATCCTGCCCGCCATCACCAGCGGCAACTCGGTCGTCGCCCTCGCCTCGAAGAACGCCCCCTACCCGGCGATCCTGCTCGGCGAGATGCTGGCCGTCTCCGACCTGCCCGGCGGCGTGATCAATCTCCTGACCGGCGACCGTGCCGAGATCCTGCCGACCTTCGCCACCCACGAACACATTCGTGCCCTCGCTGGAATCGCGACCAGGGAAGAAGCGGTCGCCCTCCAACAAGGCGCGTCCGAATCGGTGAAAAGGGTCAAGCTCCTCGCCCCCGACACGGACTGGTATTCCGCCCGCTTCGAGTCCCCCTATGGCATCCGCGATTTTGTCGAGGCAAAGACGGTCTGGCATCCGGTGGGAAGTTAGCCCGCGCCCGCCATCGGCCCAGACGAGGGAGATCATTTCTCCTCCAGCCACTTGCGGTGGTTGAGGATCGTCTCCTCGACCCGCTCCAGGGCCCCGGACCTTGCGACGGGATCCTGGATCTGCCCGGCCCACTGCTTCGCGCTTTCGTATTCGCCGGACTCCGCCGCGGTGGCCGAAAGGCTCGTGGCGATCATCGCCCGCATCCCCGGGTCCAGCGCGGCTTGCTTCCGCTGGAACCAGCCGTTTATCCCCTCGGGATCAACCCGGGTCCAATGGCGGAGCGCGGCATCCACATCCGCGGACCGTTCCGACGATCCATCTCCCAAGATCACGTCCATCGCCTTGCTCCCATCTTCGTCGATCATGCCGGCCATCACCTTCCCGCGCAGCTTGAGCTCCACCGAGCGATCGCCGGCATTCGAAGCATCGGCCTCCATTCCCTTGAGATGCTCCCACTTCTCGAAGGCGCCCAGGTTCTCATCCCCCTCCACCATCTCGTAAACCTGGTAGGGTTTGATCACCCCGTCCGCCATGAGTTTCCGGGCGAAGCTCAGGATGTCGGCCGCCCCGTCGCGCCCCGAATCGACCAGCCCGTCCTTCAACGCGCTGGTAACCGCATCCCCGATCAAACCGGGCGGCAGGTCATGCCTCCGCGCATCCCGCAAACCATCGAGACGTGAAGACGTGACCTCAGCCTTCAGATCCCCGGTGTCGAAGCCCTTCATGTAGCCGAACATCGCCGGATACAGGTCATCAAAGGACACCACCTTGAGCAGGTCCATGGCCCTGCCCTTGTCGTCGCTCACATTCGCAAAGAAGGCGTACATGCCTGCTTCCCGCACACTCCCCGAGCAACCATTCACCAGCGCATACGCCTCGTCGTCGCAGCCCCGGGCACACATCCCGGCGATCAGCTTCTGAATGAAGTCGCACCTCTCCAGGATGTTCGGGTGCGCCCGCATGAACGCGGCGAGTTCATCTGCCGCAGGAACTTGATCCGACGCTTCAGCAAGCGTCGCGCCAGACCCAACCCGTGCAGGATGGTGGGACGGCACCTCGGATCCGGCTCTTCGTGTCCCCACGATGGTGCCCTGACCTTCAACCGGAGCGGCCGCGACCCGCGGAAGAGAAGACCGATGCGACCAACGCCCGATGAAAATCCCCGCCAGGAGGGCCCCGACGACCGCAATCGCCACGCTTATCTTTCCACCTATCATCGATAAGGCGCAGACTAGTGATCCGTGACTTCCTCAGGCAAGCGGCTTGTTTGCCGTCCATGTCACCGGCGGAATCCGTGGATCCAGCGTGTTGAACACTACTCCGGTGACTCCAACGTTGCACCGAAAGCGCTCAGGCGGTATTCCTCGAGTCCCCCCGCCCGAAACCGCTGATGCGCTTTCCTTTTGTTCTCCTCCCCCTGTTGACCCTCGCCGACCTCCGCGGTGACGTGGTCATCTCCGAGTTCCTCGCCGACAATGCATCGGGGATCGAGGATGAATCGGGAAGCCGCGAGGACTGGATCGAACTCCACAACACGGGCAACAGCGCGGTCGACCTGGATGGCTGGTGGCTGACCGACGATTCGACGGAGAAGAGGCAATGGCGCTTCCCGGCCGTCAGCATCGATGCCCACAGCACCCTCCTGGTCTGGGCCTCGGGCAAAAACCGCACGACCCCGGGGGCTCCGCTCCACACCAATTTCAAGCTGTCGAGAAACGGGGAGTTCCTCGGGCTCTACAAGCCCCACGCCGCGACCGGATTGCCGGTGCTCTTGTCATCGTTCGGCGCCAGTTACCCCGCCCAGCTCGCCGATGTTTCCTATGGCATCGATGGGGCGGAACAGGCCGTCTACTTCGACGAACCCACCCCCGACGCCCCCAATGGCAACGGCAGCGCGGGTCCCTTGATCCACGACGCCACCCCCGCCGATCCCGGGATCCCCCGCCCCGACGGCACGCCGTCCAGCCCCCCGCTCAAGGTCACCATCCGGGTCATCGCCACCGGGCAACCCGTCGCTGCCGTGCGCGCCATCCACCGCACCATGTGGGGCGGTGAATCCACGGTGGACCTGAACGATGCGGGCACTGCCCCCGACGACGTCGCCGGGGACGGGATCTATTCCGGCAACCTGCCCACCGTCGCGACCGCTCCCGGCGAGATGTTCCGCTGGCGCTTCGAAGCCGAGGACAGCGAGGGAGCGGTCACCGGGCTGCCCGCCTTCGCCGATCCCGCCGATTCGCCTCGTTACTTCGGCACCGTCGCCGCCAATACCAGCACCGCCAGCAGCCAGCTGCCGGTGCTGGAGTGGTTCGTGGAAGACGCGCCTGCCGACGGCCCGGACACCGACACCTTCCGCGGCGCCTGCTACTATCTGGGTCGTTTTTACGACAATATCCGCAACGACATCCACGGCCAGTCGACCGCAAGCTTCACCAAGAAGTCCTACGATTTCGATTCGAACGACGGCCACCGCTTCGTCTGGAGGGAAGGCGAGCGGGCGGTGAGGGATTTCAACCTGCTGACCAACTACGCGGACAAGACCAAGGCCCGCAACACCATCAGCCACGAGCTGGGAAAAGCGTTCGGCACCCCGCATCACTTCGCCTTCCCGGTCCGCGTCCAGCTCAACGGCGTGTTCCATGGCGTCCTCGACATGGTCGAGGACAGCGACGACCGGATGCTCGAACGCAACGGCCTGGACGGCGACGGGGCACTCTACAAGATCTACGCCGCGGACCTGGTTTCCGGCGCCGAGAAGAAAACCCGCAAGGACGAGGGCAACGGCGATCTGGTGGCCATGGTGGACGCGCTCGACCCGTCGCAGCCGCTCGCCGCCCGCCGGACCTACGGCTACGACAACGTCAACATCGCGGCGACGGTGAACTACCTGGTGACCCGCCAGTTCAACAGCGAGGTCGATCATGGCGACAAGAACATGTATCTCTACCGCGACACCGAGGGCAGCGGCGAGTGGCGGCCGATCGTCTGGGATGTCGATCTTTCCCAAGGCCACAACTGGACCCCGGAGCACAATTACTTCGACGACGGCCTCCACAGCGACAACGACTTCAACGCCCAGGCCGGCAGCAACGGGATCTACAACCTGATCCTCGACTCCCCGGAGATGCGGCAAATGTGGGTGCGGCGGATGCGGACGCTGATGGACGAATACTTACAGCCGCCGGGCACCGTCGACGGATATCTCGAGACCCGGATGCGCGCGATCGCCGCCAGCATCGACCCCGACCCGGCCGATCCGTCGGGCTGGACCGACGGCGATCTCGACGCCGCGCGCTGGGGCTTTCATCCCAACTTCATTCCCAATCGCCCGCGCGAGGAGGTCGAACGCTGGATCACCGGCTACCTCCAGCCACGGCGCGCGTTCCTCTTCTCCACCGGCGCCAATCGCCCGCGACTCTACTCGGCAAACTATTCCACCAGCATCTTCGTTCCCGAAAACAGCCAGAGCAACGTTCCCGGCATGGTGGTCATTGAAGCCGTCGACTACCTGCCGGCCTCCGGCAACCAGGCGGAGGAGTATCTTATCTTGAAAAACACCACCTCGCAGGCGGTGGATCTTTCCGGTTGGACGCTCGAGGGAGCGATCGAACACACGCTGGAGGGGGGCACCGTGATCCCGCCGGGCGATGGCAGCGCGGCGTCGGACTACCAGGGTTTGCTCCACGTCGTGAAGGACCCGGCCGCCTTCCGCCACCGCGCCAGCGGCCCGACCGGCGGCCAGCGGCGGTGGATCCAGGGCCCCTACTCCGGCCAGTTCTCCGCCCGCGGGGAAACGGTGACCCTGCGCGATCCCGCCGGCACGATCATCGCCAGCTTCAGCTACCCGGGGACGCCGTCCGACCTCCAGCAGTTCCTGCGGATCTCGGAAATCCAGTATCACCCCGCCGACCCGACCCCCGCCGAAGAAGTCGCCCTGCCGGCGGTGACCGGGGACGACTTCGAGTATCTCGAGCTTGCCAACACCGGTCCCTCGCCGCTGCAGCTTGCCGGGGCCACCTTCACCGAGGGGATCGGCTTCAGCTTCCCTTCCGCCAGCCTGCCGGCCGGGGAGCGGCTGGTCCTGGCCAAGAACCCGGCAGCCTTCGCGCTGCGCTATCCGGGCACGACCGCCCTCGTTTTCGGCCCCTACGACGGGGTGCTCGCGAATGCCGGCGAGTTCCTGGAAATCACCGACGCCCTCGGCGAAAAGATCCTCGGCTTCGAATACAAGGACGGCTGGTACCCGGCCACCGACGGCAGCGGCCGGTCGCTCGTGCAGCGAGACCCCGCGGGTACCCCTTACGACCAATACGGCGACCCGCGGAACTGGGCGATCTGCGGTGACCCGCTCGGCGCCCCTGGTGCCGTGGACGGACCGCCAGCCCAGGCCTACCGCGGCTGGGACAATTTCCATTTCACCGCCCTCCAGCGCGACGACCCGCTGATTTCAGGACCCGACGCCGATCCCGACGGCGACCTCCGCCCGAATGCCGAGGAGTATGCCCTCGCCACCGACCCGTGGACCGCCGACGTGCCGCTGCTTGCTTTCACGTGGTCGGAGGAAGACGGCGAAACCCGCCCCGCCCTGCGCTTCCGCTGTCCGGCCCGGGCGCTGGATGTCGGCTACCAGCTCCAGGCCACGGACGATCTCACGAGCTGGCCGGTGGTGGCGGACGAAGCCGCTGAAAGCACCCCGCTCGACGCCGGAACCGAGGAAGTCGTCTTCCGCGACGGATCGGCCCACGGCGGCACCACCCGCTTCCTCCGGCTTCACTTCACGCCGGTCCCTTGACGGCCGCAGCTACTGCTTGCCGTCCAGATACTTCCAGGCGCCCTTGTGGCGTTTGAACCGCGAGATCTCGTGCAGTTCCTGCGGTTCGCCGTTGACGAAATAATTCGCGACGAACTCGACCTTTCCCACCTTGTCCTCCTTGCCGCCCTTGGCCGTGGCGACGATCGTCAGGTTGGCCCAGTTCACCTGGTGGACGGTCTTTTCCAGCTCGCGCCTCAGGCCCGGCTCGCGGGTGTCGGGATGGGTCGTCTCGACGAGGTAGTCGACCAGCCGGAAAAAGTAGGCGCTGTAACGCGAGCGCATCAGCTGCTCGGATGTCGCCGGCTTGGCCTTGCGGTGGTGGAATGGCTGGCAACAGGCCTCGTACGTCATCCCGCTCTTGCAGGGGCACAAGGATTCGGCCCGCACTCTCGTCACCTGTTCGTCGTTCACGGGCGCCATCCTCCGGGGCTGCCGCCGGATTACAACCCTCCAGATCGCCCTCCCCCTCTGGAGGACTGCCGCGCAGGGGTCCTTCTTTGGCATGGCGCGTGCGATGACACCGTCGGGCGGCCATGCACCACCGCAACCGCCCCATTGACGCCGACCTCCTCCTGCCAAAAGCTCTCACCCGCATGGAAATCACCGCCCCCGCCGGCTCGAAGCCGGGCCACGTCCTCAACCAGCAGACCCAAGGCAAGGAGCTCCTTTGCCGCGAGGACTTCCCCCTGGACTCCGGCCACGAGCTGGCCGCCGCCGTATTTGCGCAGGACGGGAGCTACCGGGTCTCGCTGTGGACCGACGTCGCCGCGCCGGTCGTGCTGCACTGGGGCACCATGAAACGGGCCCGTTCCTCGTGGACCCTGCCCGGCGAAGACCTGCGACCGCCCGGATCCACCGTGTTCGGCGACGTGTCGGTCGAGTCCCCCTTCGCGGAAGCAGGGGGCCTGCGCGAACTGACCTGGGACATCCCGGCCGATGCCGCGCCCCCCTACATCAGCTTCGTCATCCATCAGATAGCCGCCAACCAATGGCTGAAACACCACGGCAAGAACATCGACCTCCACCTCGCGCCCGCTGACAGCGACGACGCGCCGCTCGATGCCCTGGCCGGCGCCATCGTCGACGGTGAAACGGGCCACCACGGATGGACGCTGATGCACCGCTTCAATCTGTGCCACGACCTGATCGACGACGCCGGCGAGTCGCGCGAGGCCTGGGCGCTGCTGTTTGTCTGGTTGCGCTACTCCGCGGTCCGGCAGCTCGACTGGCAGCGCAACTACAACACCCAGCCGCGCGAGCTTTCCCATGCCCAGGGCCGCCTCACCGGACGCCTGGCCGGCGAATACGCCTCCCAGCCGGCCAACCGCGACCTGATCCGGCTGATGCTCGCCTGCCTCGGCCGCGGCGGCGACGGCCAGCGGATTCGCGACGACATCCTCCACATCATGCACCGCCACCACATCAAGGAGGTCGGCGGCACATGGATGGAACAGTGGCACCAGAAGCTCCACAACAACACGACGCCGGACGACATCGTCATCTGCGAGGCCTTCCTCGCCTTCCTCCACGCCAACGGCGACCCGGCGCGCTACCACGAGACCCTGCAGGCCGGCGGCGTCACCCCGGAACGGCTCGCGTCCCTCGAACGGCCGATCACCATGGATCCCGAGTGGCATCCCCATTTGAAGGACGGGCTGCTCCATGACTTCGGGCACTACCTGATGCTGCTCAAGTCCGTGCACTCCGGCACCGACCTGTTCACCGCCATCCGCTCGGGCGGCCACCTGTTGGAGGGGACCACGCGCGACACCCTCGAATGGGTGCTTCACAACTTCCAGAACCCCGACGCCGAAACGACCAGCCTGGTCAAGGCGGGCACCATCGCCCGCCAGCGACTTCACGGCCGGCTCGACAACGAAAACGACACCGGGGTCATCAAGGAGCTGATCTACCTCGACCTCGCGCTCGAACAGGCGCTGCGCACCGTCATCGAACGCGCCACCCACGCCAGTTTCAGCGGCGAGCAGTTGCTCGAGCTCATCGATCTCACCCTGCAGAACGAACTGCCGGGGTCCGGCGGCGAGGAACTCGCCCAGTGCCAGCGCGAATGGCAAAGCCTGCCCGCCGACGATCGCTTCGGCCCGGACTGGGCCCTGCACGCGAAGGCCGCCCTCGACCGCCTGCGGCGCGCCGTCGAGGAGAAGATCGATGGCGCCTATCAGTTGATGCAGCCCAAGGCCATCCTGCTCGGCAAGTCGTTCGACGCCGACGAGTGGGTGGTGAACCTGTTCTCCGAGGAAGTCGTGCGCGGCCAGTCGGTCTTCCTGCTGTCGATGTTGATCCATCACTTCGACCCGGTGCTGCGCAAGCAAGCGAAGCTCGGCGACTGGCTCATCGTCAGCCCCAGCACCGCCACCGGGGAAGTCCGGCGGATCGAGTCGTTCCGGTCCATCCAGGGCCAGCGCTTTGAAAGTCCGACGATCATCGTGGCGGACAAGGTCCATGGCGACGAGGAGCCGCCGGAAGGCGTCCGTGCTGTCATCACCCCGAGCTCGGTCGACCTCGTCTCCCACGTCGCCGTGCGCGCCCGCAACGCCAGTCTGCTGTTCGCGACCTGCTACGATCCCGATACCTTCACCAAGCTCCAGTCGATGGAGGGCCAGCGGATCGACCTCAAGGTCACACCCACCGGCGACGTGGAATTCGGGCCGTCCAAGGCGAAGGCGGCCAAGGACACCGGGAGCAAGACCGGCAAGCCCGCCACCGCCGTCGCCCCGGCGAAGCCTTCGCTCGACGTACTGCCGATGAAGACCTTCGCCAAGGACCGGGTCGGCGGGAAGTCGTGGCACCTCAAGGAACTCGGAGGCAAGCTCCCGGACTGGATCCATACCCCGCGGTCAATCGCCCTCCCCTTCGGGGTCTTCGACGGGGTGCTGGCCGACCCCGCCAACGCATCGTTCCGCCGCTCGTATCAAGCGCTGCTCAAGGAGCTCGGCGATCACCCGGAGCCCAAACTCGCGGAAATCCGGGCACTTTTGTTAGACCTCGCGATCCCGGAGTCGCTGCAGTCCGCGATCGCTGCGGCGATGGCCGCCGCCGGCTTGCCCGCACCGGATCCTTGGAGTTCCGCCGCGACCCGCATCAAGCAGGTGTGGGCCTCCAAATGGAACGACCGCGCCTATTTCAGCCGCGAGGCCCGTGGTTTTCCGCACGATGCCGTGCAGATGGCGGTCCTGATCCAGGAGGTCGTTGCCGCGGAGTTCGCCTTCGTGATCCACACCGTCAACCCGTTCAACGGCGACCCCGGCGAGATCTACGCCGAAGTCGTCCTCGGGCTCGGGGAAACGCTGGTCGGGAACTACCCGGGCCGGGCGCTGAGCTTCGTTTGCAAGAAGAACGGCGGCCAGCCGGTCGTCCTCGCCTATCCCGGCAAGAGCGTCGGCCTCTTCGGAGGCGGCTTGATTTTCCGCTCCGACTCGAACGCCGAGGACCTCGAGGGCTACGCTGGGGCGGGGCTTTACGACAGCGTGTTGCTCGACGAGCCGCGCGAACAAATCCTCGACTACACCGGCCAAGACCTGGTCTGGGACCAGGATCGTCGCACGGAAATCCTCGCGAATATCGCCCGCATCGGCGAGGTCGTGGAAGATGCATTCGGAACCGCCCAGGACATCGAGGGAGCCTTCGGCAACGGCCACTTTGCCGTGGTCCAAACCCGGCCCCAGGTCGGCCTGTGAAATGCCCGCCATCCATCCGGACATGAAGTCTCCCGTCATCCGAATCGGCAACCAGACCGCCTACTCGGCCGGCTCGGTCCTCGAGCCTTTCGAGTTCGCGGTGGCCCACGGTTTCCAGGCCTTCGAGTTCTTCCCCGACCGAGGTTTCTCCGGCACCGGCGGCTGGGCGGAGGATGACCTGGACCCGGAGACCCGGCAAAGGATCCGCGAGACGGCCGCCGCCCATGGCATCGAGCTCACCGTCCACGCGACGCTCGAATTCCACCCGCTGCAGTCCCCCGATCACCCGCGGCTCGCGGGCACGATCGGACTCGCCGTCGATCTCGGCGCCAGCCTCGTCAACCTGCACCTGGAAATGGACCAGGGCGCGGAGGCCTTCGTGCAGGCCCTCCGGCCCACCTTGGAGAAGACCGCGGAGGCCGGCATGAAACTGGCCATCGAGAACACCGTCCACACCGGCCCGGACGACTTCAACGCCTTCTTCTCCGCCCTCCGCGCCGATCAAGAAGCACCCGCCGATCATGTCGGCATGTGTCTCGATCTCGGCCACGCCAACCTTTACGACCGCTACCGGAACAACTACATCGGTTACCTCGATGCGGTGTCGCCGGAAGTGCCGATCATCCACCTTCACCTGCACGAGAACCACGGTGACCGCGACAGCCACCTGCCGCTGTTCACCGGGCCATCCCGCGACCATCCCGCCGGGTTGATCGCCCTGGTCGACCGCCTGGCGAAGCGCTCCTTCGACGGCTGCGCCATCCTCGAGCAGTGGCCGCACCCGCCCTCGCTGCTGGTCGAGGCACGCGACCGCCTCACCGGTCTGTTAGAAAATCGTGGCTGAATCCCCTCCACCCGGCGACATCGGCCGCCAGCTTGTCCGACGCAACGGCGAGGCCCGCAGCTGGCGGGAGAAGCTCGCACTGGTGCAGGACCTGCTTGCCGACGAGGACCGCGAGCTGACTCCCGGCGACCTGACGGACGTCGCCATCTACCTGAGATTCCTCAGCACCGGCGGGATCCCCTGTGAGGAAGACGGGAGCCACTACCGGCCGTCCCACCACGCCCGGATCGCGACCCGCATCCACGAGCGGCTGGCCCGGCTCGATGCCCCAGAACTGGCATTCATGGTGCGCAAGATCCAGGCCTGCCTGCCTTCCACCGCCGAACCGTTCCAGCGGGCGGAACCGCTCACCCGCATCCGCGACATCGCCCATCGCAACGACATCCCGCAGGACCTCAAGCGCGAGATCAAGACGACGCTCCAGAACAAGCTCCACCGCTGCGCCGGACCCGAGGACCTGGTGACCAGCGCCGGGCTGTTGGAACGGATCATCGCACCGGACAGCCATTACTCCGGGGACTTCGTCGAACAGTTCAGGATTTTCCACGGCGAGCTCCTTGAATTCTTCAATGCCGCGTCGCTGGACGACCGGCTGCGGGCATTCGCGTCGACGGCCGGTGATACGGTCGGCGAGGCGGTCTCCGCGTTCCTCGCCGCGAAGCACCGGTCGGAACCCGACACGCTCCGACACCTCACCCGGCTGCGGGAGCTTCTGGATGCCGGTGGCATCGAGGCCCGCCTCGCCGACATCGCGCTGGAGGATTTCGCCTTTCCCCTGCTGAGCGAGGAGATCAACCGGCTCGATGCCGGCGACTGGCCGCGTCACCTCGACACCCTCGCGCTCACGCTCGACAACCTCGGCCGGATCGCCCCGGAGGAAACCGCGGCCATCGCCTCGGAGCTCCGTACCTGGCGTGCGGGGTTCGATCCCGCGGATCGCGACGCCCTGCTGCGGCTCAAGGCAAGTGTCGACCGCGCCCGCCGGGTTGCCGGTGAATTCAGCGACGTGGTGCTGGCGCGCTTCGCCGACCGCGCCGGGCAACTGGCCCCGGAACTGGGAGTCGACCCCCGTGCCGCGACGGTGTTCGCCGAGGCGGAAATCCGCAGCCACCTGGTGTTCCAACTCGCCAAGCTCGCCAGCTCGTTGCTGCGCATGATCCGCGCGGAGCTCGGGCAATCCCCTTGGGATGTGCTGGTCACCGGTCAGGCCCGCGGCCGGCTGCACGCCGTCGAAACGATCGACACGTCCCTGACCGGACCACGGATCCTGCTGCTCGAGCACGCGACGGGCGACGAAGAACTGCCGGCCGGCGTCGCCGGCATCCTGCTCGCACACGATCTCCCCCACCTCTCGCACCTCGGGGTGCGCGCCCGGCAGGCGGGCGTCGTGGTGGCTTGCTGCGAGGAAGCCGAGCTCTTCCATGACTTGCGGGAACTCGGCGGACAGATGCTCCGACTCACCGCGAGCATCGACGGCATCCATCTCGAGCCGGCCGAGGAATCCGGCGTGTGCCCGTCGACCCGGGTCGCCGGCACCGGAGCCCTTCCCCCGGTGCGGCTCGACCCGCCGGCCCCGGTCCTTCCGCTCGAGGAAATCGAGGCGGACCGGGGTGGCAACAAGTCCCACGGGGCGCGAAAGCTTTCGAAA
>NZ_JACZFQ010000101.1 GCF_014904755.1 Neoluteolibacter marinus
CCGGTTTCGCGGCGCCACCCGGTCGGGTGATTCCCTTCGGCGTGTTAGAGACAGCCCTGCAGGCCTCTCCCGATCTCGCGGCGGACCGCGCCCGCTTGATGAAGGACGCGGAGGAGCTGCCGCTGGAACAACTTCCCGCCACCTGCGCCCGGCTCCGCGAGCTGATCGCCGCCCTCCCGCTCCCCGCGGAGATCGTTCCCGCCATCGCGGAGGCTTTTGGTCCAACCTGCCGGCTGGCCGTCCGCTCCAGTGCCAACTCGGAAGACCTGGCGGAGATGGCAGGCGCGGGACTGCACGAGTCGGTCACCGGCGTCACCGCGGCGGATCTGGCCACGGCAATCCCCGGCGTCTGGGCTTCCCTCTGGACCGAGCGGGCCGCCATCAGCCGCCGCCAGGCCGGCATCCCCCACAGCGCCGCCCACATGGCGGTGCTGATCCAACCGCTGGTCGAACCGGACCTTTCCTTCATCCTCCACACCGTTCATCCGCAACGCCACGATCCGCGCGAGTGCTACGTCGAGCTTGCCGTCGGGCTGGGCGAAACGCTCGCCAGCGCTGCCACCCGTGGCACCCCGTACCGGCTTGCCTGTGACAAGGCATCCGGTGCCTGCACCATGCTCGCCTTCGCGAACTTCAGCCACGCCCTGGAGACCGGGCAAGACGGTTCCCCGGCGCAACGCCGCCTCGACTATTCCCACGTTCCCTTTTCCACTGATGCCGCCATGAGGACCAGCACCGCGGCCCGCCTCGCACGGATCGCCGGCGCCCTCGAGGAATCCTTCGGCTTCCCCCTCGACGTCGAGGGCGTCGTTTGCGGCGATGAGATCACCCTCGTGCAGGCCCGCGCCCAGCAAGGCGTCCCGTCGCAACCATGAATCCCGCCCCCCAGCCGCCGGTCCTCGGCCTGTTCCAGAAGCGCATCGAAGGCGACGACGCCCTGCTGGCCCTGGCCAAGCTGCGCTTCGAGCAAGCCGGCCTCGGTGCCGAAATCTACGGCGGGCATCCCGACGAGCTCGAACACCTGCTCACCTTCAAGCCGGCCAACGACCAGCCGGTGGTCGTCCACCTGTCCCGCGACATCGACCTGCTCGATCCGGCGAGCCGCGGCAAGGTCCGGGAATTCGCCCGCCGCTTCGCCGGCCGGATCATGGGCATGGTCGTCCACGACCAGCACGAGATGACGGACCGCGCCGATGACTATCTCCACGGCGTCCGGGAGCTCGATACCCGCCTGCAGGAACTGCCCGGCGCCCCCTTGCTGTTCATCGAATACGCCGTCGGATTGGAACCGGAGGACTTCGCGGCCTTCGCCGGAAACATCTCAGCCTGCCGCAAGACCAGCGTGTGCGTCGATGTCAGCCACGTGGGCATCCGCCAGGCCCGCGCGCACTTCGGTCGACTTCACCCCGGCCGCGATGCCTGTGAATTCAAGCCCGGCCATCCCGAACTTCCCGCGGTCGCCGCCGACCTCCAGGCCTCCGTCGCCACCGCCCTGCCGGTGGTCTGCTCGCTGATCCAGCGCCTGGGAGAGATCGGCAAGCCGGTCCATTTCCACCTCCACGACGGCCACCCCTCGTCGACCTTCAGCCCCTACGGCGTTTCCGATCATCTCAGCTTCCTCACCGAGATCCCGATTCCTTTCGAATACGAAGGACGCCGCGCCCTCACGCCGCTGTTCGGCCCGGGAGGCCTCGCGAAGCTCCTCGCCGCCGCCACCGGCGACCTGGGCCGGTACAACTGTTCCTTCACGCTGGAGATCCACCAGCCCTCCGGACGCCGTGCCCTCGACGATGCCGGACACCTGTTCGGACATTGGCGGGACCTCGGCCATGCCGAGTGGATGAACCACTGGATGGACGTGCTCCGGCAAAACCAGCGCCTGGTGCTCGACGCCCTTGCCGGCGACTGAACCCCGCGGCCTTGCGGGCCGGGCCGCGCCTCGCGACGCGACCCGCCCGACACCTCAAGCCGCCGCCAGCGCCGCGGTGATCCGCTCTTTCGCCTGGACGCCCTGCAGGCGCTGCACCGGTTGACCGTCACGGAAGACGATCAGGGTCGGGATACTACGGATCCCGTATCGACCGGCGAGGTCGCGGGCATCGTCGACATTGACCTTGGCGACGAGCGCCTTGCCCTGCTGCTCGGCGGCGATCTGGTCGATCACCGGTCCGAGCTGCTGGCAGGGGCCGCACCACGGTGCCCAGAAGTCGACGAGGACCGGGCCCGTGGACGCCGCGAGCGCCGCATCGAAGGAGGAGGAATTGAGTTCAGTGGATTTCATGATGGTGTGGTTTCAGGATTCAGGCGGCCACGCCGGCGCTCCAGGCGTTCTTGCTGAACGCGGCGTCGAGCGGGGTCGTGGCGAGATGGTTGGTGAAGTTGCTGAGTGTCTTGAGAGTGACCCCGAGCACGACCTCGAGCGCCTGGGCGGGGGTGAAGCCCGCGTCAAGGAACGCCTGCTGCTCTTCGCCGGGCACCCAGCCGCGGTGGCGGACCACCTCGAGCGCGAAGCGCCGCAAGGCCTCGTGACGCGGATCTTCCAGTGCGGCGCCGTCGCGCAGCGACCCGAGCACCGCGGCGTCGACCTTGCGCATCTGGCCAATGGTGGTGTGGGCGGCGACGCAGTAGTCGCAGCCGTTCTCGATGCTCACGGCGATCGTCACGATCTCTTGCTCGGCCGGCGACAGCGAGCTCTTCCCGTAGGCGGCGCCCAGTCCCTGGTAAGCCTCCAGCACCGCGGGCGAGTTCGCGAACACGGCGAAGAGGTTCGGCACGAAGCCCAGCGACTTCCTGGCACCCTCCAACAAGGGACGGGAAGCTTCCGGGGCGGATTCAATGGTCTGCAGTTTCAGGTTCATGTTTGCTTGGTCGTTGTGACGCCCATGAGACAGGTAGACCGGTCTGTCTATTCCGAAAATTTTTGTTTCGCGGTTTTTCCCGGATCGCGGGGAGCGGTTCAGGCGGCAGCCAGCAGCCTCAACGCGGCTTTCCTGGCCTGCTCCACCGGCCAGACCGAACCGAGGTTCCGCGCCTCGGTGATGGCACCGGTGTAGAGCAGCATCCAGGCATCCCCCAGGTCGCGGGCTGCGGCCGGTTTGCGCCCGCTGGCCGCCGCCAGCTTTTGCCAGAACGCCCGCGTCGCCTCGCGGAAGGCGCGGATCACGGCCGTCACCTCCGAATCGGCGGATACCATCGTGGCGGTCACACAGAAGGGGCAGCCATGGAAGCCCTCGTCCGCCAGCATGGCCGCCATGCCGTCGAACTTCGCCGCCACCTTGCCGGCCACCGGACGATCCTCCGCCAGCAGCTCGCGTTGACCCTTCTCCGACTCCTCGGCTTCACGCCGCAACCACGCGGCGCACAGCGCCTCCTTGCCGGGGAAATGCTGATAGAAGGTCGCCTTGGCAATTTCCGCGGTGGCGATGATCTCGTTGATCCCCACGCACTCGTAGCCGCGCTCATGAAACAGGCGACCCGCAGTCTCCAGCAAACGTTCCCGGGCTTGGCTCACGCCCGACCATCGGACAGCTCTGTCTGTTTTCAAGGACCGAATCGGGACGCCCTTTTCCGGAAGGACACCGCGTCTCCCCGCCCGCTCGCCTTTGGCCTTGCCGCGTCACGGATCGTCCGGGACGGTCGTGTCATGATCCCCGCCAAAACCGTGCTCGCCCTGCTCCTGCTTTGTTCAGCGCGCCCCCTCGCCGGGGAGTCGCTGGCGGATCGCGGGGAGCTCTACACCGGCAAGGAGTACCAGCAGGCATTCGCCAATCCGACCGACGACCCGAAACTGCCGAGGGTGCTGCTGATCGGCGACTCGATTTCGATCGGCTACACCGTTCCCGTGAGAAAACTGCTGGCAGGCAAAGCGAACGTTCACCGGATCCCGACGAACGGCCAGACCGCGAAATACGGGGCGAGCCAGCTCGACACCTGGCTCGGCAAGGAGAAGTGGGACCTCATCCATTTCAACTGGGGGCTCTGGGACCTTTGCTACCGCAGTCCGAAGTCAAAGAACCAGGGTCACCGCGACAAGGTCCACGGCAAGGTCAGCGCCACTCCGGAGCAATACCGGGCCCATCTCGAGGTCGCCGTCGTGCGCCTCAAGGCCACCGGCGCGACCTTGGTCTGGGCCTCGACCACGCCGGTCCCCGAGAACGAAGCCGGTCGCATCAAGGGCGACGAACTCGTCTACAACCGCATCGCCCGCGAGGTGATGGAAAAGCACGGGGTCGCCATCGACGACCTCCACGCCCGCGCCATGCGGAAGCTGCCCGGCATCGCCGCGAAACCGGGCGATGTCCACTTCACTCCCGCCGGCTACTCCTTCCTCGCCGAACAGGTGGCGTCCGAGATCTCCTCGAGATTGCGGTGAGAAACCGGAACGGGCGGCTTCCACTCATCTCCCTATCAGAATCCATCCGGCATGCTAGCTTGCGGGAATGGGAGAAGAGCATTTGCAACCGTCGGGTGACGCCCCGGGATGGCCTGGGATCGAGGCCCGCTGGACATCGAGCGCCAAGGACGGCGTCGGCACCGCCCTGGGAGGCCACAGCCGGGTCTGGTATGCGGTCAGCCACGGGATCCTCAACGAGGTCTACTATCCCCGGATCGACAATGCCTGCACGCGGGACCTCGAGTTCATCGTCACCGACGGCGACCAGTTCTTCTCCGAGGAAAAGCGCGACACGGATTCGACCATCGAGGTCCCGGTCGCCGGCGTGCCGATGTTCCGGATCACCAACCGCTGCCGGCAAGGGCGCTACGTCCTGGTGAAAGAGGTCTTTTCCGACCCCGGCCGCGACTGCCTGGTGCAGGTCCTCCATTTCGAGCAGTGGAGCCCGGAGCTGAAACTCCACGTCCTGCTGTCGCCCCACATCGGCAACCAGGGAATGGGAAACACCGCGTGGACCGGCGAACACAAGGGAACCCCGCTGCTGTTCGCCTCCCGCGGGAACATCGCCATGGCCCTCGCCACCGGCGCGGCGTGGCGCGGCCGCTCGGCCGGCTTCGTCGGCAGCTCCGACGGCTGGCAGGACCTCAACCGCTCGAAGCGCCTGACCTGGTCCCACCAGCGGGCGGCCGACGGCAATGTCGCCTTGGTCGGGGAAATCGCCGTCACCGGCGAGCCGGTCCCGGTCGTGCTGGGCTTCGGGCGAAGCCCCGCGGAGGCCGGCCACCTGGCCTGCATGACCTTGACGGAGCCGCTGAACGACCTCAGGCAGCGCTTCGCGGAACCTTGGAAACAATGGCATGCCGGCCTCGGTGACAGCTGCCGCTCGGCGCTCGACCGGATCAGCGCCACGGTACTCCGGGTCCATGAAGACAAGGTCTTCCAAGGGGGCACCATCGCCAGCCTCTCGATCCCCTGGGGCGCCTCGAAGGGCGACGGTGACCTCGGTGGCTACCACCTGGTGTGGCCGCGCGACCTGGCGGAAACCGCCGGAGGCTTCCTCGCGATCGGCGCCGGGGACGAGGCACGCCGCATTCTCCACTACCTCCAGGCAACCCAGGAAGCAGACGGCCACTGGCCGCAGAACCAGTGGCTCGACGGCACGCCCTATTGGCCCGGCATCCAGATGGACGAGGTCGCGCTGCCGGTGCTGCTGGTCGATCTCGCGCGCCGCCACGGTGCCCTCAGCGGCGAGCAGCTGGCCGGCTTGTTGCCGATGGTCGGCAAGGCCGCCGATTACATCATCACCCGCGGTCCGGTCAGCATGCAGGACCGCTGGGAAGAGGACTCCGGATGCTCGCCGTTCACCCTGTCGGCGGAAATCGCGGCGCTGGTGGTGGCGGCGGATCTCTGCGGCGGCGGATTGGCGGAGAGGGCCCTCGAAACCGCGGACCGTTGGTTCGGCAAGATCGACGACTGGACCTACGCCAAGGGCACCCGGCTGGCGACGGAACACGGCGTCGACGGCTACTACGTCCGGATTTCACCGCCCGAAGTGGCCGAATCGGGATCGCCGCTGGGGGGCTTCGTGCCGATCAAGAACCGCCCGCCGGCCGATGCCTGCGGGGAGACCGTCGAGATCGTCAGTCCCGACGCGCTCGCGCTGGTCCGCTTCGGACTGCGGGCCGCCGGCGACCCGCGCATCGTCGGCACGGTCAAGGTGATCGACGCGCTGTTGAAACGCGATTTTCCCGGCGGCCCCTCGTGGTACCGCTACAACGGCGACGGCTACGGCGAGCACGAGGACGGCAGTCCCTTCGACGGCACCGGCCGCGGCCGCCAGTGGCCCTTGCTCACCGGCGAGCGCGCCCACTACGAACTGGCCGCGGGCCGGGTCGGCGAAGCGAAACGCCTGGCCGCCACCGTCCGCGGCTTTGCCAATGGCAGCGGATTGATCCCGGAGCAGGTCTGGGACGGGGAGCCGATCCCGGACCGCGGCCTCCTCCCGGGCAAGCCGGCGGGCTCGGCGATGCCCTTGGTCTGGGCCCACGCCGAGTATCTCAAGCTGCTCCGCTCCCTGAAAGACGGCTCCATCTTCGACCTTCCGCCGCAGGTCGCGGCGCGATACCTGAAGCAGTGACCCCAACCGAACCCCGGCATCATGAACCCCGCGCCATCCAAGCACCACCTGCGCTTCCACTCGCATAGCGGCCACCTCGCCCCCGCCTTCGGCAGCGATGCCTTCGGACTCAGGGCCGAGGCTTTCGCCCGGTTTTTCGGCACCCCGGCGTTCCTCATCGGGCAAACCGTGCTGGTGGGCACCTGGATCCTGCTCAATGCGATCGGGGTGGTCCGTTTCGACCTCTATCCCTTCATCCTGCTCAACCTCGCGTTCAGCCTGCAGGCCGCCTACGCCGCGCCGCTGATCCTGCTCGCCCAGACCCGCCAGGCGGACCGCGACAAGGCGGGCGCCGAAAACGACGCGATGCACCGCGAGGAGATCGCCAGGATCAGTTCGGAGCGCCAGCTCGAGTCCGCCCGGCAGCTGGATCTGCTGCTCGAACTCATGCGCCGCAACACCGAGCTCACCGACCTGACCCATCAAATGAGCCGGCGGATCGAGTCGCTGACCTCCGAAATCCACAGCCACATCCAGTCCCACCGGGCCTGATCCCATGCAGTGGCTCCAACAGCAGCTCGCCCGGATCCGCGACCTGAACGACGATCCCCGGAAAATCGCGCTCGGGATCGGCATCGGCACCTTCGTCGGCTTCTTCCCGCCGCTCGGCATCAAGACCCTGCTGGCCATGGGCGCCGCCCGGCTTTGCAAGGGCAACGTGGTGGCAGCGGCCATCGCCGTGACCCTGCACGACCTGCTCCTGCCGATCGCGCCGTTCCTGCTGGCTTGGGAATTCAAGGCCGGCAGCCACCTGCTCGGCAGACCGCCGGCAGCCGGAATCCCCGGAGGATTTCATCACGGCGATCTCGCCGGCTGGCTGCACGCCGCATCCTTGGTCCGGCTCGAAACACCGCTGCTGCTCGGCGGCGCGGTTGTCGGGGCACCCGCCGGCATCGCCGCCTACTACGTTGCCCGTCGTTTCCTCCGGACGACCGGCCGGCCCCGCTGACACGGCTACTCCGCTCCGGTCTTCGCGGGTTCTTTCAAGGGCAGGCCCGCCTTCTTCCGTTCGAGCACCTTGATGAAGTCCGCGAGTTCCTTGGTGTGCTCGCCGTCGGGGGCCTCCGCGACCGCGGCTTGCAACACCGCGATCGCCTCATCGTCCCGGTCGGCATAGGCCAGCGATCCGGCGCGATGCCCCTGCACCTGCTGGCGGAACCCGCCCGTCACTTCCGGATCGGCGAGTGTCCGTTCGATCATCTCCAAGGCCCCGTCGAGGTCACCCTCCGAGCGGAAACGCCCGAGTTGCTCCAGGAACCGTGCAAGCCGGACCTCGTCCGCCTGCTTCCTCGCGAAACCGGTCTCATCCGAGGGATCGGCAGCCTGGATTTGCGCCAGCACCTCGCGGTAGTGGATCCGGACCATCGCCCCGGGCAGCTCCAACCCGTCGAGCACCGCGATCAGCGCCCTCGCCTTCGCCACGCCGTCGAGCCCCGCGGCCTCCGCCAGTCCATCGTCCCGATGTTTCCGGCGGGCGATCAGTGCGTCGAGATGCGGGAGATAGGCCGCCGCACCACCTTCCCGGTAGCCGGTGGCCGCAAAGGGACAGCCCTCGGGATCGCAAAGGAGAACGGTCGGGTAGCCGGTGACCGGGTAGCGCTCCAGCAGTTCCTTGTTCTGGGTGACGGTCGCTTCCGGGAGCTTCGCGGTGTCCTTGGGGTAATCCAGCTCGACCAGCACGAACTTCCCCGGGGCGTCCTTCTCGAACGCCGGCTGGTCGAACACCTCCTTGCGCAAGCGGATGCACCATGCACACCAGTCGGAACCGGTGAAATCGAGGAGCAGCACCTTCCCCTCCTCTTTCGCCAAGAGGCGCGCCCGGGAGAAATCGGTGAGCCACGGCCCGGTCGCGGACCGGGCGGGCAGCATGGACAAAAGGAGAACGGCGGCGGAAAGCAGGATCGCGTGCATGGGATGAACTGGAATGAGCGGTCGCGCCAGCCGGCGGACGTGGGCGAAGCTGGGTCCGCCCGCCCGGACTGCCAACCGATCTGGGACAAAGACCCGGCCCGGCGGGAACAAGCCGGCGAATTGTGAACCGGCCGACGGCTGACGGCGGGCGGCCATCTCCTGGGGCGACCGCCCGCACCGGGCCGATTCGCCCGGCGCCGGATTGCCATTGGTCCCCGGAATGCTTCCCTTCATCCCCGATGATCCGCCGCCCATCCCATCCGGAGCATCCCGCAGGCCGCCACGCTCCATGATGCCACCGCCGATGTCCTCCACACCGAAATCGCCCATCCGACCGCCGGGCAGGCGCCGGCTGTGGGCGTTCTTCCTGCCGTGGACGCTCCTGACCCTGATGGTCTTCTTCTGGCTGGCGTGGCGGGAAACCGGCAACCGCCTGGTTTTCGTCGAAATGAGCCCCGACGACGGCAGCCCGGTCGACAATGCCGCAGGCCGGATCCTGCTATGGCAACAGGTGCTGCCGTGGATCCCGTGGCTGCTGCTCGCGCCCTACGTGCTGCTGGTCGTCTGGCGCCATCCATTCTCCGGCCTGAGGAAAGGCGGCAACACCGGGATCCTGCTGGTCGCCGGCATCGCGTTCACCGGCCTGTGCCTGCTGTTCCAGACCAGCGCCGCCCGCAGGCAGCCGATCGTCGTGCCGATGCCCGCGGTCGAGGCGTGGTTTCCTCCCGGCATGGACCTCACGCCGGGCGGCGACTTCGGCATCCCGCTCAGCCGCAAGATCGGCCTCGATCCCCAGGTCGACATCCCCTATTCGTATGGCCTGCCGCCGGGGCTCGATCCCCGCAAGCTGCCCGGGCGCATCATGACCCGCGAGGAGATGAAGCAGCGGATCTCCCAGAAGTGGCGCGACATTTCCAGCCGCTCGGAAGCCGTTCTCGGCGGGCTCCCCGCCCAGTTGCCAACCGCCGTCCTGGTGCTGGACGGATTCGCCTACCTCGCCCTGACCGGCTTTTCGCACGCATGGATCTTCCTCCGCACCGCCCGCGAGGAAAACCGCCGGGCCGCGCTGCTCGATTCCCAGCACGTACAGGCCCGCGCCCGCGCGCTGCAGGCCCAGCTCCAACCGCACTTCCTGTTCAACACCCTCAACGGCATCGCCACCCTGACCCGCCGCGACCCGGAGGCCGCGGAAGAAATGATCGTGTCGCTGAGCGACCTGATGCGCATCGCCCTCGACGGCGACCGCAAGCCGGAGATCCCGCTCCGCGAAGAGCTTCACTTCGTCGACCGCTACCTGGAGATCCAGCGGATGCGTTTCGGCGACCGCCTGCAGGTCGTCCGCCGGATCGACCCGGCGACCCTCGACTTCAAGGTCCCGGCGCTGCTGATCCAGCCGCTGGTGGAGAACGCCATCCAGCACGGCATCGAACCCAGCAACCGCGGCGGCACCGTGCAGATCCGCACCTCGGTGGCGGACGGCATGTTGGAAATCGGCATCGAGGACGACGGCGACGGCCTGCTCAAATCAAGCGGCGGATCCGGCAGCGGGATCGGCCTCAAAAGCATCCGCGAACGCCTCGAGGCGCTCCACCCGGGCCGGCACCACTTCATCATGAACTCGCCCGGCGAGCGCGGCGCGCGGGCGGTGATCCGGATGCCCGCGATTCTTGCAAGCGACCCGACATGAAAACCCTGCGCTGCCTGATCGTCGACGACGAGGAACTCGCCCGCAACCGGGTCCGGGGACTCCTGGCCGAAGAAACTGCGGTGGAGGTGGTCGGCGAGGCCGCGGACGGCGAGGAAGCACTTGCCGCCATTTCGGCCCTGCGTCCCGATCTCGTCTTCCTCGACATCCGCATGCCCGGACTCGGCGGTTTCGATGTCATCGAGGCCATTCACGATGGCGAAATGCCGGCCATCATTTTCACCACCGCCTACGACAAGCACGCCCTGCAGGCCTTCGAGGTGAGCGCCGTCGACTATTTGCTCAAACCCTTCAAGCCGGCACGCTTCCGTGAGGCGCTGGAGCGGGCCAGGGCGCGGCTGGCTTCGCCGCCGGGCACTGGCAGCGGCCTTTCCGAACTGCTGGCCCACCTGAAGAGTTCAGACGTCGGCCCCCGCGTGTTGGTCAAATCCCCGGAGCGCATCCTCTTCGTGCGCGCCGAGGAGATCGATCACGTCGAATCCGCGGGCAACTATCTGGTCCTCCACTGCGGCAAGGAGCGCCACATCGTCCGCGAGACCATGGTCGCAATGATCTCGCGCCTGGAAAGCGCCGGCTTCATGCGGATCAGCCGCTCGTCCATCATCAACCTCTCGCGCATCCGCGAGCTGCAACCGATGGGGCCCGGCAGTTATTGCGTGATCCTCAAGTCGGGAACACGGCTGGACATGACGATCCCGCTCCGCGACTTGCAGGAACGGATGACCGGCTGAGGTCCTCCGGCCGCTGGATCGGCACCTTCGTCACGGGATTTCCCGTCTTGGTCCCAAAGCAGTGGGGAAGCATCCGGTGTGCGCCTATGCGGGCAGGGTGAAAAACCGGAACTCTTGCAAGCCCCCTGCCATGATGAAAGGTCCACTTCCCTCATTCCACGCCAGCGCCCCCGCGGCCGTTCTCGCCGCATCGCTGATCCCCCTGCTCCCGTCGGGCGTCGCTCAGGCCGCGCCGATCGAATGGTCCGCCGGCACCGGCGACTTCAGCACCGCCGGCAACTGGTCCGGCGGGGTCATCCCCACCGGCGGCGACACCGCCGTCCTCGGCAACGGCGGGACCATCCAGGTCACCAGCGACCAGACCCTCGCCGGCCTGGAAGCCAGCGAGGGAACCGTCAGCTACCTGGCGGGCCAGTTCTTCCTCAACGGACCGCTGCGGATCGGCACGGGCTCCACCCAGCAGAGTGCCACCCTCGACTACAACGGGCCATTCACCATGGCGACCGCGGAAGTCAGCATCGGCGAGGCGGGCAGCACCGGGATGCTCACGTTCAACAACGGCTTCATGATGAAGACCCCCGGGAGCTCGATCGTCATCGCCAAGGGCGCCGGCAGCAACGGCTCGCTGACCCAGATCTCCGGCTTCCTGCAATGCCAGGGAGGCCTCGTGGTCGCCAGCGGCGACGACGCGTCGGGCATCTACGACATGGGTGGTACTTCCGCGATGGTCATCGGCCAGACCCTGGTCATCGGAGCCGAAGGCGGTGACGGCACCCTTGCCATTTCCGGCAGCGCGGGCCTCACCAAGGACCCGGGTTCCGATCCCTCGACCTTTGCCGCGTTCGGCAGCGGCGACGGGTCCACCGCCACCGTCACGGTGAGCGGCGGGCGCTTCATCAATCCGTCCACCGACACCCGCATCGGCACCAGCGGCAATGCCACCGCCACCTGGACCATCTCCGGCGAAGGCACCGAAAACGTCTTCAAGGACCTCTACCTCGGCTACCAGGACAGCGCCTCTGCTACTTTCAACCTGGACGGCGGCGTGGTCCGGGCGAATTCGATCCACAGCGGCTCGTCCGGCACCTCGATCCTCAATCTCAACGGGGGCGTCCTGCTCCCCGCCTCGGACAACAGCGACTTCATCAGCGGGCTGACCGAAGTGAATGTCCTGCCCGGCGGCGCGATCATCGACACCACCCCGACCGCTGGCAGCGAGGCGGCTTCGCACGAGATCACCATCCCGCAGGACCTCCTGGACGGCGGCGGCGGGCTCACGATTCGGGGCCCTGGTCTCGTCGTCCTCGCCGGCACCTGCAGCTACAGCGGCGGGACCCTGGTCGAGTCCGGCGGCCTGGTGGTGACCGGGACGCTGGGCTCCAGCGACGTCACGGTCGGCGATTTCGGGGAAATCCGCGGCACCGGCACCATCGCCGGGTCTCTCCAGGCCTCCGGGACCGTCTGGCCGGGCGTGAATCTCGGCACCCTCGGGGTCGGCGGCGACACCACGATCACGGGCTACCTCACGACCGACATCATCGGCGGCGAGGCCGCGGTCCTGGCCACCGGCGGCCAACTCGACATCTCCGCGGCCACCCATTACCTCTTCATCCAGGACGAGCAACTCGACCAGCCGGTCTACGTGCTGGCGACCTACGGAACCCTGGTCGGCGAGTTCCTCGACTCCCCGCTGGTGCCCGACGGCTACGAAATCGACTACGCCTACGAGGGCAACAAGATCGCCCTGGTGAGCACCGCCGCGAGCGGGGTCTATGACGACTGGGCCGCTGGGATCGCCTGGGCGGATCCCGGCGATGCCTTGCCAGACGGCGACCCCGATCACGACGGCGTGGCCAACTTCCTCGAGTTTTACACCGGAAGTAATCCCCTGGCGGCTGGCAGCGCTCTCCCGGTCGGGAGCCTGATGGAGGACGGCGGTTCGAACTTCTTCCGCTTCACCTTCAAACAAGCCACCGCCGCCGCGACCCTCCCGCCGGAGGTCGAATATGGCGACAACCTCGCCGACTGGGAAACCGCGGCGGACGGCGTGGACGGGGTCACCATGACCCATGGCCCTGTCACCGGCGGCGAACTGTGGACCGTTGACATCCCGACCGCCCCAACGGGCCGGATCTTCGCCCGGCTGAAGGTCACCGTCCCCTGACTTCCCCTGCTTTCTTCGTGGCTCGGTGCCCGGGACCGCTGCTCCATGCGGGGGTCCCGGGCTTCCGTTCGCACCGGCTCAGGTTTCCATCGCTTTCCGACGGCCTGTCAGGCAGCTTGCTGCCATGAAAACCCTCCACGCCGTCGGACTGGCGGCTGTCGCCGTCGTGGTCACGATCGCCATCGAGGAGAGCCGCATCGCGGCCCTGCGCCAGGCGGTGGATCCGGCGGCCCCCGCAAGCGCCCGCAGCATGCCCGGCGGCACCCCCTCTGGGGTGACCTCCGCGCCGTCCGGAGGAGCGGGCTCCGCGACCAAGGCCGCCCGCCGGCCGGAAACCGCCGGTGATTCGCCCGAAGCCGACGACGGCTCGCTCGGCAAGACGGTCCGCAAGATGTGGGACAATCCCGCCGGCAAGGCGATGATGAACCAGGGCGTGAAGATCGCGGTGGCGATGATGTACGAGGACTTCATCGAAGGCCTGGGACTGACCAAGGAGGAGAAGGACTACTTCAAGACGCTTCTCGGCAAGGACATGGCCGACCAGCAGGAAATCGGGATGAAGTTGATGAGCGCCTCGGCCGCCGAACGCGAGGAACTCACCGCGGAACTCGAGGCCCGCAAGGCCGCGAACAAGGAGGAAATCCGCAAGTTCCTCAACAGCGACGAGGACTTCCAACGCTACACCGACTACCAGGACCGGCTCCCGGAGCGGCAACAGCTCGACGGTATCCGCGCCACCTTCGCCACCCAGGGAGCCACCCTCGACGAGGCGACCGAGACCCGCCTCGTCGAGGCCATGTTCCGCAGCCGGACCGAGGCGGATACCCCCGACTTCCTCGGTCCCGATGCCTTCGGGAACATGGGAAATGAAGGGATGGTCGAAAAATTCGAGGAAAGCTGGGCCACTCAGGAAGCCAACCTGATGAAAGAAGCCGCCACCATCCTCGACGAACCGCAGCTTGCCGCCTTCCGGGAGTATCGCGACCAAATGAAGGAAATGCAGCTGATGGGGATCAAAATGGCCGAAAAAATGATGCAGGAAGGCGACGAATAGTCGATTTTCCTGCGAATTCGACCAAACCAGTTTGCAAGAATCGTTGCGGCAGCGAGGTATCGCGATCATGCGCCGCTGGATGCATACAATCCCCCTTTGCCTCGCCCTCTGCTGCCCGATCGTCCTCGCGGTTCCCCCGGGGGTGATGGTGTGGGCGGATTCCCCCGGAACCGCCCAGGCCTTGGTCAAAGCGTTGGATGGCGATGGTCTCAAGCCCTACGCCGGAGAATTGAACGAAGGCTCGATGGCCGACGCCGACGTGCTGGTGCTGCATCAGCAGAAATTCGAGCCCCTTCCCGAAGGTGATCGCGCCGCGATCGAGGCATTTGCCCGGCGCGGCGGAGGGGTCATCGGCCTCCACGGGGCGATCGCGGCGGGCGACGCCGCCTGGGCGAAGCCGGTCTTCGGCGCCGCCTGGACCCCCGAGAGCCGGCGTCTCTCCAGCCACACGGTGATCGATGTCGCCACCGACCGGCACCCGCTTGTCGACGGCGCCGCCGCCATCGAAAGCAACGAGGAGGCGATCTGTGGCCTCGATCTCGCCACCGGGATCGAGATTCTCGCCACCTCCAGCCAGAAGGAATCCACCGGGGATCCTGACAAAACGACCCGTCCCGCCCCGGCGGGCCAAGGCGCCGAATCCGGGGACCCACCGCAAATTTGGGCTTACGAAAGCACCCTCGCCGGTGGCAAACCGCACCGGGCGGTGGTGATGCTCCAAGGCACCACGGCCAACTACGGCAAGGCCGGCATCCGGACCATCCTCCGCCGCGCGGTGGCCTGGGCCGCACGCCGGGACAACGTCGACGAATTCTGCACCGCGGCGGATATTGCTTCACTGCGTCAGGCGGTCGCACTGCCAAGCCGCCCCAAGAAGTCGGACAAGTAGCCCCGGCATGAAAAAAGCCGCCGCGATCAGTGTCGCGACGGCTTGGAAAATGCGCTCCAGGCGGAGTCAAGCAGGCTTCACTTTCCGCCCACCCACTTCACCGCGTTGGTGAGGAGCTGCTTGTAGGCCGGGTTGTTGTGGGCTTCTTCCGCGTGGCCGAGGGTGATGCAGACGATCTTCGCCTTGCGGTCCTTCACCACCCAAACACTGGGGATCGGACCGTCCGTCTGGTCCGCGGCGTTCTCGCAACAGACATCGACCTTGGCCCGCTTGTTGAGCTGAAAGCGGTAGTTTTCATCGGTGATGTCGAAGAACTCCGGAACGTCCTTGGTGATCGCCGCCTTTTTGTCGGTGACGGTGACCTTGAACTCCCCGTAGCCGTGGCTGGGGGTGCGGCCGCCGATGAAGCGGTCATTGTAGCCCTTCCACGGATGCGCCCAGGTGGCGGCATGGACGAACACCAGGCCCTTGCCGTCGTCCGCAAACTTGTTGAGGGCCTTCTGGAATTCGTCGCTTCCGTACTGGTTGTGGTTGCCGCTGAAAACGAGGACGTCGGCTTGTTCCATCAGCTTGAGCGCTTCCGCCAGGTTCGGGGTCGCGGCAACGTCGATGTCGCCGGCAGCCTTCAGGGTCTCCGAGTCGGTCCCGAGGAAGTACTTCGGGAAGTCGTGGGACGATCCCGAGCCGACGATGGCGACACGGAGGCTCTTGGCGGGTTTCGGTTCGGCGAAGCTCTGGCCCATCGGCTCGGTGGTGTCCGGCGGCAGCGCCTGGGCCAGGGCGGGAACGAGGGCGATCGCGCAGAGCAGCGCGCGGCGGGTCAGTCGGTTGGTTTTCATCGTTTCTTCAGGGTAGGGTTATTTGCTTTCCGGGGTGGCTTGCGGGGCAACACTGCGCATGTAACCGATGATGTCCCGCAAGGTGGCGGCACCCATCGCATCAAGTCCCTCCGGCATCAACGAATTGTCGCCCTTGGCGCGGCTGGCGATGTCCGCGGCCTTCAGGTCGGTGGTGACCCCGCCGGGCTGGCGGATCTGGACCCGCGCCTCGTTTTCGCTGGCGATCAGCGCCGAGAACTGGCGGCCATCCTTCATGGTGATGTTCCACGTACGATGCTCATCGTCGACCACCAGGTTGGGATTGACGATGTGGGTCAGGAGTTCCAGCACCGGATGGGAGCCGATGCCGTCGAGGTCGGGGCCGAACTTGTGGCCCGCGCCCTCGAGCCGGTGACACGACGAACAGACCGCCGCGAACATGGTCTTGCCGTTGGCGATGTCACCCGGCTTCGAAACCTCGGGCAGGAGATCGGCGATGATCTTGTCCTTCGACATGCCGGCACCCCCGAACAATGCGGTCGCCCGCTTGGCGGTGTCGGCGTCCGGATGAGATGTCAGCCGCGACACCTGGGCGGGTTGCAGCGTGTCCGCCGCGATTGTCTTCGCCTCGACCGCGTCGAGAAGCAGCTTCGTCCATTCCGGTCGGCTCACCAGCGCGCCGAAGGCGAGCTCCTTCTGCAGGGCGGGGAGCGCGGGGTAACGGGCGACCAGGGCGCTGCCGACGGCAGGCTCGCCGCTGGCGGAAAGCGCGGCGATTAGCTCCGAGGCGAAGGCGTAGGAGATCTCCCCGTCGAGGGCGCCGATGACGTTGCCGAGGATCTTCGGATCGAAGGCGCGCGCGGCGATCAACTTGCGGGCGGCATGGGCGCGGTCGGCATCGGAGCGCTGCGGGTCGCGCAGCCACTGAAAGAGGATCTGGACCACGTTGAAGGCATCGTTGTGAAGGTAGCGGCGGCGATCCCAGCGGACGGCCAGCGGCAACGCGGCGGCGGCGAGCTGCTGGTTCTTGGAAACCAGCAGCGGCCGGAGGGCGTCGAGCATGGCCTTGGCATTGCCGGGACGCTTGAGCGGGCGCTTGCCGATCTCATCGAGGGCAATCACCGCCAGGTCGGCATGGGGCGAGGTCCCCGCAGCGCGAATGACGCCCAGCAGTTGCTTCGCGTCCCCGCTTTCCGCCAAGGCGGCGGCCAGAGAGCGCACGGTGTCCCCGCTCTGCCCGGTGTCCCCCTCGGCGGCGAGGATCGATTCAAGCTGGGACGACGGGTTGCGCGATCCGGCCGCGGCGGCGGCGGCTTTCGACCACGGGTCACGGAGTTTCGATGAGGCGGCCAGCAGGGCGGCGCTGGCCTCCTGGCTCATGGCCGAGGCACCGAGTGCGCGGAGGGTGGCGAGGCGGACGCGGGCGTCGGGGTCATCGATCCCGGCGGTCACCTGCTTGCCATCGAGCGGCAGGCCGCCGGCCTCGGCGATGAGCATGGCGTTCTTGCGGACCTTCGAGTCGGGAGCGCTGAACGCGGCAGCCAGCGTGGCGTCATCGAGAGCGCCGAGCCGCTGCAGCGCCCAAAGCGCCTGGATGCGGGCCGGGATGAAAGCCTCGCCCTTCGCCATGGCCGTCAGCGCGGGCACGGCTTGCTTGCCGAGCGCCTCCTGCTTTTCGACCAGCAGGCGGATGGCATTGAAGCGCACCACGCGGTTCGGGTGCTTGAAGGCGGCCACCAGACTGGCGGCATCGGCGTGGTAGAGGTCCGGATTCGACAACTTCGCGGCGGCCTGGTGCTGGATCCGGTAGATCCGGCCGAAGTGGTGGTCGCGGTCGGGACGCACCGACGCGCCGGACTTGCTGTGCTGCGGACCGCGGGTGTCGTTGTGGGCGACGACCGGGGTGTAAAAATCCAGCACATAGGCCGCGCCGTCGGGCCCGAAGGTGATGTCGATGGGGCAGAACCAGTAGTCCATCGAGCGCAGCCACTCCTGATCCTTCAAGACGAGCTCGCCCTTGAAGGTCGCGCCGTCCGGCACCAGCTCCTCGTGGTGGATGGTGTCGAGGATGCCCTCGGTGACGAAGACCTTGCCGTCGTATTCCTTCGGCCAAGCCCCGCCCTCGTACACCATGGTCGAGCAGGCGGCGCTGTAGCGGCCGACCTGGTCGATCTGCATCAGCGGCGCGCGGGTCGGCAGGTCGCTGCGGGCGATGGTCCGGCCGGGATTCACGGAAGAAAAACTCTGGGCGCGGGTGTTCGCGGCGCGAGACAAGACGGTCTCCGGCAACACCACGTGCTGGATCGGATTGCCGCTGGTCGCCTTGCCGTGGAAAATTTCCATATCGCTGGTGACCTCGCCGCCGAAGGAATTGCCGCCCTGCGAGGCGATCTGCTCGATGGCCGAGCCGTCCGGTTTGAAGCGGAAGACCCCCGGCGAGATCTTGGCCACCACCTTGCCGGTCTTCGGATCCTTGGCGTCGGCGCCGCTGCCGGTGTTGACGTAGATCCAGCCGTCGGGCGCGGTGATGAAGTGGTTGGCGACGAAGTGGGTGTCGCCGGGCGCGAAGCCGTCGAAGAGCGGCGTCACGGTCTCCGCCTTGCCGTCTCCGTCGGTATCGCGCAGCCACACGATGCTCGGCTGGGCGACCGCGATCACGCCGTCCTCGTGGAAACAGAAGCCGGTGACGAGCTCGAGGCCCTCGTAGAAGACGTGCTTCTTGTCGGCCTGCCCGTCGCCGTCGCTGTCGACCAGCATGCTGATGCTGTCGCGGGCCGGGCGGTCGTAGTTGCCGGGCTCCAGCACCCCGGTCTCCTTCCAAGCCGGGGCATTGAGCGGCCGGCGGCCGTTCGGGTACTCCGGCGTTTCCGCGACCCACAGGCGGCCGGCGGCATCCCACTGCACGGCGATCGGCTTGCTGATCAGCGGCTCGGCGGCCACGACGGAGGCTTGGAAGCCGGGCTGCATCTTGAACTCGCGGATCGCGTCCGCGGCGCGCTTCGGCCCGCCCGCCGGGTAGCGCAGGTCGGCAAGCTCGGCGGGGCCGCAGAACTCATCGACGTTCTCCCGCTTCCCGGTCCACGCGACGCTGCGCAGGATGAAGGCGCGCGAGCTGGCGTGAGCCAGCGTCTCCGCGGCCCCGGGCAGATAGACGGCCGCGCGGTGCTTGGACGCCTCGTAGGCCCACATCTGTGGCTGAATGTCGTAAATCGACGCCCGGACGTCGCGGCCGGGGACCTTGGGCCCGTCGCCGCGTTTCGCGTCCCGGCCCTTCGGGGTGTAGGCCGAGGCCAGCACCTGGATATCGTCGGAGAAAGTCAGGTCGTAGAGGGTGTCGTCCTCAATATCGAAAGGCGACGCGTCCTTCACCACCGGGTGCGAATCGGTGACCACGTAGAGCATCATGGTGCTCATGAACTTGCGGCTGTCCTTCTCATCCCACGCGCCACCGAGCGTCGCCAGCCCCCACTCCGGGGTGCCGGCGGCGATGGCCGCATTGACGGCGACGATCCCGCCGCCGCGGCCGGTGAACTCGGTCAGCGCCTGCTGGCTGGCGGCCGGGAGAGCCGTGTATTCCGAGCGGTGGAGCAGCAGCACGTCGGCCTTCGCGAGGGCCGCTTCGTCGGGCGAAGTGCTGGCCACGACCTGGGCACCGGCCTTCTTCAGGGCGGCGGCGTAACGGTCGCGGAAATCGTTGTCATCGCTGGAAACCAGCACGCGCAAGGGCGCGGCGAGAAGGGTCGATCCCGTGGCCGCCAGGGCGAGCAGGGAGGCAAAGCTTGGATTCAGGGTCATTCAGTCGCTGGTTGATGTGCCAAACGTGTTCCAGATTGGATCGCGTCACTACGGCTTGTCGACCCCAAGCTATTTCATGAGAGGTGCACCTGTACCCGAAGTTCTCGAAGCGTCCTTGCCCACGCGCGCGCGGCAGGATTCCCTCCGGTCATGCCGCCGACCTTCACGACCTTTTCCGCGATGCACGGATGGGCCGTGGTGGCCGGCTTCGCGGCGATCGGCGCCCTGCTCCTGCTGGGGAGATCCAGCCCGCGCAACGAGCGCATCGCCCGCGCCCTCCTCGCCTTCCTCTGCCTCGCGGCCTTCGGCTACACTCAGGCCGCCTGGTCGATGGTCGAGTCCACGCCCGACTTCGACAGCTGGTTGCCGCTGCAGCTTTGCGACCTGGCGGCCTTCATCGCCGGCTTCGCCCTGCTGACGGGCAAGCGCTTGCTGGCCGTCCTCACCTACTACTGGGGCCTCGCGGCGACCGTCCAGGCGCTGGCGACGCCCGCGATCTCGATCGGATTCCCCCACCCCGCCTTCGTGGCGTTCTTCGTCCACCACTTCGCCATCGTCGGTGCAGCGTTCTACCTGCCCGTCGTCCTCGGCTGGCGCTCCGCCCGCCCGTGGTGGCGGGACCCGCTGACGGCAATGCTGTGGATCAACATTTACCTGCTGGGTTCCATGGCGGTGAACGCCTGGCTCGGTTCGAACTTCGGCTTCACCGCCCGCAAGCCCGACAACCCCAGCCTGCTCGACCACCTGGGCCCCTGGCCGCTCTACCTGCTGTGGATGGAGGTGATTGCCGCACTCCTGTTCTCGCTGCTGGCGATGCCGGTCGTGAAAAGGAAATAAGTTGGTCCCCCGGCCCCCCGGCGCTATATCGCCCGCACATGAGCGAAGCCGCCAAGAAGCCAAAGCGCCCCCGCGTGAATGTCCGCCGGCCGGACGTGATGACTCAGGTCAACGCCGAGGTCGAACGCCACTTCCGCTCGTCGCTGGTGGAAAAGATCCGCGCCGCCGGCGGTGAGATCACCCTCGGCAACACCACCGTGCGCCTCGCCCAGCAATTCGGCTTCTGCTACGGCGTCGAGCGCGCCATCGACCTCGCCTACGCCTCGCGCCGGGTCTTCCCCGACAACCGCATCTTCCTGATCGGGGAAATCATCCACAACGGCGAGGTCAACCGCCAGTTGGTCGACATGGGCATCGTCTCGCTGCCTTGGGAGCAACTGACCGGCGACTACGACCAGCTCGGCGAGGAGGACGTGGTGATCGTCCCGGCCTTCGGCGCGCCGACCAACTTCATGGACAAGATCGAGCAGCGCGGCTGCTACGTCGTCGACACCACCTGCGGCGACGTGATGAAGGTCTGGCGCCGCGTCCGGACCTACGCCAAGGATGGCATCACCTCGATCATCCACGGCAAGGCCGGCCACGAGGAAACCCGCGCCACCGCGTCGCGGGCAATGGGCGAGAATGGGAAAGGCCACTATCTCATCGTGCTGACCCTCGACGAAACCGACTCGGTCTGCCGCTACATCCGCGAGGGCGGCGACAAGGTGGCCTTCCTCGAACGCTTCGCCCACGCCGTGTCCGACGGCTTCGACCCCGACCTTCACCTGACCAAGGTCGGGGTGGCGAACCAGACCACCATGCTCAAGAGCGAGACCGAGGAAATCCAGCGCCGGGTTCGCGATGCCGTGGTTGCCCGCGACGGATCCCCGGACAATTACCTGGTCTTCGACACAATCTGCGGCGCCACCCAGGAGCGGCAGGACGCGCTTTTCGAGATGCTGCGACGGCCGATGGACATGCTGTTCGTGGTCGGCGGCTACAACAGCTCGAACACCACCCACCTCGTCGAGATCGGGGAACAGGAACTCCCCACCTTTTTCATCCGCAATGCCGAGTGCCTCGAGTCGCTCGACCAGATCGTCCACTTCGACCTGCACGAGAAGTCCGAGATTTCCAGCGGCTATCCGGATGTGCTGCTCGGCGACCAGCCCGCGGTGATCGGGATCACCGCCGGCGCGTCCTGCCCGAACAACCTGATCGAGGACACGATCTTCCGCATCTTCGAGATGCGCGGCGTGCCCCGGGACCAGGTGAAGGCGATCTGATCAGTCCGATTTCACCTGCTCGATCTGGGCCGCGATCTCTGCGGCCTGCTCGGGCAAATTGTTCTTCTTCAGGGCGGTCTCGAGGCGGCTGAGGATCTCGAGGTCATTGGTGTGCCACCCCTGCGCTTCGTAAAGGGTGTCCACCGCCGCCTTCGCGTCGCCCTTGGCCAGGTAGTATTCGGACAGCCGGGCTTCCATCGGCAGCAAGGTCCCCGGGGGCATCAGCAGCGAAGCCGGCTTCTGGCGGTCGAGCGCCGCCCTGAACCAGTTGAAGGCCGAACCGATGTCCGCCTTCGGACCGGCCAGCGCCATCAGGCCGCGCAGCTCGCTCGCGGAAATTTCCAGCGTGGTGAATGCGCGCAACCACGCCGAACGCTCGCCACCGGCATTCGCCGTTTCGCGGGTCTTCACCATCTCCTCGCCGTGGAGGGTCAGGGCGTCGCCGATCTTGCGGGCTTCCTCGAGGTTGCCGGCTTCCAGCGCCTTGCGGGCCTCCAGCACGAAGGCCAGACCCTGGTAGAGCCAGATCGACATCGTGCGCTTGGCGAACTTCTTCTGACTCGCCGGATCGGGCAGCTTCGCGATCGCCCGGGCGGCATCCCCCTTGCCCGCGCGCCGCATCAGGATCCGCGTCGCCAGCGTGCGGCCTTCCCACAGCAGGAGCTGTCCACCTTCACTGCGGGTGCGCTCGACCGGCACGTCGATCGCCGCGACCGAATCGGCCACGGCCAGGGCGTTGGCATAGTCGCCCTTGATCGCCAGCGACACCGCGCGGTAGCACTCCGACTTCACCCAGCCGGGGCAGTCGGTGTGATCCAGGCCGGTATCGTTCATCCACTTGCGATAGATCTCGCCGGCCCGCGCAAAGGCACCGACCGCCTGGGCGATGTTGCCGTTGCGCAGCTCGTAGTGCCCGAGCAGGTGCAGGAACGGCGCGTAGCCGGGTGC
Organism: Neoluteolibacter marinus; assembly: GCF_014904755.1. Lineage (GTDB taxonomy): Bacteria > Verrucomicrobiota > Verrucomicrobiia > Verrucomicrobiales > Akkermansiaceae > Haloferula > Haloferula marina. The sequence goes on from NZ_JACZFQ010000101.1 coordinate 22,690, forward strand.
CAACTCGCACAGGTGGCGGGCGCGGGCCAGGTCGCCGCGAAGATCCGGTGCTTCCGCCCGGATCGTCAGGTAGGCGGATAGATACAGCGGCTGGTCGGGGCTGCGGACCAATAGTTCGTTGATCGCGGCCTCGGCCTTCTCCTGATCCACGTTGGCCGTGCCGTCCGCGTTGTAGCCCGAGCGCCCGAAGGCCGCGTGCAACAGCTTCAACTGCGGATCATTGGGAAACTTCTCCGCGATCTTGCGAAAGGCATCCGCCGCGGCCACCGCTCCCTTTTCCAGGAAAACCGCGACCGCATAGGCATAAGAACGCTCCAATTCGGTGCCGGCCTCGTCCTCGACGAGCTTGAGCATTCGCCGCAGCGCCGCCGTGCGGTGCTCGACCATGTCGGGCTCGGGGTCGAGCAGACTCATCACCACGCCCCAGTGCGCCATCAGGCAGTCGGGATCGAGCTCCAGCGCCGCGCAGAAATGACGGTAGGCCTCGAGGTCCCAGCCGCCGTGCAGGTTGTTGAGGCCATCCAGGACGTGTTGCTGGGCCTTCGGCTCCTCGGTCGTGATGGCCATCTTGAGACCTTCGGGAATCGCCGGCGAGGTCGGCTCCGGGAGGTCCTTGATCCGCTCCGAAACCACCGCTGCGACCCCGGGCAGAGGATCCTCCGCCGCGGCGGCGAGTGTGACGGAAAGCAAGGCGGCTAGGAGGAATCGCATGCCCGGACGATGTCCCCCGATTCCCTCGCCTCAAGTAAAATGACGCTCGCCCGCCACAACCCGGCCGCCCTAGGCTCCCGCGACATGAAACTCGGCGTCATCGGTTGCGGGAAAATGGGCAGCGCCCTGGTGGAAGGAGCCATTCGGGCCGGCGCGATCGCCGCGGCCGACGTGACCGGTTGCGACAGCCATCCGGCGACGGCACAGGCATTCGCCGAGACATCGGGAGCATCGGTCGTGCCCGCCATCGCCGACCTCGGCGCCGATACCTACCTGCTCTGCACCAAACCCCAGCATGCCGCCGCCGCGCTGGAAGCCCTGCCGGCCGGGGACGCCCTGCTGATCTCGATCGCCGCCGGCCTCACCTCCAAATGGCTCGAAGCCCGGGTGCCAGCCGGCGTGCGGGTGATCCGCTGCATGCCCAACACCCCCGCACTCGTCGGCAAGGGTGCCGCCGCCTTTTGCCGCGGCCTCGCCGCCACCGCCGCCGATGCCGACTCCGCCCGCCTGCTGCTGGGATCGGTGGGAATCGCCGTCGAACTCCCGGAATCTTTGATGGACGCCGTCACCGGCCTCTCTGGCAGCGGCCCGGCCTTCGTGTATGTCATGATCGAGGCCATGGCCGACGGCGGCGTGCGCGCCGGATTGCCGCGAGCCGAGGCGCTCCAGCTCGCCGCCCAGACCGTGCTCGGCTCCGCGACCATGGTGCTCGAAACCGGCCATCACCCCGGCCTGCTCAAGGACATGGTCACCTCGCCTGGCGGCACCACCATCGCCGGATTGGCCGCCCTCGAGAAGGGCGCGGTGCGCTCGCACTTCATCGAGGCCGTCCACGCCGCCGCCCGCCGCGCCGCCGAGCTGGGTGCCTCGTGACCCGTGCCGCGTGGATTTCACTTCACGCCCCGTCCCCGCCTTTCCTAACGTCCCCGCCATGCGATCCCCGCGCTTCGTTCTTCCCGCCCTCGCCCTGGTTTTCGCGTCCTGCGGGAACGATTCCGACATTCCGCCGCTGGCCGGCAACACCGACCCCGGCCACGAACGCGCCGAAGCCCTCTTTGCCCAGGCCCAGTCCGCGGAAAGCGCCGGCAAGACGTCCAAGGCGATCAAGACCTACGAGGAAATCGCCGATGAGCTGCCGATCTCCAAGCGCGCCCCCGAGGCCCGCTTCCGCCAGGGCGAACTGCTCGAACAGCAAGGGAAGATCCGCGATTCCTTCGACGCCTATCAGGAATTCCTGACCCGCTACAATGGCAGCGGCCTCTACGAGAAGGCGCTCACCCGCCAGGCGCGGATGGCCCAGTCCGCGGCGGACGGCCAGGTGAAGACCAGCTTCCTCGGCCTCAAATCGAGCATCTCGAACGACAAGATCACCGACATGCTCGCCAAGGTCCGGGACAACGCCCCGAGCTCCCCGACCGCCTCGAAGGCCCAGTTCACCATCGGTGAAGTCTGGCAGAGCCAGGGCAACTCCAGCGGCGCCGGCAAGGCGATCAACGCCTACCGCCAGCTCGTCATCGATTACCCGGACAGCAAGGAGGCGCCCGAAGGCCAGTTCCGCATCGGCAAGGTGCTGCTCGAGGAAGCCCGCCGCGGCAACCAGGACCAGGCGAACCTCGACCGCTCCCGCGAGGCCCTCCAGGACTATCTCCGCCAGTACCCCGGCCATTCGAAGAACGGCGAAGCCCGCCAGTTGCTCTCGACCCTCGGCAGCCAGGACCTCCAGCGCTCCTACGACATCGCCGAGTTCTACGAGCGCAAGGGCGACACCGGCTCCGCCCGCTTTTACTACGAAGAAGTCGTCCGCAAGACCAAGTCGGGCGAACTCCACGACAAGGCCAAAGCCCGTCTCGCCGCCCTCGGCGGCAACTAACCGCTCCCCGCCATGCGCACCGCCCTTTTCCTGATCGCCCTCGCCGCCACCTCCTGCACCGGCTACCAGCTCGGCGGTGCCAAGCCGGCCGTTCTCCGCGACGTGCGGAACATCAACGTCCCGATGTTCCAGAACGACACCCTCCACCCGCGCGCAGAGGCCCTCGCTACCAGCGCCGCGGCCGATGCCATCGTGCTCGACGGCACCTACCGCATCACCGACATCGACAAGGCCGATGCCATCCTCAGCGGCACCGTCCACACCATCACCTACACCCCGCTGCGCTCCACCCGGCTCGACACCCTGCGCCCGGAGGAACTCCAGAACCAGGTGACCATCAACTGGACCCTCAAGGACGCCCGCGATCCCATGAAGGTCCTGGCCTCCGGCAGCTCGACCGGCTCCAGCCGCTTCTTCGTCGACTCCAATCTCCAGACCTCCCGCAACAACGCCCTGCCCGACGCCCTCCAGCGCGCCAGTGCGTCGATGGTGTCGCGCATCGCCAACGGTTTCTGACCCCATGGTAGAAGACCCCGCCGGCGGCCGCTTCGTGCTCGTCCCCACGCCCATCGGCAACATGGGTGACATCACCCTGCGGGCGATCGAGGTGCTGAAGGAGGCCAGCCGGATCGCCTGCGAGGACACCCGCCATTCCTCGCCGCTGCTCGCCCGGCTCGGCATTTCCGGCAAGCCGCTGGTTTCGCTCCACGACCACAACGAAGCGCGCCGCCTGCCGGAGCTGCTCGACGCCGTGCGCGGTGGCGAAACCGTGGCCGTGATCACCGACGCCGGAATGCCCGCCGTGTCCGACCCCGGCTACCGCGTCGTCCAGGCCTGCATCGAACAGGAGTTGCCCTTCGAGGTCCTGCCCGGCCCCTCCGCCGTCCTCGTCGCCCTGGTCGGCTCCGGCTTTCCGGTCCACGCCTTCCGCTTCCTCGGCTTCCTGCCGATCAAAAAGGGCAAGCGGCTCGCCATCCTCGAGGACTCGCTGGAAACCGAGGGCACCAGCATCTTCTTCGAATCCCCGCACCGCCTGCTGTCGACCCTCGAGCTGCTCGCCGGCAAGCACCCCCATGCCCCGTGCTGCGTGGCCCGCGAGCTGACCAAGAAATTCGAGACCTACCACCGCGGCAGCGCGGCGGAGCTCCTTGCGCACTTCCAGGCGCATTCCCCGAAGGGGGAGATCGTGTTTCTCGTCCGCAGCAGCTGACCGTGGGGGGGGGCAGCCCGATCTGTGCCCCGTTGATGTCAGGATTGGCACCCGCGTGCCGCCAGCCAGTCGGCAAACAACACCTCTCGGTCGGTGGGCTCAAGGTGAGCGTGAGCCGGATCGCCGCGGAGGAATTCAGCCCACAGGGGATGCCGTCCCACGACCGGGAATTCCTTGCGTAGATTCGCCAGGTGTTTCACGGAGCTCTCCCGGTTCTTCAAACGGTGGAAGTCCGACTCGTCGAGCCGCAGCTGGACGACCCCGCAGCCCGGACATGCATGAAGCTCCAATTCTTCCCGGCATTCGAAATCCGGCCGGCGTGTTCCCATGATGCGCGCCGCGGCCACTCCGTCCGGATCGAATCGGGCGGGTCCCAGATAGGCCAGCGGCGAGGAACAATGAGGGCAAGTTTTTCACGGCACGACAGGATCGTTTTGAAATCCGCCGGCAGATTACTTCCGCGGGGCAGCAAACCGGAAGTCCACGATTCCGTCTTCTTTCCCCTTGGCACTTGGAACTTTCCTCCTGGCACTTCAAAACCACCCCGTGCTCGCCTTCTCCACCTGCTGGAACAACTCGCGTCATCACGACGGCGAGGCGATGATCGACGAGATCCTCGAACTCGGTTTTTCTAACATCGAGCTGTCCCACGGCATGACCATCGCGAAGTTGCCGGGGATCAAGAAGGCCTACGAGGCCGGGAAGTTCACCTGCTCCGGGGTGCACAACTACTTCCCTTCGCCGGTCGAGGTGATGATCGATGCCCCGGATGCCTACGAGTACACGTCACACCGGCCCTTCGACCGCCAGCGGGCGATGGAGATGACCCTCAAGACCCTCGAGCTCGCCGCCCAGTTCAAGGCGCAGTACCTGGTGCTCCACATGGGATCGGTGCCGATGAACCACCGCAAGTGGACCAAGCGCCTGACCGCCATCGTCGCCGAAAACGGCCGCAACGGCGCCGACTACGCCGCCGGGAAAATCGCCTTCGTGAAGAAGCGCGAAAAGATCGCGCCGCTCTACTACCGGCGGGCCATCGAGGCGCTGGAAGAGATCGCGGAGAAAGCTCAGGAGTTCGGCGTGAAACTCGCGGTGGAATCACGTTCACGCTTCGAGGACATGCCGACTGAACGCGAGATGATCCGCCTGCAGGAACATTTCCAGGACCACCCGTGGGTCGGCTACTGGCACGACTTCGGCCACGTACAACTGAAGCACAACCTCGGCCTGCTCGATCACCAGGAGTGGCTGCGGCGGATCTCCCCCCACCTCATCGGCGGCCATGTCCACGACGTGAAGTGGCCGGAGCGGGACCACCAGGTGCCGTTCACCGGCACCCTGGAATACGAGAAGCTGCTGCCTCACTTCCCGGCGGGTTGCCCGCTGGTCTGGGAACTCAGCCCCACGCGCCGCTCCGCGGAAATCCGCGACGCCCTGGTCGTCTGGAAACACCAGTTCCCGGACCGGAGCTAGCCGGACCTCAGTTGCCCGGACCGTCGAAGGGCGGCTCGAGGATAAGCTCGTCGCCCGGTTGCGGCTGTGCTTCGGAGAAGCTGCCGAGCGGATTGGCAATCGCACCCTCGATGCTCACGTCGCCGACCCGCAGCTTGCCGAGGATGCCGGTGTTGCGGCGGATGCAGAGGACCGTGCCCGGCTGGACATTCTCCTGCATGATGATGTCGAGCGTCGCGAAGCCGCCGAACTGGGGGTCTTCGACCCATTCCTTGATCCGGGCAATGACCAGGGAATCCTTGATCATGCGGGCGCGGCGCAATTCCTGGTCGCGGCTTTCGAGCATCTTGCCGCCGACGAAGGCCGCTTCCTGGTCGGCGGTCTCCGCATCGCGCTCGGCCTTCTCTTTCTCCGCCTGGAGCAGGGCAATCTGCTCCTGCATCGCGGCGATCTCCGCCGAGTTGGCGGCCGGTGCGGGCGCCTGGACCGATTCCTGGAGAATCCGCCGCTGCCGTTCGGTCTCAAGGCGATCCTGTTCGATCTGAAGCTCCTGAAGCTGGCGCTGCATGTCGATCAACTCGGTTCCGCCGGCGCCGTTCGCAGCGACCGGGGCGTTCTTGTACGAAACAGCCAAGGCCCCCAGCAGCAATGCCACCGTGGCTCCAAGCAGAATCTTCAGCGTGTCCATGGCGCGGAGCCTGTGCGGCCACCCGCAGCTTGTCAACGCGATGGCACCGGGGTTAGACGGCGGACCTTGAGCCGCCGCCAGTACTTCCGGTCGGTGGCGTCGGCAAAGGACTTTTCCCAGGACCGCAGGGCCGAGAGCGACAATACATCGGCCCCGCCCACCAGGGTTTCGTTCATGCTCGCCGGCGTGGTCACCGAACGGACAACCTGGAATGCCTCCCGGAACGAGGCCCGGGTCCGGACCTGCATTGCCCGGTGCCCGGCACCGTTGACCAGGTTGGCGAGCAACAAGCCGCCCGGTGCCACCAGGCGCCGGAGCGACTCGATCTGCCGGCTGTCGGACCGCCCCGGCCGGAAGACATCGTCGGCACCCGCCATGTAAACGTCATCGATGACGACATCGAAGCGCTCGCGACATCGCTCCACCCAGGCGTAGGCGTCGGCGAAGTGAATCTCGATCCCCGAAGCCGCGAGGCCCATGTTCAATTCCGCCAGCGCGACGATCTCGGAATCGATGTCGACCGCCACCAGCCGGCACTCCGGCAACAGGTGGCGCAGGATCCTCATTGCCGTGCCGCCCGCCAATCCCAGCATCAGGATCGACGCCGGCGGATCGCCCGGCCGGAGCAAGGAAGCCGCGGCGATATTGTCCCACGCCAAGCCGGTGAGGTAGCGCTTCTGGTGCCACCAGGCATGGATCGCCCCGGCGACGCGGAACTCGCACTGCCGCTCCGATTTCCAGATCTGCACCTGCTGGAAGGCGGTGTCGACAACGGCGTGGCAGCTCAGGGGCATTGGTCCAGCAAGGGGCGGAAACCCGGCCGACGGAAGCGAAATCCCCGCCTGGTGGCGTCATCCGGAACGGCGCTGGATACGCACTTTCGTTTCCACTGATTGATCAATCACATCGCTTGCCCTGCTCAATGCACTTACCTAACAGCCCGGCCGATCCGTCCCCCGGGAGTTTCACCAAGGGCTGGGAACCCGGCATGTCATCCGCCCAAGCTACGAGACCACGGCCTAACGGCAACTAACATAACTTGCGCCCCACCAACCCCATGCGTCGGTTTCACTATGACGGCGCAGAGCCACAAGATCCAAGCGTCCCGGGCGTGCCGGAGCCCTCCCGCCGGCCCTGAGAGAACCGCGTGATCCTTTGCGCGGGGCATCACCGGTGCCTTCATCCTGCAACCCCGTTTGCACATGGAGGCTCCGGATCTGTCCCGGGGCGCTGCAGGTCACTCACCAGGCTGCCCGCCGGGCAGCCCGGGTCCATGGAAACCGCTGGTCACCCCACCCGGATCTCAGGCCCGACACAACGCCATGAAAATCCCCCCTCCCCTGTGGATTGCATGCAGTTTGATTCTCACCCATGCCCAGGCCATCGGCCCGATTTCCGGAGCAGGCTCTAAGGTATGGCTCGCCCGTTTCAACGCGAACGATCTGGTCCCGACCCAGGATACGGATCGCGACGGCCTCACGAATGAGGACGAGGCCCTCGCGGGAACCGACCCCCGCGACCCCAACTCGAGGCCTGCCGCCACCATCCTGTCGCTGGACGCATCGCAGGTCGTCATCGAAATCACCGCCCAGCCCGGGAAAGGATACCGGCTGCAGCGCGCGCTCTCTCCGGCCGGGCCCTGGCAAGCGCACGGAAAGACCTACCGCGCCGACGAGGAGACCCTGCGGATCACCACCGCGCGCCTGGAAGACAGGGGCTTCTACATCTTCGAGGTCAGCGACCTCGACAGCGATCGCGACGGCATCTCCGACTGGGACGAGCGCCAGTTGGCCGGCTTCGATCCCGACGATGACGATTCCTTCTCCACGGGACACAAAAACGGCGATGCCGAGGCCTTCGACACGATTTTTGGCAGCCTCCAGGACGGACATCTGACCGTCACGGCAACAACGACCACGGCCTATGAATCGGATCAAAGTCCCGCGATACTCACCTTCACCCGTGACACCGGGATCGGGTATCCTTTCACCGTCTTCGTCCAACCACAGGATGCGGATGATCCCACGAAGTCGTCGGCCAAAGCCAGCGACTACCACCTCGAGGATGAAGGTGGCGGGCCGGTGGCGGATCGCATGGTCATCCCCGCGGGCCAGACCGATGTATCACTGAAGATCCTCGCCACCAAAGATCACCAGCGGGAGGTCCCGGAGGAGCTTCATCTGGTGGTCGGCGGCTCGAACGTTGGCGCGACGGTTTTCCTCCGCGATGCGATTCCCACCCTCGCCAACCAGCAGCTGTTCCTTGCCGATCTTCGCCCGGTTCCCGGCTCCGGATCACGGGGAAGCGGAACGGCCGTCGTCTGGTTGCCCGCGGACAATGACATCGCCAGAATCTGCCTCTCTTTCACCACCCTGGATTCCCCGGTCAGCGCCATCCGGATCGAAGACCCCGGCGGCAGCGGGATCCATGCCCTCGTCCATGGCGGATACGACGGCCAGGACTGGCCGCTGCGCGCCGGCGGCAACTGCCCCACCGATCAGGCGGTGCTTGACGCTCTTTGTTCTTCGGCGCTCTCCCTCTCGATCCAATCCGACCAGCACCCGCTCGGCGAAGTCCGCGGCACCTTCCATCCGGCGAACGGAACGATCGAATTCGAGCCGCCTCCCGATCCGGCCCCGGTCCAGCCCTTGGCCGGAGAAGCGCTCGACCGGGACATCGTGCGCTTCTTGAACCAGGCAACCTTCGGCGCCACCATGGCGGACATCGAGAACCTGCGCGTGCTCGTGGCAGAACACTCGGGCGACCGCTTGGCGGCCTTCGGACAATGGATCGACGATCAGTTCGCGATGCCCTCCCCGTCGCTGCTGGCCTACCTCACGGCAGCGGACCGCCAGGAGATCGAACTCAGCGCCAGCCTGCCGTCGGATCATCCGGATTTCAATCCAGCCTTCGAACCCGCCTACCACAACCGCATCCGCGGATGGTGGTTGCTGGCCGTCCATGCTCCGGATCAGTTGAGACAACGGGCAGCCTTCGCCTTGGGCGAGATCTTCGTGGTGTCCGACCACGATGCCGTCATCCGTTGGCGACCCCATGGCATGGCAAACTACCACGACATGCTCGCAGCGGGTGCATCCGGAAGCTACCGCAAGCTCCTGGAAATGGTGGCCATCCATCCGGTGATCGGCCAGTATCTTTCCCACCTTCGCAACGACAAGGCCCTCCTTGACGAAGATGGAAACGCCATCGTTTCACCGGACGAAAACTTCGCCCGGGAGTTGCTGCAGCTTTTCTCGATCGGACTGACCGAACTCCACCCCGACGGTTCCCTGAAAGTCGGCGCCGACGGGCTTCCCATTTCCACCTATTTCCAAAGGGACATTTCCGAACTCGCCCGGGTGTTCACCGGATGGTCCTTCGGAACCATCAATAGCCCGCCGACCAGCAGCACCACGGCAACCAACAACAACTTTTTCCAGGGCGACGGCATCACCAGGCTGGAAGCGCAGTGGACACATCCGATGGCGATGTTTCCCGACCATCACGATGACGGGGAAAAGCACATCATGTCCCTGATCCTTCCACCGGGACTAGGCGGTGAGGAAGACTTGGAACGGCTGCTCGATTTCCTGGCAAACCACCCCAACACCGCACCCTTCATCTGTCGCCGCCTCATCCAGAGGTTCGTCACGGCCAAGCCCACCCGGGGATACGTGTTCCGGGTATCGTCAAGATTCGTGGCCAGCGGCGGCGACTTGAAAGCCACGATCAAGGCCATCCTGCTCGACCCGGAAGCCCGCATGCCCGACATCCCATTTGCCGGGAGCGCATCGGGCAAGAAGCGCGAACCTCTCCTCCGCTTTGTCGCGTTCCTTCGTGCTTTTGACGGGGCCTCCGGCTTCAGGCTGTCGGATCTCGCCGCCTACGGCTACCCCGAGGACGAGTTGATGAAATTCCCGAGCGGCGTCACCAGGGTGAGAATGGGAAGCACCGACGCCTGGCTCAGGCAGACACCCCAGTCTGCCCCGTCGGTCTTCAATTGGTTTGGGCCCGACTACATTCCACCGGGGATCCTGGCCGAGAATTCCATCGTCTCCCCGGAGTTCCAGCTCCTCGACGAGAGCAGCGGGTACCAGGAGCTCAACTACCACTATCTGGCAACATTCGATCTCTTGCGAACCTCCACCATTCCCGGACAGGAACTCCCTCCACAGAACTACACGATTACCTCCCAGTTCATGCGGCTGGACCTCACGCCCCTCGTACTGCTCTACATGCAGATCGTCGACACGAACGGCGACGGCAAGTTCGACCACCTCGACGCCAGCTTCAACAACCCGCCGTCGATCGAAGCCGCATGCCGGTCGGTGATCGATCGCATCGACCTGCTGCTATGTGCGGGCCGTTTGAAGGCCACGGCGATCGGCAACTCATCCCAGGCCCGCGGAACGATCCTCGCCACGGTCTCGTCAATCCGCTCCCAAAGCAACGGCATCGAATCCGCTGAAGTCCAGGCTGCATGCATGGACACCCGGATCAGGAACGCCCTGTGGCTGGTCCTTTCTTCCTCCGAGGCGGCTATCCAAAAATAATCCAATACGGCCATGAACCATCGATACAAATCTCACCGCACCACCCGCCGGACCTTCCTGCGCGAGGGGGCCTGCGCCTCGCTTGGACTGGCCGGACTGGTCAACGCGCTGGCTCAACTGCGACTGATCACCGCCGCGATGGCCCAAGGGCTTTCCTCCCCCAGTTACAAGGCGCTGGTGTGCCTGTTCCTCAATGGAGGCAACGACTCGAACAATCTCCTGATACCTGCCGGCGACCCGGCCAGCGACCCGCTGCGGGCCGACTACGAGCGAGGGCGGAGCATCCTCGCCATCCCCCACGAGAGCCTCCACTCGATCGCCGTTCCGGAGAACACCGAGGCCTTCAAGCGGCACCACGGCAACTTGCTTCCCGCGATGGGCATTCACCCGTTGGCTCCAGAACTAGCCGGCCTTTTCGACGCCGGTGATCTAGCCTTTATCTGCAATGTCGGCACCCTCGCCTATCCGGTTCCAAGTCGCCAGGATTACCTCGACCGGGCGGTTCCACTGCCAATCCAGCTCTTCTCCCATCTCGACCAGATCTCACAATGGCAGTCGTCTGTCGCGGACAAACCCACCACTTCGGGATGGGGAGGCCGCGCCGCGGAACTTCTCCATGCTTCCTACAATGACCCTGCGTCCTCCAAGGTCTCGATGTCCATTTCGCTGGATGGGATGAGTTCGTTCCAAACGGGCACCGCGGGCGACTTGATCCAGTACATCGTAAGACCGGACGGCAGCCTATCGCTCAGCGGCTTTGATCAGTTCGCCAATGACGGCATCCCCTACGACGCAGCGATCAATCCGGACGGTAGTTACAAGAACACGGACCCCGGCAAGCGTCTGAAGTGCTTCGACGACATCATGCACCAGGCGCACTCGAACCTCCATGAGGAAGCCTATTGCGAGATCATCACACGCGCCCGCGCCACCGAAGGAGTCATCGGTGCCGCGCTCACGGGATCGGCATCCTCCGGAGTCGACTTCGACGGCATCTTCTCCAACGCCGACACGCGCCTCGGCAGGCAACTGAAGACAGTCGCCAAACTCATCGCCAGTCGCTCGATCCTCGGCAACAACCGGCAGATTTTCTTCTGCCAGATGTCCGGCTACGATACCCACCAGACCCTGCTGGGTACCCATGCCGACCTTCTTCAGGAACTCGCCGGATCCATGAAAGCGTTCCGCGACGCGTTGCAAGCGCTGGGGGTCTGGAACGACGTGACCACCTTCACGGCATCGGATTTCAACCGGACCTTCAACCCCAACAGCACCGACCCCGCCACGGCCGGCTCGGACCACGCCTGGGGAGGCCACGCGATGGTGATGGGGGGAGCGGTGCGGGGAGGACGGATCTACGGTCACTTCCCCAGTTTGAAAACCGGCAGCGCCGAGGGCTCGGTCGACACCGGCAGCCAGCGCGGCCAGTGGATCCCCGACATTTCCGTCGACCAGTATTCGGCGGTCCTCGCCTCGTGGATGGGTGCGGGGTCCAACGAACTGGAGGCGATCTTCCCCAACCTCCATCGCTTCGACGATCCGTTCACCGTCGCCAGCGCCAACATGAATTTCCTCTAGACCCGCAAGCTCCATGAACTGGATCCGAAACAACCGGAGGATGATCGTCGCCGTGGCGTCGGTTGCCATGTGGCTCTTGTGGCCGGACGCCCCTCCCGCGCCCCCGACCCGGGACGCTGCCATCGTCATGAAAAGAGCAACGCCCCGTGCCCCCTTGCGTCCGGCACCTCGCGGAATCACCCGCCTCGATGTCGCCGACCAGGCGACCGTGCTCAATGCTCCCGGCTACACGGTGCACGATGACATCGCGTTCATCGAGTTCCTGCTCTCGCAGTACGCCCGCCATCATCAGGGCAACCCGGTCGGGGACAACCGCGAGATCACCGCCGCCCTGCTGGGAGCCAACCCGCGGCGGCTTGCCTACCTGCCCGGCCGCGGTCCTTTCCTCGACCGCGAGCTGCGGCTGATCGACCGCTGGGGAGTCCCCTATTTCTTCCACGCGATCTCCGCCCACCGCATGGACGTGCGTTCCGCGGGACCCGACCGGACGATGTGGACCAGCGACGACATCGTCCACCAGCCGGGAATGTGACCGGCGTCCTCGCGGCTGTACGGCGCAGCGGAAGTTCCCGCTTGGCATCGATCCGGAAATCGACACCCTCCGCCGCGCCGCGGGAAAGCCGCGGCACCTTTCGGGAAGCCCGTGGCACGGGCAGGAAATCGATGGGGAATCCGGTGAAATTCCGGAGCGGTACCGCCACTGTGATCCACGGGCCTGACAGGCCCATGGCAGCCAGATCGCCAGCCTGACAGGTTTTGTCTGAAGGAACCCGCGGAACTCGGGTTCACGGATACCCACCATACATGCAAAGACATCAGAAGGCGGACGGTCGTTTCCGGCCGCTCGCGTCGGTCCCGGGCCCTTGGTTGGCGACGGGAATCACCTTGGCCACGGCACTTCACGCCGGTGCCGAAATCGAAGACACGCTGGACGACCTGATCGTCTCGGCCTGGCGCATGCCGGCGGACGCGACCCGCATCACCTCGTCGGTCACGTCCCTGGACCCCGGCGACCTGGAGGACCGCGGCATCCTCGATTTGAAATCGGCGCTCAACGAGGTGCCGGGCGTCATCTCGACCTCGACCGCCGCCCAGACCGGTGGCGTCGGATCCCTCTTCATCCGCGGCACCACCACGGCCTACTCGCAGGTCCTGGTCGATGGCATCCGGGTCAGCGACTCGACCGCACCGCTCGGAAACTTCCTCTCGGGCGCCCGGGTCGATGACTTCGACCGCATCGAGGTCCTGCGCGGCCCGCACTCCGCCATTCACGGCGGGGAAGCCGTCGGCGGCGTGATCTGGCTCGAGACCGATCACGGCGAGGTCGCTCCTTCGACCCGCCTGCGCGCCGAAGCCGGATCCTTCGACACCCTCGGCACCCATGCTTCGACCCAGGGCAGAGCCGGCGCCTTCTCCTGGTTCGCGGCCCTCGGCCACGACACCACCGCCAACGACGCCCAACTCCAGCGCTACGACCAATCGCGCGGTGCCCTGCGGGCGGAGTGGCGCCAGAGCGACGCGCTGACCCTCGGCGTGACCTTCCGCGCCAACGACTCCCGCTTCGACTACCCGGCTTTCGGCGCCAACACCGACCACCTCGACAGCCAGCTCGGCACGGTCTACGCGAAAGCCTCGCTCGCGCCCGGTTGGGATGCCCGCTTCACCGTCGGCCACTACCGCGAGAACTACGACAACGAGAACTTCGGGTTCTTCGGGGCCTCGAACTACGGCACGGACCTCGATCGCACCAGCGTCTCGACCGATCACTCCGTCGCGCTGGGAGACTGCTACACGCTGCTGTGGGGAGCCTTCTTCGAACACACCGACTTCCGGAACTCGATCGGCACCGACCTCGGCAGGAACCGCTACGGCGGCTACACCGGCTTGGCCTGGAAGCCCCTCGACTCGCTCTCCGCCGATGCCGTGATCCGCTGGGAAGACTACGCCGCCTACGGTGACGAGATCACCTGGCGCACCGGCGCGGCGTGGCAGGCCCCGCGGATCGGCACCATCTTCCGCGGTGGTATCGGCCGGGCCTTCCGTGCCCCCACCTACCTCGACCTCTACGGCACCGCCTTCGGTGCGGGCAATCCGAACCTGGAGGCGGAGGACAGCATTGGCTGGGACTTCGGGATCGAACAGGAGATCGCGGGCGATCACCGCCTCTCCCTGACCTGGTTCGAGAACTCGATCGAGAACCGCATCCGCTCCTTCCCCACCCCACCGGTGAACCTGCCGGGAGAAACCCCGGCACGCGGCCTCGAAACCGCGATCGCCGGATCGTGGTGCGACGGCGCCTGGCGCTACCGGATCGCCTGGACCTACCTCGACGCCTCGCTGGCCGATCAACCCGACCACACCGCGAACGCCTCGCTCACCTGGAAGCCGGCGGAGAAATGGTTGCTCGGGATCGGCGCCAGCTACGTGGACGACCGCTCCTGGGGAGGTCTTCCCATGGAAGATTACTTCCTCGTCCGGCTCCATGGCAGCTATCAGGCCACCGAGCAATTGCGCCTCCACGCCCGGGTGGAGAACCTCTTCGACAGTTCCTACCAACTGGCGAATTTCGCCGGCTCTCCGCCCATTGAGGGCGCGGGCCTCGGCTTCTTCGGAGGGATGACCCTGGACTTCTAAGGCCACCCGCCCGATCGGGGGCACGCTCCACCCGGAGCGTGCCCTTTTTTCGTTTTTGTGGGCTGAAATGCGCCCGCTGGAAAATTTTATTCACATCGTCGTCCCTGACTATCAGCGCCTCCTTGCGCACGAATTTGGGCGACTTTCTGCCTTGAACCGCCCCAGAAGCGCCGCTCTGCGTCCTCGCAGAATCCCCTCCCTACCGGGCATAGCGGTCATCTATCTAATCAAATGGAAGTATCAATAACTCCATTTGATCCTAAAAACCAAGCAGTCCGAGATCATTTGAAGTCACGCAACACAATATAATAACCTCTTGCTCAAGGACTTACGGATCGTCATACCTAACAACATGACGTTCACCCCCTGCGTCCCGCTGCTCGCCACGATCAACGCCATGCGTCCGGTCTTCATGATCGTGATGGGGGCGTTCCTGCTGCTGACGATCTGGCGCATGACCCGCGGCACCCACGGCTGGACGCCAAAGGTCTTGATGGCCGGGGCAATCCTGCTCGCCTTCGGCTATTCGGTGGTGCTGCCGCTCTACCATGCCGACGTCCTGCCCAAGCTTTCCCAGGTCGGCTTCTTCTCCCCGAACTCCGACGTCGCGATGGGATGGCACATCGTGAAACTCGTGGCGATGAACGGCGGCTGGATGCTGTTCGGGCTGGGTCTCGCCATGCACGCCGGCATTTTCGAAACCGAGAAGTCGCCCGCTCCGGTTGAATCCCCATCCACCTCCCCGTTCCATGGACCTGCTGCTTGAGATCCTCCTGACCAAGACCTTCCTCTTCGACGCCTTCGGCGTGATCGGGCTCGGCCTGCTGGGCCTCGCCGCCGTGCGGCTCTCGCAGCGCTATCAATCATGGGGCGGCTCGCTCCTGTCCTCGGGGGCCCTGCTTTTGCTGCTGGGCCGGCTGATGGCGCTCCTTCGCCCGCAGATTTTCACCCCGGGCCTTCAAGATGCGCTCGGCCGCTCGATGAGCGATGTCCTCCTGCTCGCGCCCACCGCGCTGATGACCATGGGCCTCGCCGGCATCGTTTGGGGGCTGTGGGGCCACGAACAATGGCTCCGCGAGGAACGATAGAAGACTTTCACCAACGACTTTTCCCCCGGACAGCGGCGGCACTTGCTCAACGAGCGGGTGCCGCCCGTTTTCTTTTAAGGGGAACGCACCTAAGGAGCGAAAATGAGAGCTCCGATTTAGCGAACCGGGACACTTGAAATGTTTCCCGTGTTGACCTGTCAGCGATCTCCCCTGGCGTGAAGCCCGGCCTCGACCTCGGCCCGGATTTCCGCGGGGACCCATTGGTCGAGCTTGGTCTCCAGGGAGTCCTCGTGCATACGGAGCCTGAAGATCAAGGCATCGAAGTACAGGGCACGGATCGCCGGATCCGACGCAACCGTGATGCGATCGGCGAGCGTCCCGGGGGACAGGGAGGGCAGGGAGTTCTCGGCGGCCTGTACCGCGTGGCCGCCTCCCTGGTCTTCCGGGATCTCGAGGATGCGGGAGAGGGCCTCGAAACCGAGATTCGGATCCGCGCCGGGATCATGCGCCGACATCAGGGCGGAGGCGACAGCTTCATCGCGGGAATTGACGGTGAACACTCCGGGGTCGATCCGGGGAGGGAGTTCACCAAAGTGGGAAAGGAGGCCGACGGGATCCTCCTTCGCCTTGGCTTCAATCCACAAGCGGCGGAGCTCGCCGGTCCGGGGACCGAAAGCGTGGCGCTGGATCAGGTCCCATACGAGATCCAGCTGCCGGGAGATGGCCGGAGACCAATCGATCCATGGGTTGGTCAAAAAGGGATCGTCCCTGAGCCAACCCGGATCCGCCATCGCAGCGCGAAGGGCCGACTCCAGGTCGATCTCCGCCCATTCGGCGAGGAGGGTGGATTGGATTCCAATCCGGGTGTCGCGGGGAAGCTTGCCGTCCTTCAAGGACTCCCAAGCGGCGGAATATGCCTCGGTGGGCAAACTGGAGGGATTGCGGAGGACTTTCGAGGCTCCGTGATCAAGGGACGAGGGCGGCCGAGACTGCAATGGCGACCGCCCGGAGGTATCCAAGACCGGCAGGTTGCCAGCCTCGTCGACGGGCTTGGCCCTGGATCCTGCCACTCCAAGGGCCGCGCCGAGCAACAGGACGGCGAGCTTTGTGCGCCAGGATTGGAAAAAAGCGGTCATGGAGGGGCGGGGCGGCTAGTCTCCATCAAGACCTTGAAGGACTTTGGTCAGCCGACGAACGCGGACAGCTTCGGCGGGACTGGATGTCTCGTGGGCTTTGGCGATGATCTCCAGGTTGAAGTCCCGGTCCGGCCCTGGGGCCTGCTGCTCGACGAAGCGGGTGAAATCGCTTTCATATAGGCTCAGGTAAATCACCGCCTTTTTCCTATGGAGCCGACGACGCTGCCTGCTCTCAGTCGGATCCTCGGAGTAAGGAATGGACGCAAGGAAGCGAAAGTACTGTTCTGGCCCAAAATCCTCGGCGATATGGTCCAAGGCGTCGTATTTCATCTGGATGGCCTTTGGCTGAGGTACGTCTTCGAGGAGGACCTCCGCGCGGAGGGGGTCGTGATCGACGAGCTCCCTGTAGATTGTCCTGAGGAAGGCCGGGTGAGTGGCGTGATCCGGAAGCCGGGCCGCGAGGAGGTCGCGGATCTCAAGGGCGTCCATGCGACCGTGGCGAAAGGCGTAGGCGAGGTCCGGACCATTCTTTCCGTTGATGAGAGAATCGAGGTCCCTTGAGACCAGGATGTCAGCCTTGGCGAGGTACGCCTTCTCCGGATCCGTGATCCGCTTGAGGGTGGCGGTTTCATGGACGTCGCGATCCTCGAACTCTTCCTCGATCCGGGCGTCCAGAGACGCCGTCTCCCATTCGGGGCGCTGCAATGCTTCCCCGGAATCGCGCCGGGTCATGAGCCGGGCGAGGATCTGGCGGCCGCCGGGGACATCGAGGCGGGGGCGGGGCGTCTTGGAGGGAAGGGTGGCGGACTCCTCCGCGTGATCCTTTTTCCCGACGGGAACAAGCGGCGACAGCAGGGTGGCGATCCCCCACCCCGCGAGTCCGAGGGCGAGGTGGACGAGGGCGGATCGAGCTTTTGCCATGGGAGGAGTTGGAGGAAAGCCGGGGACGGGCGTCAAGGAAGGATGGAGGGCGGGACGAGGGGCTTTTTCCTCCTCGCCGGGTCGCGGTGGCGGTGCCAGATTCCCGCCCGGATGTTCGAAGTTCGCGAGAAACCCCAGATGGTCGAGCGCGCCCTGTTGGTGCGCCTTTATTTCGATCCGCGGGAGGAAGACGAGTCGGAGGCGCTGCTGGAGGAGCTGGGCGAGCTGGTCACGACGCTGGGGATCGGGGTGGTCGAGAAGGTGCTCGCGCGCAGCCGGGAGATGCACAAGAAGTTCCTCTGCGGCACCGGCAAGGCGGCCGAGATCGTCGATCTGGCCAAGGCCCATGAATGCGACTGCATCGTCTTCGACAATGCCCTGGCGCCGTCCCAGCAGCGCGAATGGGAACGCGCCGCGGACATCTGCGTGATCGACCGCGAGGAGGTGATCCTGGATATTTTTGCCCAGCGTGCCCAGACCCGCGAGGCCCGCCTCCAGGTGGAGCTGGCGCGCATGCAGTACGCCCTGCCGCGGATGGCGCGGATGTGGGGGCACCTCGACCGCGAGGGCGGCGGTGGTTCCGGCGGCTCGGCCGCGGCCCGCGGGATGGGGGAAAAGCAAATCGAAGTGGACCGCCGGATGGCCCATGTCCGCATCGACCGCGCCCGCCGCGAGCTCGAGGACGTGCGCAAGCAACGCGCCACCCAGCGCAAGGAGCGGGAGAAATTTGACACCGCCCACGCCGCCATCGTCGGCTACACCAACGCGGGCAAGTCGACCCTGCTCAACCAGCTCAGCGGGGCCGAGGTGATGGCGAAGGACATGCTGTTCGCCACGCTGGACACCACCACCCGCAAGATCGAACTGCCGGACGGGCAGCCGCTGCTGATCACCGACACGGTGGGCTTCGTGCGCAACCTCCCCCACCGGCTGGTCGAGGCGTTCAAGGCGACCTTGGAGGAAGCGGTGCTGGCGGACTTCCTGATCCACGTGCTGGACGCCACTTCGCCGGAGATCGAGCGCTTTCACGAAACCACCCTGTCGGTCCTCGGCGAACTCGGCGCGGTGGACAAGCGGACGATCACGGTCCTCAACAAGATCGACCAGGTCACCGACCCGGACCGGCTCGCCGAGCTGCGCCACCTTTTCCCCGACGCGCTGATGATCTCGGCATTCACCGGCAAGGGCATGGAGGGCCTGCTGCAGCAATGCTCCAGCGTGCTGGCCGACCGGGTGTGCCGGCGGCGCTACCGCATCCCGCAGCGCCGCGCCGACCTGATCGGCGTGCTGCACCGCGATGCCAAGGTGCTGTCCACCGACTACGAGGACAACGACATCCTGGTGACCGCGGTGGTCCCTGCCGCCATTGCCGGCCGGCTGGAGGAGTTTTCGCTCTGACTCAGTCGGGCTCGACCCAGCCGAGCGTCTTCACCGCCGTGATCTCGAACTGCCGGTGCTGGCCGCTGCCGTCCACCGACCGCACGGAAATCATCGCCCGGAACGCCGACCCGTTGGAGGCGGATTGCAGGAGATCCGCCGCCGGGCTGTTGCGGGCGACGTAGAAATCGACGCCTTCAGGGAGCCCGAGCGCCGTCGCCCTGTGGTCGGAGAGGCTGTAGTGGCGCCACGAATGCTCGTCGGAGAACCCGCGCAGGTAGTAGCTCCCGGGTTGAATCACCACCCGCAGGTCTTCCGCCGACTCGAGCTTTCCCGAAAGCAGGTCCCCCCACACCGCCGTTCCGCGCATCGCGTAGCAGCCGAAGTCCACCTTGGCGCCGGCCGGATCGATCGAGATGCAGAGCAACCTCGACTTCCCGTTGTCCAGCTCCGCCCTGAATTCCTGGAACAACATCCCGCCCGAAGCCACCTCGATGAGAGCCTCGGTGCGGATCACCTTTTCCCGCGCCCCCGGACCGTTGCTGAAAAACTCCTCCATCGCCGCTCCCACGCGGTCGGGATGGCGCACCCATTGCAAGCGTTCCTCGTGACTGCCGGCGGAAACGAAACGCTCCGCCACTTCGCCCGGAACCGGACCGCGCCACTGGACGGGCGCGGCCGCGACCTTTTGCTGAACAGGGGCGGCCACTTTCGGTCCGCCGAAGAGCAAGGCCACCAGCAACCACACGGCACCCACGACCAGCCCGAGTCCCAGCAGCGTCCCGCCGATGATCCAGCCGCGCGGGACCAAGGGCTCCGGTTGCCGGCGGCGGCGGCGCTGCGGCAAGGGTTCGAGGGGCTTGGTCTGCCTCATCCGGTATCCGCTCGCCGTCCCCGAACTTGTGTTCCGGGGAATGAAATGGGGGCTTCGCGAGGGGGACGTCTTTCGGCCGGGAGAATCGTTGTCGAACATCGGTCGCTTGTTCCAACTTTGACTGAGACTGACTGAGCCTCAGAAATGAACAAGGTCTTTTCCCCCGCGGATGGTAACCAATTGAATGCAATTCATCCGATTTTGGGCGAAACTTCCGATTCGCCCGACCGTAGGATCCCGGAGCAATGCGGAGACTTTCCACCATCCTCGTTTCAGGAGCGGGAATCGCGATGACCGGCATCCCGGCGGAGGCAACCGGACAGCCTCCGCATCAGCCCGCGATGGAGGAAATCCTCCCCTTGCTGGAAACCTATTGCTTCGATTGCCACGGCGACGGCCTGAAGAAGGGCGGGTTGGCGATCGACCGCTTCGAGTCGGTCGCCGAGATGCAAGCCGACCGCTTCGCTTGGAAGAGCATCCGCGACCACCTCCGCCACCGCCTGATGCCGCCGCTCGACGAGGACCAGCCGAGCGATGCCGAGGTGGAGAAGATGCTGGCATGGATCGACGCGGCGGTGTTTCCGGTCGATCCCGAGCATCCCGATCCCGGCAGGGTGACCTTGCGCCGCCTGAACCGCACGGAGTATCAAAACACCCTGCGCGACCTGCTCGGCGTCAAGGTCCAGGTAATGGACCTGATTCCCCCGGATGATTCCGGCTACGGCTTCGACAACATCGGCGACGTGCTGACCCTTTCCCCGGCCCACCTCGAGCGCTACCTCGAGGCGGCCCGGATCTCGCTGGACCAGACGGTGCAGACGGGGCCGGTCCCCCGGCCGTCCCGCAAGTATGCCGGCCGCGACATCGACGGACCCGGCCAGCGCTCCGGCGACGGTCACTATCTGACCACCACCGGCGAGGCGGTGATCTCCTTCAAACCGTCCCGCCCCGGCAAGTACCGCATGACGGTCGCCGCGAGCGGCACCCTGGGCGGCGACGGCCCGCCGCGGATGGAGCTGCGGATCGATGGCAAGGAACGCCACGGCTGGAACGTCGAGGCACCGCTGGACCGCCCGGCGGAATACAGCCACGAGTTGTTCTTCGACAATGCCCGCGAGCGCACCGTCGGCATCGCCTTCACCAACGACTACTATGACAAGGACGCCGCCGACCCGGCCCGCCGCGACCGCAACCTGATGGTGAACTCAGTCATGATCTCGGGTCCCCTCGACGGCCCGCCGCCACCGAAATCCGCCAGCCACCTCGGGATTTTTCCGCCCCGGGAGAACGGCGAAAGCGATCAGGACTACGCCCTGCGCGTCATGACCGGCTTCGCCCGCAAGGCCTTCCGCCGCCCGGTCCGGGACGGCGAGATCGAACGCTACCTCAAGCTTGTCTCGCTCGCCACGGATCAGGGCGAGAACACCGAACAAGGCGTGCGGCTGGCGCTCGAGGCGATGCTCGTCTCCCCCGCCTTCCTTTACCGCGAGGAACCTCAGCCCGAGCCCGACGACGCGTCGAAGATCCACAAGATCGACGAACACTCGCTGGCCACCCGGCTGTCTTACTTTTTCTGGAGCACGATGCCGGACCGGCGCTTGATGGACCTGGCCGACCGGGGCGAGTTGCGCGCCAACCTCACCGGCGAACTGGACCGCCTGATCGCCGATCCGCGGGCGCGGCAGTTCGTCTCGAACTTCACCGGGCAATGGCTGCGGCTGCGTGATGTCGCCGCTTCCCAACCGTCCCGCCGCGCCTTCCCCGGCTTCAACCCGAAGCTGCGCGACGCGATGCGCCGGGAGACGGAAATGCTGTTCGAAGCGATCGTCCGCGACGACCTGCCGATGTCGACCCTGCTCGACGCGGACTTCACCTATCTGAACGGCGACCTGGCGGAGCACTACGGGATCCAGGGCGTCCACGGCCGGGACTTCCGCAAGGTGACCCTCACCGACAGCCACCGCCGCGGCATCCTCGGCCACGGATCGGTGCACCTCCTGACTTCCTATCCCCTTCGTACTTCACCCGTGCTGCGCGGGAAATTCGTGCTGGAGAATCTCCTCGATTCCGCACCGCCGCCACCACCGCCGAACGTGCCCCAGCTCGACCCGCCGAACCCTCACGGCGAAAAGCGCAGCATGCGTGAACAACTCGAGAAGCACCGCGAAGACCCGTCCTGCGCGTCCTGCCACGCCATGATGGACCCGATCGGTTTCGGCATGGAGAACTTCGATGCCTCCGGCGCCTGGCGGGACCAGGACCAGGGCGAACCGATCGATGCGTCCGGGGAGTTGACCGACGGCACCGTGATCCACGGGGTCGATGACCTACGGCGGGCACTCGTCGAAAACCACCTCTCGGATTTCCACCGGGCGGTGGCCAACCGCCTGCTCACCTACGCCCTCGGACGTGGCCTGGACTGGTACGACAAGCCCGCCCTCGATCGCATCGTTGCCGAAACCGAGAAGGCCGGCGGCAGCTCGCGCGCCATGCTGCGCGCCGTCGTCGATTCCGTTCCCTTCCAGTATCGCCGTGGCGATTCCTGAAAACACCTGCACCTGCCATGACTCCACGCCGCACCTTCCTCAAGAGCATCGCCGCCACGCTGGCAATGCCGTCGCTTTCCTCGCTGCAAGCCGCGCAGGCCGCCAAGGCCGCCGCTCCGACTCGGATGGCTTTCATCTACATCCCCAACGGGGTGAACCTCGACCTCTGGCGCCCCACCGGCAGTGGCCGCGACTACACGATCTCGAAGACCCTCGAGCCGCTGGCTGAACTCCGTGAGCACTTCTCCGTGCTGCGCGGGCTCGACCATGACAAGGCTTTTGCCAACGGCGACGGTGCCGGCGATCATGCCCGGGCGAACGCCAGTTTCCTCACCGGCTGCCAGGCCCGCAAGACCGCCGGTGCCGACATCCAGGCCGGCGAATCGGTCGACCAGATCGCGGCAAAGCAGATCGGACACCTGACCCGGCTGCCCTCGCTGGAGCTGTCCACCGACCCCGCCCGCAGCTCCGGCAACTGCGACTCCGGCTACTCCTGCGCCTACCAGTTCAACTTGTCGTGGATCAATGAGTCCACCCCCGCCCCGGCGGAAAAGGACCCGCGGCTGGTCTTTGAAAAGATGTTCGGCTCCGGCAACGAAAAGGAGGACTCACGCCGCCGGGCCTACCGCAAGAGCATCCTCGATTTCGTCATGGACGACGCGAAGCGGCTCCAGTCCCGCCTCGGCTCGACCGACCGCGGCAAGATGGAGGAATACTTGACCGCCGTCCGGGACGTGGAGTCGCGGATCGAACGGGCCGAGAAGTTCCGCCGCGAGGTTCCCGAGGACAAGCGGCCGAGCGGTATTCCGGAAGGCTACGGGGAGCACATGCGGATGATGTTCGACCTGATGCACCTCGCTTTCCAGACCGACACCACCCGCATCTCCTCGTTCCTGCTCGCCCATGACGGCTCGAACCGGACCTTTCCGGAGATCGATGTCCACTCGGCGCACCACGAGATGTCCCACCACCGCGGGAATCCCCAGACGCTCGAGGCGATCGGCAAGATCGACCGCTTCTATGTCGAGCAGCTGGCGTATTTCCTGAAGCGGTTGCGCGACACCCCCGAAGGCGAGGGCTCCTTGCTCGACAACTCGATGATCGTCTACGGCGGCGGCATTGCCGACGGCAACCGTCACAACCATGACGACCTGCCGGTGCTGTTGGCGGGCAAAGGCGGGGGCACGCTCACCCCGGGACGCGTGATCGAAGCCCCGAAGGGCACCCCGATGACCAACCTTTACCTGTCGCTGCTCGATCGCATGGGCGCCAAGGCGCGCCGGGTCGGCGACTCGACCGGCGTCTTCGACAAGGTCTGAACCGGTTGTCCCTTGCGCGGAGGGCGATCGCCGCTAGCATCGAGGCTGCGCAGGGAACGCCCTGTCGTCTCCCGACATGATGCCCTCCGAAAGCGCTGCCTATCCGACCTGCGACTATGACGTCGTGATTTTTGGCGGCGCCTTCTCCGGCTCGTCCCTCGGCCTGCTGCTCAAGCGCGCGCGGCCGGCGATCCGGGTGCTCATCATTGAAAAGTCCGAGGTTTTCGACCGCAAGGTGGGCGAGTCGACCTCGGAAGTCGCCGGCTGCTTCATCACCCGGGTACTCGGCTTGTCCAACTACCTGGCGGCCGAGCATTACCAGAAGCACGGCCTGCGGATGTGGTTTAGCACCCCGGACAACGACTGCCCGAACTGCTGTTCCGAGATCGGGCCCAACTCCCAGGCCCGCTACCCCACCTACCAGCTGGACCGCTCCAAGCTCGACCTTCACCTGCTCGAAATGGCCGGGAAGGAAGGTTGCGACATCCTCCGGCCCGCCACGATCAAGTCGTTCGAGCTGAACGGTGCTGGAAAGAACGTCGTCCAGGTCAAGCAGGACGGCGAGACGCGGACCATCACCGCGGGATGGATCGCCGACTGCTCCGGCAAGGCGGCCTTGATTGCCCGCAAGCGCGGCACCTGGCGGAAACTCGCCGGCCATCCGGTGCACTCGATGTGGGTCCGCTTCAGCGGCGTTCGCAGCCTCGACTCCCACGAAGCGCGGCAGATGGCCCCCTGCTTGGTCGATGGCCCGACCGTCTCGCGCGGCAGCGCCACCAATCACCTGATGGGCCGCGGCTGGTGGTCGTGGATCATTCCCCTCTCCAACGGCGACTTTTCCGCCGGCGTCACCTGGGACGAACGGCTCTTCACCCCGCCCTCGGAAGGCCCGGTGGGCGAGCGGGTCAAACAGCACCTCGTCGACCAGCCGATCGGCAAGTTGATGTTCGAGGACTCGGTTCCGGCCGAGAACGACGCGCGCATCTACAAGCACCTTCCCTACAAGTCGACCGAGGTCTGCGGCGACGGCTGGATCCTCGCCGGCGATGCGGCCGGCTTCATGGACCCGCTCTATTCGCAGGGTCTCGACTACTGTGCCCATGCGACCTACGCGGCACACAAGATCATCCTGAAGGCCCTCGGCGGTGACTGCATGAAGATGGCCCTGGCCCATCACAACGAAATCTATCCGCAGTCCTATCACCGCTGGTACTACGCCCTCTACAAGAACAAGTACCAGTATGTCGGCGATGCCGACCTGATGCACGCGGCCTTCCTGATGGACATCGCCGCCTACTTCATCGGCCCCGTCCGTGCGGTGTATGCGAACGCCGACCGAGAATATTCGACCATGCCCTACAACGGCATCGGCGGGGCGATCTTCGCCCGCTTCATGGCCTGCTACAACCGGCGCCTGGAAACGATCGCCCGCAAGCGGCTCGCCGCGGGCACCTATGGCAAGAACAACCTGAAGCACCGCTTCCTGGTGCATGTCCCCTTCGAACCGAATCTCAAGGCCGTGAGACACCTGCTCCACGGCATGCGGATTTGGTTCAAGCTCGAGTTGGAGACCCTGTTCGTTCGTCCGGTCCCGGCGCTTCCCGACCAAGAAATGGCCGAGCCCGCCATGAAACTCGGCGAAGCCCCCGCCGTCTCGGGTTCCTGACGCGACCGGTTGCATCTTTTTGCCTTCCCGCTTGCCATCAGGAGGAAACCCGGTGGAGTCAGGTCATGAGAATCCTTGCCCTGTTGCTCGCGCCGGCCGTCGCCTTCGCCGCCCCCGTCGAAACATCCGAGGTCTTCACTGTCGGCAAAGAGCAGGAGCTGCACTACCTCCAATATCTCCCCGAACAATACGATGAGGGCACCCATCCGCTCGTCATCTTCCTCCATGGTGCGGGCGAACGCGGCGACAGCTTGGAGATGGTCAAGAAGCACGGCCCTCCCAAGACCGCCATGGATGGCCATGGGTTCCCGTTCATCCTGATCGCCCCGCAGTGCCCGGCGGAGCGGTGGTGGAATCCGGACGAGATCATCGCCTTGACCCGCGAACTCACGAAAAAGCTCCGAGTCGATCCAACACGGGTCCACTTGACCGGACTCAGCATGGGTGGCTTCGGAACCTGGGCCTGTCTCGCAAAAGCACCGGAGCTCTATGCCTGCGGGGTCCCGATCTGTGGCGGCGGCGACCCGTCAAGCGCCGGAACCTTGAAGAACATCCCGATCTGGGCCTTCCACGGTGATCAGGACGATGTCGTTCCCGCCACCAAGACCCGCGAGATGGAGAAAGCTATCCTCGCCGCCGGCGGCACCCGGCTTCGCACCTCCTACTATCCCGACGCCAAGCATGACTCATGGAGCCAGGCGTATTCAACGCCGGCGCTCTTCGCGTGGATGATGCTGCAACAGCGCCCGGTCAAGACAACCAAGCGGATGAAAATCCTTCCAGCGTCTCCCTGACCCAATCGGCTCCGGCTTGCTGCAGCACATCGCGGCCGAACGCACCCGTCGCGACGGCAAGGCATCTCGCCCCGATGGCCCGGGCACAGGCGATATCCTTCGGCGTGTCGCCGATGACCAGGATCTCTTCCGGGGAAAAGGAACGCCCGGAATGCCGTGATGCGCGTTCGATGGCGACCGGGCCCAGACGATTGCGGTCCGCGAAATCGCAGCCATAGGCCCCGAAGGCAAAATGGCCGTCGAGACCGAAGTGGCGCATCTTGATCGCCGCACCCGCCGCCGTGTTCCCGGTCAGCAAGCCCACGTTCACACCGGGCACGGAAGCCAGCGACTCCAGGAGCTCGCTCACACCCGGAAGCACCCGGCCGGGAAAATTGCCGTGCCGGAGGTTCCGCTCCAAGTGCCGGTGGTAGGCCGCGAAATAGCGATCCGCCACCTCGTCGCCGTGGGGCTCGCCGAAATGGTCGAGAATGCCGGCCAGCACTCCCAGATCGGTGCTGCCGGCCAAATCGAGGGGAGGCCCGGCATGGCCGAAGCACTCTTCCGCCGCTGCCTGCAAGGCCCGCATCCCGGCACCCCCGGTGTCCACCAGGGTGCCGTCGATGTCGAACAACCAGAGTGACGGACTCACCCGGTTACTTTTCCGACTCCGGGGATTCCTCCTCGTCGTCGTGGTCGTCACCGGAATCGATCACCTCGCCATCCTCGTCTTCGTCCTCCTCCTCGTCGTCGTCGTCGAAGTCATCTTCCTCGATCAACTCGCCGTGGTAGAGGTGGAAGTGGCGCTTGCGCTGATGCTCGGGCAGCGGGGAAAGGGTCATCCCGACCGCACGACCGTTGAGCCGGGGCTCCTGGTCCACGTGCGCCATGGTCTTGAGGTCCTCGATGATCCGCTTCAGCACGTCGAAGCCGAGTTCCTTGTGGGCGTTTTCACGACCGCGGAACTGAAGGACGATCCGCACCTTGTGGCCACCGTCGAGGAAGGTCTCGGCCCGGCCCATCTTGATGTTGTAGTCGTGCTGGCCCGTGCGGACACGGAACTTCACTTCCTTCATCCGGGTCGAGCTCTTCGACTTCTGCTTCTTCAGCTTCGACTGCTCGTACTTGTACTTGCCGTAGTCGACGATGCGGCAGACCGGCGGATCCGCGTTGGCGGCGATTTCGATCAGGTCCATCCCGATCATCTTCGCCTTGTCGAGCGCTTCACGGGTGCTCATCACGCCGAGCTGGTCTCCATTGAACAGCACGACGCGCACCCTGGGCGCGCGAATCCGGTCGTTCACACGCGTCATGTCGCGTTGCTGACGACCCCTGAAGTTTCCTCTTTTTGGTCTGGCGATGGTCTTGTCCTCCGTAGGTTCAGTGCGACACAGGCGGGCACGGCAAAACCGCACCTTCGCCTGCGAAGGGGTAAGTGGAACGAGCGTCCGGATCAGGGATCATACGGAGCCGCAACAACGAGGCCGGTCACGATGACCGGGTTCGGGATTCCTCTTATATCGTTCCAAGAAATGCATTGGTTGGCGTGATGCCATCGGTCGCTTGATGCGCGTCAGCGGGACGTGATCCCATCCCCTTCGCGGGCGACTGGAGCGATTCTATAGGGGCATCCGGACCGAGCGGCAAGCGAGATTTTACGCGCCTGCCGCCCGTGACCGATTCGTTACAAACGGCGTTCGCGGATCTCGGCGGTGATTTCCTCGATGAACTGGTCCAGCGGCTTGGCTCCCAGATCCTCCTTTTCGCGGTGACGGATGGTGACCGTCCCCTCCTCCACTTCCTTGGCACCGAGCACCAGCATGTAGGGCACCCGATCGAGGCGGGCCAGGCGGATCTTCGCCCCCACCTTGTCGGAACTACGGTCGAGCGAAACCCTCACGCCGGCTTCCGCCAGGCGGACCGTCGCTTCTTCGGCGGCCTCGAGGAACTTGTCGGAAATCGGCAGCACCCTGACCTGTTCCGGCGCGAGCCAGGTCGGGAATTTGCCCTCGAAGTGCTCGATCAGAAGGCCGGTGAATCGCTCCAGCGACCCGAACGGCGCACGGTGGATCATCACCGGACGATGGGCCGTGTTGTCGGAACCGACGTAGCTCAGGTCGAAGCGTTCCGGCAGGACGTAGTCGACCTGGACCGTGCCAAGCTGCCAGTCGCGGCCGATCACATCCTTCACCACGAAGTCGATCTTCGGACCATAGAAGGCCGCCTCACCGGCTTCCTCCGAGAAGGGGACGTCCAGGGTAGCGGCCGCCGCGCGGCAAGCGTTCTCGGCGAGATCCCACTTTTCCGGATCCCCGGTGAACTTGCTGTCGTCCGGATCCCGCAGGCCGACCCGGACCCGGTAGTCCGACATGCCGAGCGTGGTCAACACCGTCTTGACGAGGCTCAGGCAGCCGACGAGTTCAGCGGCGACTTGGTCCGGGGTGCAGAAAAGGTGGGCGTCGTCCTGGGTGAAACCCCGCACCCGCGTCATGCCTCCGAGTTCGCCGGATTGCTCCCAGCGATAGACCGTGCCGAACTCGGCGAGCCGCACCGGCAGATCGCGGTACGAGCGGTGCTCGCTGGCGAAAATCTTGATGTGGTGAGGGCAGTTCATTGGCTTGAGCATGTAGCCCTCGTAGGTGCCCTCGTTCAGGCCGTTGATCAGCGTGGCGCACGAGGCATCCTCGTCGGCCAGCTTCTCCAGGGTGTCCCGCTCGGCGATCGGCGGGTACTGGCTTTCCTGATAGTACGGGAAATGGCCGCTCGTCCGGTAGAGGTCGAGCTTGCCGATGTGCGGGGTGAAGACCTGCGAGTAGCCCTGCTTGTCGAGCTCCTGGGTAATGAAGTCCTGCAGCGCGCGGCGAACCAGTGCGCCCTTCGGCTTCCACAAGATCAGGCCCTGGCCGACCGATTCGTCGATGTGGAACAACTGCAGCTCCCGGCCGAGGCGGCGGTGGTCGCGCTTCTTGGCTTCTTCCAACCGGACCAGATGCTGGTCGAGTTCGTCCTTGGTCGGGAAGGCCGTGCCATAGAGCCGCTGCAACTGGCCCTTCGACTCGTCACCCATGTAAAACGAGGAGGAAACGCTCATGAGTTTCGCGTGCTTTGTTTTCGCGGTGGAGCCGACGTGCGGGCCGGCGCAGAGGTCGATGAAGTCGCCGTTCTGGAAGCAGGAAATCTCCTCGCCCTCGGGGATCTTGTCGATCAGGTCGAGCTTGAAGCGGCTGGCGTTGCCCGGGCGCTCCGAGAGTCCGCCGAGGCGTCCGCTCTCCGCGAGGGCCTTGGCCTCGTCGCGGGAGATGACCTTCCGCTCGAAGCGCTGGTTCTCCTTCGCGACCTTGCGCATCTCCGCCTCGATTTTTTCGAAATCGTCCGGCGTGATCCGGTGCTTCATGTCGAAGTCGTAGTAGAAGCCATTCTCGATCGGCGGCCCGTAAGCGAACTGGGCGTCGGGCCAGATCCGCAGGATGGCGGTCGCCATCACGTGTGCGGTGGAGTGCCGCAGGCGCTCCAAGTCGGTCATCTGGTTGCGTTCGTCGAGGGTCTTCCGGTCGGACATGAGGCGGCGAGATTGCAGGCCGCGGCGGGTTTTTCAATGGCGAATCGGCATCCCGACTTTCCCGATTCGAAAAACCCCACCTCCGGTCGTTCCATCGGCTTGCCACGGCAGGACCCAGCGGGAAGCATGGCGACATGATGCGGAAACTCGCGATCGTCCTTTCCCTCCCATGCCTTCTTGCCACGTCACCCGTCGGCGCCGCGGAACGGGAGAGAACCCTGCAACAAGAGATCGACCGCTTTCCAAAGGTCGAGATGGGCAAGGCAGCGGACGGGTTCGCGAAGTTCCATCTGATTGATCCCCCGGCGGCTCCATTGAAGATCGGCGATCGCTACTATCATGGCTTCCGCTTCACCACGCCCGCTTGGCTGGATGGAAAAATGGCGTGGTTCATGTTGCAGCCCGAGCCCCCGGGAGCCGGCATCGGTGCCATCCAGTGGTTCATCACCCCGGTGGAAGGCGAGGCAAGGTTCTCGCTGAGTTTCGCGGAGTATTCCACCCGGCCCTTCCCCCTGCTCACGGAGCGGTTCCCGAAATCCAACAAGTTCCTGATCCAACACTTCCCGCTGGATTCGCTCGATCCGGGCCGCGAATACCTGATCTGGTACAATTTCACCACTCCCCGCATCCCGGTGATCGCCGCCACCCTGACGGTTCAATCGGAGCGAGGCATGGCGGAGCTCGGCGGCCTGCCGACCGGTGATCCCGATCCGACGATGAAGCGGATCAAACCCGTCCCGGGAGTCCCGGTCCCGGACCGCAACAAGATCGTCGCCGACATGGCCGCCACGTTCCGCGGTTCCGGCAGCGAGGCCGCCTTGCGCCAGCTCGACGAGGAAACCACCGCTTATGTGAATGCGGGAGGCAGCTACCGCGAGCTCTTCATCGCGATCTGGCGGGAAGCCCAGCTGCACAGCGGCCGCGAACATCCCGACTGGGCGGGGGAGATCTGGGACTGGATGTTTTCCCGCTCCCTCGCGATGGGCGAAACCGTCAGGGCCCGGGAGGTCATCACCAACGCCATGAACGGCATGAGCACCGCCCACCGCTTCGGCCGCAGGAAAGAGCTGCTCGAATGGCTGGAACAGGCGATCTGGCGCTCCGGCTACTCGCTGGATCCCACCAGCTACCCCGATCTCGGACCGGGCTTGGTCGCATTGCCGGAGATCCGCCGCAGGAACATCCCGATGCTTCCACCCTTCGGGACGCCCAGAATCAAGGCGAACGGGGAATTCGAGATGATCAAGGAATTCACCCGCTTTGATGCCGGCTCGTTCCTTGCCATGGCCGACGATCGCCAAGCCGGCGGGCGTTGGCGGGAGGCACTCGAGTGGCGCCTGTGGGTGCAAGATTGGGCCACGCAATCGCAGGAGAAGCATCCGGACGACGAGACGACCAACATCTGGTTCAAGTCGGCCCTCGGCAATGCCATCAATCTGGTTTCCATCGGACTGCCGGAGGTCGCCCGCGGGGAATTCCTGCGGATCGCGGAACAGGAATGGCCGGATGCCTATCAGGACCGCTCCAAGACCAACGCCCGCATCGGCGTCATCCGCTGCGCCCTCGATCTCGGCGAATTCGAGCCCGCCTTCGTGACCGATTCACGCGATCTGTGGCAACGTGCCAAGGACACCAGAACGATGACCCGCGGATCCTGGCATGCCGCCGCGCTGGTCCACGCCCGCGCCGTGATCGCCAGCGGAGACCACGAGGCGGGCCTCCGCTTGCTCGACGAACAGATCGCTGACGGGAGCGAGGACGCGCGGTTCGAGCGCTGCCGCCTGCAGCTCTCCGACGGGAAGCTGGAAGGCATCGAAGAGGAGCTGCTCTTGCTTCTGGATTCCTACCGAACCACCGGCCGCAAGCTCCGGGAAGGTGAACTCTACTCGCTCTATGCCGCCTTTCTCGAGATCTCCGGACGCCATGCGGAAGCGCTGGCGATGCGGCGGGAGGCGATCCGGCTGATGCGCGGCTTCGACCTGTTTGCTTTGCTGCCGCCGGAACTGGCGCGGCTCGCCGTGCTACTGGCGAAATGCGGGGATTCCCCCGGCTCCGACGCCGCCGCCGCCGAGGCGACACGGCTCGCGGGTGACAAGAAACTTCTGCCCGCCAGAATCCGCGGCGAGGTGGAGCGACTGCTTGCGGGGATCAAGAAGAACGCCCCCGCGCCCGAAGCAGGAGAAACCGCGGTGGCTGCGGATCTGCAACCCTTGCGCGCTTTGATCCTGCCGATCGAAGGAAGACCGCTGCGGGGCCGGCTGACCCTTTCCAATCCGGCGGCACACGCCGTTGAGGGCACCCTCGCGTTCAACGGGATCCCGGCGGATGCCGTCCGCGACCCTGAAACCGGCAACACCCGGGTGACCCTCGGATCGAACGGCATGGACCGCCTTCCGAAATTCCGGGTGGATCCGGGCAGCTTCACATTGATCGACCTTGCCGCCGCTCCCGGGGATATCGGCGAGGGCACCCTCACCGTGATCTGGAGCGCGCCGGGCCAGCAGGATCAGCAATCGGTCTGGACCGTGGACGCCGCCGAAAACGGAGTCGCCGCTGCCGTCATCGATGTCGGGGAGTTCAAGCGCAACGCGTTCTACAGCGTCCCGATCCACCATCACTATCTCCATCCGGCGACCGATGCCCCCCAACTGGACCTCCGGATCGAAACTTCCGCCCCCGCCCGGGTGGAACTCTATGACGCCTCCGACCGGCTGGTGATGGTGGATTCCCAAGGCAACGGATCCCTGCGGGACAAAGGCGACCTGCTGTTCATCGATGCCAACAGCGACGGCGATGGCGACGTCGCGTCCACGGCAGGCGAGGCGATCTTCCGGCTGCAGGTCTATCCCGCCGGCGAGATCCCGGAGGACGGCATGAAAGTCCGCCTGATGGCGAAAATCGGCGGCACGTGGCTACCGGCGGCCGAGGACCGCATCCAACCTTGAGCCGTGTCCCGAACTCGGGCGAAGTGCCTCGTTTTCATTGGTGATCCCCTTGCCCCAATTCTCCAAGCGGTCCGGAAGAATACCTGGAGTTCGCGGGACAACCTCGCCGAATTCATCCCCGGTCATCCCTGGCCTTGACGGGTCTCACGGATCTGCCGCTTGGTTCCGTCCGTGCCCGAATCCTCCGAATGGATCGTCCTCGCCGCCGGCTTCCTGGCGGCGGTGATGAATTCGATCGCCGGTGGCGGGACCATGCTCACCTTCCCCGCCCTCTTGGCGGCGGGGCTTTCCGGTGTGATGGCGAACACCACCTCGACCGTGGCGCTGTTCCTCGGCATGCCCGGGAGCCTGTGGGCCTTCCGCAGGCGTCTCGCGGAAGTGAAGCCGTGGATCCTGCCGATGGGCATCGTCAGCCTCCTCGGCGGCCTGGGCGGCGGCATGCTGCTGCTCGCGCTGCCGTCGGAATTCTTCGACAAGGTTGTCCCGTGGCTGCTGCTCTTCGCCACCGCCCTGTTCATGCTCAACGGCCCGATCCAGCGCTGGCTGCGGCGGAAGCGGGAGAAGGAGCCCGACACCGAACCCGATCGCCCGAAGGCCTGGGGACTCCTGTTCCAAAGCGGCGTCGCCCTCTACGGCGGCTATTTCGGGGCCGGAATCGGCATCATGATGTTGGCCGGACTGGGCCTGCTGGGACTCCGCGACGTCAACCGCATGAATGCCATCAAGGCCTTGCTCGGCATGCTCTGCAACATCGCCTCGGTGATCTACTTCATTGCCTGCGGGGCGGTCGACTGGCGGCTCGCCGGCTGGCTGGTGGCGGGTTCCATCCCTGGCTATTTCCTCGGCAGCCACTTCGCCCAGAAGATCCCCGCCATTGCGGTCCGGGCCATTGTCTCGGCCATCGGACTCGGCATCGCGGCGAGCTTGTTCTGGAAGCAAATGGCCTGAGATCCGCTGCCATTACGTCATCGCGGGGCTTGCCCCGGCACGCCCGGGCTGCTAGACCGCTCGCGCTCACCCCCCCTAAATCATGAAAATCAGCATCATCGGGACCGGATATGTCGGTCTAACCTCCGGCACTTGCTTTGCCGAAGTCGGCCATCAGGTCACCTGCGTGGACAACAATCCGGAGAAGGTGAAAACCCTCCTGGACGGCCAGGTGCCGATCTATGAGCCCGGATTGGCCGAACTGGTGAAGTCCAACGTGGCCGCCGGCCGATTGAAATTCACAACTTCCACCGAGGAAGGCGTCCGCGACGGTGATGTCATTTTCATCGCGGTTCCCACCCCGCCCCAGCCCGACGGCTCGGTGGACCTCTCGTTCATCGAGAAGGTCGCCCGCGAGATCGCCCAGTGCCTGACCCCTGAGACCGGCTACCGGGTGATCGTCGACAAGTCCACGGTCCCGGTGAAGACCGGCGACAAGGTGGAACAAACCGTCCGCCGCTACGCCCCGGAAGGGGTCGAGTTCGGCGTGGTGTCGAATCCCGAGTTCCTCCGTGAAGGTTGCGCCGTCGACGACTTGCTGAACCCGGACCGCATCGTCATCGGCTCCAACGACGACCGCGCCCTGGCGATGATGCAGAAGATCTACGAACCCTTCGTGGCTCCCGTCTTGGTCACCGACATCAATTCGGCCGAGCTGATCAAGCACGCCGCAAACTCCTTCCTCGCCCTCAAGATTTCCTACATCAATGCCGTCGCGAACATCTGCGAGGCATCCGGTGCCGACGTCGAGAAGGTCGCGGAAGGCATCGGCATGGACAAGCGCATCGGCCGCGCCTTCCTCAACGCCGGGCTCGGCTACGGCGGATCCTGCTTCCCGAAGGACATCAAGGCCTTCATCCATATTTCCGAAGCCCTCGGCCAGCCCTTCGGCCTCCTGAAGGAAGTCGAGTC
Source organism: Neoluteolibacter marinus (assembly GCF_014904755.1). Taxonomy (GTDB): domain Bacteria; phylum Verrucomicrobiota; class Verrucomicrobiia; order Verrucomicrobiales; family Akkermansiaceae; genus Haloferula; species Haloferula marina. Next base: position 57,450 of record NZ_JACZFQ010000101.1, read on the forward strand.
CATCAACGCGAACCAGCTGGAACGATTCCTCAACAAGGTCCGGGAAAAGCTCTGGGTCTTCCGCGAGAAGAAGATCGCGCTGTGGGGCCTCGCGTTCAAACAAAACACCGACGACGTCCGCGAGTCGGTCGCGATCAAGCTCTGCCAGAAGATGCTCCAGGAGGGTGCCGTCGTGGCCGCGACCGATCCGCAAGGTATCGAGACCGCCAAGAAATTCGGAGACCTCGAAGGCGACATCAGCTATCACGCCGACCTCTACGAGACCCTCGACGGCGCCGACGCACTGGTCATCGGCACGGAATGGCCGGAGTTCGCCCAGGCCGACCTCAGCGAGATCAAGAAGCGCCTCCGCACCCCCTTGGTCTTCGACGGCCGCAACATTCTCGATCCAAAAGACGCCGAAGCCGCCGGCCTCGAGTATTACTCGATCGGCCGCTGAGCCGGCCAACGAAAGACTTGAACCCACCGGGGCACGGGCGTTTCGTCCGTGCCCCGTTCTTTTTCCAACCCTCGTCCACGCCATGAAATCTCCTCGCCGCGCCGCGGTCTCCATCCTCCGCGCCTGGTCCAAGGGTCACGTTTACGCCGAAGGCCTGATCGAGCGCCACGCGTCCCGCAACGGCCTCTCCTCGGCCGACCGGGCCCTGTTGAATGCCATCGTCCTCGGCGTGCTGCGCAACCTGCGGCTCCTCGACCACTGGATCGCCGGCCTGCGCAAGGGCAAGCTCGACGACGAAACCCGCGACATCCTGCGGGTCGGCCTGTGCCAGCTCCTGATCCTCGAACTACCGGACCACGCGGCGGTCTTTGAAACCGTCGAGCTCGGCAAGAGCTCGGTGCGTGGCCTGATCAACGCCGTGCTGCGTCGCGCTGCCTCATCGAAGAAGAAGCTGCTCGACCTGGAGGAATTGCCACCTGAGGTCCGCCATTCCCACCCCGACTGGTTGTTCAAGCGCTGGAGCGCGGCCTTCGGCGAGGAGGAGGCGATCGCGTTGATGGCCTTCAACAACCAGCCCGCCCCGACATTCGCCCGGATCAACCCGCTGGCGGCGGATGCCCCCGCCCCGCCCGAGGACCCGGACCTGCCGCCCGGCTTCATGCGGATCGAAGGCCAGGTCCCGGGCGAGCTTCTCGGCAAGGGCGCCATCTACATCCAGGATCCCGCCACCCGCCACTCCGTCGAGCTGCTCGATCCCCGGCCCGGCGAAAAGATCCTCGATGCCTGCGCCGCGCCCGGCGGCAAGGCCTTCCTCATCGCCGCGGCCCAAGGCGGGGGCAAGGACCTGCTGTGCACCGACTCCAACGAAAAGCGCCTGCCCCGCTTGCGGGAGAACCTCGGGCGCCTCCACTGCGGCGACGCGGCCGTCGAGCCCCACGACTGGAGCCTGCCGGCACCGGAGCAGTGGCATGGCGCCTTCGATGCCATCCTGCTCGACGTCCCGTGCTCGAACACCGGCGTGTTCCGCCGCCGCGTCGATGTCCGCTGGCGCCTCCGGTCGCAGGATATCGCCGAGTTGACCAAGCTGCAGCGGAAGATCCTCGAAAACGCCCTGCCCTGCCTGAAGCCGGGCGGCCGCTTGGTCTACTCGACTTGCTCGATCGAAGCGGAAGAGAACGCGGACCTCATCGCCAGCGTGCTTGCCGATCACCCCGAGCTCCGCCTCGAATCCAGCCGCCAGGTGACCCCCCAGGCCGACGGAACCGACGGCGCCTACGCCGCCCGGCTGGTCCTCTCCTGATTCAGCCGGGATGGCCGTCCACCCGCGCAAAAACCCGACCTTGCCGGTTCAGGAGAAAACTGAACACTGGTGCCCGAACGTCTTCCGATGAAATCCTGTTTCGGCCTGCTTATTGCCCTGACCATCCTCTTCGCCGTGATCGGCACCGGCGCTGCCATCTGGTATCTGAGCAGCACCGCGGAGTTTTCCAAGCAGACGGCACCCGCGGCACCCTGAGTGACCGATTGCCCGCCGTCGCGCCTCAAAGCATCCGCATCATGAGCGATCCGGCCGCGATCCAGCGCGACGACGGGACATTTGGTTGGCTTTGCCCTCTCGGGGGGAGAAATGGACTCGCCGAAATTGGAACGCCGGCAAGCTACCCGGATCCCACTGCCGGGCCTAGTCCCCTGATCCGGGGGTAACCGCCCCCTCCCCCGTCCGGAAGCTGGCGATCAACTCCGCCTGGGAGTGGACCCCGAAGTGCCGGAAGATATCCTTCACGTAGCCGTCCAGGGTGTGCACTGAGATCTTCAGGGCAGCCGCCATCTCTTTGCGGGATTGACCCTCAAGCACCAGATTCAAGACGGTGCGCCGCCGGGGTGACAACTTTGGCAGAGTTTCGTTCTGATCCTCCGTCCAACCCAGCGCGTGGAGCCAGGTCAACTCCGTCATGAGGAGATGGGTGATATGCGCCTCCCGCGGATCGAAGGGCCGGCTGTCAGAGGAACGATAAATCCCCACCGCGCTGTAATCGCCCGTTTCCAAGGGACACACCGACAGCAGCAAGTCGCCGACTCCCGCCTCGTTCCACATCCGCTTTGTCTCCGGCGATTCGAAACGGCCGTCGAAGTCCATCTGCCGCCGGGTCCGGGTCATGTGGACTTTCGTCTCCTCCAGCTCGCGGGCAAAGTAGGTGAACACATGCCAGGATCCGGGGAACTCGACGGCGGCGAGAAGCTTCGCGAACAGCCCGTCCTCGAACCCGCCGTGCGAAACCGCGGTGTAACTCGGCCGTCCGTCCGGCCCGTTGGGGTTGGCCACCGACCACCACCACCGGTCCGCTCCGAGCAGCTTGAGCAAGCCGTTCATGAGCTTGCGCCGCTTCTCGATCATCCCGCCCCGCATCGCGGCAACTTCTCCCACCAAGCGAATCATCGACCGGACTTCCGACTCACTAAGCACAGGTGCAGACATGGATTTTCAACTCCGGGAAGTTCCGGATACCGACATGTTGCGCCTTCCTGCCAACACCCGGGCAACCGAATTCATGTCATTTGGTTCTTTCCACCAACTTTCCTCTGCATCCGATACATGATGCGATGCCTTTGTGCCTACATGCTACCATGAATTATCAAGCAACCGGAACCACTCCCGGTTCATGTCCCTTGGTCCGCGCCGCTGAACTCTCCGCAGCAGCCCCCCCGGTCATGCAGGCAGGGAGCGCACCAGGCGACGCCATCCACCACGATCGCCGACTCCCCGCCACAGGCGTCGCAGGTCCGCTCATCGTCATCCGCGCTCGACATGCCCGGATCGTGACACCGGGCGCCGGCATGGCACGGAGAAAGGGTCCTGGCACGAAAAAGGCCCGGCCTCCCTTGCGGAAGACCGGGCCCGTGAAGGAACTGGCGGGGATCAGGCTTCGACGCCTTCCTCTTCGGCAGCCTTGGCCTTCTCCTCGCGGAGCACGGCGCGGCGGCTCATCTTGACGCGGCCCTTTTCGTCTACGCCGAGGCACTTGGCGGTGATCATCTCGCCCTTCTTGACGACGTCCTCCACCTTCTCGGTGCGGCCTTCGGCCAGCTCGGAGACGTGGATCAGGCCGTCCTTGCCGGGCAGGACTTCCATGAAGGCACCGAAGTTGGTGATGCTGACCACCTTGCCGGTGTAGACCTTGCCCACTTCGATTTCCTGGAACATCCGGTCGATCAGCGCCTTCGCACGCTCCAGGCCTTCCTGCTTGGAGGCGTAGATGTGGACGGTGCCGTCATCCTCGATGTTCAGCTCGGCACCGGACTCGGCCTGGATGCCCTTGATGTTCTTGCCGCCAGGCCCGATCAGCTCGCCGATGCGGTCGGCCGGGATCTTGACGGAGACGATGCGCGGGGCGTGCGGGCTGAGGTCCTGCGGACCATGAACGGCTTCGTCCATCTTGGCGATGATCGTGCCGCGGGCATCCTTGGCCATGCGGATCGCTTCCTCGAGGATCGAGAGCGGCAGGCCGGGGAGCTTCAGGTCAAGCTGGTAGCCGGTGACGCCGGCTTCGGTACCACAAAGCTTGAAGTCCATGTCCCCGTAGAAGTCTTCCGACCCGATGATGTCGAGCAGCGCCTTGTGCTCCTTGAGGGTGCCGTCCTCGTTCCAGTCGGTCACCAGACCGACCGAGATGCCGGCCACCGGGGCCTTGAGCGGCACACCGGCGCAAAGCAGCGACATGGTGCCGGCGCAGACCGTGGCCATCGAGGTGGAACCGTTCGATTCCATGACTTCCGACGACACGCGCATGGCGTACGGGAAATCCTCGACGTCCGGGATGACCGGGGCGATCGAGCGTTCGGCGAGGGCGCCGTGGCCGATTTCGCGGCGGTTGATGCCACCCATGCGGCCGCACTCACCCACCGAGAACGGAGGGAAGTTGTAGTGGAGGATGAAGCGCTTGCTGTCCTCACCACCGGCGTAGTTGTCGAAGAATTGTTTCTCGTCAGCCGGGGCCAGGGTGCAGATGCCGAGCGCCTGGGTCTCGCCGCGGGCGAAGATGGCGGAACCGTGGACGCGGGGCAGCGAGTTGGCTTCGGAGAACAGCGGGCGGAGCTCGCCGACCTGACGGCCGTCGGCACGCACGCCTTTTTCCATGATCGAAAGGCGGAAGGCCTTCTTCTGGATGTATTCGAAGACCTGCTCGATTTCGAACTCGGTGGTTTCGGGATACTTTTCCATGATCGCCGCTTCCACCTCGTCGCGGAGAGCGCCGACCTTCTTGCCGCGCTCGACCTTGGACGGCGCGTAGATGGCGTCCTCGATGCGGTCGCCGGCGACGGCGTAGCCGACTTCCAGGAGCTCGTCCTTGGCGACGGTCACGGTGTAGTCGCGCTTCGGCTTGCCGGCGAGGCGGACCAGTTCTTCCTGGGCTTCGACGAGCTTCTGCACGGCGGCCTGGGCGAAGTGGAGGGCCTTGATGAACTCCTCTTCCGGGAGCTGGTCGGCGGCGCCTTCGATCATGATGACATCGGTCTTGTTGCCGACGTAGATCAGGTCGAGGTCGCTTTCCTCGCGCTCGTCGAAGGTCGGGTTGATGACGAATTCACCATCGACGCGGCCGACGCGCACGGCGCCGATCGGGCCGGCGAACGGGATGTCGGAGATCGCGAGGGCGGCCGAGGCGCCGTTCATCGCGAGGATATCGGAATCGTTGATCTGGTCCGCGGAGAGCAGGAGGGCAACGATCTGGGTTTCGTAAAGGTAGCCCTTGGGGAAAAGCGGCCGCAGCGGGCGGTCGGTCATCCGGCAGGTCAGGATTTCCTTCTCGGTGGGGCGGCCTTCGCGCTTGAAGTAACCGCCGGGGAACTGGCCGGCAGCGGAGGCTTTTTCCTTGTACTCGACCGAAAGCGGGAACCAGGTCTGGCCGGCGCGCACTTTGGTTTGGGAAACGGCGGTCACGATGACCACGGTCTCGCCGCAGGTGACGACGACGGCGCCGTCGGCCAGCTTGGCGAGCTTGCCCGTTTCGATGGTGATGGGGTTCGAGCCGACCTGGCTCGTGACGGTATGGATATTCATCTTGTCTGTCTTCTGTTCAATGTGAGCCCGCCCGACGACGTGCCAGACGGGTGCTTGGCTTTCGGACAGTCCCCAAATTCAAGAAAGTGGTGATGGGCTGTCCGACGGCGGAAGGGAAAACGGTTCCCGGAGCCCGCCGTTTCATGCACGACGGCCACGGGGTGAACCGTGGCCGTCGGAGGAAAGGGTTACTTGCGGAGGTTGAGGCCGGCGAGCAACTTCTGGTAGCGCTCTTCGGAGTTGGCCTTCACGTAGTCGAGCAGCTTGCGGCGCTGGGCGACCAGTTTGAGGAGTCCGCGGCGGGACGAGCTGTCCTTCTTGTGCTCGCCGAGGTGGGCGGTCAGGTGGACGATGCGCTTGGTCAGCAGGGCAACTTGGTAATCGGCGCTGCCGGTGTCGGTTTCGTGGGCCTTGAAGTCCGCGGGATTGATGGTGCTTTCGCTCATGGATATGGTCAGTTTGGTCCCGCCGACTTGGCCGGGCCACCCTTGTTCGGGACCGCGGAAGAAAGCGGAATCCGCGGCTTTTGCAAGCACGGAATCACGATTCCCCCCGCGCGTCGCCCTCCCGCATCGCCTTCACCGCCAGGTCGGAACCATAGACCATGACCACGTCTCCGGGATGGATGACCACGTGCTTGTCGGGCGCCCCGGCGAAAGTCCCGTCGGCCCGGTGGATGCCGAGAATCACCAATCCGTCGTCGGACGGCCTCGATTCGTGCAGCGCTTTGCCGGCGTAGGGATGCCCCTCCCACATCTCCACCTCCGACACGGAGAATCCCTCCTTCACATGCAGCAGCACCTCGTAGTCGAGCGCTCGGATCACCCCGGCCCGGGTCAACATCCGGCACATCAGGGCGTCGAGCGGGCGCTTCACAAGCTTGATATTCAAGGCCAGCCCGAAAGCGACCGCCCCGGCCAGAAACAACAGCGCGGTCAGCCAGAAGTGTCCCTCCGCATCGCGGGTCTGGACCAAGGTGACCACCAGGGTCGCGAGGGCCGAGGTCAGGCCGATGTTGCCGGCAATGATCAGGTGGAGAATGATCCGCCGCCGCACCGGATGGTCGACCACCATTTCCGCCTCGCGGGTGGTGAAGCCAACCCCGAAAAACGCGGAGGCCGCCTGGAACACCGCCGCCGAGCGGGACATGCCGGTCAGCACCAGCGCATTGGCCCCGAGTTGCACCAGCAGCAGCGCAACCACGACGATGATGAGCAGGGCAATCAGCGAGACCATGTCAGATTCGGGATAAGAGAGCAGACAGGCGTTCCTCGAGCATCCCCGTCAGCGGCGTTGCGCCACCCTTGGCCGGCAGTTGCCCGGATTCGAGCAATTCGCTGACCGGGATCGGCTCGTCCGCCACCACCCGTGCGGTCCTCGCCACCGGATAATTCGGGAACCCCAGTAAATCCTCCTCCAGCTTCATGATCGTTTCCGCCCGTCGGTCCAAGGTCTGTTCCGCCAGCAGGTAATCCCCGATGTAGCTGTGCGCCTGGAGCGCGGTGAACACCCGGTCGAGATCGTCGAGAAACCGGCTCCGTTCCGCCTCCGGCAGCGGGTTCGCCGCGTCGAGGAGCCGGCGCCGGATGCGATAACGCTGGGCTCTCACCCGCTCCGGCGCGGTGACGGCCTTCGGATCGCTCCCCTGGCGCGCCTCGACATCGGCCAGGAGCCTTTCGCAAAAGGACGCTAGGCGGTCCTGCAGGGAGCCGTGACCGGTGTCGCCGGTGTGTTCCATTTCCTTCAAGCCGAGGAGGCCGGTTCCCAAGCGCAAGATCCGCTCGTCGACTTCCAGCGCCGGGCGCGGGGTCCAGCCGATGCGGTCCTCGAGGATCGACAGCCGGTCGCTGAAGGTCGCCGCCACCGCCGGATCGTGGCGGAAGCGGATCCCCACCGGCACCAGGAAGGCCTTTTTCCGATCCTTGAGGCGGGCCGCCGCCTTCAACAGGATCGACGCCACTCCCTCATGCAAGGGATCGAGCCGCTCGTGATGGTGGTAAATTTCGCCCTCCGGGTAGATCACCATCGGGTCGCTGCTGGACTCCAGCAGCCCGATCGCCGTCTTGATCGCGGAAAGATCGGGTCCGTCCCGGTCGACCGAGAACACCCCCATCCGCTGCAGCACCCACGAACCGGCGTCGCTGATCTCGAACACTTCCCGGGCCGCCATGAAGTGCGCCCGCATGCCATGGCGCCCGATCAGCTGGATGATCACGTGGGGATCCGAGTGGTCGGCGTGGTTCGGGGCCAACAGCACGGCATGCCCCGCCCGTGACAGCTCCCTCACCCGCTCGAAGCCCTCGTCGTCGAGGGTCGTGACCCGGAATTTCCGCTCCAGGAAGATCCGCCGGTTCGCCCACATCCCGAACGGCCGGATCCAGCCGCAGGGCTTCGGCGGGCGGAAAGTATAGGGGAGGTCGTTGCGAAGCCGGCGCACCGACGGAGCTTGAAGCTCCGGCGAGGAAGTTCCAAGTGCCAAGAATCGACACCCCAGGCGCCCCTTTACGGGCTTACTGCCGGTTGAAGCGCGCCACCTCGCGCTGCGCCTCCCGCAGCTCGACCCTCTTTTTCAAGTCGTGCCGCTGGTCCCCGTGGGTCTTGCCCTTGCCGATGCCGAGCTCGACCTTCACGCGGCGGTTCTTCCAATACATCTTCAGGCAGGGCAACGAGGCCCCCTTCACGGCGGCCGCATGCTCCAGCTTGAGGATCTCCTTCTTGTGCATCAGCAGCCGGCGCGGACGGCGCGACTCGTGCTGGAACCACGTCGAGGCGGTCTCCCACGGCTGGATGTCACAGCCATAGAGGAAAATCTGGCCCTTCTCCACCCGCGCGAAGGCATCGGAGATATTCACCTTGCCGGCACGGATCGACTTCACCTCCGTGCCCTTCAATTCAAGGCCGGCCTCGTAGGTGTCCGAGATGTGGAAATCCCGGCGCGCCTTGCGGTTGCTGGAGATTTCCGCACTCATGCCCGTTCACGCCTGCTCCCGGCGCGTGGATCGCTCAGGGCGACTCCGTGGCACCACCGGCGACCAGACGGATCTTGCCCTCGATGATTTCGGTCAACGCGATGTCCGCCGCGCCCATGCTCGGGCGGGTGGGAATCAACGGCGAACGGCCGCTGTTCAATTGGCGGACCCGCTTGGAGACCATGTTGATAAGGATCAGCGGATCGCTGACAATCTCGGATGCCTTTTCGACAAGATCACTTTTCATGGATGTACCTGGAAACCGGGAATGGGCCTTCGGCTGCTCGATCGGAACGATATTATCGGGAGACATGCCTTGCCGTGAATTCCGTGACGGCCTGCCGCGGCCGGGAAGGCGGGAAAGACCAAATCAACCCCGTAATGACAAGGCTAAAAACCCCGATCCGGGGAAATTCACAGGAGATGGATGCCGAAGCGGCGCAAGACGAACACCGTGATCCAGAAAAATCCCGTCGTCAGCAGGCAGTTCACCCCGAGCGCCAGCCAGAAGCCCCAGCCGTTGCGCAGCATCCACGGCAGGATCAGGAACATCGGCAGGGTTGGAAGCACAAACCAGAAGGTCCCGGAGGAATGGTTGGCAATCCGCTCCGACGACTGGTTCTCCAGTTTCATCCACGCCATCGCCACCAGCGAGGTGAAGGGCAGCGCGATCAGCAGCGCCGACAGACGGTCGTTGAAGAGCTGGATTTTGGTCACCAAGAGGATGACACCGGCGGTGATCAACAGCTTGGCGGCGTCCTTTCCGGTGAAATTGAAGATCTGGTCCCAGGGAATCTTGTCCATGTCTGCTTGCGGTGGCGACGAAAGTCGCGGAAATACTGCGCCGTGCAACCTTTCCGTTTCATCATCCCCCTCGGCCTGGTGTTCGCGGCCTGCGGTCCGGCCTCGATGCAGGGCCAGGCGCCCGCCGCCCCTGCCGCCACCCAGCTGAGCGCGTCCCAGAAAGCCGCGATCGGCCGGAAAATCTGGCAAAACGAATGCGGCGGCACCGTCGACGGCCTGACCAGCTGGAATGCCGGGGAGGAATTCCCGTCGCTGGGGATCGGCCACTTCATCTGGTACCCCGCCGGTTTCAACGGCCGCTTCGAAGAGAGCTGGCCGCCTTTCATCGACTACGCCCGTCGCCAGGGCGCCCGGCCGCCGGCACTCGCGCTGGAGAAACGCGCCCCGTGGGCCAGCAAGGCGGCATTCCAGGCCGACTTCCGCAGCACCCGCATGCAGGAACTGCGCTCCTGGCTCGCCGCGAACGTGACCTTGCAAACCGACTTCATCATTGCCCGTTCCCGCGCCGCCCTGCCGAAGGTCCTCGCGGCGGCACCCGCGTCCGATCGCGGCCGACTGCAAGCCAACTACAACAAGGTCGCGGCCACCCCGAACGGCACCTACGCGCTGATCGACTACGTGAACTTCAAGGGCGACGGGACCCAGGCTTCCGAGCGCTACAACGGCAAGGGCTGGGGCCTGCTCCAGGTGCTCGGCAGCATGAAGGAAGTGCCCGCCGGCCAGGCCGCCGCCGCGGAATTCGCCGCCAGCGCCAAGCGCATGCTCGACCGGCGGATCTCCAACGCGCCGCCCGCCCGCGGCGAAGCCCGCTGGCGCGAAGGCTGGCACAACCGGTGCAGCACCTACGCCCGCCCCCTCTGAACCCGCCCTTCGCCATGCCACCCACCCTGCCCATCCTCGTCACCACCACGGAGCAAGTCGCCGGCCGCCCGATCACCGCCACGCTCGGCGCGGTGACCGGATCGGTCGTGTGGTCGAAACACATCGGCCGCGACATCATGGCCGGTTTCAAAACCCTCGTCGGCGGCGAAATCCGCGGCTACACCGAGATGCTGGTCGAAGCCCGCGGGGTCGCCACCGGCCGGATGGTCGAACAAGCCCAGTCGATCGGGGCGGACGCCGTCGTTTGCACCCGCTTCGCCACTTCGGCGGTCATGCAGGGCATGTCGGAGGTCATCGCCTTCGGCACCGCGGTGAAACTCGGATGACCGGATGAAACGCGACCTTCCCGGGCTTTCTTGGCCGCGCCTGAACGATTCGTCGAACCAGGTCGCCTGCCACTTTTGCGACGCCTTGCAACAGGCGCCGCGCCTGCCCGAGGGGGATGCCGCCCACTGCTGCCGCTGCGGCGAGCTGATCTACCAGAACCGCCCGCGCTCGCTCGCCCGGGCCACCGGATTCTCTTCCGCCGCGCTGGTCTTCATGCTGATCGCCCACCTCTTTCCCTGCATCACCCTGCAAGCCGGCGGCACCCGCACGGCGCTCACCATCGTCGAGGCGGCGATGACCTTTTATCACGATGGCAGCCCGCTGATTGCCATCGCCGCCATCGTTTTCACCGTCGTCGCACCGCTCACCCTGGTCGGCGGATTGCTCTACGTCGCGGCGCCCCTGCGCTTCGGCATCGCCCTGCCGGGCGCCGTAACGGTCACCCGCATCTTCCAGCTGTCAGAGCCTTGGAGCATGGTGGAAGTTTTCCTCGTCGGCATCCTTGTCGCCCTGTTGAAACTTGGCTCGGTCGGCCATATCCACCTCGGCACCGGCCTGTGGGCGCTCGCCGGGCTGGTCCTGTGCACCGCCTGCGCGATGGCCGGGATCGACCGCCTCGAACTCTGGGATCGCCTCGAAATCGCCCTCGCCCGCTCAAAATGACGCCACCCCGCAGTGCCGCCGCCGACGGTCTCGCCTCCTGCCACCTGTGCGGGAAGGTCAGCCCGGTCACGCTCGGGCATTGCCCGCGCTGCCACAGCACCCTGCACCTCAGGAAGCCTCACAGCCTGGCCCGCACCTGGGCCTTCCTGGTCGCCGCGCTGGCCTTCTACCTGCCGGCCAACCTGCTCCCGATGATGACCATCGGCGGCTTCGGCGGCGACTCCAGCGACACCATCATGTCGGGCGTCATCAATTTCTGGCACAAGGGCGACACGCTCGTCGCCGCGATCATCTTCACCGCCAGCATCCTGATCCCGATCCTCAAGATGCTGGCGCTGGTCTGGCTCTGCCTCGCCGCTTCGGGCGTCACCGCGGCATCCCCGAAAGCCCTGTCCCGACTCTACCACCTCACCGAGCTGGTCGGCCGCTGGTCGATGGTCGATGTCTTCGTCGTCGCCATCCTGGTCTGCCTGGTGCAGATCGGCGCGATTTCCACCGTCACCCCCGGCCCCGCAATCGTTTCCTTTGCAGCCGTCGTCGTCCTGACCATGTTCGCCGCCATGAGCTTCGACCCCCGCCTGCTGTGGGACCGCCAGCACGGCATCGTGGTCGATGAACCTGCAGACCTCGCCGCCACCCATGAGTGAAGAATCCGACGAACCGCGCGCCATTGTCCGCCGTCGCCGCCGCTGGAGCAGCGTCTGGGTCGTGCCCATCGTCGCCCTGCTGGTCGCCGGCTGGCTGGTTTGGAAGAACTACCACGACAAGGGACCCCTGGTCTTTGTCACCTTCGAAACCGCCGACAGCATCGTCGCCGGCACCACCGAGGTCCGCTGCCGCTCCGTCCGCATCGGCATGGTCGAGCGCATCGATCTCGCCCCCGACCTCCAGTCGGTCATCGTCGAGCTGCGCATCGAACCGAAGTCGGAAGACCTGCTCCGCAAGAACAGCCGGCTGTGGGTCGTCAAACCGCGCATTTCCACCAACAGCATCTCCGGCATCGGCACGATCTTCAGCGGTTCCTACATCGAGCTCGAACCCGGCGACGGTCCGGCCAACACCCATCATTACCAGGGCCTCGAGGAGCCACCCGTCACCAGTTCCAACATCCCCGGGCTCCGTCTCACCTTGATCTCCGAGGAAGCCGGCTCCCTGTCGGTCGGTTCGCCGATCTATTACCGCGGCTTCGAGGTCGGGCGCGTCGAGCGCCGCACGCTCGACATCAAGAACCGCCGCATCCGCTTCGACGTCTTCATCGAGGACGACTACGCCTCGCTGGTGAAGGATGGGACCTGCTTCTGGAATACCAGTGGCATCGATGTCACCGCCGGTGCCGACGGCTTCAAGCTCAGCACGCCGTCGTTCCAGGCCATGGTGTCCGGCGGGGCCTCGTTCGCGGTGCCGAAAGGCGGCACGCCGGGCAATCCCATCCTCGACGGCGCGGTATTCACGCTCTACCCCGACGAGTCCGAAGCCCGGAAATCGGTCTTCAAGCCGGATCACCGCTGCCTGGTCTTCTTCGACCAATCGGTCCGCGGCCTGACGGTCGGCGCCCCGGTCGAGTACCGTGGCATCCAGATCGGTCGGGTGGACGAGATCAGCTTCGACTACTCGCCGCTCGGCGACTCGCGCGTCCCGGTGCTGATCGAGATCGACACCTCCACCCTCAACAAGGCCGTGGAAGACGTGAAGGACGAGGGCAAGATCCTGGCCGAATCGGTCCGCCGCGGCCTCCGCGCCACCCTCAGCACCGGCTCGCTGCTGACCGGCGCGCTCTACATCGATCTCGACTTCGCCAGCAACCCGTTCCCCGCCGAGCTCAGCCGCTACGGCGACTTCGATGTCATCCCCACCGAGTCGTCGGGCCTCGCCCGCCTGCAGGACAAGGTCGATGCCATCCTTGCCAAGATCGAGGCCCTGCCGCTGGAAGAAACCCTCACCAAGTTCGGCAACACCGCCGACGAGATCACGATCACCGTCAAGGACCTCCGTGGCACCCTCAGTGAGGCCGAAGGGGCCCTGGCGGAAGCCCGCGAGCTGCTCGCCCGCGACGAAACCCAGAACCTGACCGCCGAACTCGACGCCACCCTCAAGGAGGTGCGCGCCTCGGTCGCCAGCCTCGGCCCGGAGGGAGCGATGCAGGGCGACCTCGCCCGCACCCTCGACGAGCTCCGCGCCGCCCTCCGCTCCTTCAAGGTCCTTTCCGATTCCATCGAGGAAAAACCCAACTCCCTGCTCTTCGGCCGCGAAGGCAGCGGCGACCCGATCCCGCGCGCGAAGCGCTGAAGTTCCAGGTGCCAATGAGACACCCGAAAGCCCCGCCATCGGTTCTTCCCGTCACACGACATCCGTCATTCTGAATTCCACCTTCGTCATCTCATGCGCCCGCTCGCCCTTGTCATTGCCCTCCTTCTCGCCGCCTGCGCCGCGCCCAAATCCTTCTATGTCCTGACGCCCGAGGGCCCGCCCCCGGCCGGCGGCGGCATGACCATCGGCGTCGGTCCGGTCTCGCTCGCCGGTTACCTCGACCGCGCCAACCTGGTGTTCCAGGAAAGCGGCAATCGCATGGCGGTCGCAGAGTCCCACCGCTGGGCCGGCGACCTCGAGGAAAACATCGCCCGCGTCACCGCCACCAACCTCGGGCGCCGCCTCGGCACCGGCAATGTCCGCACCTACCCCTGGGGCAGCGATGGCGAGCTCCGTTACCAGATCTCCCTCGACATCCGCCAGCTCCACGGCACCAGCAACGGTGACGCGGTGATCGACGCCGCCTGGCGCGTCTACTCCCTTCCCGACCGCCGCATGATCGCCTCGAAGTCCTGGTCCGGCAGCGAACCCATGAACGCCGACGGCTACGACGAACTGGCGGCCGCCCAGTCCCGCCTGCTGGCCCGGCTCGCGACGGAAATCGCCGCCACCCTGCGCTAGCGCCCTCGCCGGAGAGATCAATTCGTCATGTTTTCTCCAAAAAAGAGAATATATCGCTCTTTTTTGTCGTCGTCGGGCCGTGAAAGCGGCTGATTGACGACCATGAATTCGATCAGCCGCCGCCTGCTCCTGAAGTTGACGCCCCTGCTCTTCTGGCGCGGCTCCACGACCTCCCTGCTCGCCGCGTCCGAGCCGCCGGGCCCCGTCTTCGGCACGCGTTTTCCCAATCTCGACTCCCTCTCGAACGGCGAGTGGTGGAAAGTCCTTCCGCCCAAGAACAACCCGCCCCCGTCACTCAAGGTGCCGCGCGACGAGGTCGTGGCCTTCGCGCTCTACACCCACGACCGCGGGGTCCTGAAGCTGACCGCCCAGCTGTTCCCGCTGATGCCCGGCGAAGCCCGCGAGGTGCGGCTCGAGCTCCAGCGAAACGGCGAATGGCAGGAAGCGGCGAAGGCCGAGGTCGTGGTTCCCGGCTGGAGCGCCCACTTCCGGATCGAAAACTGGGACAACACCCAAGACGTCCCCTACCGCGTGCGCCACGGCGGGGAGGCGATGTTCGACGGCCTGATCCGCCGCGACCCCGTCGACAAGGAGGAGATCGTCATCGCCAACATGTCGTGCAATTCCAGCCGCACCGGCGGCATGCGGCCGGAGATCGTCGAGCACCTGCTTCACCACGACCCCGACGTCTTGTTTTTCGCCGGCGACCAGACCTACCGGGAAACCGAACACACCGCGGGCTGGCTCGAGTTCGGCCTGCAATTCCGCGACGTCATCCGCAACCGGCCGACGATCTGCACGCCCGACGACCACGACATCGGCCAAGGCAACTTGTGGGGGGAAAACGGCCGCCAGAGCAAGACGCGGGCGGGCGCGGACGGCGGCTACTTCTTCCCCGCCGACTACGTGAACATGGTCCAGCGGCAGCAATCCTGGAGCCTGCCCGACCCCTACGACCCGACCCCGGTCGAACGCGGCATCACCGTCTATTACACCAACCTGCGGGTCGGCGGCGTCGATTTCGCGATCCTCGAGGATCGCAAGTTCAAGTCCGGCCCCGACGGCAAGATCCCGAAAATGGGCCCCCGCCCCGACCACATCAATGACCCGTCGTATGATCCGGGATCGATCGATGTCGCCGGCCTCGAACTGCTCGGCAAGCGCCAGGAAAAGTTTCTCCATGAATGGGGCCAGGACTGGTCGGGCGCGGAAATGAAGGTGGTGCTTTCGCAGACCGCGTTCTGCGGCGCCGTCCACATGCATGGCGGGCCGAAGAACCGGCTGCTCGCGGACCTCGACTGCAACGGCTGGCCTCAGACCCCGCGCAAGCGCGCGCTGGAGGAGATCCGCCGCTGCTGGGCCGTCCACCTCTGCGGCGACCAGCACCTCGCCGTCGTCACCAAGCAAGGCATCGAGGACTTCGGCGACGGTCCCTACGAGTTCACCAGCCCGGCGCTGGTCAACACGATCTACGGCCGCTGGTGGCATCCGCTCGACGAAAAGGCCGGCTCGAATCCGGTCCCCGGTAGCCCGCACCCGTGGACCGGCGACTTCCGCGACGGCCTTGGCAACAAGATCTCGATGCTCACTTACGCCAACCCGCCGGACATCAGCGACGAGAAGCAACGCGGCGACGGCTACGGCGTGGTCCGCTTCAACAAGAAGAAGCGCACCATCCGCTTCGAGTGCTGGCCGCGCTTCTCCGACGCCAAGGCCGGCGACAGCGGCCAGTTCCCGGGGTGGCCGGTCACCGTTCCCATGGCCGGCAACGACGGCCGCAAGGTCGCCGGCTATCTGCCCGAGTTCACCTTCGACGGCCTCGACAATCCGGTGGTCCAGGTCATCGAGGAGTCGTCGGGCGAAATCCTCTACACCGTCCGGATCCAGGGCAACCGCTTCCAGCCGCAGGTCTACTCGGCCGGGAGCCACACCCTCAGGGCCGGCAAGGACCGGCCCGACGCCATCGAGAAAACAGGACTCGCCGCGACAACCCGCGACGAAGCCGGCAAGCAAACCCTCACCGTCTGAGCGGAAACACCCCGCCGGGATCCCGGAGCACCGGCACTTCTCTAACGCCAAAAGGCTTGCCAGCCCGCCCCCTGCCACCTACCTCCCGCGCATGGCTCTCGAGACCACCCTCATCCTTTTCAAGCCCGACGCCGTCGCCAAAAGCCTCGTCGGCACCGTTCTCGCCCGCTTTGAGAAGGCTGGCTTCAAGATCCGTGGCATGAAGATGCTCTTCCTCACCGACGAGCTCCTCGCCGACCACTACTCGCACATCGCCGACAAGCCCTTCTTCCCGTCGGTGCGCGAATTCATGCAGGAAACGCCGGTCATCGCCCTCGCCTTGGAAGGCGACGATGTCATCGCCAAGGTCCGCGACCTCCTCGGCCCCACCGATTCCAAGGCCGCCGCCCCGGGCACCATCCGCGGCGACTTCGGCGACAAGGAAGGCGACGCCAAGATGCGCAACGTCTGCCATGCTTCCGACAGCACCGAAGCGGCCGAAGCCGAGCTCAAGCGCTTCTTCAAGGACGGCGAGGTGTTCTGAATCCCGCACCGGATTTCATCCAAAGGCCGCTCCCCGCACACCGGGGCGCGGCCTTTTTCGTATCAGCGCCGGCGCCACCAGGCCGCCAGCAGGCTGCCGATGATGCAGTGGTAAACGGCGGAGATCGCCGCCGGCACCGGCGCCAGCGCGTACTCAGCGAAATGCTTGGTGGCCAGCGCGCTGCCGAGGCCGCTGTTCTGCATGCCGACCTCGATCGACACCGTCCGCCGCAATGATTCGTCCTGCCGGAACAGCCACATCGCCAGGTAGCCGAAGCCGAAGCCCGACGCGTGCAGCAGGAACACCGACAGGAACAGGGGGCCCGCCGCGCGGGCGATCTCAGCCTTTTTCAGCGCCACGATGCAGCCGACAATGAGCACGATGACCAGCACGCTCAGCACCGGCCCGGCGGCGCCCACCGCCCGGCGGACCTTCTCCGGATGCCGCAGGCGGCCCACCGCGGTGTTCACCGCAATGCCGGTGACCAGCGGCAGCAGCACCACCAGCAGCATCGATTGGAACAGGGCCGCGGCATCGACCGGCAGGTATTTCCCCGCCAGCCACTTGGTCAGCAGCGGCGTCATGACCACCGCCGCAAAGGTGGAACACATGGTCATCAGCACGCTCAAGGCGACGTTCGCCCGCGCGAGGTAGCAGATGACATTCGAAGCCGTCCCTCCCGGGCAGCACGCCACCAGCACCAGCCCGAGCGCCAGTCCCGGTTCGAGGTGAAACACCCGCGCGATCAACCACCCGCTCGCGGGCATGATGATGAACTGCGCGAGCAAACCCGCGGCCACCGCGGCGGGACGTTTCGCGACCGCGGCGAAGTCCGCCAGCCGGAGCGTCAGCCCCATGCCCAGCATGATCAGCCCCAGGCCGGGCTCAATCCATGGCCGGAACCAGATCCAGTCGTGCGGCCGCAGCCACGCCCAGCCACAACCGAGCACAATCCATAACGGAAACGCCGCGGCGAACAGGGCACAGAGACGGAACGACATGTTTGAAACCGCCAGAAGCCCGAAAAGCCAGGGACGGTCAATCTCGGGATCGTGTCACCATGACGAGAAACGGCGACGGCCGCAGGGTGTCGGTGCGCCGGCTGACCTCGCAGCGGAAAGCATCGGCCGCCAATGCCCCTCCCCATGCCAGCACCGCGTCGCTTTCCTCGTCGCCCCCCGGATGACCCGGGTAGCAGACGATGGTCAACAACCCGCCAGGCCGGAGCGCCTCCAGCGCTTGCCCCAGGGCGGCCAGCGTTTCCTCGGTCCGGGTGATCACCGCGTGGTCGCCACCGGGAAAGTAGCCCAGGTTGAACATCACCGCCGTCACCGTGCCGCGACCGGCCGTCTCCAACAGCCGCCCGTGCGACGCCTGATGCAACTCGACCCGGCCGGACAAGCCCGCGGCCTCCAGGCGCATCCGCGTCGCATCGATCGCCGCCGCCTGGATGTCGAAGGCGATCACCCGCCCGTCCTCTCCCACCCGTTCGGCGAGGAAGAGCGTGTCGTGGCCGTTGCCCGCGGTGGCGTCGACGGCGAGGTCGCCGGCCCGCAGCACCGCCGTCACCTCGCGGTGGGCGCGTGCGGTCGGTCGCTCGGATGGGCTCGGCATGCCGCGACTTTCACCGTCCTCCCGGCCCCGGCAAGTCCCGATCAAGCCCGCGCCTTGACCCACGGGGAAATCCGCGCACGCTAGAACCACTGGATGTCCGCCCACCTGAAAACCCTGCAAGCCCACGCGAAAAAGGCCCTCAAGCCCGCGGTCCAGGGCCATCTTTCGCCAGCCGAACGCATCGCCCTCTACAAGCGCTTCCTCAAGATCGAGGAACACCGCATCAAGCTCCATCACCGCGCCGGGGCGGGCGGCCTGGAAACCGCCCATGCCCGCGCCGGCTTGCTCGATGTCGTGCTGCGTTCGCTCTTCGACCTCGCGCTGTCCAAGCGCAAGGACGCGCCGGTGATCGGCCTGGTGGCGATCGGCGGCTATGGTCGGGGCACGCTCAATCCTTGTTCCGACATCGACATCCTCTTCCTCCTGCCGCGCGCGTCCAACAAGCTGCCGGCCGACCTCACCTCGCTGGTGCAGGAAATCCTCTACCTGCTGTGGGACGTCGGCTTCAAGGTCGGCCACGCCTGCCGCTCCGTCGCCGAATGCATCCAGCAGGCCAAGGCCGACCAGGAGAACAAGACCGCCCTGATGGAAGCGCGCCTGATCGCCGGCGACAAGAAGTTGTTCGCCGAGTTCCAGGCCCGCTTTGAAAAGGAATGCATCGCCAAGGGCCAGGCGGCCTTTTTCGAGCTGCGCCGCCAGGACCTCGTCAACCGCCACGAAAAGTCGTCCAAGACCGTGTTCCTTCAGGAGCCGAACGTGAAGGAGAGCTGCGGCGGGATGCGCGACTACCACAACATCTGCTGGGTCGCGCGGGTGAAGCTCGGGGCGAAAAGCCTGCGCGAACTCGTCGACGACCGCCTCCTGACCGCGGCCGCACTGCGCAACATCGAGGCGGCCTACGACTTCCTCAACCGCGTCCGCAACGAGCTCCACTACGATGCCGGCCGTGCCAGCGACCAGCTGACCTTGCGCCTGCAGGGCGTCGTCGCGACCAACTTCCGCTACCCGCAGCGCAGCATCCTGCGCCGCACCGAGGCCTTCATGCGCGACTACTACCGGCACACGCGCGCCCTCTACCGGCACACCGAGTCGCTGATGGAGACCTTCGAGATCGATCAGGAAACTCGCGCCGAATCCGGGCTGAAGTCCTACCTGATGGTCCGCAAGAAGAAGCGCGAGGAGTTCGACGGCTTCGTCGGCCGCGACGGCCGCATCTTCCCGCAGAACAACAGCATCTTCAAAGAGGATCCCCATCGCCTGATGCGGCTCTTCCAGCACTGCCAGGTGCGCGGTCTGCGGCTCAGCCCGGCGATGCGCAAGCTCGTCAAGGCCCACCGCGAGGACATCGGCCGCCCCTTCTGCTACTCGAAGACGAACCGCGAGACTTTCCAGGCCATCCTCGAACGCAAGGGCGACGTCGCCCGCACGCTGCGGCAGATGCACCGCGTCGGCTTCCTCGGCCGCTACCTGCCGGAGTTCGGCGCGCTCGACTGCCTGGTCCAGCACGAATTCTTCCACCGCTACACCGCCGACGAACACACCCTGCGCTGCATCGAGGAACTCGACGCGCTGGTCGGCAGCGAAGAGCCGAAGAAGCAGATCTACCGCCGCCTTTTCCACGAAGCCGAGGACCCCTACGCGCTCTACCTCGCACTGATCCTCCACGACACCGGCCGCGCGGAGAACGTCCGCGAGCACACGGACGGCTCGGCGATGCTGGCCTCCAAGCTCTGCAACCGCCTGCAGGTCCACGGCCCGCGCCGCGCCCTGATCATGTTTCTGGTGGACCACCACCTCACCTTCTGGCGCTTCGCCACCACCCGGAACATCGAGGACCCCGACGTGGTCGCCGAGTTCGCGCGGATCGTCAAAACCAAGGCCCGCCTCGATCTCCTGCTGTTGTTCAGCTACGCCGACTCCAACGGCACCAACACCGAGACCTGGTCGAGCTGGAAGGAAACGCTGATGCTCCAGCTCCACTCGAGCACCCGGATCTTCCTGTCGGAAGGCCGCGAGCGCTACGCGGCATCGATCCGGACCGAAAAGAAGGAGCTCAAGGAACTCGCCAAGGCGCAGCTCAAGCCGGAAAAACACACCGCCCTCGACGACCATTTCAAGCGGATGCCGGAATCCTATTTCCGCTTCCGCAGCCCTGCCGCCGTTGCATCGCATGTGAAGGCCGTCTACCGCCTCGCTCCTCCCGCGGAGGACAACACCTTCGAATGCTCGCTGCAGTGGCTCGACAGCCCGGAGAAGGGCTACACCGAGCTGGTGATCGCCACCCGCGACCAGCCGCTGCTGCTGGAAAAGATCTGCTGCGCCCTCGCCTCCGAGGAGCTGAACATCCTTTCGGCCGACTTCTTCACCCGCACCGATGGCGTGGTGCTCGACCTGTTTCGCGTCTGCACCACCAACTTCGAGCCGGTCTCCGACCTCAACCTGCGCAAACGCTTGTCATCGACCCTCAAGGAAGTCGGCCAGCTGGCGAAGTACGAGCACGCCCGTTATTTCCGACGCAAGCCGAACCTGCTCCGGCCGAAGGACGATCATGGCATGGCCTTCCCCGTCCGCGCCTACGTTTCCAATGATCTCCATCCCACCTACACCGCGATCGAAGTCCAGGCGGTGGACCGGATCGGGCTGCTCCACGACCTCTTCCACGCCATCAACAGCCACGGCCTCAACACCGCCAATGCGCGGATCTCCACCGAGAAGGGCGCCGCGATGGACACGATCTACATCACGACGCACGACGGCAAGAAGGTCTACGACGAGAAAATCCTGCAGCACCTGCAGCAGACCGTGGAGACCCTGATCGGCAAAAAGGATTGAGGCTGCTGAGCTTCCAAGGAAGCCGCCCGGCGATGGGAAAAACCTGGGAATAAGTTTCTCCGGGTACGGGTCATTTCTGGCTGGCCAAAATCCATCGACCCGTCACCTTCCGGGACCCGTCGGCGAGCTTCGGTTTGTAGACGGGAAGCGGATCACCAGGCCGTCGCTACCATTGAGGCTGATCTCCGGGGGGATTTCAGACGTCAGGGCGACCGGACAGGCCCGCAAAAACCAGAAAAAGGCGTGAGTCGGAATTCCGGGGGGGATAACGGCTCACGCCTTTCTACTTTATCACCGTAGTTGCCGGAATTCAGGGCACCCTGGCGAACGGGTTCGCCGTCATCCGGTCATTCACCTCGTCCGGCATCCAGGTCCAGGGATCGACCCCCTTCTCGGTGAAGACCGCCAGCCCGATCACCCCGACGTTGCGGTGCTCGCCATGCGCCAGGTTCGCGTACGATCCGGACACCGTGGAGAACTTGAACCGCGCCACGGTGTCGGGGCTGGTCCGCCAGCCCTTCACCTCCAGCGTTTCATCGGGAGCGATCACGTAGCCGCGTTTCGAGAAGCCCGCGGTCTTGCCGTCGATGACATCGAGCCCGTCGACGCTCAGCACCACCTCGAGCCGGCTCTTGCAGCGGTTCTTGAGGTAGATGGAATAGCTCCCGTCCCGCTTGCCGACCACGAACCGCTTGGAATTCCGATAGGTATCGTAGGTGGGCAGGAAACCGAAGCCGCCCTTGATCCCCCACTCGACCATGTTCCCGGCGGCGGTCTGGATCCCGTCCACCTTGCTTTTGTAGCCGGTCATCGCGTCGATGCCTTCCCGGTTGTTGTAGTAGATCACCCCGGTGCCCGCCGGCTTCGACGAGGCGCGGACGAAGGACTGCCGGTTCCACGGCGAGCGGGTCGACTCCCCGAAGCCGGTGGCGAGCCCGGGACGTTCCTGGGCCGCCTTCCGCGGCCGCGGCGAGGAGTCCGCCTTCACCGATGGCGATGCCAGCGCCTCGCCCGGTGCGATGTAGGCATCCGAACCGGCATAGGGACCGTCGTTGACGGCGCAACTCGCCAGCCACAGGGCCGAAGCCAGCGCGAGACCGATCTTGCCGCCGCAGCCGGCGATCCCCTTGGTGTTGATCATGCATTTCATGGTGCTGGATTTCCAGCATTTGAACAACCCGCCGTCAATCTCTTTGTGCTATTTTTCCAACATTTTAATTGCAGCTTTTCCAGCACCCTCTACGTTGCACCCCATGAGCAATGCTGAAACCCTGGCAAGGCGCGAACGTCAGGTCATGGAGATCCTCTACCGCCGCGGTGAGGCGACCGCCCAGGAGGTGATGGATGACATGGCCGACGCGCCGACCTATTCCGCCGTCCGGGCACTGCTGGCGACGATGCTGGAAAAGGGACTGATCTCCCACCGCAAGGAGTCCCGGCGCTATGTCTACCGTCCCGAGGTCCCGGAGAAGAAGGCCAAGCGCTCCGCGCTGAAGCAACTGCTCTCCACCTTCTTCGAGGGCAAACCCGAGAACCTCGTCGCCGCCCTGCTCGACCCCAAGGACCAGCAACTCAGCAAGGCCGAGATCGAGAGGATCAGGAAGCTGATCGGCCCCCAAGGGTAACTTTCCCGCCATGAAGTGTCGCCTCTGGATCGCCCTGCTTCCCGCAGAATGACCAGATTAATACCATGTTCCTTTCCTCCATCGCGTTTTCCGTGATCGCCACCGCCACCGTGTGGTTCGCGGGCAGGCGTGACGAGGCCCGCGACCCGCGGCTCACGCTGCTGGTGCTGGTCCTGCTCGCCGCGTTCCCGCTGCTTTTTTTCCTGCCGACCTTGGACGTCCTCCCCCCCGCCCCTTCGAACCCCGGCGGCGAGGCGCGATGGCTGCGGTGGCTGCCCTGGATCTGGGGTGCAGGCGTGGCGATCGCATCGTTGCGGCTGGCGGTGGCGTTGACCGTCCTACATCGCTGGAGGAAGCAGTCCCGGCGGATCGAAGCGCGCGAAGCGGGCGACGCGCTGGTGGACATCCGCGAACTGGATGCGATCACCAGCCCGGTGGCCGCGGGAATCCTGAAGCCGGTCGTCTTCGTCCCCGCCTCCTGGCACGACTGGTCCGCGGAAACCCGCGAGACGGTGCTGGCCCATGAGATCACCCATCACCGGCGGAAGGATCCCCTGCTGAGAGCGACCGGCGCCATCGCCTGCGCGCTGCACTGGTTCAACCCGCTGGTCTGGTGGATGGCCCGGCGCCTGGGCGACCAGTGCGAATATGCCTGCGACGAGCAGGTGGTGGCCGGCGGGCTCGGGGCCGAGCGTTATGCGAATGTCCTGTGCGATCTGGCGGCCTCGACCCCTTCACCCGCCACCGCGCTGGCCATGGCCCACGAGAGCGGGCTTGAGGCACGGGTGAAGCGGATGTTCTCCGGCACCCCGCGCGGTTCCGCCGCGGCGCTGATCGCCCTGGTCGCGCTGGCCGTAATCACCGCCCTTGGCCTCGCGATGATCCGCCGCGCCGACCCGCCCGCCAAACCGGCGATCCCGATGGAGGAAATCCAGCTGCGCCTGAATGCCGATCCGTTCCCGGGAAACTGATCCACACGGAGTTCCTCCGGTCATGACGGCACGAAAAAGCCCCCGGGCCGCGACCCGGAGGCTGGAAGGGAAAGGCCGGGAAACGGCTTACTTGGCGTATTTCACGCCGCAGCCGTAGGGCTTGGTCTTGGCGGTCTCGACGGTCTGGCCGGCGAGCACGGCATCCAGGGCCGCGGCGACGTAGTTGTCGGACGAGGCGATGTCCGCCGCGTCGACCGAAGCCTTGGAATCGATCGCCCCGTTGTAGGCAACCTTGCCATCCTTGCCGATGACGATCATGTGCGGGGTGGTCTTGGCATCATAGGCGTGGCCGACCTTGCCATCGCTGTCGATGACGATCTGGCTCGCCTTGCTGCCTTCCTTGGCGCTCTTGGCCGCCAGCTCTTCGCCCGGTAGATAGCCCTGTTGGCCTTCAGCGGAAGAGTTGACGGAAATCCACACGACGTCCTTGCCGGTGTAAGTTTCCTGCAGCTTCTGCATGTTGCCGCTGCCGTAGTGCTTCTGGACGAAGGGGCAGGAATGGTTGATCCACTCGAGGACCACCACCTTGTCCTTGTAGTCGGAGAGCGAGACTTCCTCGCCCTTTACGTTTTTCACGGTGAAGGCGGGTGCCGCATCACCGGGTTCGACGGCGTAAGCGGTGGCGCTGCAAATCATGGCACCGAGCACGGCGCCGAGGAACGTGTTGTTTTTCATGATGATGTGGGTAGGGGATTCTGTTGCGTTGGAGACGGTGGCGAGGGGCGGGAAGCTGTCTAATGAAAATCCCGTCACTTGTCCGCGCGCCAGGACACGAGCACCGGCCGGTCGAGTTTTCCGCCCGCCAGCACGACCTCAAGGAGAGTCGCCGGACCGTCGGCGTATTCACTTTTTTTCACAACCGCCGTCCACGCGTCGCGTGTACGCCCGATTTTGATCGGGTCCGAGGGATCGACGACATCGGGCGTGGCGGGAAACGCGGAAACACCGGCCAAATCGATTCCGTCGGCATCGAGGAACATCAAACTCAACGAATCGCCGTTCTCGACCACCTTGAATCCCAGCTCCTTCGGCTCCGGGATCTTCCTGCGGGCTTCCGCGATCACCGTCGCAGCGGCACCCGCCTTGGCGTCTCCCTGCGGCAGGCTCAGTGACAAGCTCACGTCACCGGGCACGCAGGAACTTTCGTTGCAGGTCAACCAGGCAAGCTCGAGCTTGCACTCCGCCTCCCCCGTCGCACCGGACGGCGGCAGGAGATCGACCAGGTAGACCGCCTCGCCCTCGTAGCCGAAGCCGGGCAGGTCGCCGGTCATGAAGCGCTTCGGCACCGGTTGCCGCAGTTCGCCGGCCGTCCATCCCCCGGGCAGGCTCCAGGTCGCCTTCAGCGGCATGCCGCCGACGCCGGGATTGATCCAGTAACTGTGCCAGCCCGGTTCGATCTTCAATTTGACTGCCACCGGCACCGCCTTCCCGGGTTGGTAAGACTCGACCCCGGCAAGAACCTCGGCCTCGGCATGGCCCGACTTCTCGCCCGCCATCAACGGGGCCACCAGCGGCAGCCCCGCCGCCAACACGATCAGTTGTTTCATCCCGGCCATCTAAAGCGCGGATCGCCGGCCGGGCCACCGATTTTCCGCTCACTCCAGCTTCTGCTTCGCGGCGAGTCCCCGCTTCTCGCGGCGGTAGGCGGTGGGCACCTGGCCCATGTGCTTGCGGAACTGCCGCGAAAAGTCGCTGTGGTCGTAAAAGCCCGACTCCAGTGCCACCTCGGTGATCGGCAGGTTCGAGCCGGCCAGCAGCTCGCAGGCCTTGATCACCCGCATCCGCATCAGGTAGCTGCGCGGCGTGGTCTGAAAGGTCTTGCGGAACTTGCGCTCGAACTGTCGCACCGAAAGCCCGGCGATCTCCGCCAGTTCGGAAACCTCCAGCCGCTCACGGAAGTTCGCCTTCAGGTGCTCGGCCACGTCCGCCAGCTCGAGGTAGGGCTGGATGGCTGCCCGCTGTTCCTCGTAGCTGCGCACCGTCCCGCACACCCCGCAGACCTCGCCGTTTTCCGCGAAAAGCGGCAGCTTGTCGGTGATGAACCACTCCGGCCGGCCCTCGGAATTCGGGAACAACTCGATCAGGCCGAGCAGCGGCTGGTGGGTCGTCATCACCTTCTCGTCGTCGCGATGATACTTCTCCGCCAGCCGTGGCGGGAAGATCTGGTGGTCGGTCAGGCCGACGATCTGTTCCTCCTTCTCGAAGCCGCAGCGCTTCACGAAAGCGGGGTTCCCCATCATCAGCCGGCCTTCCCGGTCCTTGGCGAAAAACAAGGTGCCCTGCAGGAAGTCGAAGAGCTGCCGGAATTGTCCCGGGGGCAGGGCTTCCATCCACCGGCGGCGTTCGTTAGGATTGTCCACTGGCAAAAACATACAAGCCGATCCCGCAATCCTACAAGCTCTCTGATCAATTCTGATTCAATTTGAAAACCCGAACGGTTGGGGCACGTTGCGACCCCCCGACGGTTCCAACCGCCACCCAAGACCATGCAAGCGCTCCGCTTATCAATCCTCCTGCCACTCGCCGCCCTCGGCGCGCTGCTGGCCAAACCGATGATCGTTCCGAAACCCGAGGCGCGCCGTCTCGAGGTGCTGTTCTTCGGGGCACCCACGGCCAACGGGCCGCATCACGACCCGGTCGTCCGCTACCGGATCATCAAGCGTCACCTCGGCACCGAAGGGATCGACTTTACCTACACCGAGGATCCCGCCGAGGCGTTCAACGGCAAGACCCTCGCCCACTACGACGCCCTCCTGATGTACGGCAACTGGGAGCAAAACGGCCCGCTGCCGGCCGAACAACTCTCGGCCCTGACCGACTACGTCGAAGGCGGCGGCGCCTTCCTCCCGATCCATTGCGCCTCGGCCTGCTACGGCGGATCCCCCGAGTTCATCAAGCTGGTCGGCGGCCGCTTCAAGAGTCACGAGAGCGGCGAGTTCAAGGTCACCCCGGTGAACCGCAGGCATCCGATCATGCAGGGCTACCAGGGCTTCAAGGCCTGGGACGAAACCTACGTCCACGACCAGCTCACCGATGACCGCGTGATCCTCGAACGACGCGAGCAGGAGCCGTGGACCTGGGTCCGCGAACAAGGCAAGGGCCGCGTCTTCTACACCGCCGCCGGCCACGACAACCGCGTGTGGGACCAACCGGAGTTCCACAACCTTCTCAAGCGCGCCATTTTCTGGAGCGTCGGACCGGAAAAATACAATCTTCTCCGCTCCCTGAAGCTGCCGAAGCTGGAACAGGAGGAGGCAAAACTTCCGGGCTACCTCAAGCGCGAGCTGATTACCAAGGCGCAGAAGCCGCTGTCGCCCGAAGAGTCGATGAAACTCGCCCAGGTGCCGGCCGGGTTCGAGCTCTCCTTGTTCGCCTCCGAACCCGACATCGTCAACCCGATCTACGTCAACTGGGACCACAAGGGTCGCGCCTTCGTGATCCAAACGACCGACTACCCCAACAGCCTGCACGACGGCACGATGGGCAACGACAAGATCATCATCTGCGAGGATCGCAACGGTGACGGCCAGGCCGACAAGTTCACGACCTTCGCCGACAAGCTCTCCATCCCCACCTCGCTGGTCTTCGCCGACGGCGGCGTGATCGCCACCAACTGCCGGGAAGTCCTTTTCCTCAAGGACACCAACGGCGACGACAAGGCCGACGTCCGCAAGGTCCTGTTCAGCGGCTTCGGCGTCGGTGACACCCACGCCGGCGTGTCGAACCTCCGCTACGGCCACGACAACTGGATCTACGCCACCGTCGGGTATTCCGGCTTCAAGGGCGAAGTTGGCGGCGAGCGCCACGAGTTCAGCCAGGCGGTCTTCCGCTTCAAGAGCGACGGCTCGAAGCTCGAGGTCCTGCAGAACACCACCAACAACACCTGGGGCTTTGGCACGACGTCCGACTTCGACGTGATGGGTTCCACCGCCAACGCCAACCCGTCGTTTTACATCAGCCACCCGCAGGCGGCTTACGCCAGCGCCGGCATGCAGGCACCCCGCACCCCGCGCGCGGACGACAACCCGATCTTCAACCCCAGCTCGGCCGACATCCGCCAGGTCGACCAGTTCGAGCGCTACACCGCCGGTGCCGGCCACGCCTTCTACACCGCGGAGCGCTTCCCGGAGTCTTGGCGGGAAAAGACCGCCTTCGTCACCGAGGGCACCGGCAAGCTCGTCGGCACCTTCGACATCACCCGCGAAGGCGCCGGCTACAAGGCGGTCCAGCGCTACAACAACCTCTACAACAGCGCCGACGCCTGGTCCGGCCCGGTCTGCGCCGAGGTCGGTCCCGACGGCGCGATGTGGGTCTGTGACTGGTACAACCTGATCATCCAGCACAATCCGACGCCCAGCAAGCAGTCGTCCGGCCTCGACGCCCGGAACGGCAAGGGCAACGCCTATGAAACGCCGCTGCGCGACAAGCAACACGGCCGCGTCTACCGGATCTATCCGAAGGGCAGCGCCGACGACAAGAACCCCGGCCTCGACCCCGCGAAGCCGGACACCCTGCTCGCGGCGCTCGAGCACTCCAACCTCTTCTGGCGACTCCATGCCCAGCGACTGCTCATCGAAAGCGGCAACAAGAGCCTCGCCCCGCAACTCGCGAAGATCGCCGCCGCCGGCGACCGTGGCTCGGCCCACGCCGTCTACGCGATGGCCGGACTCGGGATCCCCGACGACGACACGGTCCACAACGCGCTAAACTCGGGCATCCGCTCGCTGCAGCGCGCCGGCATCCATGTCGCGACGCCGCAGCAACTGCGCGATGTCTTTGTCGCAGACGGCAAGATCCTCGTCCGCGGCGACCGCGAACTCGCCGAGGCCCTGGTCGCCCTGTCGGACGGCCCGGTCGACCCCGCCGTCGGCAAGGCGATCTTCCACCTGATCACCGCCGATGAGCAACGGATCACCTCGGACACCACGCTCAAGGACGCGTGGCGCATCGCCGCCAGCCGTCAGGCCCCAGGCGTCCTTGCCGCCGCTTCGGCCGTCAATTTCGGCGGTGTCGACAGCACGAAGGAATCACCCAACCTGCTGCCCAACCCCGACTTCTCCGAGGTCGCCGGCGGCAAGCCGACCGGCTGGACCGATCTCCGGACCTACGGCGGTGCCCGTGGCGGCGACGTGAAAGTCACCGCCTCGCCGCTCGGTCGCGATGGCAGCATGTGTCTCTCCATCTCGTCCGCCCAGCCCACCGACTCCGGGGTCGCGGTCACCATCCCGGTCAAGCGCCGGACCGGCTACCGCCTGACCGCCTGGATCAAGACCATCGACCACAAGCCCAACGGCAACGGCCCCGGCGCCCTCCTCAACATCCACGGCGGCGAGCGCACCAACAGCGTGAAGGGCACCAACGACTGGACCCGCGTGTCGGTCGACCTCGACTCGGGCGATCGCTCCGAACTGCTCATTCACGCCTTGTTCGGCGGCTACGGCGGCGCCACCGGCACCGCCCTTTATGACGATGTTTCGTTGACCGAGATCGCGGGTGGCGGCGGTGCCACGGGCATGGTCCAGCAGGTTGCCTCCCACTTCGCCTCCACCGCCGGCGACGACGCCAAGAAGGCGCTCGCGGATGCCATCGCTGCCACAGACAATGCCTTCACCAAGCAGCTCCTTGCCGACCTCAACGCGACCCCGGCGGCTCCGGCGACGCCGACGGAAAAGAAGTTCAAGGTCGACGATGCCGTGCACGAGCGCGGCAAGGCGGTTTATGACCTGACCTGCATCGCCTGCCACCAGCCGACCGGCCAGGGTGTCCCGACCGCCTTCCCTCCGCTCGACGGCTCGGAGTGGGTGACCGGCGACCCGAGCGTGCCGGTCCGCATTGTCATCGGCGGCCTGCAGGGTCCCGTGAAGGTCGCCGGCCAGGACTACAACAATGTCATGCCGCCGCACGTCGATCTCGACGACCAGAAGATCTCCGACGTCCTGACCTTCGTCCGCCAGAGCTGGTCGAACGACGCCGAGGCCGTCACGCCGGCTCAGGTGAAGGAGATCCGCGCAAAGTACAAGGACCGCACGACGCCTTGGACCGCGAAGGAACTCGGCCACTGAGCAAGACCTGCATCAAAGGGCGGCGGGAGCATTCTCCCGCCGCCCTTCTCGTTTCACCCGTGTCCGTTTACCACCGGACCTCGATGCCCGCATAGACACCGCGGCCGTCGCCGGGAAGAAACTGCCGCTGATCCTTGCCGTTCGCATTCTCGATCACCCCCGTCGTCGCGGCATACCGTTCCCCGGTGAGGTTCTTGCCTTCCACGAACCAGGAGATCCCGTCTTCCACCCGGCGGCCGAACTTGAAGCCGACCAATGCGTAGGGATCCGCCGCATAGGTGTTGCGGTGGTCGATCCACGACTTCACGGGTACCCACTCGAAAGTCGGTCCGGCATACCAGCCGCTGTCGTTTTCCCACATCAACTCGCCGCGGACCCACTGCTCGGGGAGACCGGCGATCCGGTTGTCTCCGTACACCGGGTCATTGTGGAACCGGAAGTCCCCGTAGGTCCAGGCGCTGCGGAAAACGAGACGGTGCTCCGGAGCCGTATCCCACGGGCCGCCCAGAAGATCGATCTCGCCCGCGAACTCGATGCCCTGGTGGACGGTCCGGTTGGCATTGATCGTCCCGGTCGCTCCCACCGGAGCCGGCGCGGGCAACTGCACCGTCAACAACTCGTCCTCGATCTCCGAGTAGTAAAGCGACAGGTCCCACGCCGCCGGGCCCTTCTCGCCGCGGCTGCCGAGTTCGAAGGTGGTCGCGGTCTGGGCCTCGTTCGCCACCACTGCCGTGCCGGACTCGCTGAAGGACGGCGGCTCGTAGCTGCCGCTGACGTTCCCGTAGACCTGGATGTCGCTCAGGTCCCAGCGCAGGCCGATCTTCGGCGCGATGTTTTCATAGGTGCGATTGTAGCTGCTGTTAGAGGGAGTGGGGCCGAAGAGCCGCTCGTTCTCACGCAGGTTCCGCGACGCCGCGGCCCCGAGGACCCCGGTGAGGCCGGGCACAAGTTCGATCTGGCTTTCAACGAAGGCCTCCAGGTTGGTGGCGGTCTGCCGGTTCCTTTGCAGCAGGGCCCCGCGGTCACCCGAGAGATTGGCGTAGTTCGAGGACATCGTGCGCCCGCGCTGGAACATGACTCCGGCCCGGAACAGCTGCTCGCGGCCCCACAGGTCGCCGGTGTGGGTGAAAGCCATGCGCAGCAGGCCGTCGTTGGATTCCTGGTCGATGACCTGGTAGATCGGGTGATCCAGATCCTTGTAGGTCCAGGCACCGATCAAATCCAAGGTGCTGTCGCCGTTGACCACCGTCGTTTTGCTGGCGATCCGGAACAACTCGAAATCGCGTTTCTGGTCCAGGGCGATGTTACCGGGCGCCGCCATCCGCGGGTCGAGTTCGAGCTCCGCTTTGGTCAGGTTCCCCGGCAGCTCCGAGTCCGTGATGACCGAGGTCACGAACACGCGGGTCTCGACGTTATCCGCGGGCCGCCAGCCGAAGTTGGCGAACAACCGCTGGTTGTTTTGATCCGCGTGTTTCCGGAAGCCCTCCTGCGACTGCTGGGAGAGACTCACGAACACGTCGCCCGCCCCTCCGTTGAACCCGCCGTCGACCCTCGCCCGCAGGTAGCCGAAGGAGCCGGCTTCCACGCGGGCCGAATAACCCGGCGAACTCACACCGGTGTGGGAAACGTAACCGATCGCCCCGCCGAGCGTCGACGAACCGAAGGGCAGCGCGTTCGATCCGCGCCAGATGTTGATGGAGTCTGTCGATAGAGGGTCGATCGCCTGGAAGTCGAAGCCGCCGTCGGCCAGGTTCAACGGCACGCCGTCCTGCATCAACCAAAGCCCGCGGCCGTGGAAGGTGCGCTGCAAACCGGATCCGCGGATCGACAGGCGGGCTTCGTCCGAGCCGAAGCGCGGCTGGGCGAACACCCCGGCGGAGAGCGCGAAGGTGTCGGCGACGGTGCTGGAGCGGCCGGTCAGGTAGCGTTCGGCATCGACGACCTCGACACCACCGGGCGTCTTTTCAAGTTCCTCCCGCCGGGTCGTGGACGACGTGACAGTCAGGGATCCGGATGATCCGGCATCGACCACCATCGGGTCGAGCAGTTCGGGGGACTGGGCCGGGGCGACGGGGAATCCGCCAAGTCCGGCGGCAATGCAAATGGAAGTTTGGAAATGATTCATAGGTTGATGAGCGGGCGCGCCGGCACGGCGGACCCGGGTGGGGAATGCAAGGCAACGGGCACACCTTCCCGACGGGAGGTCTGCTCTCGGTCACGGCCGTCGGCAAAGGGACGACCACGGGGTTTGCATCAGGCCGCGGCTCGCGGCGGCGGCACCGGCGGGGACTGCCCGCCCTCATCAAGCGCCGGATCCAGCCCGGCAAAGGTCACGGCCGGAGCCGCGGTGAATCGCGGGGGAGACACCGTGACCACGGTCACGGGAATCAGCTCAAGCAACTTCGTCGCGCCGGCCGGCAACGCGGGCGTTTCCCCGCGGTCGTGCCGCTTCGAGTCGGCGATCTTGCAACACAAGGCACAGGGCTTGTCACCGCTGAAGGTGTCGATGGTGCCCTTCAGCAAGCCGTCCTGCTGGGTGTAGCGGACCAGCATCCCCGCCCAGGCGATCGACTGGACCAACAAATACGGGCCCCCGGCCAGATGCAGGCAGCCGAGGGAGACGAGCAAAAGCTGGAAGAACCTCTTCAGGACGCGAATGCAGTAGAAGCCGGCCGGGGGGCGCTCAAGGAGAATCCCCGGCCAAAGGATCACCGCCCGATCACGTGGACGCCCTTCTTGCTGCCGGCGGCGAACTCGAGGTTGCCGTCGCCGTCCAGATCGACCGCGATCACCTGGCAGCCGACGCCTGAGTCGTTGTCGATCACTTCGGGCTGCCATTTCACGCCGCTGCCCTCCTTGCGGTTGAAAAAGACCACGGCCAACGCCGGGTCCTTGGCGCCGGGGTCGTGACCGTTGTGCGCCCAGAAGCGCTTGCCGGTCGCGAAGTCCATCCGACCGTCCTTGTCGAAATCCCCCGCCACCATCGCGTGCAGCTGGCTGAACTGCAGCCCGCCCTCGCCGGTCTTGGCGGAGTCTTCCGGGAGGATCTCGTGTCGTCCGAAGCTCACCGTGTCGTCTTTCGCCCCGCGGTTCTCGTACCAAGCCAGCCCG
Source organism: Neoluteolibacter marinus (assembly GCF_014904755.1). Lineage (GTDB taxonomy): Bacteria > Verrucomicrobiota > Verrucomicrobiia > Verrucomicrobiales > Akkermansiaceae > Haloferula > Haloferula marina. Next base: position 90,308 of record NZ_JACZFQ010000101.1, read on the forward strand.
TAGCCGTGGCCGTTGAGGCTGGTGACCAGGTCGTTGTCCCCGTCGCCGTCGGCATCGAAGACCAGCATCTGCGCGCCGCCCGGCCCGGCAAATGGCTCCTTGTGCCATGTCCATGCCGCCCCCTTCTCGGCCGGCTGCTCGAACCAGCCTTCCTTCTCGATGATGTCCACCTTGCCGTCGCCGTTGAGATCGCCGGCGCCGAGACCGTGGGTGTAGGGAGAGTCGGTGCGCTTCTCCGAGACCGGGACAAAGCTCCACGGCTTGGTGACGTCGCTCCAGTCCACCGTCGCGTAACCGAATTTCCCGCCCTGCATGCAGACCAGGTCCTTCTTGCCGTCGCCGTCGACGTCGGTCCACAGCGGACTCTCGGTCGCGGCCTCCGTCATCACCCGGTGGGCCGGCCAATCGCCCTCCTTGCCGGGATTCAGGTAGAGGGTGATGTCCTTGCCCGGGTGGCTCGCCATCAGGATGTCGTTGCGGCCGTCGCCGTCGAGATCGTCGACCCAGCTCAGGAAGGAGTCCTCCATGTAGCCGTCGATCGGCACCGCGTGGCCGGGACGGTAGAGTTTGCCCTCCTTGAAGTCCGGCCCCTTGAACCAGAACGCGCCGGCCACAAGATCCTTCACCCCATCGCCGTCCAGGTCGCCCGCGGCCAGGCCTTCGGTGAGGAAGTCCTTGGTCAGCACCTGCTTGCGCCACCCCGGTTTCGCCGGATTCTGCGCGAGGGAGGCAGCGAGGACGAGCAATCCGGCGGGGACGACGAGGGTGTGGGCTTTCATGAACCGGAGGAAACGCGGCACCGCGGACCCACCTTTCGCTGCAGACAGGATGGCTTGATACATCCGCCGCTTCCCGCTCGTCTTGAAGTCACCATGAATCTCCGGATCAGCCTGCTCACGATCGCCCTCGCCTGCCCCGTTTTCGCCAAGGATGCCCCTGCCCTGCCGGCGGAGCTTTCGGCCTATCAGCTCGACCCGGCCCCGGCACCCGCCGGGCTGCTGCTCAAGAAAGGCGACAAGCTGGCGATCTGCGGCGACTCGATCACGGAGCAGAAACGCTACTCGGTGATCATGGAAGCCTACCTCACCGCCTGCATGCCGGAGCTCGGCATCACCTGCCGCCAGTACGGCTGGAGCGGCGAGCAGGCCGGCGGATTCCTCGGACGGATGGAGAGCGACGTCCTGCGCTTCGAGCCGACCATCGCCACCACCTGCTACGGCATGAACGACTTCCGCTACGTGCCCTTCGACGAAGCGATCGCCGCGGAGTACCGCAAGAACGAGACCGCCATGATCGGACTGTTCAAGAAAGCGGGAACCCGCGTCTTGTTAGGTTCGCCGGGCATCATCGACACCGTCCCGCACTGGGTGAAATCGGCCGCGGGCACCAAGGAGGATCTCAACCTTTCCCTCTCCAAGTTCCGCAACATCGGCATCGACATCGCGGCGGAACAGGACGTCACCTTCGCCGACGTCTACCGGCCGATGTTGCTCGCCAACCACGCCGCCCACGCGAAGTACGGCCCCGACTTCATGGTCGCCGGCAAGGACGGCGTCCACCCCGGCTGGGCCGGCCAGGTCGTGATGGCCTACGCCTTCCTGAAAGGCCTGGGACTCGACGGCGACCTCGGCACCATCACCTACAACGCGGAAACCGGCGAAGCCGCCGCGACCGGCGGCCACGAGGTGCTCCGCGGGGAGAACGGCAACATCACCCTCAAGAGCAGCCGCCTGCCCTTCAGCCCGGGTCCCGGGGACGTCGCCAACGACGACTCGATGGCCGCCGGGCTCGCGCTGGTGCCGTTCGACGACGAGCTGAACCGCCTCACCCTGAAAGTCGTCTCGCCGGCCGCCGCGGAATACAGCGTGACCTGGGGTGAATCCACCCGCACCTACAGCGGCAGCGAACTGCAGACGGGCGTCAACCTGGCCAAGGACTTCGCGAACCATCCGCTGGTTCCGGCCTTCAAGAAGGTGATGGACGCGGTGAGCGCCAAGCAGAACTACGAGACCCGCCAGATCAAGGACCTCGCCCACGGCCCGGAAGGACGCGCCGACCTTGAGGCCACCTTCGCGCTGACGGAAAAGGCCCGCGCCCCGCTGGCCGCGGCGGTGGAGGAATCCCTGCTGCCGACCGAGCACGTGATCACCATCAAGGCGAAGTAGCGCGACGTTTCACGTTGCGAAGGGAAACATCGCCGCACGCCCACCGGGGTCCGGAGACCACTTTGGGCAACTTCGGAGAGTGCGTGGAATCGCGGCTGGAATGAAGGCAACGACGGCATCTGCCGGTTCCCGCCGCCCACGGACGCAATTTGAAAAATCGCGCTACTTCGCCGGCTCCGCGTTGCCGGCCGGAAGCACCTCGCCTCTGGCCTTCTTCTTCAAAAGCTCCTTCACCGCCAGCACTCCGCCGATCGCCATGAAGGCGAGCGCCATGCCGTAGAACTTGTACAGCGCCGACATCTTGTCGGCGGCGAAGCCATAGTTGTGAAGGCCGACCCCGAGGAAGTTGACGTGCCACCACGAGAACGCCACGACGATGCCGCCGAAGATCGCGCAAAGGTGCAGGCCCCATTCCTTGATGAAGCCGCCGATCCGCGCGTGGAGAATGGCCAACGACCAGAGCACGATCATCAGCGCACCGTTCTCCTTCGGGTCCCAGCCCCAGAAACGACCCCACGAATCGTTCGCCCAGATCCCGCCGAGCACCGTGCCGATGAGCGAAAGCACCAGTGTCAGGCATACGCAGCCATAGACCGCGCGGGTGAGCGACCGCCGCAACGACGCATCGCCACGGTCCAGTCCCACCAGCCGCAGCAGCACATACACCATCGACAACAGCATCGTGATCAGTCCCGCGGCGTAACCGAGCGTGATGGTGATCACGTGGATCGTCAGCCAGTAATTCGACCGCAGCACCGCCACCAGCGGATCGAGGTGGTCCTTGCCCTCGAAAACCTCGAAGCGGCGGGCCAGCACGATCAGGAAGGCCGCGAAGATCGGCGTGATGCCGACCACGAAGCGCTTCTTGGTCATCCACTCGACGGCAAGCCCGAAAGCCACCATTGCCGCACAGATGAAGATGATCGTGTCGTAGAGGTTCCCGACCGGAGGACGCATCATGATGATCGAGCGCTTCGCGATCGGGATGACCATGTAGACCAAGCCCAAGGCGAGGAAACCGAAGGTCGTCCAGTAGGCCACGTTGCCGGCGCGCGAGCGCCCGGTGAAGAACATCACCGCCGAAGTCACGGTGGCGAGGAGGAACCAGACCAGCGCGTAGATGAACCAGTTCTTCTTGAAATAGTCGGCTTCGAGCGGGATCGAGCGGTACTCGCCGCGCGCCTTGGCGCGGACCACGACGCTGTCCTCCAGCGCCTTGAATTTCTCCCGGAAGACCGGCTCGCCGTCCTTCAACGAGGTGGCGAGGTCTTCCAATAGTTTGATGTCGGTGATCGACTGCTCCGGCTCGCGGGTGGTGCCGGTGAAGATGTTGAAAATCCGGCCGCCCGCGCTGATCCAATCCTCGTCGTCCTTGTTGGCCGGAGGAAAGAGATTCAAACCGAACTTCGCCGAATTCGCCGCCTGCTCGATCAGCACGCTGATGGTCTGCACCTCCTGCGACAACGGTTGGCCGTTGTGGGCGTTCTGGAACTCCTGGCGGATCTTCGGGGCCGCGGCCATCACCTCGCTGACCGGCAGGACCTTGCCCTCGGTCGACGCGGAGGAAGGCAGCAGGCCGTTGCGGGCGAAGTCCATGTAGCCCACCAAGAACTCGAAAGTGCGGATGGCGTAGACCTGCTCGAGCGTTTGCTTCTCCAGCGGCTGCAGCAGCTTGGGATCCTGCTGGTTGATCTGATCATACGAGGCACCGAGCTGCTTGAGCTTCTCGAGTCCTCCCGCGAGGTCGTTGTAGCTGTAGCGGTCGCGACGGCCTTTCACCTCGATCCCGGCGGCAGCGAGGACCTCGGAATTGTCGACGCGGAAGGTCGGCAGCTCTTTCGCCAGCTCGGGACGGAACAGGCAGTCGAGCATCCAAGCGAGCGGCTTGATGCGGATCGTCTCGCCGCCCTCGCCGATGATCTCCATCGAGCGGGCGCCGTGCAGACCGAGCATGCTGAAGCCGGCGTAGGTGCCCAGCGGTTTGACCCGGCCGCCGTCCTGCACCGGCAGCAAGGAGGCGAGGTCCAGCGTTTCCTGGTCCCAAGGCTTGTAATTCGCGACCGTGCGCACGTCGCCCTCGGGGCGATTGTCCTTGATGGCGGTCGAGAGGATCCAGCCGACCGCGAGGATCCCGAGGGTGAAGACGATCCAGCGTCCGATGGTGGCATTCATATCACGCTTGGGTGGCGGGGTTCGATTTGCGGCGGACCAGGAAGATCCACAGCTTGCTCACGAAGTGCACGCAGAGGCCGAGGCCGACGACGTAAATACTGTACTCCGGCCACTTGTCGGACGGGTTGCGCACGACTTCAAATCCGGAGATCGTCGATTCGCCGTCCTGGCCCTGCACGCTGCTCATCATCGTGCGCTGGAAGAAGGTCAGGCCGCCGTAGCGCATCGGCTCGTTCATCTCGATGAAGACGCTGGACTCGCGGCCGTCCTCGATGCGCGTGATGTCGCTTTCGAAAAGCTTCGGCCGCCGCGTGTTCGGGTGGTTCTTCGAGCGGGCGTCGTCGAGCCGCACCTGGAACGGCACCGGCCAGACGCGCTTGCGGAGGCTGACGACGAAAGTCCGGCCGTCGGCGATCACGGTGAAGGGCGCGCGCTCGGCCACCGCGAGCAGGAAGACCTTGCCGGGTTCGCCGTTGCGCGGCAGCACGCGGGCGTGGAGGCCCGGGGCATCGGCCTCGGTTTCAAGATTCGGGTCCTGCGAGAGGAGGAACCAGCCGTCCACCACCGGCTCGCCGCGCTGCGGGGCCATGCTGGCGGTCGACATCGGCCGGGCGTTCTGGATGTAGGCCTGGAGCTGCAGGTCGAAGGGCAAGGCGGGCAGCCGGACGGTGCGGGTCTCGTCCCCCTCGAGGTCCTTGAAATAGGCATCCGTGACGAAATGCACCGGCCCGAGCGGCTTGCCGTCCTTGACCTCGGTCACTTCGACGACGGTCTCGGTGAAGGCTTCGGCGTAGTCGGCGATGTGCGGGAAGGCGTCGTTCTCCTTCTCGCTGAGCATCATCACCCCGCGCTCCTCCTTGAGCTGGGCGACGCCGCCGGCGACGATCATGAAAATGATGCCGAAGTGCGCCATCAGCACGCCCGCGGTCTTCCAGCCCTTGCGCATGCGGACGATGCCGCCGAGCGTGAGGTTCAGCACCAGCAGGGCGCAGACCCAGTAGCCGCCGGGCAGGGGCGGCAGGTATTTACCGGCCAGATCTTCGGACAAGACCCCGGCGTCCGGCCAGACGATGAACTTGCTGTAGTGGAAATACTTCTGCAGCGTCATGTGCAGGCCGGCATCGACCTGTTCCATGGTCGCAAGCCAGGTTTCGACCATCAGGATGACCAGCAGCGTGGTCGCGAGGCCGAGTCCCGACAGCAGATTGAAAATGCGGACGGGGATGGACGGCGGATCGGCGGGACTCATCGGGGCGGCAGGTTACGGAATGCGGGCGAAAGGTCATTCACCCCGTTTGCGGAGCGTGGCGGCGAAGGTTTTCAGTGCCTCCTTTTGCGCCGCGACCTCGTCGGCGGGGCCGGTCATTTTCACGGTGATGATCCGTCCCGCATCCTCGGCGATCAGGCCATACAACGCCTGGTTCGAGCGCGGCGGCTGGCCCATGCCGGGCAAGTAGTCGCCGGTGGCCTCCACCCACACGCCCTTGGCGCCGGTGACCTCGCCTTTTTCCAGGGCATCGATGCCCGCCTGGTCGAGCGCGGCGGCGCCGAACTGGCCGAGCCAGCGGTTGACGTTGCTGGGGATGTCGCCCGCCGACATGCCGACGGCGATCTCGCTGCCGGTGCCAAAGCGGTAACTGAGCAGGCGGAACGACGACGGCGGCTGCGCAAGCCAGTCGGACGGAACCACCCCGGCGATGAACGGGCCGGTGCCCGGCGGCTGGAAGCGGTCGTTGCTGGTCGCGTCGACCCGGGGGTTCTCGTCGATCATCGTCAGCGGACGGCTCTCGTCGACGGTCACTTCAGCCGGCTTGTCGCAGGCCGCCAGCAGCAGCGCCAGCGCGCCGCAAGCCGTGAATCCCGGGGTTCTCATCGCGCTGCCGATAACCGTGCGATTCGCGACGCGCAAGGGCATTCCGGCCCGCTTCTTTCCGCTTTCCGGGGTCAACATGCCTCCCCTACGGTGCCCCCACGTGAGCGCTATCCGCTATTTCAACCGCCACCGTAACCAACTCGAAACCGAGCAGGTCTACGGCGAGGGCTTCCTGAAATTCAGCTACCAGAACCCGCTCGGCGCCTTGCCGCTGCACGTGATGGTCAAGCGCGCCGGCTTTTCCCGCTGGTATGGCAAGCGGATGGACGACCCCGCCACCCGGGCGAAAATCGCGCCCTTCATCGCCAAATACGGCCTCGATCCGGCGGAATTCGCCGATTCGCCGGAGAGCTACGCCAGCTTCAACGAGTTCTTTTACCGCAAGCTCAAGCCCGAAGCGCGGCCGATTGCAGACGCCAAGGCCGTCTTCCCCGCCGACGGCCGTCATCTCGGATTTCAAAAGGCCAGCGGGATCGAGGGAGTTTTCGTCAAAGGCCAGAAATTCGACCTCGGCCGGCTGCTCGGCGACGACTCGCTGGCATCGCGCTATGCCGACGGCTCGCTGGTGCTGTCGCGGCTGTGCCCGGTCGACTACCACCGCTTCCACTTCCCGGCCACCGGCACGCCCGGCGAGGTGAAACTGCTCAACGGCCCGCTGTTCTCCGTCTCGCCGATCGCCCTGCGGCGGAACCTCGGCTACCTGTGGGAGAACAAGCGCACGCTCACCAAGCTGACAACAAGCGCCATCGGCACGGTGCTGCTGCTGGAAATCGGCGCCACCTGCGTCGGCTCGATCCTGCAAACCTTCACCCCCGGCCAGCCGGTGCAGAAGGGCGACGAAAAGGGTTACTTCGCCTTCGGCGGGTCCTCGACGATCACGATCTTCGAGCCCGGCGCGGTGACGCTGGCCGAGGACCTGGTGAAATGGTCGTCCGAGCAAACCGAGCTCTACGCCAAGGTCGGCACGGCGATGGCTGAGTAATCGGGAGACACCACCTCGGTGGCAATTGACTCATGCGTAAAACACCGGGGTTTTCCAGACGCGGCACTCACACGATACATCTAGGCGACATGCTGTGACAAGAAGCCGAAAAGGAAGATCAAGATCAGACACGAGAGGAAAGAAAACGTCATCCTCAGCCACCGCATCTGCTCTCTCCGACGTTCTGCAATCCAGGCGCTCATCAATCCAATCGCGGGCGACGAAATCAGAAAAAACAGCGTCAGAACGCGAATAACCTCCTGCCCGAGGATTCCTTCCAAAGCTGGCATCCGGATCCCCAAGCATGCACCCGCCCCGACGAGCGGCAGGGCGGTTAGAATGGTAAACCAGGGAACACGTTCACTTGCGCCGAAGTGCAACCAATCCCCCGAAGGAATCACCTTCATCGGTTCGACCGCGGCGACCCATTCGAACACCCATGCCGAACAGGATTCCCCGGGGCCAAGCAGCACCTCGGATTTCAATCTCCGGTATTCGCCCCCTTGCAACTCCCCCGCTGACAGCCCCTCGAACTCGTCGAGTTCCCTCAACAATTTCGGCCCCACCTTAAAAACGTCTCCCCTCACCTTCCCGGCACCCTCATCCAAGACCAGACCCGGATACCATGAGATGGCGTAGAGGTACCCTCGCACGAACCCCTCCCCCACGAACTCCGCGCCTTCCATCCGGAAGGCATTCGAGCCGCCGCGGCGGAGGGTGCCGTAGACGAATACCAGCTCAGACCCGTTGTCCGACTTCGTCATTGAGGTAGAGCTTCAGGTCATCGAGCCCTTCCTCCAGTTCGGCGGAGATCGGGATGACCCGCACTTTCGGGAAGCGCTGTTCGAAGGCCTTCAGGTTCTCCTCGGCACCGTCCATGTCCATTTTGTTGGCGACGACCATCCACGGAAAGCGGCCGAGCTCCTCGTCGTACTCGCTGATCTCCTTGCGCAGGATCTGCACGTCGGAAATCGGGTCGCGGCCCTCGCTGCCGGCCATGTCGACGACGAACATCAGCAGGCGGCAGCGGGTGATGTGGCGCAGGAATTCGTGGCCGAGGCCGCGGTTCTCGTGCGCGCCCTCGATCAGCCCCGGGATGTCGGCGACGGTGCAGCGGCGGAATCCGCCGAACTCGACCACCCCGACCGAGGGTTGGAGCGTGGTGAAGGGATAGGCCGCCACCTTCGGGTGGGCGTGGGAGAGCTTGCCGAGCAGCGTCGACTTGCCGGCATTCGGGAAACCGACCAAGCCGGCATCGGCGATGCGACGGAGCTCGAAATAGTAGACCCCGAACTCGCCTTCCTCGCCGGGCGTCGACTCGGTCGGTGCGCGGTGCGTCGGGGTGGCGAAGTTCGAGTTCCCCATCCCGCCCTTGCCGCCCTTGCACAGCACGAACTTGTCGCCGTACTCAGTGAGGTCGGCGACCGGTTCCAGGTCGATCCCCTCGTCGCTGCGCTCCATTTCGACCGCCTCCTGGATGGTTTCGGCGGTGCACTTGTAGACCACCGTGCCGGGCGGGACCTTGGCGATGATGTTCTTGCCGCCCTTGCCGGTCTTGCGGATGCCGCCGCCGTGGCCGCCGGCCTTGGCGATGAGCTTCGGGTCGTAGTGGAACTGGCGCAGGTTGTCGGTCGACGGGTCGACCTCCAGGATCACGTCGCCGCCCTTGCCGCCGTCGCCGCCGTCCGGCCCGCCGCGGGGGACGTACTTTTCGCGGCGGAACGACACGGCGCCGTTCCCGCCGTCGCCGGCCTTGGCGAAGATGCGGATGTGATCGATGAACATGGCGGGATGAAATGCGGGAACGGCTCAATGCGCCAGCTTACACCTTCGCGTCCAGCCATTTCCCGCGGAAGTGGACCCACGCGAAGACCATCGCCTGGGTCAGCAGGTCGAGGGCGAACACGACCCATACCACCCGCAGGTCGAACCAGTCGCGGTCGTTGAAAAACCACAGCACCCCGATCCGGTAGAAAATCATGCTGCCGAAGGACCAGCGCATCACGATCCCCGTGGCACCCGCGCCGCGCATCGAGGTCTTGAGGATGATGCAGGTGGCGAAAAACGGCTGGGCCACCGCACAGATCAGCACCAGCGGCGACGCGAGTTGCTGGTGGAGGCCGCTGCCCGGCGCCATCAGGGCGATCAGCTGGTCGCGGCCGAAGACGAAGACCAGCCCCATGCCCATCATCAGCGCCGCGGCGACTTTCCAACAAAGCCGCACCGACCGCACCGCCATCTCGCGGGAACCCGCGCCCAGGTACTGGCCGACCAGCGCGGCACCCGCCGTGGCGATCGCCCAGCCGGGAAGGAAGCTCATCGACTCCACCCGGATCGCGAGGATGTGCGCACCGAGGTTCCCCTCGCCCGGCAAGGTGGCGATGACGTGGATCCCGTAGGCGTGGATGCCCCACATGAAGGCGATCTCCAGCGCCTGCGGGGCGCCGACCCGCAGGATCCGCGCCATCGTCTCGCGGTGCGCCCGCAGGCCTTCCAGGGTCCATCGCAAGACGCCGTGCTTGCGCGCCAGCAGTACCCCGACGGTTAGCAGGCCCGCCATCCAGCCGCTGATGGTGCCGATCGCAATCCCGGCGATGCCATGCCCGCCGAATGGCTCCGGACCGAGCGCCAGCAGGCCGCTGACGACCATGTTCACCCCGTTCACGACGCACATGCCGATGAAGGGCGTGCGGGTGTCCCCGGCACCGCGAAGGGCGGCATTGATCGCGAACATCGCCCCGCCGAAGGGCGCGGAAAGAGCCAGCCAGCGGAGGTAAATCGTGGCGTAGCCGGCGGCCTCCGGGCTGAGCCCGATGGCGCGGACCAACTGGGGAATGCCCGCCTGCAGCACCAGCAGGGAAATCACCCCGGCCGCGGTGCCGAGCCAGACGCCCTGGCCCAGGCCGCGGTTCGCCAGCTTGGGGTCGCCGGCCCCGGTGGCGCGCGACACGAGTGCCATCACGCCGGTGGCCACGGCGCCCTGGAGGATGTTGAAGAACCACCCGACGTAGCCGCCGAGGCCCATCGCATCGAGGATCGCGACCCGATCCGAGACCTCGCCGATGCGGCCGGAGATCAGCAGGTCGGTGAAGCCGACGCAAAACGCCAGCACCTGCTCGAGCAGCGGCCAGACGGCCAGCACCGCGACCTGGCGCGGCAGCGACAACCCGGCCAGCCGTCCTCCGAGCATCATCTCCGGAACCGCCCGCTGGCTTGCCTCGACACTCGCACCCGGTTTCGACATCGCTGGCGGCGATGCCTAACGGTTGGACCGGTGCATTTCAACCGCCGTTGCAAGGATTCACGTTGGCGAAACGCCATGGTGGGAGTAATTTCCAACAACCATGAGCGACCCCGAGACCGACACCCCGATCGACCTGCAAGGCAAGATCCTGCTGGCCGACCCGTCGCTCCATGATGGCATTTTCGACCGCTCGGTGATCCTGCTGGCCGACCACTCGGCCGAGGAAGGCGCCTTCGGGCTGATCCTCAATCACCCGACCGGCCACGTCGTCGGGGAATTCCTCAAGGACGATGCCTTCGAGCCGCTCAAGAACATCGCCGTCCACCTTGGCGGCCCGGTTTCGAAAGAGCACCTGACCTTCTCCGCCTTCTGGTGGACCCAGGAAGACCACCTGAAGTGGCATGTCCGGATCCCGGTCGAGCAGGCGGTCAAGCGCAGCCGCCAGCCGGGCACGCTGGTCAGGGCCTTCGTCGGCTACTCGGGGTGGACCGCCGGCCAGCTCGAGGGCGAAATCCGGCGCAACTCGTGGATCACCACCCGCCCGACCGCGGCGCTGCTCGGACAGTCGCACGACAAGGACCTGTGGGCCGAAATCCTGCGCTCGATGTCGCCCTATCACCGGATTCTCGCCGAAGCGCCGGAGAACCCGCGGGCCAACTGAGCGCGCCGGCCCTGCCCCCCGGGGTGACGCGCCGCCAGCCTGATTCCGCTGGCCAAGACCCTTGACGCAGCCTAGACCCGGCCCGCCGTGGAGGATACCCAGACCCGTTTTTTCACCCTCGAGGACGGACCCATCCGTCTTCGCGACGGCGGCGAACTGCCGTCCGTGACCTTGGCCTACGAAACGTGGGGCGAGCTCAATGCCGGGGGGACCAATGCCATCCTGCTGTTCCACGCCCTTTCCGGATCGCACCACGCCTGCGGCCACACTCCGGCCATCCCCGGCACCGGCGAACTCTGGCAGCCGGAGATGCACGAGGGCTGGTGGAACGACCTGATCGGTCCCGGCAAGGCGCTCGACACCTCGAAGCATTTCATCGTCTGCGCCAACTATCTCGGCGGCTGCTACGGCTCCACCGGGCCGGCTTCCGCCAATCCCGCCACCGGCAAGCCCTACGGCTCGGCCTTCCCCCACGTCGCCGCGGCGGACCAGGCGGAACTCCAGGCCAAGCTGCTCGACCACCTCGGGATCGGCACGCTGCACGCGGTGATCGGCCCCTCGGTCGGCGGCCTCGTCGCGACCACCTTCGCGACCCGTTTCCCGGACCGGGTGAAGAATGTGATTTCCATCGCCGCCGGCTACAAGACCACGGTCCTCAACCGGCTGATCCTGTTCGAGCAGATCCTCGCCATCGAGAACGACCCGCATTTCAACGGCGGCGACTACTACGACGGCCCCGGCCCGCTCTACGGACTGGCGCTCGCCCGGATGATCTCCCACAAGACCTTCGTCCACCTCGATGCCTTCGAGCGCCGGGCCCGCCGCGACGTGGTGCAGTCCGACGACATCCTCGCCTGGTACCGGGTCCGCGACCAGTTCCAGAGCTACATGCTCCACCAGGGGAAGAAGTTCACCAAGCGCTTCGACGCCAACACCTACCTGCGGATCATCGACATGTGGTCGCGTTTCGATGGCGCCAGCGAAGGCGACGCCGAGACCCCGCAGGAACTCTTCACCCGCTGCGCCAAAGCCGGCCAGAAGTGGCTCGTGTTCTCGATCGACTCCGACTTCTGCTTCTACCCCGAAGAGCAGACCGACCTGGTGAAGCACCTCGAACAAGCGGGCGTGGACGTCATGCACCTCACCGTGCATTCGGAAAAGGGCCACGACTCCTTCCTGCTCGAGCCCGACTACTACACACCCCATATTTCCTGGGTGCTGGGCCAATAAAAAGCGGAACCCCGCAAACGATCCGGCTGGCGAGCCTCTTCAAGACCGAAAGCCTCCCGGGGAGGTAGGTAAAGAGTCAGCCGCCCGACCGCTTCGCGGGATTCCACCCCACCATACGCAATTTCACGGCGGGTGTGACAAGCAATCCGCGCTTTTTTTCGCGGGCCGGCCTCAATCCTTTGCCATCAGGCGCCAGACGCCGGTGACCTCTCCCGTCCGGCACGCCGGCCCGCGCTCGTCGACCCGGCCGCAGCGCAGAAAGTGCCCGTCGTAGTCCGCCCACAGCGCCGGGCACGGGTTCATGAAGGCGCCGAGGTTGATGATCAGCCGGCCGCGCTTGTGCCAGATGCCGGGACGGTGGAAATGGCCCTTGATGACCACCTCGGCCTGCGGAAAGTACTGCCCGGCGAAGGCCGCCGCGGCATCCGCCTGGGTGGTCCACACCCTCAGCATCTCGAAGGCCCGGCGCGGCGGGTTGATCGCGTCGAGCGCCCGCTGCCAAAGCCGCTTGCCCTTGGGATACTCGGCCGCCCGGAGCAGCAGCGCCATCTTGCGGGCGAGCACGATCCGTTCGGCCGGGTCGTCGGCCGCCTCCTGGTGACGCTGCCACAACTTGGCCACCCGCTCCTGGCGCAGCAGCGCCTCGCGGCTCCACGGCGAGCCATCCGAAAACAGCGCGTCGCCGTGGGTGACCAGGATCCGACCGGCCGCCAGCTCCGCCCAGCCCGGCCCCGGCCAACCCGGGTCGTGGTTTCCCGATAGGAACACCACCTCGGTCCCCTCCGCGGCACAGATCGCCTTCAATTCCTCCAACATCGCCGCCGAGCGTTCGCGGAACGGCCGGGCGAGTTCCTGCCAGGTGTCGCCGTTGAAGATCACCGTCCCGACCCCGCTGACCAGCGGCCGCAACGACTCCACGTCGCTGATCCGCGACACCCGGTGCCCGAGATGAAGATCCGACAGGATGCGAACGGGAAGCTTCATCACGGTTCGAACGGCCCCCGGTCTACGCCTGCAAGCGGAAGGATCTCTCGATTCATCCGGCTATGCCCTCCGCTGGCGGACGGCCTCGTAAAGACATACCCCGGCCGAGACGGAAACGTTCAGGCACTCCACCTGCCCGGCCATCGGCAGCTTGGCGAGGAAGTCGCAGTTCTCCTCGGTCAGGCGGCGCATGCCTTTTTCCTCTGCACCCAGCACGATCGCCAGCGGGCCCTTGAGATCGAGTTCGTAGAGGAGCTTGTCGGTGTGGTCCGTGGTCCCGACCAGCCAGACCCCGGCCTTCTTGAGGTTTTCCATCGTCCGCGCCAGGTTCGTCACCTGCACGAAGGGCACATGGTCCGCCGCCCCGACCGACACCCGGCGGACGGTCTCGGTGATGCCCGCGGACTTGTCCTTGGGCGCGACCACCGCGTGCACCCCGGCGCCATCGGCGGTGCGCAGGATGGCCCCGAGATTGTGGGGATCCTGCACGCAGTCGAGGATCAGCAGGAAGGGCTCCGCTTGTTCGCCGACGATCCGCATCAAGTCGTCCTCGTCCAGCGATGGAGCCTGGGAGGCCTTCTCGACCTGCTTGCGGACGTGGCGGTTTTCGCGGGCTTCATGCTCGCGGCGGCGGGGCTTCATGATGGCGGAGCTTGGGAAGTCATGAGCCGGCGGGCAAGTCCCGCGACTTCTTCTTTCGCCACAGCAAGCGGGTGAGATCGTCGAGGATCAAATACACCGCCGGCACCAGGATCAAGGTGATCACCGTGGCAAACAGGATGCCGAATCCCAGCGAGACGGCCATCGGCACCAGGAAGCGCCCTTGCACGTCCTTCTCGACCAGCATCGGTGCCAGGCCGACGAAGGTCGTCAGCGAGGTCAGCAGGATCGCCCGGAAGCGCCGGCCGCCCGCCTGCACCGCGGCATCCCGCAGGCTGCCGGCCTCGGCCTTGTGGCGGTTGACGTAGTCGACCATCACCAGCGAGTCGTTCACCACCACACCGGCGAGGGCGACGATCCCGCACATCGACATGATCGACAGGTTCATCCCCATCAAGGCGTGTCCCCAGACCGCGCCGACCAGGCCGAACGGGATCACCGACATGATGATCAACGGTTGCCAGTAGGACCTCAGCGGGATCGCGATCAGCACATACATCATGACCAGCGCCCCGGCGAACCCGATGCCCATCTCGCGGACGCTGTTCGCCTGGTCCTCCTGCTCGCCCTCGAAGGCATAGCGAACGCCGGGAAACTTCACCGGGACCTGGTCGAGCACCGTCGGCTTGAAGTCCTTCATCACGTCGTTGCCGGTGACGTCCCCTTCGACGTCGGCATTCACCTTGATCGAGCGCTGGCGGTCGGTGCGGTTGATCTGCGCCGGGCCGCGGCCGGGTTCGTAGCGCACCACCTGCTTGAGGGGCAGTTCGTCCCCGGCCGGGGTGCGGACCTTCATCTCCTCGAACGACTCGAGGGTGCGCCGGTCATCGCGCGGAAAACGCACCATCACCTTCACCTCGTCGCGGCCGCGCTGCAGGCGCTGGACCTCGTTGCCATAGAAGGCGTCCCGCACCTGGCGCGCGACGTCGTCGAGCCGCAGCCCGGCGGCGCGGCCGGCGGCAGTGAGCTCGACGAAGCGCACCTCGTCCTTGCCGCTGCGGCTGGAGTCGGCGATGTCGATGACCCCGGGATAGTGGGCCAGCTCCTCCTTCACCCAGGCAGTCGCCGCCTCGAGGCGCTCGAGGTTGCCACCGGTCAGGTTGAGATCGATGGCGTTCCCGGCCGACGCCGTTTCAGCCTGGAAGGTCAGCGTCACCACGCCCGGAATCTCACCGGTAAGTTCGCGCCAGGCATCGACCAGTTCGCCCGAAGTGATGCTGCGGCCGGCCGCCGGGGAGAGTTCCAGCGTGACCTCGCCGAGATGGGTTGCGCTCGGCGGACCGAAGGGATTGAAGCCGGTCTGGAACGGCTGCGTGCCGGAGCTGGCGAGGAGGTGCTTCACCACGCCGTTGCCGTCGTTGTCGGTGTAGCGCCTGCCCAGCTCGCGGGCGGCGGCCTCGATCCGTGCGACCACCCGCTCGGTCTCCGAAAACGGCACCCCCTGGGCCAGCTCCACCTTTGAACTGAGGATGTCGCCCTCGACCTCGGGGAAGAACTTGAACTTGATCCAGTTGCCGCCGACGACGCCGCCGGTCAGCAGCAGCATCGCGACAAAGCCGGCGGCGGTCACGTAGCTCCAGCGCAGGCAGAACCCGAGGGCCGGCTGATAGAGGTGGAGGATGAACCACTCGAGGCCGTTGGCGATCTTCCGCTGCAAGCGGAACAGCGGGTTCTTCGGCTCCTCCGTGCTCCGCGGTGCCAGCAGCGAAAGATGCGAGGGCAGCACGAACTTCGACTGCAGCAGCGAGAACAGCAGCGTGGGAATGACCACCAGCGGGATGTTCGGCCAGATCTTCCCGCTGACCCCGCTGAGGCCCAGCATCGGGGTGAAGGCTGCCACCGTGGTCAGCACGCCGAAAATCACCACCGTGCTCACTTCGTGGGTCCCCTTGAAAGCGGCGATCCGCGGGTGTTCCCCGGCCTGGATCCGGGTGTAGACGTTTTCGCCGGTGACAATGGCATCGTCGACCACGATCCCAAGCACCAGGATGAAAGCGAACAGCGAGATCATGTTGATGGAAATGCCCATCATCGGCATCAGCCAGATCCCGCCGGCGAACGACAAGGGAATGCCCAGCGCGACCAGGAAGGCCAGCGACGGGCGCAGGAACAAGGCCAGCACGACGAGCACCAGCAGCAGGCCCGCGGTGGCATTGCGCTTGAGAAGATCCAGCCGCCCCTGGAGGTAGCTGCTCTGGTCGTTCCACACCGCCAGCGAGACACCTTCCGGCAGCCGCTGCGGGGCTTCCGAGACATACTTCTTCACCATCCCGGCAAGCGCCAGCGTGTCCTCGTTGCCCACCCGGTAGACATTCACCACCACCGCCTTGGTCCCGTCGAAGCGCGCGGACAGGTCGACGTCCTCGAAAGCGTCGAGGACCTCCGCCACGTCTTCCAGGTGCACCAGCGACCCGTCGCCGCGGGTGGCCACGACGATGTTGTTGAACTCGTCCGCCCGGTAGCGCTTGCCGAGCGACCGCAGGATCACCTCGCCGCCCTCGGTGCGGATCGAGCCGCCGGGCAGGTCGATCGAGCTGCGCCGGATCGCCTCGGCGATCTGCGCGAGCGACAGCCCCAGCTTGCGGAGTTTCTCCTCCGAAACCTCGATGGAAATCTCATACGGCCGCACCCCGGCGATCTGCACCTGGGAGATGCGCGGCTTGCCGCGGATCGCATAGGCGAGCAGGTCGCCGATGTTGTCCGCCGCCGGCACCTGATAGGTCAGCAAGTCGTCGCGCACCTGCTCCGCGAGCTTGCGCAAGGTCGCCTCGTCGGTATCCGCCACGACCGTCAGGCTCATCACCGGCGCCTTGATCAGGATCTCCTCCAGCACCGGTTTCTCCGCTTCCACGGGGAAGTTGTCGATCGCGTCGACGCGCGACTTCACGTCGTTCATCACCTCGCGGACATCGTGGCCGGTCTCCACCTCGATGGTCACCACCCCCATGTTCTGGCTCGAGGTCGAGCGCAGCTTCTTGATGCCCGTCAGGTCCGCCACCGCCTCCTCGACCGGCACGCAAACGCCCCGCTCGACTTCTTCCGGTGTCGCGTTCGGGTACGGGATCCGCACCGCCATGGCATCGACCGAAGTCTCGGGAAAAATCTCCTTCTTGAGGGTGAACCAGGTCGTGAGGCCGGCCAGCATCACCGTCAGCATCAGGAAGTTCCCTGCCACGTGGTTCCGGCTGAACCATTTGATCGCGCCTTGCATCGCTCAGTGCTCCGGCAGGTCTTGTTTCTCTTCCACCCGGACCTCCATGCCGTTGACCGGCGCGTTGAGCCGCGTGGCATTGATCCGCTCGCCGTCCTCGAGCCCCGACGAAACGACCACCCGGTCCTCGGTGGTGCGCAGGATCCCGATCTTGCGGAACTCGATGCGGTTGTCCGGCTTGACCACGATCACCTCGTCGGCGCCGTGCAACACGGTGCGAGGGATTTCGGCCACCTCCTTGAATTCCTTGCCCAACACGCTCGCGTAAACGAACAGCCCGACCGGCGGCAGCCTGCGCGTTCCCTCGCCGGGCAGCACCTTCACCGTGACATAAGCGGACAAGGTGCGGCGATCCACCTCGCCGTCGATCCGCGCCACCTCGGCCGGCCATTCCAGGTCCTCGCCGCCGATGGTTCCCCGCAGGCGGATCCCGGCGCGGCTGTCCTGGTCGAGGAAGCCGAAGTCTTCCAGCGAGATCGGCAGCCGGACCTCGAGGTCCTCCGCCGAGTAAAGTTCCGCGACCTGCCCGCCCGGGGCAAGCACCGCTCCCACCTCGACCTGGGCCTGGCGCACCCGGGCGTCGAAGGGTGCCTGGACTTTCGTCCGCTCCACATCGCGCTCGGCCCGTTCGACCTCGGCCCGGGTCGACTCCAGCCGCGCCCGGATGCTGGCCAGCTGCGGCTCCCGCAGGACCAGCGGCGACGCCTTGCCCCGTCCGAGCTTTTCCCAATCGAGCTTCGCCTGCTCCGCTCGCACCTCTTCCTGGGCCAGCGCCAGCTCGGCGTCCTCGCGGGCCGCCACCGCCCGGGCCAGCGCCGCCTGGTAGTCGGCGTCGTCGATCTTCACCAACAGCTCGCCGGCCTTGACCGTGCCGCCGCGCTTGAGGTTCGGGGAAATCTCGGTCACGCGGCCGCCCACCTCGGCGGCCAGCTTCGTTTCGCGGCGGCTTTCAACCACCCCTTGGCTGGCGATCGCCACCCGGTGGTCGCGCTTGCCCACCGTGATCACTTCGACCGACGGCAAGGCGCGGGCCGTGTCCTCCTGCTCCGCCTTGCGGGCGTGGGTGATCAGCATCATCAGCCCGAACACCGCCCCGCCGAGAATCGCCAGTGCGACCACGAAGGAAGTCACCGCATGGAGTTCCGTCTTCCGTTCTTCTTCCATCGAGTCAGTGGGTCAAAGGGTGAAATTCCCGCCGAGGGCGAGGTGGAGGTCGACGCGGTTGGTCAGCCTCAGCCGGCGCAGGGCGATCAGCTGGGTGGCGGTTTCGATTTCCCGCTGCTGGGCGGCCAGGTAGGTCAGGACGTCACCCGTTCCGGCACGATATTCCTCCGCGGCGCGCTGCGAAGCTTCCTCCGCGAGGTCAGCGGCCACCTTGGTCTCGGCTTCCCGCCGTTTCAGGAAAAGTTCAGCCGAAAGCGACTGTTCAACCTCCCCGAAGGCCCCCAGCACGACCCGCTGGAAATTCGCCACCGCCTCGCGGTCGACCGCCTCGGCGCGCTCGATCCCGCCCTGGATGCGGCCGCCTTGGAAAATCGGCTGGGTCAGGCTGCCGCCGAGCGACCAGACGCCGTAGTCGCTGCTCAGGATTTTCGAAAGTTCGTCGGTGCTGGTTCCAAGCCCGCCGGTCAGCCGGATGCTCGGGAAGCGCGCCTTTCTCGCCTCGTCGACGCGTCGCCCGGCCGCGGCCAGGCGGCGCTCCGCCTCCAGGATGTCCGGCCGCCGCAGCAGCAGCTCGGACGGCAAGCCGACCGGGGGTGAGGACGGCATCGAAGGCATCTTCGCGGCATCGCGGATCGACGCCGAGGGGTAGCGGCCCAACAGGAGTTCGAGCTGCCGCAGCGCCTGTTCGCGATCGCCGCGCCGCCGCTCCAGTTCCGCCCGTCCGCTGGCAAGGTCGGACTGGCTCAGGCGCACCTGGGCCGCCGAGCCGCCCTCATCGGCGAGGGCGCGCTCGAAGCGGCTGCGCACCGCTTCCTCCGACTCTTCGCGCGACTTCACCGCGCGCGCGGCCATCGCCACCTGTTCGTTGGCTTCAGCCACCGCCAGCCAGGCCTTGGCGATCTGCCCGGCGAGCGAGGTCCGCGCTCCCTGATAGGTCTGCTGCTGTGCCTGGGCGTCCGCCACCGCGGCCTCGGCCCCGGACTTCAGCTTGCCCCAGACATCCACCTCCCACGCCGCGTCGAGCGACACGCCGAAGCTGTTGCTGATCGAGCTCGGCACACCGCCGCCGGTGCCGAACGGGAAGCCGACGAAATTCTGCTTCTGCCGGTTGCCCCGGCCGCCGACCCCGAG
>NZ_JACZFQ010000102.1 GCF_014904755.1 Neoluteolibacter marinus
TCGGGTAGCGCTCCGAGCCGGCCACCTTGGCCACTGCGGCCGCCTGGTCGACCCGGGCCGCCGAGGCTTTCAGGTCCGGATTGGCGCGCAGCGCCTCGTCGACCAGCGAGGCAAGCTCGCCTCCGCCGATTTTCCGCACCCAGCGATGGTCCACCCCCGCCTTCGCCTCGCGGGTCGCCGACCAGCTGCCGGGCACCTCGCCGGCCTCGTCCAGACGGGACGAGGGCGACTGCAGGGCGCAGCTCGCTAACAAAGCCGTCGCGACGACGACACTGGCGCGGGAGGGCGACATCCGGGATCTCGGTTAGAAAGGAAACTCAACCTGCGGCCCCTTGGGCTTCGGCTCTTCCTGGATCTCCTCCAAGCCCTGCCGCATCCCCGCGGATGCGAAGCGGATGAAGCGTGAGAGGGTCTGCTCCAGCGTCGGATTGCCGCTGTCCCCGCCGGAAAAGCGCTGCAACGATTCCGCGTGGGCCATGGTGTGGATCATCGCGCCGGCCATCAGGTGCATGCGCCACCAGATGTCCTCGGTGGCCAACCCCGGCAAGGCCTTGCCAAAGGCCTTGTGGAAACGGGTTAGCATCGTGGTGAAGACCGATTCCACCACCGGCGGCAGGTCGCAGCCTTGCTGGCCGAACATCCGGCCCATCAGCTTGAAGAAAAGCTTCTCCGACAGCTCCGAGCGGCGGACCTGGGTGGCGAAGGGCCGCACGAAGGCTTCCAGCAACTCCTCGACGGCAACCGGCTTGCCGGCCGCGCGCTTCTCGATCGCATCCAGCCGTGCCAGCCGCTCCTCGTTGACCGGGTTGATGTAGCGCGCCATCACGACGGCCACCAGGCCTTCGCGGCTGCCAAAGTGGTAATTCACCGCCGCCACGTTGGCCGACGCTTTGGTGGTGATGTCGCGGACCGACACCCGGTCAAAGCCTTCATCCGCAAACAATGCCTCGGCGGCCTCGATCAAACGCTGCTTGGTCGCCACCTTTGAATCCCCTGCGATCGCACTCATGCGACAACCATGATTCAGCTCGCGAGCGTGTCAAACGCTTGATTCAAAGACGAATCCACAAAAACCCATATCCCGCTCTTATTGTGTGGTTTACGAGCTTGTGAAAATTTTCACAAGCTCCGGTTGTAAAGTTTCCGGCTTCTGCAAAGTTAAGCACATGGCAACAAGCGGATCGAAGGTAAGCCGGGTTTTGATCATTGGCGGCGGTTTCGCCGGGCTGAAATGCGCGCAAACCCTGGCAGGAGACTCTCGCTTCGAGGTGACCTTGGTCGACCGCACCAATCACCACCTGTTCCAGCCGCTGCTCTACCAGGTCGCGACGGCGTCGCTGGCAGCGCCGGACATCGCCCGCTCGATCCGCCAGATCCTCGCCGACGCCCCGAACGTGACGGTGCTGATGGATCAGATCACCACGATCGATCCTGCCGCGAGAACCGCCCGCGGCCAGTCGGGGACGAGCTACGACTTCGACTACCTGCTGCTTGCCGCCGGCGCCCGGACCTCCTTCTTCGGCAAGCGGGAGTGGGAGCAGCACACCCTGGGCCTCAAGTCGCTGGCCGACGCCCAGGCGGTGCGGCGCACCGTGCTGTCGAACCTCGAACAAGCCGAGATCACCACCGACGCCGCCGAACGCCAGCGGCTGATGACCATCGCCATCGTCGGCGGGGGGCCGACCGGGGTCGAGCTGGCCGGCGCCTTCGCCGACCTCGTCCACCGCTGCCTGAAGACCAACTACCGCCGCATCGACACCTCGAAGCTGCGGGTGGTCCTGATCGAGGCCTCGGAGCGGGTTCTCGAGGCCTTCGACGCCGACCAAAGCGACTACGCCCGCGACCATCTCAAGGACATCGGGGTCGAGGTGTGGACCGGCATGCGGGTCGACGAGGTCCGGCCCTCGGAACTTCACTTCAACGACGGCACCCGCCTCGAGGCCGGGGCCATCATCTGGGCCGCCGGGGTGGAGGCCCAGCCCTTGACGGCCCAGCTCGGCGTGCCGCTGGCCGACCGCGCCGGGCGGGTGACGCCGAACCCCGACCTCTCGCTCCCCGGCCTGCCCGACATCTTCGTCGCCGGCGATCTCGTCCGCATGAAGGACGCCGCCGACAAGCCCGTGCCCGGCGTGGCCCCCGCCGCCACCCAGATGGGCCGCCACATCGCCAAGCTGCTGAAGGAGGAGCGCCGGCTCGAAGGCACCCGCTTCGCGGCCAACAAGCACCAGCTGCGGCCGCAGTTCCGCTACCTCGACAAGGGCATCATGGCGATCATCGGCAAGAATCACGCGGTGGTGAAATCCGGGGCCATGAAGCTGCGCGGCCTGATCGCCTGGTTCGCCTGGCTGCTGATCCACATC
This sequence comes from Neoluteolibacter marinus, assembly GCF_014904755.1. Taxonomy (GTDB): domain Bacteria; phylum Verrucomicrobiota; class Verrucomicrobiia; order Verrucomicrobiales; family Akkermansiaceae; genus Haloferula; species Haloferula marina. Next base: position 2,361 of record NZ_JACZFQ010000102.1, read on the forward strand.
GCCTTCCTGATCGGCTTCCGCAACCGCCTGTCGGTCCTCCTCGGCTGGGCCTTCGCCTACCTCCGCAACAACCCGGTCGCGCGGATCATCGTCTACCCGCCGGGAATCGTCTCGCCGGACCGGGAATAGTCCCGGCTTGCCATCCCCCGCAGCGCGGCGACTTTGTCCCTCTCCTTGAACGAATCCCCCGCCCCGCGACGCTAACGCAGCATCTTCCCATGAGCTCGAAAAACCTCACCCTCGCCGGAGCCCTTCTCCTTGCCAGCTCCGGAGCCTTCATCGCCGGCCGCCTGTCCGCTCCCGATGCGGCCGCCGCCGGTGCCACCGCGTCCGCCGACGGCAACCTGCCGAGCAAGCTGGGCGCCCGCGACGCCGCCGGGGACGAGGCGGCCGCCGGCAGCCGCCGTGCCCGCGCCTCCCGCGACAAGTCGGAAGCCGGCGCCAACCG
>NZ_JACZFQ010000103.1 GCF_014904755.1 Neoluteolibacter marinus
AAGAACTGATGCGGACCGCCGACCCGATCGCCCGCAACGCCGCCTGGCTCGACTTCATCAATTCCATCGACCCCGCCGAGTTCGAGTCGGTGGTCGCCTCGTTCCGCGCCATGGGGATGACCGACACCCGCATGACGGAATACGCCATGCTGCTCAGCGCCTGGGCCAAGGAAGACCCGCTCCAGGCGCTCGCCTATGCCGAGGCCAATACCGGCAACCGCTTCGCCCGCAACACCATCCTGACCACTTGGGCCGCCTCCGATCCGGACGGCGCGATCCGCTGGGCCGTCGATCATCATGACGGCGAAGGCGGCAATCCGTGGATGATCGGGGTGATCCAGGGCATCGCCGCCAGCGACCCCACCCGCGCGTCGCAGTTGCTCACCGAAATGGCCTACTCGCAGGAACGCGGGGAAGCCCTCGCCACCCTCTTGCCGACCATCCTGGCCCAAGGCAACGACGCCGCCAAAGCCTGGGCGGAAGGCATCTCCGACGACCAACTGAAGCAGGGCGCGATCGCCCGGGTCGCCGAAACGATGGCCTCGAAGGATCCCGAAGGCACCGCCGCCTGGCTCGCCGCCAACCCCGGCGAGGCCGCCGACCGCTCGATGGACAACGTCGTCTCCGCCTGGATGGAACAGGACCAGGACGCGGCAATCGCCTACTACAAGGCACTACCCAGCGGCGACATGCGCTCCAACGCGCTGCGCGGCGTGGCCAACAGCATGGCCTTGAAGGATCCCCGCGCCGCGGCGGACTTCATCGATGCCAACTCAGGCGACGCCAACGACCGCGTCTACCAGCAGTTCGTCTGGCATTCCTTCGGCGAAGCCCCCGACCTCTCGGCGAGTTACATCGGCAAGATCACCGACACCCGCGAGCAGGAGCGCATGTATGGCCGGATGCTCGACGGCTGGCTGCGCCGCGACTTCGACGCCGCCTCCAGCTGGATCGGCAGCAATCCCCTGCCGGAAAACGTCCAGCAACGCCTCGACCGGCGCATGCAGGAAATCCAGCAGCGCCAGCAATAGCAAGCACCTTGGAGTGCGCCGGCAGAGGGAGCGCAGCGACCGCCGACGGCGCTTTGTTGCGGATGGACTCACCTCCCACGGCCGGCATCACCCCGGCTCCATCCCCACGGATCCCCCCGGCGATCCAACACCGCAACATCCGGACCCGCGCTCCGGTCCCACCAAAGCGGTGTCGGCGCTGCGCTCTGCCACCGCACTCCAAGGTACTTTGGAGTGCGCCGGCAGAGGGAGTTCACGACCGCCGACGGCGCTTTGTGGGGGTTCGACTCACCTCCCACGGCCGGCATCACCCCGGCATCACCCCGGCATCACCCCGGCATCACCCCGGCATCACCCCGGCATCACCCCGGCATCACCCCGGCATCACCCCG
>NZ_JACZFQ010000286.1 GCF_014904755.1 Neoluteolibacter marinus
CCGTCCAGGTAGACCTGGCCGCCGGCGTCGTGGATCTTGCCGCAGACCTCGCGGACGTCCTCCTCGAACACGCCGTGCGTGGAGGGGTAGGTGATCATGATGCCGGCGATCGAGCCCTCGTTGTCCGCGATGGCCTTGTCCAGGTCGTGGTGGTCGACGGTGCCGTCCGGCGCGGTCTTCACGACGCGCACGCGCAGCCCGGCCAGCACCGCGGAGGCGGCGTTGGTGCCGTGCGCGGAGGCGGGGATCAGTACGAGGTCGCGGGCCTCGTCGCCGCGGGAGATGTGCCAGCGGCGGATCGCCAGCAGGCCGGCGAGCTCGCCCTGGGAGCCGGCGTTCGGCTGGATCGAGACCTTGGCGTAGCCGGTCAGCTCGGCCAGGCGGGACTCGAGGTCCTCCACCAGGTGCTGCCAGCCCTGCATGCGCCAGGCCGGGGAGTAGGGGTGGACGTCCGCGAACTCGGGCCAGGTGATCGAGGCCATCTCGACGGCGGCGTTGAGCTTCATGGTGCACGAGCCCAGCGGGATCATGGTGCGATCCAGCGCCAGGTCGCGATCCGAGAGGCGGCGCAGCCAGCGCAACATGGAGGTCTCGGAGCG
>NZ_JACZFQ010000287.1 GCF_014904755.1 Neoluteolibacter marinus
CTGACGCGCCCCTCCCACGGCCCCACTGCACACCCTCGCGCCGCCTCGAGCGCGGCGCCGACCACCAGGAGATCACCCATGTCCGCTGAGGGCACCCGACCGTCCGTCGACGCCGAGCTGAAGGTCGGCCAGACCCGGAACCTGATCATCGCGACCCTGGCCTCCGTGATGGGCTTCTGGGCCTGGACCATCATCGGCCCGCTGTCCTCGCGCTACTCGCAGGCCATGGACCTCACCGCGGGGCAGACCTCGATCCTCGTGGCCATGCCGATCCTGGTCGGCTCCGTGGCCCGCGTCCCGGTGGGGGCGCTGACCGACCGCTACGGCGGGCGCGTCATGTTCACCGCGATCCTGGGCGTGACCGCTCCGCTCGTGCTGCTCACCGCGATCGTGGGGCAGCTGAACAGCTTCGGGCTGCTCGTCTTCGTCTCGTTCTTCCTGGGCATCGCCGGCACGGTCTTCGCGATCGGCATCCCGTTCTGCTCGGCCTGGTACGAGGCCCACCGCAAGGGCTTCGCGACCGGCGTGTTCGGCGCGGGCATGGTCGGCACCGCGGTCTCCGCCTTCGTCACCCCGCGCATCGTGGCGGGTCTGGGCT
>NZ_JACZFQ010000288.1 GCF_014904755.1 Neoluteolibacter marinus
TACCTCCTGAAGACCGAGCGCGGGCTCACCCTCCCGCGCCGTGCGCAGATCGAGTTCTCCGGCGTGGTCCAGCGCCACACGGAGGACAGCGGAAGCGAGATCAGCGGCGAGCAGATCTGGGAGATCTTCCAGGACGAGTACCTGCCTGCCGATCACGAGGGCAACCGCTGGGGCCGCTACCGCCTCACCTCGATCAGCACGCACTCCGAGGACGACGGCGACACTCGCCTGGACCTCGGCCTGGAGATCGACGGCGCCGCGCGCCAGCGCTCCGCCAGCGGCAACGGCCCCATCGACGCCCTCATCCAGATCCTGCGCGCAGAGGGAGTCGACCTGCGGCTGCTCGACTACTCCGAGCACACGCTCTCGGCCGCCTCGGACGCCCACGCCGCCTCGTTCGTCGAGCTCGCGGTGGGGGAGAAGGTCCTGTGGGGTGCGGGCATCGACTCCTCGACCACGCGCTCGTCGCTGAAGGCCGTCGTCTCGGCGGTCAACCGGGCGGCCCGCGCGGCGTCCCAGGAGGCTTGAGGCCGAGATGGCCCGGGGCTCGTCGTTCGCCTCGGCGTCCTACCGGGACACCGGGGTCGTGCTGCG
>NZ_JACZFQ010000289.1 GCF_014904755.1 Neoluteolibacter marinus
CGGGTTCTGCTACGTCGCTTTCATCACCGACGTCTACTCCCGGCGCATCGTCGGGTGGGCCGTCTCGGGCAGCCTTCACACTGCGGGGCTGCCGTTGCTGGCCCTGGAGCACGCGCTGTTGAGCACGGGAGCCAGCCGGGGCCGGGAAGGTCTGGTCCATCACTCAGACCGCGGCTCCCAGTACGTCTCTCTGGCGTATTCGGACGCGCTCATCACCGCCGGGGTGAGCGCCTCGGTGGGCACCGTGGGCGACTCCTACGACAACGCCCTGGCCGAGACCGTGAACGGGCTCTACAAAGCCGAACTCATTCACGCCAAGCGGATCTGGGAGTCCGTCGAGGCGGTCGAGCTGGCCACGATGGGGTGGGTGCACTGGTGGAACACGGCCCGCCTCCATGAAGCCCTCGGCTACTGCACTCCCGCGGAGGTCGAGGCGGCCTACACTCACGACCAGGATTCAGCGCCCGTTGCGTCCTGACCTCGGAACGAAACCCAGGGCGCTTCAACCCTGACCGACAACGGCCTGGTCTTCACCTCCCGGCTGGCCAGGTACCGAGGCGGCCGCAACGGATTCGAGAAGCTGCTCGATGC
>NZ_JACZFQ010000290.1 GCF_014904755.1 Neoluteolibacter marinus
TAGCGCTCGTCCTCCCCGGTGTGCGGGACCTTGATGGGCCCGTAGTCCGCGTGCGGCACGCGCAGGTACTCGGCCTGCCCGCCGGGCACCGAACCGTAGAGACGGGAGTAGCCCAGGAACTGGGCGTTGTTGTTGTACTCCCGCACCTGGGTGATCTCGCACTGGGACTGCAGGCCCTGGGTGCACATGAAGCAGTGCCCGCAGGAGACGTTGAACGGGATCACCACCCGGTCCCCGGCCTTGATGTGGGTGACGGCCGAGCCGACCTCCTCCACGATGCCCATCGGCTCGTGGCCGATGATGTCGCCCTT
>NZ_JACZFQ010000291.1 GCF_014904755.1 Neoluteolibacter marinus
GGGGTGAGCACCTCGTACAGGTGCAGATCCGAACCGCAGATCGCGGACGAGGTGATCCGCACGATCGCGTCCGTGGGCTCCTGGATAACCGGATCCGGGACCTCCTCCACACTCACCGTCCGCTTCGCCTGCCAAGTCAAAGCCTTCATGCGTCCTCCTCTCCCAGGGCCGCCGCCCCGACCGGAAGGACAGCCTGCTGATCTGATCGGTCCCAATGACCCTACTCACGCCATTTTGGGCGCAGGCGCGTGTTCACCGCCAGAGAAC
>NZ_JACZFQ010000292.1 GCF_014904755.1 Neoluteolibacter marinus
GGCTCTCGTGTACTACCTGGATGTGAGCCTCGCTGAGACGCTGCGCCGCCATGCACTCAAGCCCATCGCCGGGATCGTGAGTGACGACGAGGTCGCGTCCTGGTACGTCGAACGCGACACCCTCGGAGTCCCGGGTGAAGTGCTCCTCCCGGAACGCATGAGCGAGGATGCGCTCGTGACGAGGATTCTGAGTGACCTTGCGGCGCTCGGCGTCAGCGGAGGGGCTATGTCCCCTCCGGATCACGCGGCCAGCCACCTGTCGCCCTGAGCCACAGCGTCCTTATTGGGTATACCCCACGGCGCAGATGTGTCACGAAACTGCCGATTCGGACCCTGTGGCACAGGGACGCCTACGGTGCCGTAACTGTCACGCAGGGTGGTGCTCAATGCAGCAGAAGTGTCAGGTTGAGGTGTGCCAACTCGCGCAGCAGTCTCCATAGGCCCGGCCTGACGCCGGCTCGCTCGTCTCGCAGCCTGCCCAGCGGGATTCACCCGCCCACCGTCGAGAGGACGCAGCCGACGCCTTCCCGGTCCTGAATCGCCGCCCATGCGTCCCCTCGGCGGCGCTGATCTGCAGGAGCCTGG
>NZ_JACZFQ010000293.1 GCF_014904755.1 Neoluteolibacter marinus
ACCACAGCAAGCCGGAGATCGGTGATATCGACATCCAGCTGCTCCGGGCTGGAGATGCTGATCGTCTTGGCACCGATGTGGATGGACTTCACCTCCAGAGCGGACTGAGCGTTGAAGATGAAGTCGAATGCGGCTCCGAAGGGCCCGCTCCAGGCCGTCGCGGCAGCCAACGGAGAGGCACCTGCGTCCAGCAGATTCTGGAAGATCAGGAGCTCTGCGACCAGTCCGCGGAGCTCCTCTTCGGAGAGCGCTCCACGACGACGCTGTGTCAGCCGTCTGAACTCATCGAGCACATTGAGGAAGATCGAGAGGGACTGCTCCGCATCGGGGGCGGCGGCGCTGCGTTCCAGAGCCTCGGACATGGCCACGACGAAGACGCCGTTCATTTCCTCTGATCGAGTAGTGAAGGAGACGTATTGGAGCTGACGTGAGCTCGACTCATTGCGTTCGACCGAATAGCCCTTGGCTTCCGGAATGGTTTCCGGAAGCGAGTGGACCGTTCCTAGGGTCAGCTTGAATCGCTCGGCAACGCGCTGGGCCGAGACTGTCAGCTGCGGGTGACGGACCGCTCGGAATTCGCCCTCC
>NZ_JACZFQ010000294.1 GCF_014904755.1 Neoluteolibacter marinus
ACTCCCGAAGCGGACTGCATCTAACGGTCAGGTGTTCGTTTCACGTGGAACATCGCTCAGTCACAAAGCCGTCCACGCGCACGTCCCGAATAGAATCCAGGAATTTCGCCTGACTGTTACGACGTTGAGGACACGCGCCCATCACCCGACTGGTCGTCCAGACAGTGCCCTAGGGGGCCATTCCCGCAGCGTTCCACGTGAAACATCACGGCATGCGCACGCCCATTGCGCGATCGGTACGAGGAGGACGTCACGCATCCTGCATTCCGTCTAAGTCCATAGCGTGTGCGCCTCACCCCTGAATCACCTCTGCGTGCTGCAGCCGGTCTCCGTCTCCGGGGCGTGGATCGCGTGGATCACCCGCATGTCGCCTCAAACCGCAGACCGGCCAGTCTATGCCCTTTGGCCCTCGCGTACCAGTGAGCTGACTACCGCGCGCAGAGCCTGGCTTTCAGAGCCGTGGCCCTCGGCCCTTGGCCTCCGCTCTGGACACAGATCATCGCATCAAGTGAGCTGCTACGGGTTGATGAGACCCGGCCTCAGTCTTGACAACGCTCGCGCAGTAGGATTTCTCAGTTCGCATGG
>NZ_JACZFQ010000295.1 GCF_014904755.1 Neoluteolibacter marinus
CGAGTCTCACATCTCAGCTGTCTTTTCCGCGATCGCGCAGCATCTGATATACGACCGAGTCATCAAGACGTCCGAGGCCCTCACGACGTCCTCGGACGTACAGCTGCTCAGCGGCAGAGGCGAGCGGCACTGGCTGATCCGCTTGCCGGGCTGCAGCATTGACCAGTCCCATATCCTTCACGAAAATGTCGAGAGCGGACGTGACGGACTCGAAGTTCCCCGTCACCATGCGGCTCCCTCGATCCTTGAACATGAAGGAATGAGCCGCGCCCCCGTTGAGCACCTCATGACACTGCTGAATGTCCAGGCCCATGGAATCGGCCAAGGCCAGAGCTTCTCCGGCCGCCGCAATATGGACGCCGCACAGAAGCTGATTGACGATCTTGAATTTCTGACCGTCGCCGACTTCATGTCCGACCACTGGGCAGCTCGAGGCCATCGCATCAAGAAGCGGTTGGACGGTTGCGACATCTTCTGCAGGGCCGCCGACCATGATGAGGAGGTCCCCCTTGGCAGCTCGAGCGGCACCTCCTGACACCGGGGCATCCACGACATGCGTGGTGTGCTGTGCAAGTGCGGCGG
>NZ_JACZFQ010000296.1 GCF_014904755.1 Neoluteolibacter marinus
GTCTGGATCATGGAGATGCCGTCCTTGTCCCGTGAATCGAGGACGGGCGTGGTGAGGCTCAGGACCCACAGTGCGGCGCTGAGCAGCGATAGCACTCGCGAGGCCAGGACCACGGTCGTCAGCCTCGAAGAGCCCGCTCAAGCGGGATGCTGCCGTCCTGCCACGGGGTCAGCACCCACACGAGCGCGTAGGCGCCCACGCCCAGCACAGGCAGCAGGAACGAGGCGAGCAGCAGCGCGCGGACCACCCACACGTTGATCCCGAGCCGCGCGGCGATCGCGCCGCCGATGCCTCCGGCGAGCCGCTGCGGT
>NZ_JACZFQ010000297.1 GCF_014904755.1 Neoluteolibacter marinus
GATCGTGTTCATGGAGCCAACGTTACTCGGCGCGTGGCGACGCACGGCATGGGTCAGCGGCCCGAGCTCGCCAGGGGCTGATCCGGTCTGGCGAGCCTCAGCCCTGGGGCCGTCCAGGGAGGTGCGCCTGCTCGCCGTCGTGATCGAAGATCGTGAGGATCTCCGCCAGCCCGCGGTGGGCTTCGAGCGCGTGCGGGGTCATGGTGGAGAACTCCGCGGCCTGTCCCGGGGAGA
>NZ_JACZFQ010000104.1 GCF_014904755.1 Neoluteolibacter marinus
AGCCGGCTTGGATGGATCGGGGCGAAAGGCGTGCGGAGCCCTTCCCGCCTACAGACGACGGAGTCTTCCAAGCCGGCTGAAGCCGGCGCTCCCATGATCAGGTTCTCCAACTCCGCGTCCTCCTCTGCGGCCTCTGCGCCTCCGCGGTTCGTGCCACCGGGAGCATTTTGCTGGCCTCCCCAGCCCCGCAGCGGGACTCTCCGGTCGTGAAGAAGGAACGCGTCGATGCCCTGCTGGTCGCCCGGGGACTCTGCGATTCGCGCGAGCAGGCGAAGCGGCTGGTGCTGGCGGGGGAGGTCCGCAGCGGCGACCGGGTGGTCGACAAGCCCAGCGCCAAGATCGCCGAGGACGCGCCGCTGGAAGTGAAGGAGAAGCCGAAATACGTCGGTCGCGGCGGTCTTAAAATGGAGGGGGCCCTGGCCCATTTCGGGGTCTCCCCGGAGGGCTGGACCTGCCTCGACATCGGTGCCTCGACCGGTGGCTTCACCGATTGCCTGCTGCAGCACGGCGCGGCCAAGGTCCACGCGATAGACGTCGGCACCAACCAGCTGGTCTGGAAGCTTCGCAATGACCCGCGGGTGATCTCGAAGGAGAAATTCAACGCCCGCGGCCTGACGGTCGAAACCCTGGGCGAGCAGGTCCACCTGATCGTCATGGACCTGTCCTTCATCTCCCTGACCAAGGTCCTGCCCGCCGCCTTCAGCGTGCTTGATGTAGGCGGCGCCATCGTTTGCCTGATCAAGCCGCAGTTCGAACTCGAGCGGGAGGACATCGGCAAGGGCGGCATCGTCCGCGACCCCGAACTCCACGAGCGCGCGGTGCAGAAGATCCGCACTTTCGTGACCGAGGAACTCGGCCGCGAATGGAAGGGCGTGATGGACTCGCCGATCACCGGCACCGACGGCAACAAGGAGTTCCTGGCGTGGCTCGGCTAACTCTGCCGGTCCCGCCAAGTTGACTTGGGAGGTTTCAGACACTAGGGTACCTTCATGTCTGCCAAGGAGCTTGTCGCCGAAGCCATGGCGCTCCCTTTGTCCGAGCGGGTGAGAATCGCCCAGGATCTTTGGGAGAGTATCGACGAAGGACTGACGGTTGGGAACGGCGAAGAGTCCGTTCGCGAGGCGATCCGTAGGGATCAAGAGCTGTCGTCCGGCGTTGTTGCTGGCCGCAGCCATGAGGAGGTCATGCAAGCCGCCCGCCGCGCCATCGAATGCGCCTGATTTATCATCCAGGAGCGGAAGTTGAACTCGTAGAAGCGGCGAAATACTACGAATTTCGTGTTCCATCATTGGGACACGAGTTCCTCGATGCGGTAGATCAGGCAATTTGCGGGATTCAGAATGATCCAGAGCGCTTTCGTGTGGTCGAAGCGGACATCCGTCGCCAGGTGCTAGGGCGCTTTCCCTACAGCATTTTCTATCGGGTCTTGCCTGGCGAGATCCGTATCCTCGCCTTCAAGCACGACGCCAGGCACCCGGATTACTGGCGCGACCGGCTCGGCGACTAGAACCCGCGGTCAGTCGCCCATCCAAAGCCTCAGTGCGGCCTTCATCCACTCCGGCTGGGCGTGGCTCGCGGCCATGTGGGTGCCGAAGTAGTAGCCGGTGATGTGGAAGAAGAGCGGGCCGGCGAAGAGCAGGGAGTCGAGCCGGTCGAGCACGCCGCCATGGCCCGGGATGCCGCGGCCCCAGTCCTTGGCGCCGAGCGAGCGCTTCACCGCCGACATGACCAGGCCGCCGAAGAAGCCGGCCATCACGAGCAGCGCCGACATCAGTGCCGCGACCGGCGGGGAAAAGGGCGTGGCCCACCATAGGCCGGTGCCGATCAGGGTCGCCGCCGCGCCGCCGAAAAGCAGGCCCTCGCGGGTCTTCGACGGGCTGACCTTGGGGGCGACCGGGTGCTTGCCGAACATCTTGCCGAAGACGTACTGCATGACGTCGCTGATCTGGGTGACCAGCACGACGAAGAACAGCAGCTTGGCATTCTGCCCCTCGTAGCCGCGGATCGGCAGGTAGAGCAGCATCGGCAGGTGGCTGAGGAAGTAGACGCAGGTGAGGACGCCCCACTGGATGCGCGAGGTGCGCTCGAGGAAGCGGTCGGTATCGCCGGCCAGCGCGCTGCGGATCGGGATGAAGACGAAGGCGTAGACCGGGATCCAGATCAGGAACATCCCGTACCAGGGAGCCCAGGCAAAGAGGTAGTGGACGGGCAGGATGAGGAAGAAGACCCAGGTCAGGGTGCGGTGGTCGCCGCGCGGGGTGGGAGCGAGGGTGATGAACTCGCGCAGGGCGAGGAAGGAGAGGATGGCGTAGAAGCCGAAGACCCCGCCGCGGCCGAGGGCGAGCGAGAGGGAGAAGACCAGCATCATCCACCACCAGGCGTTGACCCGCTGGCGCAGGTTCACCAGCACCGGGGTCTCGCCGCCTTTGTGGATCAGCAGGCGGGTGATGAGGGTGGCCAACAGCAACACGGCGACGACGCCGCCGACCAGATAGAGCAATTCAGGATCCTTCATGGAGTGCGGACGGGAGGTGGCCGTGGGAAAGCGTGATCAATTGCTCGCGGGCACGGGTGAGGAAATCGCTCCTGGATTCGTCCCCGGCCGGGCCGGGCAAGGGATCGCCGAAGACCGCCTGGCCCATCAGCGGCAGCGGCAGCAGCTCGCCCTTCGGCAGGATGCGGCTGAGGTTCTCGAGGAAGACCGGAACCAGCTCGGCGTCCGGCCGCTTGGTGGCGAGGTGGTGGAGGCCCGGCTTGAAGGCGGCGAGTTCACCGCTCTCGCTGCGGGTGCCTTCCGGGAAGACGATCAGGTCCGCGCCCTCGTCGAGGGCGGCGAGCATCTTGCCAAGCGGATCCTCGGCCCGCATCCGCGCCAGCTCGCGGGGAATCAGCACGGCGCGGAAAACCCGTCCTGCCAGCCAGCGGCGCAGCGGACCTTTCTCCCAATACTCCGCGGCTGCCACCGGCCGGGTCCGGGTCCGCCTTCGCGCCGGCAGGGCCGCCCAGATGACCATGAAGTCGAGGTGCGAGGAATGGTTGGCGTAGTAGACGCGGCGCTTGCCGTCCTCGGGCACCTCGGGAAGCAGCCGCACCCCGGTGGCCAGCCGGACCAGGAAGGCGAGCGCGGTGCCGGTCATGGCGCGGCCTCCTTCAGCTTGGCGGCCAGGCGCAGGATGCGGCGGACGATGGTGACAAGGGTGCCTGCGGCGATGAGGAGGATGGCGAATCGCATCACCTCGCCGTGGCCGTTCCAGAGCGGCTCGGCCGCGCTGAGCAAGGCGGCGACGGTGAGCGCGGCCATCCGTTGCTGCTTGGCGAAGGGGCCACAGAAATCGTGCTCTCCGGTTAGCGCCGCGCCGGACACCCGCAGGTAGGCGGTCATCACCGCGGCCCAGCCGGCGATCGCGCCGACCCAGGGCAAGCCGACCGCCCAGCCGGCACAGAACAACAGGACGGTGTCGGCGAGCCGGTCGGGGATCTCGTTCCACAGGTCGCCGGTGGCGCTCTTCCTGCCGCCTTCGATCGCGACCATGCCGTCCATCAGGTTGCAGATCAGGCGAAGTTGGATGCAGCCGGCGGCGGCGAGCCAGCCACCTTCCCCTGGGATCGCTCCGCTTCCGGCAGCGACGAAGCCCAGTCCTCCGAGCCCGGCGGCGACCACGCTGAAGGCCGAGATCGTGTTCGGGGTGACGCCCGCGGTGGTCAGGACCTTGGCCAGGGTGACCGCCCATTCGGCCGATCGGGTCTTCAGCGGACGACGGGAGGGGTTTTCCACGTCCGCCATCCTGACAAGCCCGGGGACTCCGGGCAAGTTAAGGAATTGCTCGGATCCCTTGCCGTGGGCCGCTCCAACCGTTAGAAGCGGGGGACATGAAAGTCGGCATCATCGCCAACAGCCAGAAGTCCGGAGCCAGGAGCGCGCTCGACCGCTTGACCGGAGTCCTGAAGGTTCGCGGGATCTCGACGGCGCTGGAAACCGAGGCGGCCGGGCTCTGCGGCCTCCCGGGGGGCATGGATGGTCCGTCCCTGGCGGCGACCTGCGACGTGATCGCGGTGCTTGGTGGCGACGGCACGATGCTCAACGCGGTGGCGAAGATCGGGCCGACGGACAAACCGGTGGCCGGGATCAACATCGGCAACCTCGGCTTCCTGACCAGTTGCACCGACGGCGAGGTGGAGCAATTCGGCGACGCCCTGCTGTCCGGAGAGTACTCCACCAGCCGCCGCACCCTGCTGTGCGCGACGGTCCGGGGTGCCGACAATTCGGAGAGGAAGTTTCTCGCCCTCAACGAGGTGGTGCTGGCCCGCGGCCAGACCGGGCGCCTGGTCTCGCTCTCCGCCTCGGTCGATGGCGACCTGCTCAACCACTACCGGGCGGACGGGCTGATCGTCGCCACCCCGACCGGGTCGACCGCCTACTCCCTGTCAGCCGGAGGTCCGCTGATCAGCCCCACCGCCGAGGTTTTCGTCATCACGCCGATCTGCCCGCACACCCTCAGCCAGCGCTCGCTGATGATCGACGACGAGGTGCAGGTGGAATTGTCGCCCGAAAATGCCGACGAGGCGCCGATGTTGTTCACGGTCGATGGCCGCGATTGCGTGACCATCCACGCCGGGGACCGGATCGAGGTGCGCAAGGCCGGTCACGCGCTGAACCTGCTGCGCCTGCCGGGGCACTCGTTCTACGAGGCCTTGCGCCAGAAGCTGAACTGGCGCGGGGGCTGAGGCCGCCGGCGGACCTTGCAGAATCCCGGCCGCGAGAAATTCCCCTTTCCCCGGGAGAAAGTGCGTCCTAGCGTGCGCGCGAAATGAGCGGCTGCCACGGACCCAAAATGAACATGGATCCCGGTCTCCACCAGGATAAGAAACCTTCCTGGATCAAGGTCCGGCTCCCCAACAATCCCGTTTTCTGGTCCACCAAGTCCCTGATCACGGACCTCAAGCTGGTCACGGTGTGCGAGGAAGCCCAGTGCCCGAACCGCTGGGAATGCTGGGGCCAGGGCACCGCGACCTTCATGATCGCCGGCGAGAAGTGCACCCGCGCCTGTGGCTTCTGCGCGGTGAAAACCGCCAAGCCCGACGCCCTGGAGGCCGACGAACCGGTGCGGGTGGCCGAGGCGACCCGGCGCATGAAACTCCGCCATGTGGTCATCACCGCGGTCGCCCGCGACGACCTTCGCGACGGCGGGGCGAAGCATTTCCAGGAGACCATCGAGGCGGTCCGGGCGGTCAACCCGGGGATCGTGATCGAGGTACTGGTGCCCGATTTCAACGACCGCGACTGGGCTCTTGAAATGGTGATGCAGGCGCGTCCCCACATCTTCAACCACAACCTCGAGACCGTCGAGCGGCTGACCCCGCTGGTGCGTTCGCGCGCCAAGTATGCGCGCAGCCTGGCGGTGCTCAAGAAGGCCAAGGCGATGGTCGCCGGCAAGGTCGCGACCAAGAGCGGCATCATGCTCGGCCTGGGCGAGCAGCGAGATGAGATCCTGCGCGCGATGGACGACCTGCTCGCGGCCGACGTCACGGTGCTGACCATGGGCCAGTACCTGCGGCCGACCCCGCGGCACCTGCCGGTGGTCGAGTACATCGAGCCTGCGGTCTTCGACGAGCTCAAGCAGATCGCCCTCGACAAGGGCTTCCGTCACGTCGCCAGCGGCCCGCTGGTGCGCAGCTCCTACCACGCCGCGGACTTCCGCCCCGAGCTCGACATCATGGACGAGATCGAGAAGAACGCGCCGCGGGCCGGGCTCGACCTGCAGCCGGAGGACCTGCCGATTCCGGCCGCCTCTCCGGCCCTGGTGCGGGCTTCGGTGGCTTGATGTGGCCGGGTAGATCGTCAAGAGGACCAAAAGGTCCCGGGAATCCATGTGTTGACCTGCCCGGATTTTTCGGGTAGCGGAGGGACCGTTCTCCCTTCCATCCCCCCGACCATGAGAATCTCCCCCCTTCTCGCGGTGTTGTTCACTTTCTGCGGCGATGCCCTTCAGGCCCAGATGATCAACATCGACTTCAGCGCCCCGGACGATCCGTATGTTTTCACCGGGCTCGCCGCGGTGCCCGACCCTGCGGGGGAAGCGGCGCTCTGGAACCAGCTGCCGGCTTCGACGGGTGGACTGGTGTCGTTTTTCGGGCTGGTCGATTCGTATGGCAACCCGACCCCGGTGAGCATCCAGCTGGCGATCAACGGTTACTACTCGGATCCCGCCGGGCAGCAGGAAATGGGCGGGCCGGGGGCTCCCCTGGAGGGAATGATGGCGGACTACGTCTACCTCTCGGCACCGACCAACACGCAGGTGGTTTCCAAAACGGGAACGATCGGCGGACTGGTCTCCGGGAATGCCTATGACATCTACTTCTACAGTCAGGGCAATACCTTCAGCGGTCCGTACTCCGCGGGGCAGAACGGCCTGTTCAACGTGGGGGGCGAGATCAAGCAGAGTTCCTGGGACGGGACGGCGGGCGGTGACGGCCTGTTGGTCGACGGCGTCGAATACGTGAAGTTTTCCGCGGTGGCGGATGACCGCGGCGCGGTGGAGTTTTCGTGGGCCAATGTCGTGGCCGGCCCCGATGGCAACGTGGCGGTGGACCTCGACGGCCAGAGCTCGCGCTTCGCCGTGATCAACGGGATCCAGATTGTCGATGCGACCGCCGCGGTGCCGGAATTGTCCGCCGGCTTGTTGGGGCTGTTGGGTGGCATGATGCTTTTTTCGCGGCGTCGGTCCGCCGGGAAGACCCGGGATGCCGGTCCTGGCGCATGACGCTCACCCCGTCGCGGTCCCCGGCGCTGCGAGCGAATCTCCTTCTTCGAAGTCGGCCGAGGTCGGCCGCGGAGAGCTGGGCGGGGACTTGCCGTCGATCCAGCGCAGGATCTGGTTGGCGAGCGACTGAACGGGGAAGCGGAAACAGGCGAGCTTTGGGAAAAACCAATCGGCCTCCATCTGTTCGTTGAGGAGGACGATGGAAATGTCGTCCGGAATCCTGAGCCCGCGCTGGTGCAGCAGGCAGGCGATCGTGACCAGCTCTTTCCAGTCGAGCACGAGGATGGCGGTGGGAGGGGTGCGGGCGATGGCCGCATCCACCATTCTCCAGATCACATCCGGCCGCTGGTAGTCGCTCTGCGGGGTGTGATAGGTCGAGACGTAAGGCACTCCGACACGTTCCAAGCCCAGTTTCACTGACTCCATCAGGCTGGCTGCAAAACTCGGCGGCCGGTCGCAGAGCGGCAACACGATCTGGCGGTGCCCGAGGTCGGTCAGGCGGCGCATCGCCTCATCGACGAGCAGGGAGGACTTCACCCCGACCACCGGGATCGGCAGCTCGCCGGTGATGCCGCCGAGGAACAGCATCCGGAGCTTGTGGCGCACCGCCCACTCGCCGATCGACGGCCGGCCGAAGACCGCGATCATGGGCACGGCGGGATCGAGCGGCAGCAGATGATCCCACGACTGGTGCGCCCGTTTGGCGTGGAGGAAGTCGAAGGTGACGATTTCGACCGACCAATTCCGGCGGAGCAGCTGGGACCGGACCACTTCGATCACCCGCCGCGTGGAATGCGGAAGGTCCCCGATGTCGGCATGGGTGACGAAGATCACCCGGCGATTCTTTACCTCCACCACGGCAGGACCGGCATCGCCGCGGCGGACGACCCGAAAGGCCTTGCGGTTGCCGCCACCCTCCAGCCAGCCCTCTTGCTCCAGCAGGCGCAGCGCCGCGAGCATCACCGGCGGGCTGACACCGGTTTCGAGGGCCAGGACGCGGGTTCCGGGCAGCTTTTCCTGCCAGCGGCCCTTGCGCAATTCGTCTTTCAGGGCTGCGGCCGCAAGTTCCGAGGCGGTGTTCCGGTTGATCCTGCTCACGCCGCAGTATGGGTCGATCTGCGAAAACTTGTAGTACAGATTTTAGGCGGTTGGAATGCTTTCGTGGCACTTAAGTGGCAATAAAGTGCTCGGAGGTGTCAGAAAAACCACTCAGATGAAATACCCAATCACAATCCCCGCGAATGTCCGATGGATGGTTCATGGTACCGTCGCCTGCATGGCGGTGTCACTTGCCCACGCCGAAGAAGAGCCCGTCACCTGGACCGGTGGTGGCGCCAACCTGATCTGGTCCACCGCCGAAAACTGGAGTGACAGTTCCACGCCGGGGACGGGTTTCGACTACCTCGTGGACGCTGCGACCGTGAGGTCGCCCGACGTCACCAGCACGACCTTTGGCGGCAACAGCCTGACCGTGCAGAATGGGTCGGTGCTTCATTTGATGCGCACCAATGGCGGGGGATACTATGTGGTCAACCATGCCATCCCGGCGCTGACGCTTTCCTCGTCGGAGATCCGGACGCAGTCGTCGCTCGGGTCCTTGGGGAATGCGATCAACGGTCCGGTGCAATTCCTTGGCGACTCCACGGTCAACATGAAGGAAAAGAGCGACTACACCATGCGGTTGTTCTTCAACGGCACGATCTCCGGATCGGGGTCGTTGACCCTGAGCCGGGACGACACGGGATCGACCCGCAGCGTTGAGTTCGCCGGCGATGCAACGGGCTACGCGGGGGATGTCCTCCTTTCAGGCTACGCCTCCAACAAGACGATGGAGTTCGACGTCAACAACGCCGGCGGCTGGGGTTCCGGGTCGGTCACCGTGGGGGCTTTCGGGAAGGTTACTTTCAAACAGGCCGTGACCACGGGTGCCGGCCAATTGGTCCTCGACGGCGCCACGGCCTCGGTCGTGCTTCCGGCCACCCCGGTGTCGCTCGGATCGATCGTCCAGAACGACGGCACCATCAATCTCGACATCACACGGCCGGACCCGCTGCTGGATCCCGTCGCCGATCGCGTCGACCTCAGCGGCGACTTCACGGCCAACGGCGGCGCCCTGTCGGTCGACCTGAAGGTGGCGCCGCTCACCGATGTCCCCTACACCCTGGTCAGCTACGCGGGGACGCTGGTGAACCAGCCGGTTGTCAATGTCATCGACACCGCGAACACCGCCTACCAGGTGGCCGTCGACTACGGGACAGGTAGTAATTCAGCGATCACGGTCACCTTCAGCGAATTCGCCGGCGAACCCGCCAACCTGGTCTGGAGCGGGTCGGTCGACGAGAGCTGGGACATCGGCGTGACGGCGAACTGGTTGTCGGGCGGCTTGCCGGCGACCTACACGGAGTTCGACCACGTGCTCTTCGACGACTCGGCCCCGGGGACGGAGCCACAGGTCTATCTCGACACCGACGCGACCCCGACCTCGGTGACGTTCAATCACGACACCGACACCTACTATTTCGGTGGTAGCGGGGGGATCGCAGGACCCGCCTTGCTGACCAAGTACGGCGCCGGCACGCTGGTCATCGGCAACAACAACAGCCACATCGGCGGAACCGACATCCTGGAAGGGACCCTCCAGGTCGGCGACGGCTTCACCACCGGCAGCATCGGCTCCGGGACGGTGGTCAACGAAGCGGAACTGGTCTTCAACCGCACGGACACCTTCGTGTTCGCGCCGGCGGTGTCGGGAACGGGCAACCTCGAGCAGGTTGGAGGGGGCAAGCTGGTGCTGGCCGCCAGCCACAACTACACGGGAACGACCACGGTCACCAACGGCACGCTCCAGGTCGGCGACGGCTCGACCAACACCCCGGACCAGATCTCCTACAGTTCTGAAGTCCTGGTGGGAGGTTCCGGCGTCCTCGAGTTGCCGCGGTTCCACACCGGTGGCAACCAGAACGTGGCGTGGACCTTGCCGCCGGTGTCGCTGGCCGACGGGGCGACCTTGCGCTTCACCGCCCAGGCCGGATCCAACACCCACACGCTGTCCTCGGACCTCGCGGTCGATGGCTACGTGTATCTCGAGAACCTGCTCGGAAGCTACAGCCAGAACATCAACCTCACCGGGGAATTGAGCGGTAGCGGCGAGATCAGCTACATCTCGACGGCCGGGACCTCGAACCGGCAGCTCGCGTTGACCTTGGCCGACTCCCCCTACAGCGGGGACTGGTTCGTGCGGCACGATTCCCAGCAGCACGGCGTGCTGCGCTCGAGCGCCGCGGGTTCACTCGGGACCGGTGCGGTGTGGCTTAGCCGCCGGGCAATCCTTGCCACCGGCGTGAGCGGCGGGTTGGACTCGCTGAGCGAAGTGATCCTCGACGATCCCGATGCCAGCCTGGTCACGACCGCCGACACGACCGTCGCCGGCATCGATGGTTCCGCCGGGAAGATCGAGGTTCAGGGCGGCATCCTCACGCTGGCCGGTTCCGGAATCCCCGACGCGGCGGATGTCGAAATCTCGTCCTCCGTGGGGGCGGTGCTGAACCTCGACTTCACCGGCACCGACGAGGTCCGCGATCTCAAACTGGACGGGGTGGTGCAGGCAACCGGCACCTGGGGCTCGCTCAGCTCCGCCGCCGAGAACAAGACCGCCGCGATCACCGGCACCGGCGTGCTGGTGGTCCTCGGGTCCGACCCGTTCCCGGCCTGGGTTGATGCCTACTTCCCGGGCGAATCCGATCCCGCGGTCGTCGGCAAGGACGCCGATCCGGACCAGGACGGCTGGAGCAACGAACTGGAGTTCGCGCTCAACAGCGATCCCTCTTCGGGACGGGCTTCCGACAAGGTGGCCGGCGTCGTCGCCGATGTCGGCGGGCACCAGGTCCTGACCTACACGATCCCGGTTCGCGACGGCGCGGTGTTCGCCGGTGCAACCGAGAAAACGGCGGAAGTCGACGGCCTGCTCTACCGCATCCAGGGCAGCAGCGATCTCTCCGACTGGACGTCTTCGGTTATCACCGAGATCACACCGTCGCTGTCGGCGGGGCTGCCGGTGCCGGACGAAGGATGGAGCTACCGGACCTTCCGCATGGCGGGCGACACCTCGACGGGTGTCCCGGCATTCATCCGTGCCACGGTCGAAGGTCTCTGATCCCCAAGTTCCCGTGAAGTTCCTGAAATCCCTCGGCCCGGTCGCCGGAAGCATGATCCGTGGATTGCTTCCGTCCATGCTCGTCACGGCGGCCGCGGCCGGGGATTTTACCCCGGCCCTGCGCGAAGCATGGCTCGCCGAGGCCGGGGAGTCGCTGGCCGGCGTTGCTTCGCCGGGCCTGGTGACGTGGCTCGACCGGCACCCGGCGGTGCGGACGGGCCTGCTCACCGGCAGTGATCCGGTCGATCCGGAGCAAGTCGTCCGGCTCGACCGGCTGCGGCAGGCGATGGGACCGGAACGGGCGGATCGCTACGCGTCGCTGCTCCTGGCGGTCTCCTCGGGGCCGGATCCGCTGCCGACGGTTGCGGCCCCGCCCGATTCCCGGGTGGCGGCGGTGGCTGACCACTTGAAGCGCAGCGGGATGTCGCTTCTGGAAGCCCGTCAAGCCGGCGATCGCCTGTTCGACCAAGCCAAGGTCGCGGCCCCGGGCAAGAAGGAAGCCGCGGCGTTCTGGGAGCAACTCGCCCACGCGACCGGCACTTATCCGCGCCGGGAAAGCATGACCTTGGAGGAGTCGCTGGCGCTCCTGATCGGTCGCTACGAGACCGCGCTCGGTCCGTTTGAGAAGGGGCCGTCGTGGCCGCTGTATCCGCTCGATGCCGCGCCGTGGCCCTTGCTCGCCCCGCTGCGGCAGACGCTTCCGCGCAGTGAATCCGACTTCCTCTGGGACCGCTTCCGCGGCCAGCCGGCCTATCCCGACGGCACTCGCTGGAAAACCTATGCCCGCTATTCCTGGGACTACGACCGGGATCCGGCGGTGAGGTGGAAGACCAGTCCCTTTCATCCGTCGTCGATACCGCGGATCGCCGAGGACGGTGGCGTTTGCGGCCGGCTTTCGACGCTGGGCCAGTTCTCCTGCGTCTCCCTCGGCAAGCCGGCGGTCGGGATGTATCAGCCCGGTCACCGGGCGATGCTTTCATACAACGGCGGCAAAGACGGCTGGTTCGCCAAGCTTGAGCAGAGCATCACCGGACCGGAGCGCTCGACCGCCCAGTGGTTCCTGCCGGCACCTGCGGGATTGCGCGTCAGTGGCAACGCGGCGCAGGGCATCAAGACCGGCGTTGAATGGCATGTCGCGCTCAACCTGGCCATGAACGTGGGCCTGGATGCCTGGACCGACGCCCGGATCGCCATGTTCTCGGCGCGGCGCTTGCATGCCCGCGACCCCCGTGCCGCGATCCGGCTGGCGACGGAAGCCACCGCCATCAACCCCTACCTGCTCGACGCCTGGTATCAGCTCGCGGAGTGGTCGCGCGGCGACTTGCGGGCGACCAACGCCTTGCTCGCCCGGCTGGACCGGCTGATGATCGATCCCTCTGCGGGCGAGGTCGGCGCCGACGCGGAACTGTCGGCCAGCACCGATTTCAATCAGCTCAAACCGGCGAAGAAAGGCAGCCCGATGGCGCAGGGCTGGACCCTGGTGGCCCGGGTGGTCGCGCCGGTGATCGCCACCGCGGCCTACCAGCCGGCTTTGGCTGACAAGGCACGCCACCGCGAAGCCCATCAACTGCTGGTCGAAGAACTGGATCGGCGCGAGAAGCTCAAGATGCCCTACGGCGCGGGATTGAACGAGCTGGCCTTGCGCTTCGAGGTGGCGCTGGAAGGTCCGCGTCCGGCCCAGCAGCGGATGGAAGCCGAACTCAAGAAGCTGCTGGCGATGAGCCCCAAGGTCCGGGGCAAGGCGGCACCGGCCTGGTTGGGTCAAGTCGATGCGGTGGGCTCCGGCTTGCCGGGGCCGACCGAGCGCAGCTCGTGGTTTGCCCGGTTGCAGCGCGAGCTTCCCGGGGAGCTTGCGGTGAGCAAGGCGAAGGACGGCAAGGTGGCGGTCGACCCCCTTTACAAGGGCCTCCATGAGCTGCAGCGCCGGGAGCTCCGCGCGAAAGGGAAGACGGGAAAGAAGGAACTCCAAAAGCTGGAGCGGGACTGGCAGCGGGCGACCGCGGGCTGACAGCGGGACACGAAAAAGGCCCGTGGAGGATGCCACGGGCCTTGGACGGTTCGAGAACGATGCAAATGGCTCAGTTGGCCTTGGCGTAGATCAGGTTCACGAGTTCCTCGCAGGTCTTGCGTGCATCGGGATAGCCGTGGAGGGCGCTGTTGCGATACATCGCGCTGGCCACTTCCTTGCCGCTGCGGTTGTCGACGACCGAGACATCCAGGGTCCGGAGATACATCGCCATGTCCCAGTGCCAGCGGTCGACGAAGGTGACATAGAGATCGGCCGAAGCCGGCTTGGCGGAGAGGCTGCCGGTGCTGGCCTTCACGCCTTTGCTGGCGATGGAGTCGCGGAGGAAGACCTCGACGTCACGGCTGGAGTCGCCGGGTTTCACGACATAAGCCGAGCGGGCGGAACGGATCGCATCGGGCTGTTGGACGGTGGCATTGCGGGTCTCGGCGCAAGAAGCGGCAAGCAGGGCGGCACCGGCGCAAGCGAAGGCGCGGGTGAGGAGTTTCATGGTTTTCATCGGTGTGGATCAGTGGAGTTTCTGTTGGGCGACGATGCCCTCGGCGGAGTCCGGATAGCGCTTCGCGAGGACCTTGTAGTGGGCACGGGCCATGTCCTTGTCGCCCTTGGCCTCATAGGTTCTCGCCTTGAGGAGCATGGCTTCGGTGTTGTCCTCGTCGGCGATGGCAAGCTGTCTCAGGGCCTTGTCGTACTGGCCCTTGTCGTAGAACTTCTGGGCGCTGATGACGGCACCCTTGTTCATCATGCCCCCGCAGGAGAAAAGGCAGGGGATCAGGCAAAGCAAGGGGACGCGCCGAAGATAAGGAAATCTCATGTCCCCACCGGCTACCGGGCCGGAGTGCGGCATGCAATACTTAAACTTCGCTGACTATTCCCGCACCCGCTCGACGTTGGCCCCGAGGGACAGCAGCTTTTCGTCGATGTGTTCGTAGCCGCGGTCGATGTGGTAGAGGCGCAGGATTTCCGTGGTGCCTTTCGCGGTCAGGGCGGCCAGCACCAGGGCGGCCGAGGCACGGAGGTCGCTGGCCATGACGGGGGCCGCGCTGAGTTGCTTGACGCCGGTGATCACGGCCTTGCCGTCGCTGACCTGGATGTCGGCGCCCATGCGCTTGAGTTCGGCGCAGTGCATGAAGCGCTGCGGGAAGATGGTGTCGACGACGACGCTGGTGCCCGGCGTGGTGGCGAACAGCGCGGTCATCTGGGCCTGCATGTCGGTCGGGTAGCCGGGGTAGGGCTCGGTGACGATTTCCGCGGGCATCGGCGTGTCGCCGCGGAGGACGGTGCAGGCATCTCCGCTGTCGTTGAAGTGGACCTGATGGCCGGCCTTGCGCAGCACGGCGGTGATGGCCGCGAGGTGGCCCTCATGGACCCGGCGCAGGGTGACGCCCTCGCCGGCCAGGGCGGCGGCGGCCATGAAGGTGCCGGCTTCGATGCGGTCGGGGATGACGTTGTGGACGCAGCCCTTGAGCTTCGATACGCCCTCGATGGTGATCACCGGGGTGCCGGCTCCGGTGATCTTGGCGCCCATCGCATTCAGGAAGTCGGCCAGGTCGACGACCTCCGGTTCGCAGGCGGCGGAGGTGATGGTGGTGATGCCTTCGGCGAGGGTCGCGGCCATCATCACGTTGTCGGTGCCGAGCACGGTGGGGCCGTTGGTGCCGCAGAGGTCGATGGTCGCGCCGCGGAGGCCGTCGGGTGCTTCGAGGACGACATTGCCGCCGTCGATGGTGGCGGTGGCACCGAGTGCCTCGAGGCCGCGGATATGGAGGTCGACCGGGCGGTCGCCGATGACGCAGCCGCCGGGCAGGGCGACGACACAGCGGCGCTTGCGGGCGAGCAAAGGCCCCATCATGCAGACGGAGGCCCGCATGCGGCGGACGATGTCATACGGGGCGGTGTCGGAAATGTCGGCCGCAGTGACGCGGACGGTCCCGGAGAAGCGTTCCACGTCGGCGCCGAGGCCGGTGAGGATTTGCACCATGTAGTTGGTGTCGGAGACGTCTGGCACCCGGCGGATCACGCAGTCCTCATCGGTCAACAAGGTGGCGGCGAGGATCGGCAGCGAGGCATTCTTCGATCCGGAAATGGTGATGGCGCCGTGGATCGGGGTGCCGCCGTGAACGATGAGCTTGTCCATGAGGAATTGAGGATGGGAGATTGGAAATTGATTAATGGGCCAGGCCCGCCGGAGGGCTCTTCAATCCTCGATAATCAAGATGCAATCATCATTTGCGAGCGATCGGGAAGCGGGGGATGCCGGAAAGGTCCTTGAGAGTCAAGACGCCGGTCAGGGATGCCGCAACGAGCCGCTGCTCGACTTCCGCCGATTGGTCGATGCCGATTTCCAGGGCGAGCCAAGCCCCGGGGTTCAAATGGCTGGCGGCGGCTGGGACGAAGCGGCGGATGACATCGAGCCCGTCGGCGCCACCGAACAGGGCGAGGTCGGGGTCGTGGGTGACCTCCCGGGCCAGCGAGGGCCGGTCGCTTTCGGGGACGTAGGGGAGGTTGGCGACGATGAGGTCATACGACCCGCCGCCGAGAGCGGAAAAGAGATCGCTTTCAACGAAGTGGACGTTGGCAAGCTCCAGCGCCGCGGCGTTCTCGCGGGCGAGATCGAGGGCCGCGGGCGAGACGTCGGCGAGGGTGACCTGGGAGCCGGGAATTTCCGCGGCGAGGGTGAGGCCGAGCACACCGCTGCCGCAGCCCATGTCGAGGATGGCAGGATTGTCCGGCAGGCCGGCGTTTTTCAGCAACCACTCGGCGAGTTCCTCGGTCTCGGGGCGCGGGATGAGGGCGCGGCCGTCGGTCTTGAATTCGCGGCGGTGGAATTCGACGGTGCCGAGCAGATGTTGGAGCGGGATGCCTTCGCCGCGCTTCTTGAGCTGTTCGCGGAGCGGGGCGAGGTCGGACTCATCCAGCGGCTGGTCGAAGCGCAGGTAGAGATCCATCCGGGTGCATTGCAGCTGGTGGGCGACCAGCAGTTGCATGTTGCGGCGGGCGTCCTCGATGCCCTTTTTCGTGAGGTAAGCGGTGCCCTTGTCGAGGGTCTCGAGAACGGTGGTCATCCAGTGTGCGGAATTCGGGGATCTGACGGTGAGTTCAGATGAGGGAGGCGATGAAGTCGGTGAAGAAAGCGGCACCTTCTTCCAGGGCAGCGATCTCGATGAACTCGTCGCAGGTGTGGGCCTGTTCGATCGAGCCCGGACCGAGGCAAACGGAGGGCAGCCCGGCGGCGGAGAGATGGGCGGCGTCGGAAAACCACGGCGCGCCGACCGGCCGGGACGCAGGCCGGGCTTCCTGGATGCGGTGGATCCAGGGGTGGCTCGCGGGAATCTCCATCGGCGGGTTCTCATGGGGCTCGACGATTTCCACCGGCAGTCCGAGCCGTGCGATGGTGCTTTCGAGCAAGGCCAGCGCGCCGCCGGCATCGTGCAGGGCGGGGGTGAGGCGGATGTCGATCTCGGCGTCGGCCAGGTCGGGCACGATGTTGGGCCGCGAGCCGCTGCGGAAAACGCCGACGTTGATCGTCGAGCGGCCGAGCACGGGGTGGGTGAAGGTGGCGAGCTGGGCCGCCATTTCCCGCTCGAGGACATCGAGCGCGCGGGCGAGCTTCATCGCGGCGTTGTCGCCTTTTTCCGGCATCGAGGAATGGGCGGCCTTGCCGGTGGCACGCAGGGTGGCCCACAGCGAACCCTTGGTGGTGTGGACGATGTCGAGCGAGGTCGGCTCGCCGACGATGGCGAAGGCATAGTCGTGGGCGTGGTGCCGGGCGAAGTCCTTGGAGCCCCACTGGCAGGACTCCTCGCCCATGAAGGCGACGAAATCGACGGCCACGTCGAGCTTGGCGAGCATGGCGGCATTTTCCTTCAGCCCCCAGAGCATCGCGGCCATCGGGCCCTTGGTGTCGGAAGCGCCGCGGCCCCACAGCCGGCCGTCGCCGAGGATTGCGCCAAAGGGATCGATGGTCATGCTGCCGACGCCAACGGTGTCGAGGTGCGGGCCCAACAGGATCCGCGGGCGGCCGTCGCGCGGGGCGAAGCGGGCGATCAGGTTCGGCCGGCCGGGCTTGATCTCCTCGAGGGTGACATCGCCGTCGATGGCCTCGATCCAGCCCTGCAGGAAGGTCGCGATGGCGGCCTCGCCGGTGCGGTCGGTGCCCGGGGAGTTGTCCGGATTGACCGAAGGAATGCGGACGAGTTGTTGGAGAAGTTCGACGGGGCCGGTCACGGGGGGATTGGAGATCATCGGGACCCCGAGGTCCAACCCCGAACTCGGGAAGACGTCATTCCGCGACCCGCGGCACCTCGACCAGCAAGGGCGATGCGGCCAAATCCCCGGGCGCGACGACCGGCTCGTCGCGGGGCAGTTTGTCGACGGAGCCGTAGCGGCGCTTGATGACTTCCCGGACCTTCGGCGAGTCGAGTTGGTAGTCCTGGAAGTGGCGGGTCGGGCAGAGCTGGATGCCGGCCCGGTCGTAAACCTTCCAGACGAGTTCCGAGCAGTAGAGGGCGCCGTCCGCCCATTGGAACAGGTAGTCGTAATTGCGCCCGGACTGCTTGGCGGCCCAAGCCTTGGCCTCCGCGATGGCCTCCGGGCGCGGCGGATTCTTCAGCCGCCGGGCGTGGAAGGTCCCGGGCTGGCTGCGAGCGATGAAGGCTTCGACGGGGACGGCACGGACCGGTTGGACGGCCTCGAACACCATCAGCCGGCCGTCTTTCCGGAACACCACGCCGCAGTGGGTGTAGGGCGAGCCGGTGGCCTCGCGGATCGCATCGCTTTGACCGCCGGCATTGCCGTGGAAAACAATGTCGCCCTCCTGCAGGGCGTAAATGGCCTCGGGTTCGGGGTTTTCCCGGCCGGTCACGCTGGCGATGAAGATGCCGGCGGCAATGAGCGAAAGAAGCGCGGCCAAGGATTTCATGGTGCCACGCTAGAGAGGGTTCCGCGAATTGCCAATTCTTGTCTGCGCGGCATCGGACTTGGCGAAAAGGTAAAGCGGGTTTAATCATTGGCCGTGGCTGCCTCCAAACTCGACGAATATGGCCCCGGGGTCGCGCTGGTGCTGCGTTTGCAGCTCGGTGGATACTTCGTTTGGAGCGGCTGGATGAAGGTCTTCCACACCGGCCTCGACGAATTCACCCGGGCCGTCGGCAACTACAAACTGGTCGGCGAACCTTGGGATGCCGCGGTCGCCTACACGGTGCCCTGGGTGGAAATGGTGGTGGGGCTTTGCCTGGTGGCCGGCTTGTTCCGCCGTGGCGCGCTGCTGATCCTGGCGGGGCTGGTCGGGGTCTTCGCGGTCGCCGTGGGCCACGCGTGGAGGCAAAACCTGAACATCGCCTGCGGTTGCACCGGCAATCCCGACGGCACGCCGATGGACTACACGCTCAAGTTCGTCGAGTTCGGGGTCTATTGGCTGGTGATTGCCCTGATCTGGTTTCTCGGTCCGAAGGGCGACGGCCATGTCTTCGGCGGGACCCGCTTGAAACTGCCGGGCCGCTGAGACGGGTTGCAACGAAGGGGGGGCGCTGAGCGGCGGCTCCACTACAAAGGCATCGACCGCAGGCTCCCCGCCTGCCAAGCAAACGGATCGTGATTCACTCAAAACAATGTTTGACTGAATCATTCATTCAGTGGTGATTGGCGACATGCCGATTCTCAAAGCGGATTTGTCTGCCAAGCGTCTGAGGGAGCTCGCCGAGGCGGGGTTGGAGGTGTTTTGTCGCCAGGGCTTCCAACGGACCCAGGTGGCCGACGTGGCCAAGGCGATGGGGGTGGCGGTGGGGACCGTGTATCTCTATGTCGCCGGCAAGGAGGCGCTCTTCGATCTGGTCGTGCGCCATGCGTCGGCGGAGGACCCGGCGTGGCTCGAAGAACTGGAGATCCCGGTGGCGACGCCGCTGCCCGGTTCGACGGTGGACTTCCTGCGGGAGGTTTTCGACCGGACCGAGTGGCCGAAACTGGAGGCGGCGCTGGCCGCGGACCGCGCCGATGATCCCGCGGCGGAGCTTGGCGGGGTGCTCCGCGAGCAGTACGGGCTGATGCGCCGGCACCGCCGCGGGCTGCTGTTGTTGATGCGCTCCGCGCTGGAGTTTCCCGGATTGGCGGAGGTGTTCGTGATGGGGCTGCGGGCGAAGTTGCTCGATCATCTCTCCCGCTACGTCGCGTCGCGGGTGAAGGCCGGCCAGTTCCGCGAGCCGGAGGATCTTTTCGCCACCGTCGCCGTGGTCGCACAGACCATCGCCTGGGCCAACCTGCAACGTCCCCTTGACCCCGGACTCGCCACTATCAGCGAGGAAGCCGCCGAGACGGCGACGGTCGATGTCCTGGTCCGCGGACTTCTCGCCTGAAAACCGTCCGGTCATGAAAAGGCGTCTCCTTTTTCTCGCCCTGATCGCCACCGCCCGCGCGGATTTCGCGCTCCAGGACGGCGATACCGTGGCTTTCCTCGGCGACAGCATCACCGCGGCCCGCGGCTACACCAAGGTCGTCGAGCACTACACGCTGATGCGGTTTCCCGACCGCAAGGTCCGCTTCGTCAACGCCGGCGAAGGCGGGGACACGGCGTCGAAGTGCCTCGATCGCCTGCAGCGCGACGTCTTCGACCAAGGCGCGACCGTCGTGACCGTGGCCTTCGGTATCAATGACATCGGCTGGGGAACCAAGGCGGACGACGAGCACAAGCAGGCCTACCTCGATGGCATCCGCACGATCATCGGGCGCTGCCGGGAGAAGAAAGTGCGCCCTTTCATCTGCTCGCCGGCGGTCACGGAGGGCAATCCGGACAAAGCGGAGAAGGAATACCTGCAAACCATGGCCGACGAGGGCATGGCGCTGGCGAAGTCGCTGGGGGTGGAAACCATCGACCTCCAGCGCGGCATGCGGGAGATCCAGAGGAAGGTGATCGAGTCGAACAAGACCACCAAAGAGGAAGACCGGACTTACCTCCATGTGAAGGACGGCATCCACCTGACCGATTTCGGCCAGCTGGCGATGGGCTACGCGATGCTGAAGGGGCTCGGCGCACCGGAAAACGTCTCGGCGGTGACCCTTTCCGCCGGCGGGGTCGAGACGGACGGCTGCACCGTCAACGAGGTGGAGTGGTCGGCCGATGGCGTTGCTTTCACCCGTCTCGACGAGGGCCTGCCGCTGAACTTCGGGCCCTTCACGGCGCTGCAATACCGCTGGATCCCGGTGCCTGACGGGATCAATCGCTACCTGCTCACGGTGAGGGATTTGCCGGAGGGAGAATACGAGATCGTGGCCGGCGGCCGCTCGCTGGGGAAGGCTTCTGCCAGCGAACTCGCCCGCGGGATGAACATTTCCTCGCGCACCGGCAACGCCTGGTTTCCCGGCGGGCCATGGGACCTGCAGTCATGCGTGGTCAAGGAGCTGGTCGATGCCCGCGACAAGCTGTGGATGGGCGGCCAGCTGGCGAAGGACGACCCGGAGGTCGTCGCAGGCGTGAAGGAGCTCGACGACGAGATGGTCGATCTCCAGCGGCTCGCGGCGAAACCGCGGCCCTATCGTTTTGAAATCACCCGCGTGCCATGATCCGAGAAGCACCCTTGGTTACCGAGCCCTATCATTGGCTGATGGGCGGCGCAGCGTATTACGCCCAGCGCGCACCCTTGAAATGGATCCCCCGCTGGGCGGAAGACTACGGCGACGTCTACACCATCGGCTCGCGGCTCGGCAGCGCGACGGTGGTGGCGGATCCCGAACTCGCCCGCCAGGTGCTGGTGGAGAAATACAAACGCTATCTTGAGAAGGGCCGCTCGTATGCGGTGCTGAGGATCCTGATGGGCAACGGCCTGGTGACCAGTGCCGGCGAATTCTGGCGCGGCCAGCGCAAGCTGACCCAGCCGGCCTTCCACCGCCGCCGGCTCGACGCGATCTTCGCGATGATGGTCGAGCGCTCGCGGGCCTACGCCGCGCGCTTCGGCGGGGACGGGGCGGTCGACGTCGCGCCGATGTTTTCCCAGCTGACCTTGGAAATCATCTCGCGGGCGATGTTCAGCACCGACGTCGAGAGCGAGGCCGCGGAGGTCAGCCGTCACATCACGACCCTGAACGAGACGGCGCTGCGGATGCTGCGCCAGCCGTGGCGCTTCCTGCTGCCGCGGAAGTTCCCGACGCCGCTCACCGCCCGCGAGTTCCATGCCCGCCAGGACATGGACCGGATCGTCCACGGCATCATCGCCCGCCGCCGCAAGGGCGACGACAGCCATGACGACCTGCTGGGGATGTTCCTATCCGCCTGCGACGAGGAAACCGGCCGCGGCATGAGCGACGAGCAGTTGCGCGACGAGGTCATGACGATCTTCGTCGCCGGCCACGAGACCACCGCCAACGCGATGTGCTGGGTGCTGCACCTGGTGTCGACCCACCCGGAGGTGGCGGAAAAGCTTCACGCCGAGATCGACGCCGCCGGCGATGCGCTCGACCGCGGCGATCTCGGCGCCTTCCCCTACACCCGGCAGGTGATCGAGGAATCCCTGCGGATGTTCCCGACGATCTGGTCGGTCGGCCGGCGCTGCGTGGAAGATGACGAACTGGGCGGATTCCGCATCAAGGCGGGCACGACGCTGCTGATCCCGATCTTCCATTTCCACTCGAGCCCGCGCTGGTGGGACCGGCCGGAGAAGTTTGACCCCGACCGCTTCCTCCCGGACCGGCGGCCGGGGCCGGAGATTTACTTTCCCTTCGGAGCGGGCCCGCGGACCTGCATCGGCAACCACTTCGCCCTCCAGGAGCTGATCATCATGACCACCGCCTTTCTCAAGCGCTTGCGCGTGCTGCCCGATCCCGGGTTCAAGGTCGAACCGGACGCGCTGATCACGCTGAGGCCGAAGGACGGCATGATGCTTCGATTCGAGCCGCGTTGAGGTTGCCCGCCGTGCCCGGGATGCTAAAACCGGCGCATGCGATACCGTGAACGACTGCAGGCGAGGATTGAGAAGACCGGCTCCCGGCTGTGCGTGGGGCTGGATCCCCGGCCGGGCGACGGGGGTATCGAAGCGGTGCCGGATTTCCTCAAGCGGGTGGTCGACGAAACCTGGGAACACGCGGCCGCGTTCAAGCCGAACATCGCCTACTTCGAGGCCATGGGCCTGCGCGGGCTCGAAATCATGGAAAAGCTGCTCGGCGAGATGCCGGACGAAGTGCCGGTGATCCTGGACGCCAAGCGCAGCGACATCGGCGAGACCCAGAAATACTACGCTCACAGTTACTTCGCCCACTGGAAGGTCGATGCCGTCACGCTCAATCCCTTCCTCGGCTACGACTCGATCGAGCCCTTCCTCGGCTGGGAAGGGAAGGGGATCTACCTTTTGGCAGTGACGTCAAATCCCGGCTCGGCCGATTTCCAACGCCAGTCCCTGGCCGACGGCCGCTCCGTTTTCGAGCTGGTCACCGCGCTCGGCGAACGGGCGGCGGGACTGCCGACCGACGTCGGCTACGTCGTCGGCCTGACCAATGCCTCCGGCGTCCTCGCCAAGATCCCCGACGCGCCGCTGCTGGTGCCGGGTCTCGGGGCCCAGGGGGGCGACCTGGCCTCGCTCGCGGCAGCCGCCCGGTCCGCGCCGGACGTGATCAACGTGTCCCGCGGCGTGCTCTATGCCGACGACGGCGCGTCCTTCGGCGACCGCGCGAAGTCCTGGGCGTCGAGAATTTCACAGGCCTACGAAGAAGCGGTCGCGTGACCGCGAAGCCGCGCTAGCATTCCGGACCGATGCCGAACCCCGACTACCCCGCAACCGGAAAGGTGAAGACCCGATACTCGGGTTTGATGCCGCAGAAGGGCTGGCCGGGGCGGAACTACAAGTTCTTCCGGCACCGCATCGTCCCCGGCATGTTTTCAAAGCGGGGCGGGCTCGAGCAGGCTCCCGTGCTCACCGTGCCCGACGACGGCAAGGTCCGCGTCACCTGGGTCGGCCACGCGTCGTTCCTGCTGCAGTTCGCCGATCACTCGGTGATGGTCGATCCCAACTGGGCGCGATGGCACGGCTTCGTGAAGCGGCTGCGCGAGCCCGGCTTGCCGCTGAAGGCGATTCCGGAGCTCGACCTGGTGCTGGTCAGCCACGCCCACTTCGATCACCTCCACAAGCCCAGCCTCAAGGTCCTGCAAGCCCGCGAAGGCATCGTGGTGCCGCGCGGCAGCGGCTCGCTGGTGCGAAAGCTCGGGTTCCCCGCGGTCCACGAGGTGAAGGTCTGGGACGCCTTGTGCTTCGGTGAGATGAACGTCGTCCACACCCCCAGCCATCACTGGGGAGCACGTTATTTGCACGATACCCACCGCGACTACGGCGGCTACCTGATCGAGTCCGGTGGCAAGAGCGTCTTCCACTGCGGCGACAGCGCCTGGTTCGACGGCTTCGCCGAGATCGGCCGCCGCCACGACAACATCGACGTCGCGCTGATGCCGATCGGCGCCTACGACGCGCCGAGCGGCCGCGACGTCCACCTCAACCCCGAGGAAGCGGTGCGGGCCTTCGCCGAACTCGGCGCCAAGGTGATGATCCCGATGCACTACGGCACCTTCCCGCTGGGCAACGAACCGATCGGAGAACCGGTCGAGCGGCTTCTGATGGAAGCCGACCGGCTGGGCATCAGCGAGCGCATCCTGATCCCCGAAGAGGGGGTGGGGATCGAATGGTGAGCGCGCGGGCCTCATCTTTGCAGTCTTACTTTCTGATTAAAGTGCCGCAAATGAAGATTCAGGGCTTGTCCGCAACCTGATTGGGAGATTGCTTGTCGCTATCCATGAGAGCTGGTCCGAAAGTTCTGCCATTCTATCTGACCCTATCCCTGACCATTTCGGGGCTGGATGGTGCGGTGACGGACCCTGTTGGTTATATCGACAACTGGCTGGTCGCGGGGAAAAAGGGCTCGCTGCCGCTTCCCTTGGCTCACGCATATACCAAGCTCGACGATGTTGTTGCATCGGGGGTGTCCGCGCCGGGAGAAAGCTTCGTTGAATACTCCACGGATCTCCCGGGTGATCTCCTTGGTCCCTCCGGAAGCGCCTGTCTCGATATCAGGTCGGGAGCGGGCTCAGGCCAGTCGTTGCGCGTGACCGGATTTAGTGGGCGACGGGTTATGTTCGAGGGTAGCCCGATGTTTGAGATCGAACCGGGCACGAAGGTGGGGGTCCGCCCAAACTGGAGTCTGGGAGCCCTGTTCGGTTCGCCACCGACCGCGGATATTCTCCAGGGGGACTCGGTCGAGGAAGCGGATGTAATCGGACTGCAGGACCCTGCCACCCAGACGACGCGCGAGTTTTTCTTCAAAAGTGGCGAGGGCTGGCGCGAGGTCGGCCATGAAGAAGAGGGCGACCGATCGGCAACGGCGGTTCCCTACCGTTCGGCGGTGCAGTTCTTCCGCAGGACCGCGCCTGATCTCTCCTTCGTGCAGGTCGGAACAGTGCCGATGTACGACTCGCCGCAACATTGGGTGAAGGTCTGGCCGGGGCGCAATCTCCTGACCACGCCGTTTAGTCCCGCGAAGAAGATCGGTGAGTTGCTGGTGCCTGCTTCACTGGTGTCTGGCGGGTCGGCTCCACATTCCGACTCATTCCGCGTCGTCTCCGAGGATGCCGAGCTGTCACCCATCATCTACCATCATCAGTCGCGCGGCTGGACCAGTGTCGGTGGTGGTGCCACTCCGGCGGCGGAAACTCCGTTCGATTTGTATACCGTGCTGGACTTCCAGCGGGTCGGGGAGGTGGGCTTCCTGCGCTTCAACACCGATTTCTTGTCGAATCAGTCGGTGTCCGGGAGGCTGTCGGTGGCAGAGCAGGTGGTCCCCATCGACCCCGAACTTTCCGATTTTACTTCGCAGAGACTCGGATGGCGCAGCGAACCGGGTGCGACCTATCAAGTTCAAGTCCGGCCATTGGAAAGCAGCCTCTGGAATGATCTGGGGGCGCCGGTGGTGGCAGATGGTGAAGTCACCCTCGCCCGATGCGCCCCGGAAGGGCGTGGAATCTTTCGCATTGTCGTCCGATGAATCGCAGTCACCTGTTTCGCCCGTTTGCAGGGCTGCTCCTGGCCGCCGCGCAGCCTTTGTCTGCATCCGTCGCGGTGGTGTCGAACCTCGAGCAGCCTGGGGACACCTCGACAGCGTTGCGGAGTTCCGACGGAGCATTGTTGCCCTCGGGCTGCCCGGCGCAGCTGGTGACATTTCCCGGCATGACCGGGCAGGAGGTGGGGGATTTGGCGGCCGGTGGTTGGTCTGCGTTGATGGAGATCGCCGACCCGTTTGGCACGATTGCAACGATCAGCGAAGGCAGCGGGGAGTCGGGAACGATCGAGTTCCAATCCGAATCCCCGCTTTCGGAGTCCTTGTCAGGGCTTTATTTGATGGTTTCGACCGGCGATGCTTCCGAGGTTTTGGTTCTCAGTCTTCCGATAACGATCCCGGCCGATGATCTGGCGGGGCCCGCCCCGGTGATTTCCATTCATCTCGATCAGG
The DNA here is from genome assembly GCF_014904755.1 of Neoluteolibacter marinus. Lineage (GTDB taxonomy): Bacteria > Verrucomicrobiota > Verrucomicrobiia > Verrucomicrobiales > Akkermansiaceae > Haloferula > Haloferula marina. Next base: position 25,415 of record NZ_JACZFQ010000104.1, read on the forward strand.
CCACGGTGGTGTTCGGTCAGACGAGCGACCAAGGATTTTTCACAGTGGTGGCACCGGCGGTCCAGGTGCCGGGATATGAGACATGGATCCTTGAGCAACTCGGCGAAGCGTCGCTTGAAGCCGATCGCGCCCCCGAAGCGGATGCGGACCGGGACGGAATTGCGAACCTGATGGAGTATGCGACCGGTTCCCTCCCCGGCGTCGGCGAGTCGCGGACCGATCTGCGTCTGCTGCCGTCAGGTTCTGGAACGTACGTCCTGCAGTACCTCCGTCGGACCGATGATCCTTCGTTGGTCTACTCGGCGGAAGAGGCCGAAACGGGCTCGGTATTCACGTGGGTCCCACTCGCGGGTTCGCCCGTCACGCTCGATTCCTTGCCGGCCCCGGAGTTTTACGAATGGGTCGAACAGCCGCTGTCGCCCGGTACGACCGGTTTCGCCCGCCTGAAGGTCGAGCAGTTGTTGGAGGTCGATTGATTACCGGCGGTTCGCTCCGAGTGCTTATCGAACGCTGCGCCCTGTCATGGGTTCGGATTTCGGCCCGCCAGCCACTCGACTGCATCGAGTTCACCTGACTTGCGTGATACGCGGAAATACTCCCTGCAGAGTTCCGGTGATGACCGGTCAAGTAGCTCATAGGCTTCGCTGCCGGATTTGTTCATTTCAGCCTCCCTCTGGCTGAGTTGTTCCAAAAGGCGGCGGCTGGAGGTTTGCCCGTCGATTTGAAAATCTGCCGGCAAGTTTTGCAACACCACGGACTCCAGGGAAATCAACGAGCGCTCAATATTGAGAGATCGGGAAGAGGAATGCTTCAGCATGTCGATCAAGTTCAGGGCAACCGACGCCTTCCGTGCCAGTTGCTCGGGATCCCCGCCTTCGACGGCCCGCAAGGCCAAGCCTCCGACAATCCCGTGTAGCTTTTTGGTCCACGCGTCGCCAGTTAGAATCAGGCCGCGTTCGATCTCATCGCTGCCTTCGGCTTTCCACGCCTGGTCTTGGGCCTCCAAGATTTGATCCCGAAATCCATCGAGTTGGTCGAGACCCGCAGTTTGGGAAAGCAAGAGCTCACCTGCCTCGGAATCACCGGCGCGGAAGTTGGATTCTGCCGCGATGATGTAGCCCAATGCATCATTCGGAGCGAGCTTGATCAGGCGCATCGCATAATCCCGCTGGATCTCGCTTTGGCCCGACATCAGTGCCAAGGACGCTGCGGCAATGGGACTCTCTTCCGACATCTCGTCCAATCTTCCGGCGATTCTTTCATCCGGGTTCAGCGAATAGACGGCAGCGAGGGTGGGGGCATCGTCCCAGTTGTCTTCCACAAAGCCCGCGATTTTCGCGAGATCGAGGTGTTTGCCTCCTGCGCTGCTGGCCCGGAATCCGAATCCAATGCCGGAACGGGCGCTTCGATCGCGAGACCCGGTGTCATGGAATTGTCCGGTACTCACCGGTGCTGTTGCCTCTTTGTCCCTGTCAGGAGTCCTCGGCCGGCCGGTTCGCAGGAATGTGACGGAAGGATCGATGAGCGCGAGGATGCCAAGAAATACAAGCAACGAACACACAATGGCGCCCCAGGCCATTGAACGAGCCTTTGATTCCTTCATGGCGTTTTGAACGGCTCGAGGACATCCTGGAGGTGCTTTGAAACCATCGCCGGCTCCAGTTCGTTCCACATTGGATTCATGCGTGGGTCAGGGGGATCCGTCCAGGCATCCAGCTTTGGCTTCAACTCGGCGATGAGCGCCGGATCATTCGACGTCCGCGAAGTTGAGGCCATGAGTCGGACGAGTGTCACTTGACTCGTGTATTCCTTCGCTTCCGGGGTAATGAATTGCGCGAACCCTCTGCCGTTGTCGATTTTTTCCAACATTGCTTGAAGCGCCTCAATCCGCTCGCGTGGATCTTGTTCGACTTCAGGAGCCTTCCTGAGCGCGGCAAGCTGCGATTCATAATAGAACTTGCTGTCCAGCGCTGAGGTTACCAATCCAAGCTTCTCACGCTCTCCCAGGCTCGCCTGATGGTTCGCAAGGCACTTTGCTGCTCCTTCCCCGTAGCCGTGAAATTCGGCGGATGTCAGGGCGGCCTTCTTCAATTCTGCGGCTTCTTGGAACCGCCCTTGCTTCTCGAGGGCGTTCGCCAGGACCAGCTTGGCGTAGCCGTTGTCCGGCTGAAGCGCCGCCAGCTTCTGTGCCCAGCTGAGGGCTTCAAATGGCGTGGAAACACCGAGGGAGAGGATGTAGCATGCGTCCGGGTTGTCAGGGAACTTCTTCAGTTCTGCGAGGATCGCTGGCTGGGACGTGGTTCCAAGGTAAGTGACAATCCAAGCTTCCGGACTATAGCCGGCGGCCTCGAGGAAGTCCTCGAAGTCCTCAGCTGTGGCCGGATGCTTCCCGTCATAGATCTCGTTGAGTCTCGGGTCGATCGCGCGCCGGCTTCTCGCGCTTGTCTCCCTTCCGCCGGACAACTTGAGACGTGCCGATTCCAATAAGCCAGCTGCTCCCCCGGCCGAGTGGCCGCCAAGCCAAAAGAAGATGAGGATCAGAAGAATGACGATGATTGAAGATGCAATAATTGCCGCCTTTTTCACTCTGCATCAATTGGTTGTGTTTCTCCGTGGATGGTTGGCTTTAAATTAAAGCCAACGGCGTTCTCCTTGCATTTAATGATTCGGAGATACTCGTTGCCATCCATCTTTTAGGCATCCTCATGCCATGCGTCGTGATGAGATCAGGTCATGACCGGGCCTCGACCGCCGGTGGAACCCGGGTCGCTGGCATTGCCTCCCGGGTGAAACTGGCGGATGCTTTCCCGGATGCTTGAAAGTCCCTACTTCCTGCCCGGCGCACTCGGCCTGCTGGCTGCGCTCCAGATCATCCTGCTGATCGCCCTGCTCCGATTGTCGGCGAAGGTGTCCCGCTTGTTCCGGCTGATCGCCTCGCCGGTGCCGCCGGCGAGCCAGGAACTGGCGGACCGCAAGGAAGCGGGCCAGGAACAGAGCCGGCGCTTCGAGGAATTCCTCGCCGAGGACCCGGGCCGGCGGGACTTGCCGAAGAAGGAGCAGTTCGCGGCCTTCCGGCGCTGGCGGGACGAAAGGGGCCTGAATTGGAAAAATCCGGGAGACTCCGCGTGATCCTTTAAAGCGCAAGGGGGCCGGCGGAATTTTTGGGTCTCTAGCGGTTTTTCCGGTTGCCAGCCGGGGGCCGGTTTGCAAACTCGGCCGCCGCGCCGGAACACCTACCTGAAGGCGCTTCGAAAGAGCTTGTGAAAAATTTCACAAGCGCCCTAAATCGCCCCGCCGAGCACTCCGACGCCTCTCCGTCATGGCTAATTTTTTCCCGCGCTGGACCAATTTTCTCCCTCTGAAGATCGCCGTTTGTGCGGGTGCCGTGGCCGGTGGCGCGGTGCTGGCTTTCACGTATTACGCGACTCCGAAGACCCTCGACGCCGGGTATCAGCCGTCGCAGCCGATCCCGTTTTCGCACAAGATTCACGTCGATCAGCTGGGGCTCGATTGCCGTTACTGCCACTCTTTCGTGGATGTTTCGGGCCATTCGAACGTTCCCGGCAACAACACCTGCTGGAACTGCCACCAGCACGTCGCCAAGGACAGCCCGAAGCTGCAGCCGCTGCGCAACCGGATGGACCCGACGCTCGAGCATCCGGATTTCGGCAAGCCGATCGAATGGGTGCGCATCCACAAGCTGGCCGACTACGTGTATTTCAACCACTCGGCCCACGTGAACCGGGGGATTTCCTGCCAGAGCTGCCACGGCCAGATCAACCACATGGAAGTGGTCTACCAGGAAAACAGCCTGTCGATGGGCTGGTGCCTTGAGTGCCACCGCGCTCCGGAGAAGCACCTCCGCCCGCTTGAGGAGGTTTTCAACTTGAATTACAGCGACGCGGATGTCGCCAAGTACAGCAAGGACGCCGGGGTGAAGACCACCGAGGACCTTGGCCTGAAGCTGAAGGAGCACTGGCAGATTTCGCCGAAGACCTCCTGCGCGACCTGCCACCACTGATTTCCACCGTTTTTCTGACTTCCTGCCTGCCTATCCGCCCATGAGCAAACGCATCTGGCAACACCCCGAGGCTTCCGCCGACGACAACACCGTCTCCTGGCGTGGCGTCGGTCAGCTTGAGGATACCCCCGCTTTCCGCACCTGGCTGGACCGCGAATTCCCCCAAGGGGTTGCGGAAATGTCCGGTGAGGACGACCTGGAAACCTCGCGCCGTTCGTTCCTCAAGCTGATGGGTGCATCGACTGCGCTCGCCGGCTTCGGTATGGCCGCCTGCCGCCGTCCGGAAAGCTACATCGTGCCCTACAACAAGGCGCCCGAATGGGTCATCCCGGGCAAGGCGACCTATTACGCCTCGAGCATGCCGCGCGCTGCCGGCGCCACCCCGCTGGTGGTGACCACGTTCGAAGGCCGCCCCACCAAGCTCGCCGCCAACACGCTCCACCCGGACGCCTCCGGGACCGATGCGTTTGCGCAGGCTTCGGTTCTCGATCTCTACTCGCCGTCGCGTTCGCGGACCCTGCTGAAGCAGGGCAAGCCGGGATCGCGCGACGAACTGGCCGTGGTCTTCGCCGAACTGGCCGCCGACGCTTCGGCCAAGGTCGGATTTGTCTTCGGCCGCGACGTCTCGCCGACCCGCAGCCGCCTGGTGAAGGAGCTTGCCGCCAAGTTCAGCGCGGCGAAGTTCTACGCCTACGAAGCCTTCGAAGGCAGCGCCGACAAGGTGCTCGGCAACGGTGTCCGCCAGGTCGCCGACTTCTCCAAGGCCGACCGCATCCTTTCCCTCGATTGCGATTTCGCGTCGCTCGATCCCCAGGGGCCCACCGTACCGTTCTTCGTCCGTCGCCGGCCTGAGGGCAAGGGCTACGACAAAAAGGCGGACGCCGCGTCGATGAACCGCCTCTATGCGGTCGAGAGCGCCTTCTCGATGACCGGCGGCATGGCCGATCACCGTCTGCGCGTGGCGCCCAGCCAGTTGCTCGGTGTCGCGGCCCAGGTCGCCCGCAAGCTCGGCCTGAACGGACTGGTTTCGAACGTCGCCCCGATCACCGACGCCAAGCAGTTGGAGTGGATCAATGCCATGGCGGATGACCTCCAGGCCTCCGGCGGCAAGTCGCTGGTTTTGGCCGGCTCCCGCCTCCCGGAAGCGGTCCAGGCGCTCGCGCTGGCGATCAACGACAAGCTCGGCAACATCGGCGACGACAAGCCGCTGCGACTGGTCCGCACCGAAGCGCAAGACCTCGGCGATCTCGCCCAACTCCAGGCCGACCTCGACGGCGACGTGGTGGAGACCCTTTTCCTGCTGACTCCCGCCAACCCGGTGTTCGACGCCCCGGCCGACGCGGAGTTCGCCGCTTCGCTGGCCAAGGCCAAGACGGTCATCCACCTCGGACCCCGCACCGATGCGACCGCGCTTGCATCGACCTGGCACGTCCCGGCGGCCCACTACCTCGAAAGCTGGTCCGACGCCCGCACTTCCAGCGGGGTTTACACGGTCGTCCAGCCGATGATCCTTCCGCTCTACGACGCCTGCGCCAGCGAGTTGGAGCTTCTTTCCGCCCTGTTGTCCGATGACGGCAAGCTGCTCACCGGCGAAGGCGAGGAAGGCAAGGCTTCGCCCGCCTACGACGCCGTGAAGAAGACCTTCGAGGCGATCGGCGGCAAGGGCAGCGAACCGTGGAAGAAGCTGCTCCGCGACGGATTCCACGCCAGCTCCACCTATGAGACGGTGGCTGCCAACGTTCCGTCCGCTCCGGTGGCCGCGGTCCCGGAGGCGAAAGGCTACGATGTGGTCTTCTCGACCGATGCATCGGTCTTTGATGGTCGCTGGATCGACAATGCCTGGCTCCAGGAAGCCCCGGATCCGATTTCCAAGATGACCTGGGACAATGCCGCGCTGATCGCGCCGCAGACCGCCAAGGACATGGGCATCTACGACGAGATCGTCGCCCTCGAAACCTGGAACAGCTCGACTGGCCCCGACGGGGAAGGGGAGCACCGGACCGGCCCGATGATCAAGGTCTCGGTCGGCGGCAAGGAGCTTGAGATCGCGGTGATGATTTCCTTCGGCCAAGCCGAGAACACCATCGTGATCCCGCTCGGCTACGGCCAGGGCTTTGACAAGGAGGACGAGTTCGACCGCGGTGCCAAGGACACGGGAACCGTGGGCCTGGTCGGGGTGAACACCGGCTTCAACGCCTACCCGCTGCGCACGGCCGCGACTTCCTACTTTGCCACCGGCGCCACCGTCGCGAAAACTGGCCGCCGCTACCCGATCGCCTGCGTCCAGGAGCATCACGCGATGTATGGCCGCGCGCTGGCCCGCGAGATCTCCACCATCGACTCCGGCGATCACAAGGGCGACTTCGAGGAGCAGCTTCACAACGTGAAGAAGCAGGGCATGGACGCCCACGCGCCGAAGAACATTTCGCTCTACAAGACCGAGGGTAAGGACGGCAAGCCGCACCTCAGCGACCCGCTCCACCAGTGGGGGATGACGATCGACCTGTCGTCGTGCATGGGCTGCAACGCCTGTCTCGTCGCCTGCCAGTCGGAGAACAACATCCCGGTGGTCGGCAAGAGCCAGGTCGCCCGCGGCCGCGAAATGCACTGGATCCGCATGGACCGCTACTATGCGCTGCCGGGCGGCAACCAGGGCGAGAAGGAGAACGACAAGATCTTCGACCCCGGCAACCCGGCGCTCGTGCCCCAGCCGGTGGCCTGCGTGCAGTGCGAAAGCGCTCCCTGCGAAACCGTTTGCCCGGTCAACGCCACGGTGCACACCGAGGACGGCCTGAACGCGATGGCCTACAACCGTTGCATCGGCACCCGCTACTGCGCGAACAACTGCCCTTACAAGGCGCGCCGCTTCAACTTCTTCGACTACAACAAGCGCAACCCGCTGGTCGCCCACAACCTCTACCGGGGTCCCTTCGGCGAGAAGCAGGTCGGCGAGGCACCGCACCTCCAGCGCAATCCGAACGTCTCGGTCCGCATGCGCGGTGTCATGGAGAAGTGCACCTACTGCGTGCAGCGCCTCAAGGACGCCAAGATCCGCCAGAAGCGCGGCCAGAAGCAGGAGGCGCTCGCCGCCGGCAAGCCGTCGACCGAGATGACGGTCAATACCCACACCCTCCGCATCCCTGCGGACTCGGTGAGGGTCGCCTGCCAGGAGGCTTGCCCGGCCGACGCCATCGTCTTCGGCAACCTTCTCGATTCGGACTCGACGCTTCGCAAGATCCGCAGTGAGGACAATCAGCCGGTGCTCGAGCGGAACTACGACCTGCTCCAGTACATCGGCACCAAGCCGCGCACCAGCTACCTCGCCCGGGTGAAGAACCCGAACGAAAAGATGCCCGACGCCGCCTTCATCGGCAAAGCCACCATCCACATGCACTGATCCCGGTCAGTCCATCCCGTCACCTGCCCATTTCCTGATCATGGCCACCGCCACCGAACACGCTCCGAGCCCGAGCCGCCAGGGACCGAAACTTCCGGTCCTCGAGCGCGAGAAGCTCATCCTGAACGGCCGCTCCTACCACTGGATCACCGAGCGCATCTGCGGAGTGCTTGAGAACCGCCAGCCATTCCTCTGGTGGTTGCTCTTCATCCCGAGCGCCCTGATCGCCATGATCGGCGTCGGTTTGGGCCTGACCTACCTGGTCTCGACGGGGGTCGGTGTCTGGGGCATGTCCAACCGCTCGTTCTGGGGCTGGGACATCACCAACTTCGTGTTCTGGATCGGTATCGGCCACGCCGGAACCCTGATTTCCGCGGTCTTGTTCCTGACCCGCCAGAACTGGCGGACGTCGATCAACCGCGCCGCCGAAGCGATGACCATCTTCGCGGTGATGTGCGCCGGCATCTTCCCGGCCTTCCACGTCGGCCGTGTCTGGATGGCCTGGTTCCTGGCCCCGATCCCCAACGCCAATGCGATCTGGCAGAACTTCAAGTCGCCGTTGCTGTGGGACGTGTTCGCGGTCTCGACCTACTTCACCATCTCGCTGATCTTCTGGTACCTCGGCATGGTGCCGGACCTCGCGACCATCCGCGACCGCTGCAAGCCGGGCCTGCGCAAGATGCTTTACGGGATCTTCGCGATGGGCTGGCGCGGCGGCAACCGCCAGTGGAGCCACTACGAAATGGCCTACCTGCTGCTGGCCGCCCTTTCGACCCCGCTGGTGCTTTCCGTGCACTCGGTCGTGTCCTTCGACTTCGCCACCTCGATCGTCCCCGGCTGGCACACCACCATCTTCCCGCCCTACTTCGTCGCCGGCGCCATCTTCGGTGGCTTCGCGATGGTGCTCACCATCATGGTTCCGGCCCGCACGCTCTACGGCCTGCAGGACCTGATCACCATGAAGCACATCGACAACATGGCGAAGATCATCCTGCTGACCGGCACCATCGTCGGCTACGCCTACCTGATGGAGCTCTTCGTGGCCTACTACTCGGGTGCGAAGTATGAAATGGACGCCTTCAAGTTCCGCATCACCGGTCCCTACTGGTGGGCCTACCTGGCGATGATGTCCTGCAACGTGCTGTCGCCGCAGTTCTTCTGGTTCAAGGCCTGCCGCGAGAACCTCTGGGTCGTCATGGCCGTCGCCATGTGCGTGAACGCCGGCATGTGGTTCGAGCGCTTCGTGATCATCGTCGGCACCCTCGGCCGCATGTTCCTGCCGGGCGACTGGAAGACCTACAGCCCGAGCTGGGTCGAGATCGCGCTCTTCGTCGGCACCATCGGCATGTTCCTGGCGCTGTTCCTCCTCTTCCTCCGCTTCCTGCCCTGCATCAACATTGCCGAGGTGAAGTGGACCCTGCGCGAATCCGACCCGCATTTCGACGACCATCACGATCATCCCGACCACGGCGCCGCCGTCGAGCCGGCCTACCAGCACGAGCTTCATTCCAAAGACGCCGCGGAAGCCAAGGCCTGACCGGGTATTTGGCACTTCGAACTTCAATCCTTGGAACTTTCCCAACAGTGAGCACCACCCGCAAACGCGTCTACGGCTACCTTGCCGAATTCCCCAGCGCCTCCGCCCTCTACAAGGCGGCTGAAAAAGTGCGCGATGCCGGCTTCCGCAAGTGGGACTGCCATACCCCCTATCCGGTCCACGGCCTCGACGGCGCGATGGGCATGAAGCGGTCGATCCTGCCGTGGTTCGTCTTCTTCGGCGGCATGCTCGGCACCTGCACCGGCTTCGGGCTGGCCTACATCACCCAGGTGGACATCTACCCGACGGTCGTCCAGGCCAAGCCGGCGAACATCTTCACCGTCCCCGCGTTTTTTCCGATCATGTTCGAGCTGACGATCCTGTTCTCGGGTTTCACGACCCTGTTCGGATTGCTCGCGCTGATGAAGCTGCCGCGGCTCAACCACCCCTTGTTCGCAAGCCGCCAGTTCCACCGGGCCACCGACGATGCCTTCTTCGTCGCGATCGAGGCCCGCGACCCGAAATTCAGCCCCGACGGCACCCGCCAGTTCCTCGAGGACATCGGCGGCAAGAGCATCGAACTCGTCGAAGAAGAGGACTGATCCTCGCGCACCCCTTTCCGATTTCCCGCAGTGAAATACTTCTTCCTCGCCTACGCGATCATCGCAGCACTCTTCATCGGCCTGATGCCGACGAGGGGAGCGAAGTCCCCGAACGCCCCCATCCGGTTGTTCCCGGACATGGATGAGCAGGACAAGCTCAATGCCCAGAAGCCGGACGAGTTCTTCGCCGACGGCCAGGGCTCCCGTCAGCCGGTCGCCAACACCCAGCCGCTGGGTTTCAACGCGGAAGGCCTCGCCGAGATCGGCGGCATCCCCGAGCCTGAATTCGGCGGTGGCACCGGCTACTACGCGACCGGCGGCATCGACGGTTACTTTGCCAACGGCATGCCCGGGGAAATCGGCCTTGATGACGAGAACGTCGCCGCATTCCTCCACCGCGGACAGGAAGCTTTCGACATCAACTGCGCGATTTGCCACGGCAAGTCCGGCGACGGCCTGGGGATCACCGGCCAGTTCGGGGTGCCCGGCATCGCCAATCTGACCCAGGACACCTACGGCCAGGCCGCCTATCCGGATGGCCGCCTCTTCGACGTGATTTCCAACGGCAAGGGCAACATGGGCGGCTACAAGCACAATGTCGCCCTGCGTGACCGGTGGGCGATCGTCGCCTACGTCCGCGCTCTGCAAACCGCCCGCAAGGCTCCCTACGACGCCGTCAAGGAAGCCTTCGACAAAGGAATCGCCGCCCAGGCCCAGTAATCTCCCGCTTTCCCCACCGAAATGGCACACCACTTCGTCACCTCAGCCGACATCCCGGTCGACGGCGAGCGTCTCGTCAACACCAAGGTCGAGTCCGCCAAGCGCGTCGCCGGCGGCGCCGCCGCCCTGCTTGGCCTCGTCAGCGCCTACCTGCTGTTCCTGGCCCCGGACGCGATCACCGCCCAGTTCGCCTACTCCTGGCTGTTCGCCTTCTTCCTGTTCTTCACCCTGGCCCTCGGCGGCTGCTTCTGGACACTGCTTCACAATGTCTCCAACTCGGGGTGGGGGACCTCGGTCCGCCGCGTGATGGAGAACCTCGGCTCGGTGTTCCCGTTCATGGCGATCTTCGCGATCCCGCTGGCCTGCCCGATGGTGCAGAAGTGGCTTTATGAGTGGATGAACATCCACGGTGCCGCGGCGAAGGCCCACGACGCGGGCTATTTCGATGGCTTCCTCGCGGGCTTCTACGGCAGTGACTCGATGAAAGCGGCGCTCGAGGCCGACCATCAGGCGCTGTTGGTCAACAAGCTCTGGTACATGAACAAGTTCGCCTGGTACGTGCGGTTCGTGTTCTACTTCGTCGGTCTCGGCCTGGTGATCCGCGCGCTGCGCAAGTTCTCCGTCGCCCAGGACACCGATCCGAACCCGACCACCAAGAACCTTTTCAAGGCCCGCTACCACTCGACCTACACGCTGATCATCTTCGCGATCACCATCACCTTCGCCGGCATCGACCTGCTGCAGGGGATGAAGTACGACTGGTTCTCCACCATGTGGGGCGTCTACCTCTTCGCTGGTGCCGCTCTCAACTCGATGGCGGTGATCATCATCACCTGCACCCTCCTGCAGAAGGGTGGTTACCTCAAGCGGGTCACCGGGCCGGAGCACTACCACATCATGGGCAAGCTGCTCCTCGCCTTCACCATCTTCTGGGCCTACATCGCCTTCTCCCAGTTCTTCCTGATCTGGTACGCGAACATCACCGAGGAAACCTCGTGGTACCTGATCCGCAACACCGAGGGCTGGAACACCGCCAGCATCGCCCTCGTGTTCGGTCACTTCGTCATTCCTTTCGTGATCCTCCTGCAGGCCTGGCTGAAGAAGAACCCGAAGCTCCTCAGCATCATGTGCGTCTACACCCTGGTGATGCACGTGCTCGACTACTACATCATCGTGATCCCCGAGCGTTCCGTTTCGCTCTGGGCGATGGCCAACCAGCACGTTCCCGGTGCCGAGAGCTTCGCCAACGTCACGACCTCCGTCCCGGGTGCCTTCTGGTATGACATCCTTGCCTTCCTCGCGGTTGGCTCCGGATTCGTCTTCTTCTACCTCCGCGCGCTGACCCAGACCGCCGTCTACCCGCACCGCGACCCCCGCATCCTCGAATCCGCCAACGTCTCGAACTGACCGGCACTTCGAACCCCGACCTTTTCTCCTGATGTCCTCTACCAGCGACAATCCCTTGGTCCGTTTCGCCGCCTTCTGGTGGGGTCTCGGCGTCTTCTCGCTCTTCGGCGTGATCCTGCTCGCGATCAAGCTCTTCACCGGCAACGACGACTCGGTCAATCCGCTCGAGGAAGCCGTGGCTGCCAAGCGCTATGACGCCCGCGCCGCGGTCGATGCCGCGCAGGCCGCCAACCTCGGCTACAAGGAAGTCGAGAAGGGCAAGGTCGTGCAGGTCCCGCCGACGGACGTTTTCGGGCTGCTCGGCAAGGAACTGGTCGCCGCGAAGCCGGCTGCGGTTGAAAAGCCGGAACAGATCGTCCCGGGCTCCGACCGCCAGTTGGCGGCTGCTGACGCCCCGCCGTCGGACTTCGGTGCCGTCGATGAAATGACTCCTGCCGCCGACGCGGAGATCGATCCCGCCGTGATCGAAGCCGGCAAGGCCCAGTACATGGCCGCCACCTGCTTCGTCTGCCACGGCATGAACGGGGAAGGGGGCCCGCTTGCCCCGCCCCTCGCCGCTTCCGATTGGGTGACCGGTCCGGTTTCCAACCTGATCCGCATCCAGTTCCGCGGCCTGATGGGTCCGATCACGGTCAGCGGCAAGGAATACAACCTGCCCGCCCCGATGGCTCCGCTCTCCCAGCAGACCGATGAGCAGGTCGCCTCCGTGCTGACCTACATCCGCAACAGCTTCGGCAACAAGGCTTCGGCCGTGCTGCCGGAACAGGTGAAGATGCTCCGCTCCGAGGTCGGCAAGCCGATGCTCACGGCGGACGACCTGATCAAGCCCTGATCTCCCATCTCCAAACGGCCCACGCTTTTCCCATGTCCCAAGCTTCATCCCAGTCCCCGGAAGCCGACGCCCTGCTCCGCTCGGAGATCGACCGTTCGCTGCGCCATCCGGTGATGTTCTTCTTCACCAGCGGCGCCGCCTGGCTGGCCGTGGCACTCCTGCTCGGCATCATCTCGTCGGCCAAGGTGCATGCCCCCGGTTTCCTCGATTCCTGCTCATGGCTGACCTACGGCCGCGTCCAGCCGGCCCATCTCAACGCCCTGATCTATGGCTGGGGCTGCCAGGCTGCCTTCGGGACCCTGGTGTGGTTGATGGCGCGGCTTTCCCGCCAGACCTGCCGCGCAGCGGGCCTGATCCTGACTGCCGGTCACGTCTGGAATTTCTCGGTGACCCTCGGGGTGATCGGTATCCTCGCCGGCGGTAGCACCGGCGTGCCATGGATGGAAATGCCCGTGTTCGCCTGGGTGCCGATGCTGCTCTCGTTCGTCGTCATCTCGATCTGGTCGATGGTGCAGTTCAAGGTCCGCCCGGCCGGCCATGTGTTCATTTCCCAGTGGTACGTGCTCGCCGCTTTGATCTGGTTCCCGTGGGTGTTCGCCTCGGCGCACTTGATGGTCCACGGCTTTTCCGGAAGCCCGCTGATGGCCGCCGCGATCAACGCCTGGTATCGCTCCGCGCTGGTCTTCCTGTTCTTCACCCCGACCGCGATTGCCGCCGCCTATTACCTGATCTCGAAGGTCACCGGCCGGCCGATCTACAGCTACTCGCTGTCGCTGCTCGGGTTCTGGTCGCTGGCGATCATCGCGCCATGGGCCGGGATGCAGAAGCTCGCCGGTGCCCCGATCCCGAACTTCCTGCCCTACCTCGGGGCCGCCGCCACCATCTTGATCGCCATTCCGGCCATCGCGGTCGGCGTCAACCTCCTGAAGACCGCTGCCGGGGCTCCGGAAACCGTGGTCAACAGTCCGACGCTCCGCTTCACCGTCGCCGGGGTCATCGGCTTGCTGGTCACGGGTGCGGCCTGCGTGTTCCTGAACGTGCCGCCAATCCTGCGGATGAGCCAGTTCACCCTGTCGGGCTACGGCTTCGATGTTCTCGCGATCTATGGCTTCTTCAGCTTTGTCGCCTTCGGCATGATCTACTTCGTGGTGCCGCGCATCACCCGCCGCGAGTGGCTCTCCAGCCGCCTGATCAAGGTTCACTTCTTCCTTTCGGTCTACGGGGTCGTGACGGTCGCGCTGGTCGCCATCTTCGGTGGCGTGATGCAAGGTCTGGGCCAGGAGGCGTTCGCCCAGCCTTGGGAAGACGCGGCGATGCGTGCCTATCCGTACGCGGTGGCCACCACGATCGCCTGGATCTTCCTGTTGTTCTCGAACGTCTTCTTCTTCCTTCACCTCGCGCTGATGTGGCTTCGCCTCGGCCGCCGGAGCTCGCATCCGACCCTGCTCGGACATGGCCATCACGCCAACCTGCACGACTCCATCCACGGCCCGGAAGGCGACATCGACAATGCCGGTCCCGGCTCCGCTCCCGCTCACTGAGGCATCCCAATTCTCCCGACCATGAGTTTCCGCCAATTCGCTTTCGGTCTCACCGCCACCTTCGGCTTCGCCTGGCTGGCCGTGGTGATCGTGCCCTTTTTCATGATGCGCTCGGTCGAGCCGGTGGCCTTCACCGAAGCCGCCGACGGCAAGGAAGGCATTTATCATCCCAAGACCACCGGCCGCGTCACCAACGGTGCGGAGGTTTACGCCTCGAACGGATGCTACAATTGCCACACCCAGCTGATCCGTCCGACCTACGCGGGCAATGAACTCGGCCGCCCGGACTGGGCCGGCCTCAAGATGGACGAGGAGCGCGGTGACACCCGCCGTGAGTCCAACGTCTTCGACTATCAGGGCGAGAAGTTCGCCCAGATCGGCTTGAACCGCCTGGGTCCCGACCTTTCCAACGTCGGTCGCCGCGTGGAAGCCGAGTACGCCAAGGGCGGCGACGCCAAACTGTGGCTGATGATGCACCTCTACGATCCGCGTGCCAACCCGCAGCGCCCGACCTCGACCTGCCCGTCCCACCGTTTCCTCTTCGAGGAGAAGGAGGTGCTGGGCCAGGTCCCGCAAGACGCGTTGCCGGTCGAGTCGCCCGAGGGAACCGTCGTGATCCCGTCGCCGGACGCCAACGAACTCGTCGATTACCTGCTCTCGCTCAAGCGCGACGACGCCGTGCCCGCTTCGATGAACTACGGCCCGGCGACCAAGCCGGCCGAAGCCAAGCCCGCCGCTCCCCAGGGTTGAACCGAATTTCCACTTTCCGATGATTGATCCATCCAAGCCCGACCTCGAGGAATCGGTGAATGTCACCGAGGCCCACGAGCGCGTCGTCCTCGGTGCCGCCGCCGCTTCTCGTGAGAAGAAACTCGCCGAAAACGGGTCCGAGTCGATCTCCCTGTGGGTGACGATCCTCTGTGCCGTGCCGCTGCTCGCTGCCGGCTGGACCTTGGGCAATGCCGGGACTTTGTTCTCGTACAAGGACACGGTGAAGGAAGGCTACGTGCGGGTGATCCCGTCGGCCGGTGAGGAATTCGCCTTGCCGCCGAAGGATGCGGTTGCCGCCTACAGCGCGAAGGGCGCGAAGATCTATGGCAAGTGCATCGGCTGCCACGGTGCCGATGGCAAGGGCGACGGTGCCAACTATCCCTCGCTCGCCGGTTCCGAGTGGGTGGAGGGCGAGACCGAGCGCTTTGCGATGGTGGTTCTCAACGGACTGACCGGGCCGACCTCCTCCGGGAAGACCTACGGTGTCATGCCCGCCCAGGGTGCCGGCATGAGCGGCGACGACCTGGCCGCGCTGATGACCTACGTCCGCAATTCCTTCGGCAACAGTGTCGGCGACGTCGTCACCCGTGAGATGGGAGCCGCGGCGCTCGATCTTTCCTCGAAGCGCGCCAATCCCGGATCCCCGGTCACCGCCGACGAACTCAATTCCGAGCACAAGAAGAACCTTCCGGGCGAGCCGCTGGATCCCGCGACGATGCTCGACCCGATTACCCTCGAACCGGCCGCCGCCGAGTAAGTTCAGACCCTACTTTTTCCAAGCATGAGCGCACACGCTGCCACGGCTGACCACCACGGTCACGACGATCATCATCACGACCCGGGCTTCCTGAAGAAGTACGTGTTCTCGACCGATCACAAGACGATCGGCATCCAGTACGGTCTCACCGCCATGGTCTTCCTGGCCTTCGGGTTCTACCTGATGATGGTGATGCGCTGGAGCATCGCCTATCCCCACCAGCCGCTTCCGGAGTGGATGAGCTGGTTGTTCACGGACAACTGGAAGGCACGCTGGCTTCAGGACGGGAAGGTCACGGGTGAGACCTACAACATGTTCGGTGCCATGCACGGCACCATCATGGTCTTCCTCGGCATCGTGCCGCTCGGCTTCGGGGCGTTCGGCAACTACGTGACCCCGCTGCAGATCGGCGCCGTCGACATGGCGTTCCCGAAGCTGAACATGGCGAGTTACTGGATGTACCTCGTGGGCGGTCTGGTGATGTGCGCCTCGTTCTTCATGGAATCCGGCGCCGCGAAGTCGGGTTGGACGAACTACTCGCCGCTCGCCGGTTTCGCCGATGCCCAGATCGTCAACCAGTGGTTGGCGGGTCAGACGCAGTGGCTGGTGGGTCTGGTGCTGTTGATCTCTTCCTCGCTGCTCGGATCGGTGAACTTCATCACCACGATCATCAACCTCCGTGCCCGCGGGATGACCTGGATGCGGATGCCCTTCTTCGTGTGGGCGATGCTGGTGACCGGCTTCCTGCTCCTGCTCGCCTTCCCGCCGCTTGAAGCCGCCGGCATCATGCAGCTGATGGACCGGGTCTCCCATTCGTCCTTCTTCATGCCGTCGGGTTTGTTCTCGAAGAGCGAGGGGCTCGCCGACCTGTCCGGCGGTGGTTCGCCGCTGCTGTTCCAGCACCTCTTCTGGTTCCTCGGTCACCCGGAGGTTTACGTCCTTCTCCTCCCGGCGATCGCCTGCGTCGCCGAAATCATCCCGGTCAACACCCGCCGCCCGCTGTGGGGCTACAAGGCGATGGTCTACGGGGTGCTCGTGCTCGGCTTCCTTTCGTTCATCGTGTGGGCGCACCACATGTATCTCACCGGCATGGGTCCGGTCGTCTCGACCTTCTTCCAGACCACCACCGTGCTGATCTCCATCCCGTCGGTGATCTTGTTGACGTCGATGATCATCTCGCTGTGGGGAGGATCGATCCGCTTCACCCCGGCGATGGTCTGGGCCTGCGCGTTCCTTCCGATGTTCGGGATCGGCGGTCTCACCGGTCTTCCGCTGGCCTTCAACCTGGTGGACCTCCACCTCCACGACACCTACTACGTGATCGGCCACTTCCACTACGTGGTGGCACCGGGCATTCTCTTCGGTCTCTTCGCCGGTGTGTATCACTGGTATCCAAAGATCACCGGGCGGCACATGAGCTCCTTCCTGTCGCACCTGCATTTCTGGCCCAGCCTGGTCTGCATGAACCTGATCTTCTTCCCGATGCTCACCCAGGGCATGGCCGGTTTCCACCGCCGCTGGTACAACGGCGGCGACGCCTACCTCTCCAAGGCGAAGGACAGTGCCAACGTCTTCGGTAACACGGTTGCCGAGCACATCGACCTGAACATCATCATTTCGATGGCCGCGTGGACGCTGGCGATCGCCCAGATCCCGTTCATCCTGAATCTCTTCGCCGCCTGGAAGTTCGGCAAGAAGGTCAAGAATGACAATCCCTACGACGCGACCACCCTCGAGTGGGCGACCCCGACGCCTCCCGGCCACGGCAATTTCGTCACCGATCCGGTGGTTTACCGCGGACCGTATGAATACAGCCGCCCGGACTGCGACGATGACTTCCTTCCGCAGTGGGACGAGCCGAAGCGGGATTCCGCCAAGCCGGCCGAAGAACCGTCCACCCCGTCCTCTCACTGACGATCCGGAAATCGGAAAATAGACCCTTTCGACATGGAAATTCCTTACATCGTCACCCCGCGCAAGGACACTGGTCTCTTCAACTCGAAGATCGCGATCTGGCTGTTCCTCGCCTCCGAAGTCATGCTCTTCGGCGGGTTCTTCTCGGCCTACATCTTCCTCCGCCTCGGTGCGGACTACCCGTGGCCCGAGCGCGCACTGCCGGTTCTTCCCGGCCTCATCAACACTTTCGTCCTCATCGGCTCATCGGTGACCGTGGTGTTCGCCTGGGCGGCACTGAAGATGCGCCAGTGGGGCAAGTTCCAGCTCTTCATGGGGATCACCATCATTTGTTCGGTGGTCTTCATGGTGCTCAAGGGCATCGAGTACAACGTCAAGCTTCATCACCAGGCGGTGCGTCTGAACGACTACTCGGTGGTGGAGGGGCACCTCGGCTACAAGCTCAAGGACGGGGTTCACGTCGAGCACGGCCAGAAGCCGAACGACGGGGATTTCGAACTCAACCACCACGGCAAGAAGATCGAGGAAAACCTGATCGAGTTCGAGGCCTCTGAAATCACCTTCAACACCGTCCGCTATCACAAGGACTGGGTGGAGGAAATGATGGCTCGTGCCGCGGAGAAGAACGCGACGATCACCTTGGCCTCGACGCTCGAACTGAGCGACGGCAAGTCGCCGGTGAAGTTCGAGGCCGGCACGGTGCTCGATGTCAGCTTGCTCGACTCGATCCGCAAGGCTCACCTCGCTGCCCGCGCCAACAACTCCGACCTTCGCACCGACAACTTGCGGGAGCAGTGGAAGAAGGCCAAGGCAGCCAACCCCGGCAAGCGCGACTGGGAGTTCGCGGAGAACGTGGTCATCGATCAGGCCGCCATCGCCGACAAGCTGCTCCCCGAGCAGGCGTCGATCCCGTTCAAGGTCGAGCCGCCGGTAGCCTTCCATTTCCGCCCCCGCGACATCCAGGAGGCGGCCGAAAGCGGTGCGCTCCGCGACGGCACCGCGCTCAAGGGCAAGATGCTCGAGAGCCCGATGGTCTTCCACTACGTCGATGCCATCGATTTCCGCCACCTCGCGATGAAGGCGGAGGAGAAGGGGATCGATCCCGAGGTCGCGATCGAGAACTCGATGCTCCTGAAGGAGAATCCCGTGCTCAAGGAAGCCTGGGACTGGCACAAGGGCGAGATCGCCAAGCTGGAAGAGAAGCTTCTCAAGGACTACGGCACCCACAAGGACGAGTCCGGCAACGAGGTTGCCGACCGTGTGCCGACCGACACCGAGCGCTACCGCATCGGTTGGCAGGATTTCGTCGCCAAGGCCGATGGCGTGGGCCGTGGTGAAGAGAAGATCGGCATCAAGGAGCAGTTCATGGGTCCGGACTACGAGGGTCGCGAGCATGAGCACACCTTCCCGTCCCACATCGTGATCCCGCGTGAGGAGATCCAGTTCGCGTCGAAGTTCGCCCCGGCTTGGAACACCTACTACGCCATCTACTTCACGATGACCGGCCTGCACGGGTTGCACGTGATCGGCGGCGCGCTGGTGCTTGCCTACTACCTGTTCTGCGGCAAGAAGATGTACCTCAGCAACCCCGAGTGGCTTGCCAACCGGGTGGAGATCGGCGGCCTGTTCTGGCACTTCGTCGACCTGGTCTGGATCTTCCTCTTCCCGATCCTCTACCTGATGTAATTCTCACCGTGGTTCCGTTTCCAAATATCAGAACTTCCCGTCATGGCCGATTCACCTGAAGCAATCCGCAAGTCACTCCGACTCTACAAACTGATCGGCGGGGTGCTGTTCGTCGGCACCATCATCACCGTCGCAGTTGCCAAAGTGCCGTGGCTGGATGTGGGGCATCACGGCTTTGACACGGCCGACATGATCCTCGGTCTGGCCATCGCCACCGTCAAAGCGTCGCTGGTTGCTGCCATTTTCATGCACCTCAATCATGAGAAGCGGCTGATCTACTGGCTGTTCGGATTCGGTATCGTCGCGGCCTTCTTCCTCGTCGCCTTGATCGGTCTCGCGAAGTCCGATCCCATCCACTATAACGGCTTCCAGGACGGCGTTCCGGGGAGCGAGACTGCCAAGTAACCCGCGCCGCCCCATCCCGTCCTTGCCCGCAGCCGGATCCCGGTTTTGTTGGCATCAGGAATCCAAACCAATCACCGCCATGTCCCTTCGCGCATTCCATATCGTCTTCGTGACCGTGAGCACCCTGCTCTTCGTGTTCCTCGCCGTGTGGGCTCTCGCCTTCGCGAAGGATCAATCGGCGATCATCACGGCCCTCGGTGCGGTCAGCGCCATCGCCGCGGTGGGCATGCCGGTCTACGGCGCTTTTTTCTACAAGAAGGTCCGCAACATCGTCCTGTGACGGCCATGATCAACACGCTTCTCGCCTGCGCCACCTGCGCCAAGAGCTTCGAGGATCACACCAACGCCATCGGCTGGTCGATCTTCCTCCTGCTCGGCGTGATTGTCGCTGTCATCACCGGGGTGGGTTTTTTCATGGCCCGCCTGATCCGCCGCGGCGAAGCGGATCTCGACCCCGAGCTGCGCGACGACCTTCCCACCGTATCCTCTTCCCGTTGATCTTTTTCCATTCTCCATGAGTCCTTCCAAACTGCTCAGCATCCCGGAAAACTTTTCCGCCCACGGTGGCCGGGTCGACCACCTCATCGACGTGGTCCACTGGTTCATGCTCGCGCTCGGCGCCGGCTGGTTCCTGTTCTTCGCTTTCTGCCTGATCCGCTTCCGCAGTTCGGTCAATCCGAAGGCCTCCTACCACGGGGTCCGCAACCATATTTCCAGCCACATGGAAATCGCGGTGGTCATCATCGAGGCCGTGCTGCTGCTTGGATTCGCCTTCCCGCTCTGGAAGGAGCGCACCGACAGCTGGGAGCAGGTCCAGAAGCTTGATCCCGTTCGCGTGCGGGTGATCGGCTGGCAGTTCGGCTGGACCTACCACTACCCCGGCAAAGACGGCAAGTTCGGTCGTATCGACCCGCTGATCCGCACCAGCAACAGTGATCCGGCGATCGATCTCAACGATCCCAATGCCCAGGACGACTTCACTTCGCCGATCCTCAAGATCGCGAACGGCCGGCCGGCGATCCTCAACATCACGTCCAACGACGTGATCCACAACTACGCCATTATTCCGATGCGCATCCAGCAGGATGCCATCCCGGGCAAGGAGTTCCCGATGTGGTTCACGCCGACCAAGACGCTCGAGACCTCCGTGGTCTGCGGCCAGCTCTGCGGCGAGGGCCATGGCAACATGGTCGGGCAGATGGAGGTCATCAAGGATGATGCCTTCCGCACCTGGGCGGAGACCGAGTCCGAGAACGCACTCAAGGCTCACGCCTCGAAGGTCACGACGGCCAGCCGTTGAGCTCCGGAGAGTTTTTTCGATCAAGCGGGATGCCCTGACGGGTTTCCCGCTTTTTCGTGCTCAAGCGGGCCGGGAATCAGAGTCCGGTCAGCCTCCGGCTGCAATGGTCACGATTTCGAGTTTTGCTCCGTCGGAGACTTCGGTGACCGGATAAGCCGCTGGCAGAACCGGTTCTAGGTCGAGTTCAACGACCACGGGCTTGCCGGCAAGTCCCAGGGTGTCGAGCAGCGAGGCGACGGTGAAGGCGTCACTGTCGAAGGTGCGCGGGTTACCGTTGATCTGAAGTGTCATGAGTTCGGGGAATTCGGGGAGGCCGCCGGTGCGCGGCTGGCGAGATCCGGGGCGACCTTGAAGAATCCGTAGGCGATGGACATGCCCAGAATCAACGGGTAGCCCCAGCCAATGTAGTTCCCGGAAAGCAGCGACCATGTCCAGTTCTGCCCGGTGTAGAGGAAGATCGAGATCGCGGTCATCAACAGCATCAGCCAGGAAAACGGCAACAGCCAGTGGCGCGTTCGCGGTGTCCGGGCAAGCCATGCCAGTCTGGCGGCGATCAGGAAGGCGACGACGTTGGTGCCGAAAAACAAGCGGATGTCAAATACGAGCGATCGGTAGCTGTTCTCCATGTGATCCTTGAGGCCGGCGACTCCCTTCGCGACGGCATCGACGGATTTTCTCGCGATGGCATTCCGGATTTCGGGGAACTCGAACGCTTTGGCTCGTTCAGCTCCCCCGTTGACAAGCGCGTCAAGCCAGCGGTCCGGTGATGCTTGATAGTCGGCGAGTTCTTTTTCAAGCCGCTCGCGGGTTTTACCGCGGATCACTTTTCCCAAGGTGGGGGAGTCGAGGGTTTCCTTGAGCCGGATGGCGAGAGGGTCCGACAAGCTTCGGGTTTTCTCTACGGCGGTCCGCTGGGCTGCCGATATGATGACGCCCTTTGCAAGGAAGGTGGAAACCAGCAGCGCGATCGAGATGACGGCACCCACCAGATGTAGGACGACCAAGGGTTTCCGGAAATGGCTCATGTCGCCAGGATGGCCTCGTCCCAATCCTTCCACACCGGGTCGAGCCGCTTCGACTGCAGCATCGCGGCGATTTCGGCGGGCGAACGGCTGTCGTCGATCTTGAATTGCTCGGTGGCCTTCTCGCAACCGGTGGTCTTCTCCAGTTCGACGCGGCGGCCGCGGACGGTGAGGTGGAGGTCGTCGCTGCCGGCACCGGTGTAGCCGCCCGGTTCCGTGCGGGCGCCGGCGGACATCGTGGTGACGCCCAGCGGGGCCATGGCATCGCGCAGCGGTGCGGGTTCGCGGGTCGAGAGGACGACGCCGACCTGCGGGAAGCAGGCGCGGAAGGCACACATGAGCTGGACCAAGGCCCGGTCGGAGAGGAACAGGTCGGGGTCCGGCTCATACTGGTAGTTCCCGGCGTAGGGGCGCATCCGCGGGAAGGCGACGGTGAATTGGGCTTTCCAGCAGTGCTTGTAGAGATACTCGAGGTGGGCGGCCAGCGACAGGGCTTCGTGACGCCAGTCGGCCAGGCCGAACAGGGCGCCGATCCCGATCCTGCGGAAGCCTCCGGCGTAGGCCCGCTCGGGGCAGTCCAGCCGCCAGTCGAACTTCTTCTTCGGGCCGGCGGTGTGGAGCTTTTCGTAGGTTTCGCGGAGGTAGGTTTCCTGGTAGACCACCAGTCCCTCCGCGCCGTGCTGGACGATCTCTGCGTACTGGTCGTCTTCCATCGGGCCGACCTCGATGCCCAGCGTCGGGACGAAGCTTTTCAGGGCGTCGAGGCACTTCTGGAGGTAGCCCTCGGAGACGAACTTCGGGTGCTCGCCGGCGACCAGCAGGATGTTCCGGAAACCGAGGCCGTGGAGATGCCTCGCCTCGCGAACGACCTGATCGACGGTCAGGGTCACGCGGAGAATGCCATTGTCGCGTGAAAAGCCGCAGTAGGAGCAGTTGTTGACGCACTCGTTGGAAAGATAAAGGGGCGCGAACAGCCGCATGGTCCGCCCGAAGTGGTGGCGGGTCAGGCGCTGGGACTCGCGGGCGAGCGCCTCGAGGTCGCGGTCGGCGGCGGGCGCGATGAGCCTCTCGAAGCGCTTGATCAGCGGCGACTTGCGGTCGAGGGCGGTGCGGAAATGTTCGGAGAAACTCACGGGCGCGGGGAGCATGCGGCGGGGAATCGTGGTCGTCAAAGCACGATCCGGGGAAGCTTGCCAACCGGCGCTGCGGCGTTTTACCTGCACGGGTTCCACGGAGCCATGACCGAACCCATCGTCTGCAAACCCACCCCCTGGTTTCTCCTCCGCGCCGTGGCAATGCTGCTGATGTTCGGCATTTTCGCGGTGATGTTCTTCGTCGACGGCAAGTGGGGCTATCGGGAAAAGAACCTTTCTTACTACCTTGCGGAGGCTTTCGAGAAGGCGACCAACGATTTCAAGCTCAAGCAGGACGAGATGTCGCCGGAGCGCTGGCGTTCCTACGCCGAACGGCAGCAGGTGCCATTTCCCGAAGACCCGGAGCTGCTGCCGGAAGGGACGCAGGTCCCGATGATCTGGCCGGTGGTGTTGCACGACTACGACACGATGAAGTCGTCGCTGGGCCAGCCGATGAACAAGCTTTTCGACGACTACCGGCTGGAGGCCGGGATCCGGAAGGATGTGCCGGAGCACGATTTCCCGAAGCACAAGATCACCGAGCAGTGGGTGGCCTTCGGGGTGTGCCTGGTGCTGACCGTCGGGGCCGCCGTGGTGCTGTTGCGGACGATCGGCCGCAGCATGTCGGTGGACGGCGAGGCGTTCCATCCGGCCGGTGGCGGGTCGATCCCGTTCGGAGATCTGGTCCGGCTCGACTTGCGGAAATGGGATACCAAGGGGCTGGCTTACGCCTGGGCGAAGACGGCGGCGGGAGCGGAGCGCAAGGTCAAGATCGACGGCCTGACCTACGGTGGCTTCAAGAAGGAGCAGGATGAGCCCGCGGAGCGGCTGATGCAGCGGCTGCGCGGGAATTTTTCCGGCGAAATCATCGAATACGTGACCGAGGCCGAGAGTGCCGGAGGGAACGATTCACCCGCGGCTTGAAAGGCTGCCACATCCACGTGTTTTTCGGGGTTGCCAAGGTCCGGTGAGGGCGGTAATCCCTCGGCAGCTTCAACCACCAAGAATACAAATGTCTGACAAGAGCATCGAAGACCGCGTTAAGGACATCATCGTCGACCAGCTCGGCGTCAATGCCGACCAGGTGACCCTGGAGGCCAAGTTCATCGAAGACCTCGGTGCCGACTCCCTTGATACGGTCGAGCTCGTCATGGCCTTTGAGGAAGAGTTCGAAATCGAAGTGCCGGACGAGGAAGCCGAAAAGCTCCAGTCCGTGGGTGACGTGGTCACCTTCATCAAGAGCCAGAGCTGAATCTCCGCTCGCTCTCACGAGCCAATCAATGAAGGGCGGACTCCGGGCGAGTCTGCCTTTTTTTTGCACTCCGGCCTGAATGGGGGAGACTGGGCCCGCATCATGCATTCACCCGACAACATCCAATACGCGCTGGAAACCACCAGGGTCCTGCTGGAGCCTGACCGCCGGATCGACACCTTCGGCGACACCCGCTTCGAGTTCCAGCTGCTCAGCGAGCTGATGGACAGCACCGGCCAGATCCGCGTCCGGACCGGCGAGGTGGAGGCGATGCGCCCGCGGATCCTGCGGCCGGACTCGATGCAGGAAATCGAGATCGAAGGCTTCGGCGACAAGGCGCGCGAACGGATGGACGCGATGATCGCGAAGTTGCGGGCAGAGGGGCGGGATCTCGCGTTCCTGCGCTACGGATTCCAGTTCCGCAGCGGCCAGATCCGCGAGGAAATCATCCACGACTCGATGGAGTCGGTGCGCGAGCGGGTCCTCGACGAGGCCCGGCGGGTCGGCAATCCGGCCAACGCGGTGATCGAGGGAGTTGACGACGCGTGGGAGGTCTCGATCTTCAAGTTCGCCTTCGAAATGATCCAGCATTCCTGGCCGATCAATCGTTTCGATCTCCACAGGAAGGGTCTGCTTTGATAGGAGGAATCCGGGGATGCGACTGTGGACACTGATCAAGTTGGTGGCAGGGGCCGTCGTCCTGGGGATCACGGTTTTCACCGGATTGTTGGTCTGGCACGTTCGCGGCGAACCGCTTGGCGGTATCTTTTCCCAGCTGGTGCCGGTGAAGTTCGACCCGGAACCGATTGATACCCTGCCGCAGGCGGACTCGACGCTTCCCGAGATCGACCCAGGAGCAAAGGTGTTCGAGCGGGCGCGAGAGCTGATTGCCATCGGCGACCTCGCCGGTGCCCGTGATCGCCTGAGGACGGTGGTGAGCATTTATCCCCGCTCGAAGGCCGCACCCGAAGCCCGGCGCATCGTCGGCGAAATGAACCTCGACGATCTCCTGTCGGCATCCCACATGGAGGGCAAAGAGATTCACATCGTGCGACCCGGCGAGTCCTACCTGGGCATCGCTGCGAAATACGACACCACGCTCGACTGCATCATGCACCTGAACGGGCTGCTGGACCTCAAGGGCCTGCATCCCGGCGACGAGCTGATCGTCATGCCGCTGCGGCTGCGGGTCATGATCGAGCCGGGCCGCAAGGTGCTGTCGTTGTGGGACGGCGGCCGCTTCGTGAAGGAATATCCCATGCTCGCGGTCGATCTCGCCGGGTTGCGGGGCGGCTTACAGACGAAGATTTCCTCGAAGTCCGGAATCTCCGGCAATCGCCGGGTCACCCCGGGCATGAAGGAATACCGGAATTCCGAGAAGACCTTCTCGCTGGAGAAGTCGTCATTGCAGATCCGCCCGCTCGACCCGACGGCGCCGCGCGACGACGAGGAAGACCTGTCACCTGGATCCGGATTCCATCTCGCGGTCGAGGACGTCGAGGAACTCGCCTTGCTCCTCCGGCCGGGGAATGAGGTGGAAATCCGTCCGGCCGCCCCTTAGACTTTCGCCCGCCCATCTTTCAATCCATCCATCCCGCCACGCATGCAACTGCTGGAATTCGAAAAGCCGATCGCCGAGCTGGAACGAGAGCTCGACAAGCTCCGCGCCAAATCAACGTCACAGGATATCGACATGTCCGGCGATATCGCCAGCATGGAGGCCAAGCTGGAGGAGACCCGCCAGCGCATCTATAAAAACCTAACCCCTTGGCAGCGAGTGCAGATCGCCCGTCATACCCAGCGGCCATTCACGCTCGACTACATTTCCCGGGCCTTCACCGATTTCTGCGAGCTGCACGGTGACCGGCGGATCGGCGACGATCACTCGATGCCCGGCGGCTTCGCCCGGATCGGCGGGCGACGGGTGGTGGTGATCGGTCACCAGAAGGGCCGCGACACCAAGGAGAACCTCAAACGCAATTTCGGCAGCGCCCATCCGGAGGGCTATCGGAAGGCGATGCGCCTGATGAAGCTGGCGGAGAAGTTCGGACTGCCGGTCATCACGATGATCGACACCCCCGGCGCCTATCCGGGGATCGGTGCGGAGGAGCGCAACATCGCCGAAGCGATCGGCTACAACCTGCGCGAAATGATGATGCTCAAGGTGCCCGTCATCGCGATCGTGCTGGGCGAAGGCGGCTCCGGCGGGGCGCTCGGGATCGGCGTCGCCGACAAGGTGCTGATGCTTGAAAACGCCTACTACTCGGTGATCAGCCCGGAAGGCTGCGCGGCGATCCTTTGGAAGCACCGCAAGCACGCCCCCGAGGCGGCCGAGGCGATGAAGCTCGCCGCTCCCGACCTGTTGAAGCTCGGCCTGGTGGACGGGGTGATTCCCGAGGCGGCCGGCGGTGCGCATCACGACCATGCCGGCACGGCCGTGGCGCTGCGCGACGCGATCCTCTCGAACCTCGACGAGCTGGACCGGCTTTCCACCGGGGAATTGCTGGATGCCCGCTACGCGAAGTTCCGCGCCTTCGGCGAGTGGGAGGGCAAGTGATCCCTCCCCGCGGCGGGGACCAGCCGGTCCGCCTTCAGCAGATTCCCGCCGCCCACAGGCAGGCGTGGATCTTGTAGTCGATGAGGTAGCCTTCGGCTTCGCGGTCGCGGAGCCACCGGCGGATCTCCCGGCACGGCACCAGGTGGACCCGGATGTCCTCGTGTTCGGTGCCGCCACCGGCCCCCTCCTTGACCAGTCCGGTGGCGTGGAAAAGATGGCTCATTTCCGGGGTCATGCCCGCCGACGTCGGGGAGGCGAGCAGGGGCACGATCGTTTCCGCCCGGTAGCCGGTCTCCTCCAACAGCTCGCGGGCGGCGGTCGCTTCCAGCGCCTCACCGCGGAATTCGTCCTCGTCGCCAACCAAGCCCGCGGGGATCTCGATGACCTTCCGCTGCACCGGAATCCGGAACTGCTCGATCAAAACCACCTCGTCATAGGGGGTCACGGCGAGGATCCCCACCGCGGCGTCGGCATTCGGGCGTCTAACGAAATCCCAGTGGCCGATCCGGTAGAGGCCCAGCCAACGGGTTTCAAACAGGGTTTCGGGTTCGCTCATTGCGGTGAAGAATAGTTGGCGAAGCGACGTATCAAGGGCACTTTTCACCCGTCACGATGCCGCGCCACAATTTCCAGATTCCCGTCACATTCAAGCATCGCATTTGTTTCACCCGCGATGCCTTCGCCCCCGGCAATTCCCTGCTGGGGGAAATCCTCACCGAGGGCCAGGGGCGGCGGGTGCTGGTGGTGATCGAGGAAAACGTGTCGGCGGCCTGGCCGGGGCTCGCCCGCCAGGTGGAGACCTATTTCGCGGATCTCGGATTCGACTGGCGGGGATTGCGCGTCCTGCCCGGGGGCGAGGCGGTGAAGAACGACGATGCACTGGTGCGCCGCGTCTGGGAAATGCTCGACCGCGAGCACATCGACCGGCACTCGTACCTGTTGGTGATCGGGGGCGGTGCCTTCCTCGACGCGGTCGGCTACGCGGCGGCCACGGCGCACCGCGGGGTGCGGCTGGTGCGATTTCCCACCACCACGCTCGCCCAAGACGACAGCGGGGTCGGGGTGAAATGTGCGATCAACGGTTTCGGGAAGAAGAACTGGATCGGCGCCTTTGCCGTACCGTTCGCGGTGATCAATGACTTCAGGTTCCTCGAGAGCCAGGACGACGAGACCTGCCGGGCCGGCTTGATCGAGTCGGTGAAAGTGTCGCTGGTGAAGGACGGGGAACTGTTCGAGTGGATCGAGGATCAGGTGGAAGCTCTCGCGTCGCTGGTCCCGGCGGCGCTGGAGGAGTGCATCGAACGCTCGGCCTTGTTGCACGCCCGCCACATCGCCCAAGGGGGCGACCCGTTCGAGACGGGCAGCAGCCGCCCCCTGGATTTCGGCCACTGGTCGGCCCACAAGCTTGAACAGCTTACCGGGTTCTCCCTCAGCCATGCCCACGCCGTGGCGATCGGTGTGGCGCTGGACACCCTCTATTCGGCCCGTTGCGGCCTGCTGCGGGACTGCATGGCGGAGCGGGTGCTGTCGGTGATCTCCGGCTTGCAGCTGGCGATCTGGCATCCGGCACTCGATATGCGCGACCCTTCGGGGCGACGCCTGGTCCACGAGGGTCTCGAGGAATTCCGCGAACACCTCGGTGGCGAACTGACGGTGCTGTTGCTGCGCGATTGCGGGACCGGACAGGACGTCCACGCGCTGGACGAAGGGCTGGTGGACGCCTGCCTTGATTCCTTGCGTGAGCGGCAGGCGGTGCTCGATGCCGCCCGGCCGATGCCGCGCGTCCCGTGACCCCCGTCAGTTTCCGTCGGGCTTGGTGAGGTCGGTCACCGGGCTCGCGGGCATTTGGAAATCTTCAGGTCGATCCGGCGCCGCCGGATCGAATTTCCCCACACCCGGCCGGAACGACCCCGAGAGTCCAGGTGCCGCGGTTCGCAGGCCCTCGACCACGCAGCGGGCCAGCTCATAGCTGCCGAAGTTGTTATGGTGGGAGCCGTCCTGGAAGGCGGCGTCGAGGTCTTTGCCCAGCGCTTGATAGAGCTCGCGGCTCATCGCGTGGAGATCGATCACGGGAACTTTCTTGGCCCCGGCGACCGTTCGGACGGCATCGGGGTAGCCGCCGAGGGTATCTTTGTTCACCCCGGCCTTGCGCTCCATCGAAGTGATCAGGATGGGCCGGGCGCCGTGTTTCCTGACATCATCCACCAGGGCAGCCAGATCGCTCTGGTACCGCTTCAAGGCATCGGGCGACTTGCTCTTCATGTCGTTGTGGCCGAACTGCACCAGCACGTAGTCGCCGCTCTTCAGCGAGCGATAGACCTTCTGGACCCGTCGCGCGGACAAGGAGCTGCGCAGCGTTTCGCCCGACTCCGCATGGTTGGCGACGGCCACCCCGGGGCCGAAGAAACAGGGCAGCATCTGGCCCCACGAATTCCAGGGTTCGTAGGGCTGGTCGGTGACGGTGGAATCACCTAACAGATAGAGCGTGGTCGCCGCGGGGGCGGGACGGATTTGCAAGCGGTCGACGCAGGGGCGGGAGCCGTTGAACTCGAGGGTGAGTTTCGAATCCCAATGGAGGTAGGGCTTTTCGCGATCCTTCAGGCGGACCGCAGCGCTGCCTTCGATCTCGGGACGCCGGATGTTGACGGTGAACTTCTCGGTCACGATCTGGCCGCGGCGCGTGCGGATTGAATCCAACATCAAGCGCCGGGACTCCGCCTTGACGGTGGTGTCGGAGGGACCGGATTCATCGCCGAGCATGAGGGTGACCTCGTAGTTGCCCTCGGGAAGATCGACGGAGAAGTAGAAGCCGCCGTTGCCGGTGACATGTCCCGGCCGGTCGACGGGGTGGCCGGAGAGGTCGAACCCGTAACCTTTGGCGTCGCTGAACCGGTCACCAGCGCGGACCGCGGTGTATGAGGATGTTGCCTGGCCCTGCCCGAAGTCGAACTCGAGCGACGGCGAAGTGGCGAACGCGGGAACTATCATCAGTCCGTGGGCCAGCGACAGGAGAAGGGGCTGCTTCATCGGGGGGGGAATCCTGCAGCACCGGGACGGGCTTGTCAGCGGTGGCGAGATCACCCGATCGGGGCAATGGGTTGATCCGTCCGGGAAGCTAGCCTACCGGCATGAAGATGGGCGCGATATTCCGGCTTTTGGCGGCATGTCTCCTGGCGGGCCAATTGTTCGCCGGGGATGAACGCCCGGTCGTCGACGATTCGATGGAGGCGAAGGAGCAGCCGTCGGCTCTTCCCAGCGTGTGGATCGCGGGGGATTCAACGGTGAAGAACCGGGGCGAGATGCGCGGTTGGGGCCAGGACCTCGGCGACTACCTCGACCCGCGCAAGGTTCAGGTGGTGAACCGGGCGATCGGAGGCCGCTCGTCGCGGACTTTCCTAACCGACGGACGCTGGGACGAGATTCTCGGCGACATCAAGCGCGGTGACCTCGTGTTGATCCAGTTCGGCCACAACGATGTCGGTCCGCTCGATGAGCGCGGGAAGTTCCGCGGTTCCGTGAAGGGCATCGGGGATGAGATCGAATCGGTGGCGAAGCCCGATGGCAGTGTGGAAACCGTGCACAGCTACGGCTGGTACTTGAAGCACTTCGCGCGCACGGCGAAGTCGAAAGGAGCGGTCGTGGTCCTGTGTTCTCCGGTGCCGCACAAGAAGTTCGATCGCCAGGGCCGGCCGCTCCGCGACTGGGACACCTGGCGCGGGTGGGTGGAGGCTTGTGCCCGGGCCGAGGGGGTGTCCTTCATCGATCTCGCGGAGATCATCGGCAGGAAGTACGATGACATGGAAACGGCCGAGATCGAGGCGCTGTTCGCGGACAAGGGAACCCATACCAATGCCGCGGGTGCCCGGCTCAACGCCTGTGCCGTCATCGCCGGGCTGAAAGGGCTCCCCGGTGCGCCGGTTGACGGCTGGTTGAGTGCCGCGGGCCGGGAGATCGAAACGTCCCGTCCGTGATTCAATCGGATCCGGTTAGCCAGCGAGCCTTGTAGAGCCGTTCGTCCGGGAGTTGGAGCGTTGCGTCCGGACGGAGAAACCCGATGGTGTCGGTCCACCAGTTTCCTCCGGAGGCCTGCACGGTCACCGTTCTTCCGGACACCGGATGGACGTCGATGGATTTGATTTCGAGCCGATCCTTCAGCAAAGGATCGGCACGGAAGCCAGGCTTGTCGCGGTCAAAGCGCCAGACGCCGGCATGGGTGGACAGCACCAGTTCCGAGGACCCGGGGATGGCGCGGAGATCGTGACCGTCCTTATCCGGCAGGGCGTGCCGCGATTTCACCTCGAGGCGGTTTTCTTCCAGCGTGCAGGCGATCAATTCCTCGAAGCCCAGTGCCCACAGGCACTTCCGCTGGTCATCCCAAACCAGGCCGTGGGCCGACGGCAGCATGACTTCCGAGAGCGGTTTGCCGGGAGTCCTTCGATCGAAAAGCAGCACCTTGTTTCCGGCATTACCCACCGAGGAAGCGACCGCGATCAATCCGTCCGGAAGGGCTTCGATCGAGTGGGCATTCGGAACGCGGGCCCACCAGAGGGCCTTGCCGGCGGGGAGCTCGAGCAGGATGCAGCCGCCTCCTGATGAAGTCACGAGCAGCCGCTTGCCTCCGTCGACGGGTTTGCACTCGTCGGTGGTGTTGAAGGCGTTTGCGAGCTCCGCGGGCAGTTCTTCGCAGTTCTTCGCGGTCCATGACCAGCGCTTGGCCGGGGGATCTACGGAGGAGTCGAGTTGAAACACCTCGGCGCCGCCGCAAACCAAAAGGAAGTCTCCGGCGAGCGTGGGGCTGACCAGAAGCAGGGCGGACAGGCAGAGTTGGAGCATCTGCCGCGGATACGCCGGACTCCGGGTGTCGTCTTTCCATGGATCTTCTTGATAGGCCGTCGCAATCCGGCCGAGTATGAGCGGCATGCGTTGGTTGATCGGACTCGCGATGTTGGTGTTGCCCCTGGCGGCCGGGGATGAAGGCGGGAAGATCGTCGAGGCCGCCCGCAAGCAGGTGGGGGTCACCGTTTGGTACGATCCTGACTACGTGATTCTCGACTATCCCGGGGGTGACGTTCCGAGGGCGCTCGGAGTTTGCACCGACGTGATCATCCGCGCACTGCGCGACGGCATCGGGCAGGATTTGCAGAAGTTGGTCCACGAGGACATGAAGGCCAATTTCAAGGCTTATCCGAAGAACTGGGGACTGAGCCGGCCGGACAAGAACATCGACCACCGGCGCGTTCCGAACCTGCAGACCTTCTTCAAACGGCGCGGTTTCTCCCTGAAGCTTTCCAAGGAGCCGGACGACTTCAAGGCGGGGGATCTGGTGACATGCACCGTCCCGCCGCATCTCCCTCACGTGATGATCGTGAGTGACAAGAAGAACGCGGAAGGAGTTCCGCTGGTGATCCACAACATCGGCGGAGGCGCTCGTGAAGAGGACGTGCTCTTCACCTACCCGCTGACCGGACACTACCGCTGGAAGTAGACCGGCTTCCAGGAATTGCCGGCAGTTTGCCGGACTTGATGCGTGGAGGGGACGATGGAACCCCGAGAAGCTGGCGGGTCCAACGTTCCAGCGAGCTTTGCATCCGGACCGGCAGATGCCGCGATTTCCAACCCCGGGCGAGCAGGTCGCCGATGTGTTTCAATTCCTGGCCGGTTGTCCCGACGAAGGCCACGCCGGATTCGCCCCGCATCCATCGGGCAAAGGGCGTGTTTTTCGCTGCGGCAACAGCTGCAAAATTCCGGATCATGAAGTCGCGGGGAATCACCAGGATCTCGGCTTCATGATGGCCCGGAAAGCGGGTCCACTTCCAATCCTCGCCCTCCACGCCGCCGAAGTAACCGGACAGTTCGGGCCTCAGGAAGATCCGGTGTTCCTTCCCCCAAACGACGCCGTCGCCGGAAACATTGATCCACAGCCAGAGTTCGTCGGAAAGACGATGCTGCCAACGCCTTGACGCGCCCCGCAGGTCACCCCGCAAGTGCCAGGCTTCGAAGCCATCATTTTGCCACCAGCATTCAAACATGGCGGCAATTTATTGAGAATCGTTCGCAATAGCAAGCCCGGGATTTTACGGTGTCGGAAAGCAGTCCGAGGGCTCACCGCGGCGAGTTACTCGGACGGAAGGCCGACGAAGCTGCCTTTGACGTATTTGCAGCGGAAGGGCGGCAGGCGCTTCAGCGGGTCCCAGCCGTTGGCGCGGGCGTAGTCGATCGCCTTCGGCACCATCTCGTGATTCACCACCCTGGGCAGCTCGGCGATCACGAATTGACCGGCGGCCGAGGCGGTCATTTCGATCCACAGCTCATTCTTGCCGGCGCGGTTGCGGACAATCCAGCGGTAGTGGGTGTCGCGGTGGTTGATGGCCTTCAGGCCGCGGGATGGAAAAAGCATGAGAGAGGGAAGGTGCAGCGCAACCGGAGGCTGCCGCGGATTCTCAAGGAAAGTCGATGGGAATTTCACCGGTCGTGATGGGCTTGTTATCAATGACCGCGGACTTTCCTCCGGAGTTGCTGACATTTTGAACTCGACGCTTATCAAGACTACAATTTAGTCAACACTCGCCGTTTGTTTTACCGGTCCTGCCGGTAAGCAGCGTTCATTCCGCCCCCCTCCAGGATATGAAAACTCCACTCACCCGTTCCCGGGGGTTGCTGCGGATCTGTCTCCGCGTCGCCCGTAATCTGTTCACGGTCTGCTTGTTGGCAGCGTCCGCGAACGCCCAGAGCATCCTCGCGGAGATCCAATCGATCACGGCTCCAACCGGATCCGCCGCGAGCCCACGCTATGTGATCGACTCCGATGCGAACAACGGCGGTCTGGGCTATGAGCGCGATGCCATGACGGTCAGCGCCTCGGTGCAATTCACCAAGAACACGGCGGACTTTTCAACCTCCGGGGAATTCCGGCTCAGCGCCCAGCTCATCGACACCGCCACGGGGACTGCCGTCACGCTTGAGAGCGGTTCGACCTCAAGCACCGGTGCCAGTCAGACCGTTGCCCTCAACTCCTTGTCGCCGACAACAACCCTGTCGCTATCGGCCGTGGTGGACCCGGGGGTCGATCTCGGCGCGGGGAAAACCTATCGCATGCGGGTGACGGTGCAGCGGCTTGGCACGATCACCTTTCCCGGCGGCGGGACCTTTCCGGCTTGGTTGACCGCGGACGGGCCGGAAGACAGCGCTTCGTTCACGGTCGTGCATTTTGCCGATGGCACCCCGGGCAGCGAATACTGGGTCCGGGGATATCCGACGGGTGGCGCGACCTGGACCCGCAGCTACCGGGTGCAAACCGACGGGGCCAAGGACGAGTTCACCGCGACCCTGCCCTATTTCGTCAGCCGCTACGACGTCGGCGGTGCCACGGCGATCATTCCATTCCGGATCACGGCGATCCTTACCGACGACACCGGTGCCGACGTGCCGCTGGTCAATGGCGGGGTGACCACGAGCTACTTCTTCCTGAACTCCTCCCAGTTCGGGATTCCCTACCAGCCATCGACTGCGACGGGTACCTTGACCGCCTCGTTCCAGCCGGTGGCCCAGCTTGATTCTCCGGCGCGGACCTACAAGCTGCGCCTCAAGCTCGACCACCTCGAGAATTCTCCCTCGACCTACCACGAGGATGGCGAGACGCCGGACACAACCTTGCGGCGCTTGCTCGACTTCAACGGCAAGCTGCTCTTCGGCGGGGTCACGGCACAGATCGATGCGCTTTCCAACAACCCGGTGGCGGGCTCCGTTGGTGCCGGTTACGTCAACAGCACCCTGCAGGTCGACAGTGGCTCGATTCCCGGGGAACCCTATACCTTCGGCAGTGCGGCCGCGCTCGGGGTGCGGCTTCAGACCAACGGCGACGCCCTGGTCGTGTCTGGCAGCGAGGCGGTGCTGGAAAACGTCGAGGCGACCTATGGTGGCGTCACCGTGCGCTACCCGAGCACCACGCTATCATCCTCCGGGGCGGCGGCCGGCGATGCTGTTGTTTATTTGCCCCAGGGACTTGGCTTCACCGAGGACCGCGCCGCGGCGAGGGGACGCTACAAGTCGGGGATCGCGATGGGCTACCCGGTCTCGATGCAGCCCGACTTCACCCACGCCGGCGTGCTGACGACGGCATTCGGTGCCGATGCCTGGGTCTTCGACGAGGCGCGGCCGCTGCAGTATCAGGTGACGGACTTCACCTTTCTCACCAACGGCGAGATGCACTTTTCGGCGCAGGATGCCGAATGGATCCACGACGCGGCCTTTGCCCAGTTGGAGACCAACCAGTCGACCGGGCTCCATGAGTCGCCGTCCATGTCGTATCGCATGACCAACGACGGCTATCTGCGCTTCGTTGGAATGGATTCGCCGCGGGACGTGACGTTCGCCAAATCGGCGGATGGCAGCGTGCGGACCCGCGAGGCGGAGGTCGACTTCAAGCCGGGGACCTTCATCGCCCACCTGCCGCTGGAAACCGACCTCGCCTGGGAGGGGCAGGGGGTCGGGCGGATCATCGACGGTGAATTCGACGAAAATAGCGTCCTGTCCGCTGCCAAGCCGCTCAAGGTGACCTATGACGGGTCTTGTGCCGACGATCCCTGCGGCCCTGCCGGCGGTGCCCCGGACGAAGTGGAGGGGCAGTCACTCACCGGCGATTTCCGGATTACCCCCGAAGGCGGCCTGTTTGCCCCGGTTGCCATTCCCTCCAAGCAACTGCAGTGGGGGATCAAGGGTGACGGGGGTGGAGGGATCGGCTCCTACACCCATCG
Source organism: Neoluteolibacter marinus (assembly GCF_014904755.1). Lineage (GTDB taxonomy): Bacteria > Verrucomicrobiota > Verrucomicrobiia > Verrucomicrobiales > Akkermansiaceae > Haloferula > Haloferula marina. Next base: position 61,022 of record NZ_JACZFQ010000104.1, read on the forward strand.
TACTGACATCTTCGACGACGGCGAGTTCTTCATGCCCGGTTTCCAGGTTTATGCGGCGCGAAATCCCCTGGTTTCCCATCCGGTGTTCAAGGAGAAGGCCGGCCTGCTCGCCCCGCCCGTGCTCCTGCTCGCCGGTTTCGAAGAAAACTCGAGCCAGCTGGTTTATCCGGAAACCGGGGACTACCGGGACGGGCTCGGTGCCTATGGCGGGATCACGGTGGATGTCGGCCCGTCGAACCAGGATGGCGCGAGCCGGATCGCCGACCTGGCTTCCGATTACGACTACCGCCTGCAGCAGGAAGTTTCGAAGTACTATGTTCGCAAGAGCGGGCTCTCGGGTCGCCATGTGGCGGAGAAGGATGGCTTCAATTCCTCGGTGGCCCTATATGGCTATCCCTTCGAGTTGACCAGGTTCCAGCTGACATTCCTGTCCAACGAGAACGAGGAATCCTGGATCAACGGCGCGGTCTCGGTGCCCTATCCCTCGGACTTCGGGCTCAAGTTCAGCAACCTGATGCTGTCCTGCACCGGGGCCCTCGAGGGTGCCGAACTTGATCCCGAGGACACCTCGACCAAGCCGCTGGCGTACTGGAACGGCTCCTTCGACCCGATGGCGATGGAGTTCCGGCCCGAAGCCGGTGCGAGCTGCTATGCCGACCGATTCCTGACCCTCGGGCTGGTTTCCGGCGCCGCCAACATTTCCACCCCGCTGGCCGGGACCCTCGCCTTCCGGCCGAACGGCAACATCGCCACGCTCAACGACAACATCGAGGGCGCCGACGGGCGGCTGGGCCTTCCGGCGACCCTCCTGATGGACGGTCCGGGCGACGAGTCCTACCCGCTCTATCCGGTCAACAAGCTCTACTTCAACAATCCCTTCGCCAGCGGCGCGCCGGGCAGCGGCAACGTCAACTTCGCGGCGACCTGCAACATTCCCTTCTTCGAGGACCTGAAGGTGCATTGCATGACCAGTGCCCAGGCGGGCATTCCGGCTGCGCTTTACCTCGCCGCCGGCTGGACCGCCAGCGGGAACACCTTCTTCTCGAACGGCAACTTCGACGGCGATCACCGCGGTTTCCCGACCTCAGGCGTCACCGTCGCTGACTACCAGAACCCGTCGGCGGAGAATGCCTTCGTGGTCCACGCGACCCAGTCGATCTTCGGCCTTGTGCCGCTCGACTACCCGCTGAAGTGGAACCCGACCTCGCGCTTTTTCACCTCCTGGGAGGCGGAAAAAAACGACCTGCTGGTGCTCAACGTCGAACACCAGGTCGACTACCTCAGTGCCGAGAACGCCGAGCTTTCCTTCGGCGCGCAGTACGAGGGCTTGCCCCAGATCAACCTGGTCAGCACCGCCTATGACGCCGTCGAGGAGCGCCTCGGCGCCGCCCGCGCGCTGACGGAGGCGGCCAGCCAGTTCGTCACCGACACCCTCAACAAAGGCGTCGACGAGATCGGGGATCTGGCCTCGGACAACATCGAGAAGCTGCTCGACGAGGCGCTGGACGGGATCGAGGACGAGGTCATCGACCCGCTCTACGGCGCGGTGGTCACTTCCTACAATGACGCGATCGCCGCCAACGAAGCCTACGGCGACTGGGTCGACGGCAGCACCGGGGATCTCAAGGTGGTCTTCGACCGCTACCTCGACGGCACGATCGGGACGCCGGCCGACAGCGTGAAGGGTCGTCTTGACGACCTCGCGGATGCCGCCAGCTCGGCGGCCAACCTGGTGACCCGGGTCGACGACGCGCTGCGGCGCGGGATCCTGGCGATCGATGCGGTGACCGGGGAAATCCAGACCTTCCGCGATGGCGACGATGTGATCGTCGATCTAACCGCACCGCCCGGCTACTCGCCGGACGTGGTGATCAACGGCATCCTCCGCGAGGTGCCGGCCGCGGGCGGCGGGACCGAGCGGCAGATCGTCCAAGCGCTGGTACGCTCGTTGATCGCGGAACTTGCACCGCAAGATCTGGCCGCAGTGCTCGATCCCTTGCTCAGCAACTTGAGCTCCGAGCTGAACAGCCAGCTCAACGAACTGCTGACGGAGTTCGACCCGACGCTGGACCGGGTGACCGAGACCCTCGAGGAAGCCCGGGGCTACCTGGTCGGGATGCGGACCAAGCTGCAGGCCGGTCAGGAGCTGATCACCAACTTCCAGCAGATCATCGCCAACGCCTCGGCCGAGATCGACGCGATCGTGACGGGGATCCGCGCGACCGCCTACGACTTCATCGACCAGATGGCGGATGCCGCGACCTACGTGCCGGGGACGGTGCTCGGCACGGCGGGCAACCTGATCGCGGAATTCGACAAGGAGGAGTTCGTCGCGATGATCCGCGCCGACCTGCGCGACCGACTGTTGGGGGCCGGCTTCATCCAGCAGATCCAGTACACCCTGCGGCAGTACATTTCGGAACTCGACCTGGCGATGAAGTCGGCGATCGATTCGGCCTTCGGCGAGGTCAACCGCCTGTGCAAGGAGTTGATCAAGGAGGCGCTGGGACCGATCGACGAGGCGATCAATGGCCTGATCGGTGACGTCAACGACTACCTCGGCGCGGGTTCGGTGGACGGCTACGCGCACATTCAGAACGACACCCTGCGCAAGCTGCGGCTGGATGCCGAGGTGCAGTTCAAGATTCCGGAGGAAATGACGCTGCACGCGTACTTCGAGATGAACTGCTACGACTCGGAGAGCGATGTCGGAGGCTGCGTCGGGCCCGGCCAAGTGGCGGTCGAGGTGAAGGTCGGGGCACTTGACGTGCCGCTCGACTGGATCAGCCCGGACGTGCGCGCGGACCTCGAGGTAAAGTTCACGATGCAAACGGCGCCGACCGTCAAGCCGCTCGGCGTCGGTGGCTCGCTGGTGATGACCTCGGGCGAGGTCGACTTCCAAAGCCTCAAGATCACCGGCTTCGGTGCGGCGGTCGGGGTCGGCTTGCAGGAGTGCTACCTGGCCGCGACCGCGCGGGTCGTGGTTTCCAGCTACGAGGCTGCCGGCGGGATCTTCTTCGGCCGGACCTGCACCATCGACCCGCTGATGATGGTCGATCCCGAGGTCGGCGACCTGCTCGGCACGCCACCGTTCACCGGCGCCTACGTTTATGGCGAGGTGTGGATCCCGATTTCCGAGGTGCTGCTCGGCATCCCGTCGAGCTGCCTGTTCCGGATCTCCGCCGGGGTGGGGGCGGGGGCCTTCTACTTCGTCGAAGGACCGACCTTCGGCGGCAAGATGTTGCTGGGTGTCAGCGGCGAGGCGCTGTGCGTGGTGTCGATCCGGGGCGAGCTCTCGATGATCGGCGTCATGAACGGCGGTAGCCTGCGCTTCAAGGGCAAGGGGACGCTGACCGGCAAGGCCGGGTGGTGCCCCTTCTGTCTCAAGTTCAAGGAAAGTGCCTCGGTCACCTATCAGGACGGCTCGTGGTCGGTCGATTTCTAACCATTTCCATCCAATGATCCGGAAACTCTTCATCGCGCTGGCAGTCGCCGGCTTTGCATTTGCCGGCCGGCTGCCGGCCCAGGGCAGCGACCAGCTCCTGACCACGGTCGGGACCACGGTCGACTCGGACGGCAGGAACTTCGCCTACATCCTGTGGCAACCCGGGGAAGCCGGTAGCACCCTCGGCAAACGCTTTGCCATCTACTCGCGGGCCGGGGCGATCGGGGCCGCGGGTTCCTTCAGCCGGCTGGGCATCCAGACCTTGCAAACCTCGCCCACGACCATCCGCGCCCTGCTGGCGCTCGGGGCGAAAGTCGATGTCAGCGGGGAACACGCACCGGAGCGGATCGACGGCATCTACCGCGAGGTCACCCTCGATCCCGCCGCGGCGCCGGCGGTGGCGGAGGACCCGACGCTCGACGCGGCCGGCAAGTTGTTCCAGTTGATCCAGTCGGCGGTCGACGATCCGCGCTTGATGAGCCGCCTGTTCTTCCTCGGCCGCGCTCATCCCGGGGTGATGATGTGCCTCGGGCATGCCTTCTGCATCGAGGTGCCGGCCGGAGTGGCGACCTACGAGATCCGTGAGATCGACGGCACCGACAACGACCTGCAGGTGATCGGCCGGGTGGAGCTGGATCCGGCGTCCCCGGTGGTACTCGATGCCCCGGCCTCCCCGGTCCAGGTGCCCCACGAGGTGGCAGCCGGCTCGCAATTCCCGATCAACCCGAAGGATCACCTGAACGCCCGTTTCCGCTGGGGCGTTGGTCCCGGGCTCAAGGCCAAGATGCCCTATTCCTTCGGCTTCGACGTGTTCCGCGTGAAGGAATCGGTTGCGGTGAATCTCGGTTGGGATGCCGCGGCTCCCTCGGGGCACGACCTGCTGACCGCGGTGGAGGCCGAGTCGGAGGACGATCCCGATCCGGACTTCGGGCGGGTCAACCAACTGCCCTTGCTGGTCGGCGACCTGCTCGATCCCGCCGCAGCGGCGGATCTCTTGGACAAGAAGAGGTTCGACGTCGCCGACGATGGCGTGTGGTACCGCGGTGCCGACGGCAAACCGGTGCGCCGGCCCTTCGTCGACGGCGAGTCGTTCTACTACTTCGTGGCCGCCCGCGGGATCACCGGGATGCCCGGCCAGGTGTCGCCGGGGACCCTGGTCCAGATGTGCGACCGCTTGCCGCCGGCGCCGCCGTCGATCATTTCGGTGACGAGCACCTTCACGCCGCCCGCCAATCCGGCAGACTGGGCGGACCAGGGCGGGAAGCAGTTCCTGCGGGTGAAGTTCCGCCAGGCGCCAAGCGACGACAGCAGCGAGACGGCGACCGGCTACTATATTTATCGTTGGGCGGCCTCGCAGGACTACCTGGGAAGCGTCGGCAACCCGGTGGTCGGCCGCGTCGGCTACGTGGCGCATGTTCCCGGCGAGGCTTTCGGGACCTTCGATGACAATGGCTCGGGAGCGCCGTCGGTGACGACCCACCTCGACAAGACGGTGTGGTACACGCTCCGTGCGGTCGGGGAATCCGCCTGTGCCGGCGAAACCCTGAGCGGGCATGGGGCCCCGGGATCGGGCGTGTTGCGGGACTTCAAGGCGCCGGATGCACCGGGCGGCAGCTTCCTGGTTTGCCGGACCATCCCTTCGCTCGAGTTCATCCAGCGGGTGACCACCAAGCCGAAGGACGGCGAGGTGCCGCTCGACTACAACGGGATCACGGTGGAGGTGCAGCGTGACCATCCGGGCGTGATTGCGGCTAGCGTGCAGGTGTATTCCGGCAAGTCGGAAGCGGCCCTGACCACCCTGTATACACAACGGATCTATTTCCAGCAGGGCGACACGCTGCGGGTGAACTTGCCCTTCCAGGAGCCTTTCGGGACTTCCGAGCAACTCTTCATCCGGGTCCGAGCGGTGGGCGTGAGCGGACGGGTTTCGGCCCCCGCCCAGACCGCCTCGCCGCAGGGTGAAGGGGCTCCCTACGCCCGTTACCAGTTCCGGGCCTTCGCCGGGCGCGATTGCCGGCCGATCGAGTCGGTGACGGACAACCCGCCCATGCACGAGGCGCGCAATCCGGACGGCTCGGTGAATGTCATCCAGGGAGTGATCGAGGTTCCTCCGGCCCAAGGCGTGCACGAATGGCGGATTTACCGCCGGGTTGGGCCCGAGGGGACGCTGTCGCTGATTGCCAAGCAGGAGGGCGTTATCCCGGCGTCCTCGGTTTGGGAAGACGACGCGCTGCCGGCAGCCAACGGTACGTCAGTCTGCTACTTTGCGCAGGTCTTCGACCAGAACGCCAACCCGAGCCCCCTGTATCCGCTCGGTTGCGTGATGCTGGTGAATCCCGACCTGCCGACCCCGATGTTGGCGCCGGTGGAACTGCTCGAGGAGTCGGGCGGCGTCGCCCAGGGGCGGCTCGAGTGGTTCTGTGATCCGGTCGGGGTCGATCGCTTCGAGATCCTGGTGGCGCAGGATGGTGGTGGCATTCCCGAGATCGAAGGGCTTTCCGAGGTGCTCGGCGAGTCGCCGGTCGCCGGGGTGGCCGGGGACGATCCGGATCTTTCGTTCTATCCCTTCCAGACGCCGCGGGTGACCAGCATCTTCGGTCCGGGACCCGGGTTCGCGCTCCAGGTCGGGCTGCCGGCCGACAAGGTGCTCCATTTCGCCGTGCGGGCCTGCGGGCCGGGGCCCTTCCCGCGGACCGGCGGTTCGGCCAGCAACGTGGTTTCCGCCCGCTGGCAGTTGCCGCCGGACGAGAGCCAGCCGGTAATCCCGTGGCCGGCGCGGCCGCTGCCCGGAAGCTACGACATGCGTCGTACGATTGAAACCTACGCCCCGGGCGAGGGTCCGCTGTGGACGCTCAAGATGCCGATCGAATACGACATCCCGACGACCTTCCTGGTCGGCCTGGTGACCGGTCAGATCGAGGCATCGGGCCAGGGGAAGGGCTCGCAGATCCAGGGCGACATCCCGCCGGAGGAACTGCTGTTCAAGCTCCGCACCTCGGCGGAGGACCCGGGTTCGGTCGAGGCGCTGATGCCCTTCATGATCTACCGCTACCAGATGCCGAGCACCCTGTTCCCGGATGCCCGGCCCAACCTGGTCCAGTGCACACCCTTGCTCGACCGCATGTCCTGGGTGCGAGCGCCCTTCGGCAAGGATCCCGGCTTCCAGCTCAGCGATCCCTTCTTCCGGGTGCGGCCCTTCGACGGGACCCTGCCGATCCCGCTGAGCGGTGACTGGACCGACGCGGTGCTGCCGGTGACGGGCAATCCTGCCTCGGCTGCGACCAAGCCGCCATACCTGGGCTCGGCGACCGGGATGATCCTGGTCGAGGACCCGCTGCCGGTGATCAAGGGCGCCAAGTACCGCCACCTCTTCGTCCGCTACACGGAACGGGGGGAGATCCGCCACGTCATTCCGCTCGAACCCGTCCAGCACTGAACTTCAACCGGAACCTGAAGCCATGAGAATGAAGATCATCCTGACCGCCGCCTGCCTTGTGATCGGGCGGGCGGGTGCTGAACCGGTATCGCGGCTGGCCGCCGAGTGGTTCGTGCCGGGCGCGGCTTCGCCCAAGGAATTCGCCCTCGTCGACCGGGTCAGCGGCACCATCCGCCTCGGCTCGATGGATTCGTCGGGCGCGGCGGTTTTCCGGCCCCCCTTGAGTTCGGGCATTTCCGCGGTGAGCGACGTCGCGGGAGGACTCGATTCCGGCAGTGAGGTGCTGGCCATTGCCGGTCCGGACGCCAACCGGATCGCCCTGCTGGAGCCCGGTGACCCGGTTCCGGTGGCGAGGACCCTGACGGGCTCATCCGGCATCGGTCCGGCGGCTATCGGGGAGTTTGACAGCGGAGCGGGCACCGAATGGATGTTGGGTTCGATTTACAACGGTGGATCCTCCGGCGGCGGCAACGAAGTGATGGATCAACTGGCCGGAACGCCGGGAGTCCTGGCGGCGGGCAATGCGACCACGCTGATGACGCGGATCGAGCCCTTCCATGACGATTCCACCGGCCAGACCGCGGCCTTGTTCGCAGGGCCCAGCGGGGTGAACACCGCGATGGGCCTGGTGGCACGGAGTGGTGGCAGCGTCGTGAGGTCGACCCGGATGGTGTTCGCGGGCACGGGACATCCGGTGGCGGATGTGAGCACCTCGGCGGCCGAGAAGATCCTGGTGGTTTACCGCGAAAATTCGGTGCAGGCGCACTTGGTGAGGATTGCGACGCCGATCATCGTGACCTCGATCTTTTCAAACACGACGGTCAGCCTGCCCTATCAGGTCTCGGCAATCCTGCCGGTGCTCGACGGCGGGGCCGGCAACATCACCGACGGGATGATCCTGATCGCCGCCGACGGTTCGAAGGCGGAGTGGTACCGGGTCAACGCCTCGGCCAATGCCCTGGTCGCGACGGGTGTCGTCTTCACGCCGGAACCCGGGATGGCGCTGACCGGACTGCTGCCCTTGCCCGGGGTCGGCCTGATGAAGCTTTCCGGTCCCTCTGCCACGGGGCCGGCGAGCGAATACGAGACTCTGCTCTGGAATGGCAGCGCCTGGGAGAAAACGGAGTCCGGGTCCTTGCCCGAGATCCCCTCGGGCAACGCGAACTTCGCCACCTTGCTCTTTTACTCGGATGACCCGCAGGCCGATGAGTCGGCCCGCCTGCTCGGAATCCAGAACGCCCCCGACTGGACCCGGCGCAGCGTCAGCCCGGATCCGGTCCCGGTGTCGGTGTTGAAGGAATCCTTCCTGTCCAGCGTCGGGGGACTCGGCAGTGCGGTCAGCCAGGCGGTGAACCCGCCGGCGGGCACCCAGTATGTCGTCACCAACCAGGTCGAGCCGGCGCTGAGCATCGCCGCCGTCGGCAATCTTCCGAGCGGACTTTACACGCCGTCGCTCGACGTCCAGCCGGTCTCGGGAGCCTACGAAGCGGCTTTCCAGGTGAGTGCGACTTTTGACGAGCTGCGCTACGAGTTGCTCTGGCGCTACAGCCCGTCGGGATCCTGGGTTTCCTGGAGCGGACCGGTCGGCGTCGGTTACAGCGCCGACATGCAGTTCCGGCTGAGGGATCTGGCCAGCGGAGAGAGCGGGGCAATCGTCAGCCGCAGCTATCAGATCGATGCCGGGCTGCTGGGTGACCAGGATTCCGATGGCGACGGGGTGCCGGATTACGTGGAGCTCGGGCTCGGGCTCAATCCATTCGGAGGTGCCGACAGCGACGGCGACGGGGTCTCGGACTTGGCGGAAATCATCGATGGCACCGATCCCGGCGATCCGGGGGATTTCCCGGCGACGCCGTCGGACATCGCGGCCGGCGGGGGCGTCGACCTGGTGGCCGTGGCCCGCGACAGCGGGGCTGTCGAAGCCGCCGATGCCGAGGAAATGGAGCTGCGCCGGCTGGACGGCAGCCTGGTGGCGATGGCCCCGGTGGCCGGATTCTCGCCGGCATTGGCCGACGGTGGCAGTCGCGGGGCGCGATTGCGTTCGGACACCGCCATCCCGCAGGACGAGCTGCTAGTACTAGGTTCGCCGTTCTATTTCGACCTGACCAACAGCCTTCGCAACGGACGCGAGATCCTGAGCTTGCTCACGGTCGAGGCTCCCGAGGCCTTTGATCCGTCGTTCTCGCCGGTTGGCAACGACCTGGCGGCGGACACCGCCGGTTGGGTCAGCGCGGCCCAGGCCGAAGCGGCAAGCTACGAGCGGGTGGCGGCGCGGACCATTTCGGATCCGGCCGACAGTGCGGTGAGCGTGCTGGTCGAGACCCTGGTCCAACTGGGCCTGCAGTCGCAGCGGCCGCCGGAGGATCCGGCGCCGCAGCTGGTGGATTTCACCCTCTTCCCCGACCGTTCGCCGGACTCTGCGAAAAACGCCCTGTTGCCAGCCGACCTGGTCTTGCTGCGAGGGGCGGGCTTCGATCTGGGGACGGCGCTGGAGATGGCCGGCGATGCCAGCTCGGCGATGAGCCAGTTGGCGAACGCGATCTACGACCGTCACGTGGCGGATTCCGAGAGCACCCCGGGGATGCTGCTGCCCTTCGATGCGCTGCGTCTGGTGCTGCGGGGCGGGGACTACCCGTCCGGATATGAGAGTGCCACCAGCACCAGCAACCTCGACGCAGCCCGGGCGGCCTTCGATGCGGTCGTCGCGGAAGTCGCCTCGGTCTTCCGGCCGGTGGAAAGCTGGACCGTGGAGATTCCCGAGACCTCACCGGGACTGGCGATCTACGACCGGATGCCCGACTTTGGCGAGGTGGTGCTGCTGACCCCTACCGGGGAACGTTTCCCACTGGAACAGGGCCTCGGCCTCAGCCCGGGGACGCGCTTCGTGGTGACCGGCTTCACCGATACGGAGCCCTTCAACGGCCGGCCGACCATCGCGGTTACTTCTGTTGCCTTGGCCTTGCTGCCGACGCCCAGCGACCGCGATGAAGATGGCAATCTGCTCGACGACGAATGGGAGCGCTTCTTTTTTGGTAGCACCGGCCAGGATCCCTTCAGCGAGCCGCAGGCCGGCTACAGTCTGCTGCAGTACTTCCTCGACGGGCTCGATCCCCGCGGCGGCGACCTTCCTGACGGCGAACCCGTCTCGTTCCAGCCGGAAGCGGTGGCCTTCAGTCCCGGCGGCGGTGGCGGATACAGCTTCGATTTCGAATTTCCGGCCGCCTATCAGGGTCGCTTCCAATTCACGGTCGAGGCCAGCGGGACGCTGGGCGGTGGGAGTTTCCTGCCGGCGGGCGGGGTCGTTTTCGAGTCGCTGGGAGGCGACCTGGTGCGGGCTCATGTGCCGCCCTCCGCGGCGACCGCTCCGTCGACCTTCTACCGGGTCCGGGTTTCCCTGAAGTGAACCGGCACCCGGGCCGCCTCCGGACGTGGGGTGGACAAGGGCCGTCCGACGGTCCAGAATCGCCTCCACGAACCACGAGCGATGTCGGCCGGATACAAGGACTATTACAAGACACTCGGCGTCAGCCGTGAGGCGACGGATGCCGAAGTGAAGAAGGCGTTCCGCAAGTTGGCACGCAAGCATCATCCTGACGTCGCCGAGGACAAGACGGGTTCCGAGGCGAAGTTCAAGGAGATCAACGAAGCCTACGAGGTGCTCGGCGATCCGGAGAAGCGGAAGCGCTACGATGCGATGGGGCCGAATTGGAACCCGCAGGCCGATCCGGGTTTCGGGGGATGGTCGGGCGGTGGTGCGGGCGGCGACTACGAATTCGAGTTCGGCGGCACCGGCTTCAGCGACTTTTTCGAGCGCTTCTTCGGCGGCGGCGGCCGGCCGCGGCGCGGCAGTGGATTCGGCGGGGCCTATCCGGGGCAAGACCGGACCAGCCGTGGCAGCGACATCGAGGGCGACATCATGGTGACGCTCGTCGAGGCGATGGAGGGGTCGCTGCGGACCATCTCACTCCGTCACACCGACCCGGCCACCGGCAAGGCGACGACCCAGGAGGTGCAGGTCCGGATCCCCGCGGGGATCGGCGAAGGCCAGCGCTTGAAGGTGGCCGGTCACGGCAGTCCGGGTGCGGGCGGCGGTGCGGCGGGCGACCTGTTCTTGCGGGTCCGGCTGGCGGCCCATCCTGACTTCCGGGTGAAAGGGCACGATCTCTACCGCGACCTGCTGGTCGCGCCGTGGGAAGCAGTGTTGGGGGCGACCATCGAGGTCGGCCTGCTGGCGGGGAAGTCGGTGCAAATGAAGATTCCCGCCGGGACCCAATCCGGCGACCAGCTCCGGCTCGGCGGCTACGGGCTGCCGAAGAAAGGCGGCGCGGGCGACCTTTATGTGGTCGTTTCGATCCAAGTCCCGGAGCAACCAAGCGCCAAAGAGCGCGAGCTGTGGGAGAAGCTGCGCGACGGCTCGCACTTCAATCCCCGCGTGTGACCCGGCTCACCGGTCGACGGCGCGGTGGAGGATGTAGAGTTCGATGTCGTCCATCTCGTCGATGACGAGCCGGGTGTTCGAGTTGATGCCGCTGCTGGGGAAGAGGACCAGGGTCCAGGAGGAAGTGGCGACCGAGCGCTCGCGGAAGGACGTGATGGGGACGGGATCGGCGAGGGGCTCGAGGAGTGAGCGCGAGCGGCCGGGGAGGATTTTCAGGGCTTCGGCGGTGTTGGCACTGAGGCCTTCGGTGTAGGCGTAGCCGCTGTCCAGAGGGTCCCCGATGGGACGCGGGACAAAGCGGTAGAAGCGGTTCGGGTAGGAAGTGAACTCGTTGGCAACGCGGTCGGGGCGCAGCGGATTGATGGGCAAGCCGGGGCTCTGGTTGCGGATGACGCTGGTGCCGAGGTAGGCGAGCCGGGCCGTGATGGTGTTGTCGCCATCGACCGCTCCGAGGAACTGGTGCGGGCCGCGGACGAAGATGCGCAGGGTATCGAGGCGGTCGAGGTAGAGGTTGGGGTGGAAGAAGTTGGTCTGGTAGCCGCCGGCGCCGCCGTTGGCGGTGGTGTCGTAGCCGGCCTGACGGATGGTGTCGAAGCGCACGCAGATGTCGTCGAAGCCGTCGCCGTTGCAGTCCTCCATCGAGCGGCGCAGAGAGTAGCGGAAGGCGGTGACGGCATTGACGTTCTCGATGAGCCCGGTGTCCGGGTTCACGACATCGTAGAAAAGTTCGGCGGCGGTTTGGTCGTCGAATTGTTTGAAGCCGTAGTAGTCCTCGCGCAGGGAAAACCAATCGTCCCTGTTGCCGTAGGTGCGGTTCTGTTCGACGAGGTCGTCCCAGTCGTCGAGCGCGGTGAAGAAGCGGTCGAGTTCGTGGGCGTTGCGGAGTTTGAAAAGATCAGCGGTGGTCCAGGCGCGGCCGTCGGAAGACTCATTGGCAGGGAGGTTGAGGGGGGTATTCCATTTGTACTCCAGGGCGCGGGCGGCGAAGAACAGCCACTTGCGGGCATTGCGGAAGCTGATGGTGGCCAGCTCGGTGGCGTTCTGCGCGCGGAGGCGGTGCACGGGGTCGGCGAAATAGCGGGCGCTCAGTTCCTGGTCGACCTCGTCGAGACGGCGCTCGAGGTCGGCCTTCTCGCCGAGCAGCCCGGTGAGACCGCCGACTTCCTGGCGCAGGAGGATGGTGGCTTCCTGCGAGTCGATCAGCAGGGTGTTCATCTCCAGGAACATCGTTTTCACCAGGGCCTGGGAGTTGTTTTCGAGGATGTCGTCGTCGGCATCGCGGATGGCGGCGTCCTGGCCGGCGGCGAGGCGCTCCTTGGAGGCCTGGAGGTTGGCTTTCCCGATTTCGCCCCCGGCTTGCACCGCGGCGTTGGCCACGCCGATGCCGGTGATCAGCTTGGTGATGTTCTCGACCTCGCAAAGTTCGGAGAGGGCGTCGGCGGCCTTCTGGGTGGCTTCGATGCGGCCGATTTCCTCGGTCATGGACGCCTGCTGGTTGCCGTAGTCGATGATCAGGGCACTGAGGGTGGCGTTGATGCCGGCCTCGGTGGCGCGGCGCTCCTGTTCGATGGCGATCTTGCGATGGAGATTGGAGATTTCGGCGCTGTTGCGACGGATGCGGAGGTTGGCGGCCTCGATGGACTGGAGCTGCTGCCAGATCTCCGAGCCTTCGTTGTCCTGCGGGTTCTGGTAGGCCGGAGTGGGCGGGTCGGAGTAGGGGACGCCGACGATCTGGGTAAGTCGGTTGCCGATGGAGCCCTCGGAATTGGAAACGAGGATGCTGAACTCGTTTTCGAGCGCGTCCTGGTTGTTGCCGTAGGAGGCAATGGCGTCGAGCGCGAGCTGGCGGTTGGTCTTGGCAACTTCGAGGGGCGAGTTGCTGTCGTTCAGGAGGCTCTCGAAGGAGTCGTAGGAATCGAAGAGCCCGCCCTGGTTCTGGATGAGCATCAGGAACTCGGGCTCGTAGCCGAGGAGGTTGATGGTGCCATCGAGATTCTGGGAGAAGCCGGTGAGGTCGCTGAGGGCGGCATCCAGACCTCGGTCGAGCTGGGCGATGCCAAGCTCGTCGCGGCGGACGGGGGTGAGGTCGGCGGGGTCGAAGAGAGCGTTGAGCAGGGAGCGCTGCTCGAAGACAAGCCGCTGGGTGTCGCCGATCAGCTGCCTCGCCTCGGTGCGGTCGGCGGGGGTGTCACGGGCGGTCAGCAGGTCGACGAGGTCCGAGGCGGTACGGGTGTGCTGGAGCAGGAGGTCGAGGAGCAGGACGTAGTCCTTGTAGCCGTCGAGCAACGGGGTGGCGGGGTCGAGCAGGACGGGGGGATCAACCGTGGTGTCATACGCGACGGAGTCGCCGTTGATGTCGGTCGCGGGGAACAGCTGGCGGGACGGGACCTGGCGTTTGAAGAGGGCGCGGCCCGCGGGGTTGCCGCCGTCGGGGGCGACGCCGAGCGGGTCGGCAAGCAGGTCGAGGTAGGCGTTGAGGCCGGCACGGGTGTGCTGGAGGGAAGTGCGGACGGTGGTGATCTCGGTGTCGAGGAAGAGATTGGTGCGGATTTCGAGTCGCTCCGCATCGAGGTTCGCCGTGGAGTTGCGCGCGCGGATGAGTTCCGCGGCGGCGCGGCCGTAGGCGAGGTCGAGGAAGAGGTTCTCGTAGTCATCCCTGACCGATCCGGTGGTGTCGGGGTACGAGAGATGTAGGATTTCGTCGGCCTCGCCGGCGTGGTCGCGGTTGACCTGGGCGTAGAGGGTCTCGATCTCGTCGTGGCGGGTGGAGAAGGAACCGGGCGCGGCCTCGTCGTAGAGGAGCTTCTGATAGGCGAAGGCGGCTTCCCCGGGTGCGGCCGGGTCCGCGTCCTCGTAGAAAAGCAGCGAGCGGGCCTTCGCGAGCAGGCCGACCTCATTGGCGACCATGGCGGAGACCTGGCGGTAGGAGCTGCCGACCGGCGGGATGATGAACTCGGTGAAGAGCACCGTGTGGTCGTCGGCATCGATGGCGGTCGCGCGTCCGTGGTCGGCGGTGTCGGCCGAGCCGAGGGGCGTGGTGGCGCTTTCCCCGATGAGGTGGAATTCGAGCACGGGCGCGGGGTTGACCGTTTCGCCGGCACCGAAGTTCGCGACGATGAGGGAGGAGTTGATGGCGGCGGAGAGCACCGGGCGGGTGCCGGAGCCCGCGCTGACGGCCGTGGAGGTGTCGATGTTGATCCACGGGCCGCCGGGTCCGGCAGCCTTGCGGAGGGCGAGTTGGCCGCTGTTGTTCCGGTGGCTGAGGATGCCCGCCGTGCTGGCGTCCTGGATGGGGAAGGCCGTGCTGGGTGCGACGCCGAAGGAGGAGTTGGCTAACCAGAGGTTGCTCAGCGGGTCGCGGCGGTAGATGTTGATGACGGCTCCGTCGCTGAAGTCATTGAAGTAGGAGACGACATCGCCGCGGATCGTGAACGTGCCGGGATTGCCCAGCGGTTCGAAAAAGCTGTTGCCGAAGGATTGTCTCTCTTGCCAGGCGGCGGCGGCTTCGTCCCATTGGAAGAGGGTGAGTTCTCCCTGGCCCGAGCTTTCCCCGGGCGAACCGACGACGATCCAATCGCCGCTGATGCCCACACCTTGGCCGGACAGGTCGCGCAAGGCATTGTCCGCGGGGACGAGCTTCTGGACGAAGTGGAACTTGCCGGTGGCGGGATTGAGACGGTGGACATAGGCCCCGCTGGCAACGCCGTTGTTGCCGGTGGACGAGGTGTCGCGATCGTTCGAACCGACGACGAGGATGGTG
The DNA here is from genome assembly GCF_014904755.1 of Neoluteolibacter marinus. Lineage (GTDB taxonomy): Bacteria > Verrucomicrobiota > Verrucomicrobiia > Verrucomicrobiales > Akkermansiaceae > Haloferula > Haloferula marina. Next base: position 76,101 of record NZ_JACZFQ010000104.1, read on the forward strand.
CCGTCCTCGTTGAAGGCGACGTCATCGCCGAAGCGGTGGCGCTCGGTGGCATCGGGCGGGACGAGTTTCTGGATCTGCGCCCAGCCGGAGGGACCGCGGCGGTAGAGATAGACGGCACCGGGGTTTCCCTCGCCGGCATCCCGGTTGACGGGTGCGCCCACCGCGGCGAGGTCGCCATGGAGGGCGATGGCGTCGCCGAATTCGGAGACATCGAATCCTTCTTCGCTCGGAAGGTCCGTGGGCGTCGGCAGGATTTCCTGGTGGAGGCCGTTGACCGGGTCCGCGAGCAGGACTTCCTCCAGAGTGGGGCGCGCCAAGAGGAGAACGGGGAGGAAAGTGAGAAACGCGATGGCTTTCATGGGGGTCATGTGCGGCCGGAGATTCACGGGGAGGGGGCGAGGTGAAGGTCGGTGGAGGGTGGCGGCGGGGGCTGCAACTGGAGATGGAAGGTTCCAATCACCTCCGCGGGGGTGCCCTTGGGCGGGGCGAGCATCAGGGTGGCGACGCCGGTGATGGTGGCGGGCGTGACCTCCTGGCCAGGCAGTGCGTCGTCGGAGGCCAGTTGCAGGGCGGCAAGGGTCGACGGGGACGCGGTGATGCCGGGCAGCTCGCGCAGCAGCGGGATGTTCGCGGCGCTGGCCGAGAAAGTGGTGGGACCGAAGGCGGCGGAGACCGGGAAGGTGCCGCGCGGGAACAGTCCTGAGGCCTCCGTCGCCGTCAGGTGCTGGCGGGTGGTGGTGCCGTCGGTGAGGGATTCAAAGACAAAGCCGAGCTGCTCGGTGGCGGTGCCGAAGGTGCCGCTCCAGATGGCGTCGTCGTCGGTCACCGCGACGGTGAAGCTCGCGTTCAGCCCGGGAACGAGGCCGGGATTGCCGGTGAGGGTGACGGTGTAGCGGGTGGCGGCCCCGGCGAGCAGGTCGTTGAAGAAGGTGAGCGGAATCTCGGCCGAGGTCGCGCCGGTCAGGGCGAGGCCGGCCGACACGGCGGGCAGGAGCTTGCCGTTCGGCATGATGCCTCTGACAGTATAGCTGAGGTAGCCGGTGAAGGGTGAGGAGAAGAGGACGGTGCGGGTGAAGGTGTCACCCTCGGGAGCATCGAAGATGGTGACCGGGCTGCCTTCGGTGTCCAAGGGCAGGTCGAGATCGGCGGTGAGGGTGCTCACGGTGCCGCCGCCGGCATCGTCACCGGCCGCGCGGAAGAAGCGGTGACCGGAGGGAGGGGTGGCGGTGAAGGCATAGCGTCCGCCGCCGAGGTCATTGAGCGTGGCGTCGAGATCGGGGAAGCTGGTGAGGTCGCCGGAAGACTGGAGGCGCAGATTCTGGGCGGCGCCCTGGACGCGGAAGGTCAGGGTGATGTTGCCGTTTTCCAGCAGTGAGAAGCTCTGCGTTGTCAGGATGGCGGAGCCCGGGACGGAGGCGGCGGAATTGGGATCGGAGCCGGAGTTGACCTCGGCATGGTCCGAATAGGTGTCGTCGTCGGAGTCGGCCAGGTTGGGGTCGGTGCCGAGGGCTGATTCCTGGGCTTCGGTCAGACCGTCCCCGTCGGTATCGGTGATGCCGGGATGGGAGTCGGGATCGAGCTGATTGGTGCCGAGCAGGATCTCGACGAAGTCCGAGAAGGTGTCGGTATCGGTGTCGATGAGGCCGGGATCGGTGCCGAGGGTGGCTTCCGCGGCATCGCTGAGACCGTCGCCGTCGGAGTCCGGTGAGGTGGTGTCGAGGAATGACGTGGGGTCCAGCGGGTCGGTGGCGGCGCCTTCATCGGAAACGGCGCGGAAGAAACGCTGGCCGGCGGGCGGGGTGGCGGTGGCGGTGTGGAGGCCGCCGCCGGTGTGAACGATCGTGACCCCCGGGAGCGTGGAGAAAGCGTTTAGCTCGCCGGACGATTCGAGGCGGAGGTTGGTGACGGTGCCATAGGCCTGGAAGATAAGGGTGATGGAGCCGTCGGGGGCCCGGTCGAAGCTGCGGGCGACGAGGCGGGGCGCGAGGGTTTCGTCGCTGTCGCTGAAACCGTCGCCATCCGAGTCCGCGAGGAGCGGGTTGGTGCCGTTGGCGATTTCCTCATTGTCGGGGATGCCGTCGCCGTCGCTGTCGCGGCTGGCGGGATTGGTGCCGAGGACGATTTCCTCGGCGTCGGTCAGTCCATCGCCATCGGAGTCGGGCGAGCCGTCGCTGGTGGCGAGCGAGGCTTCCTCGAGGGAATTGATGCCGTCCTTGTCCTGATCCTCGCTGAGCGGCGCGCCGAGGTAGCCGAGGCGGTGGAGGGCGGCGATTTCCTCGTCGGACAGGTCGCGGTTCCAGATGGCGACCTCGTCGAGGCCGCCGCGGTAGTGGGAGCGGTTGCCAACGACGTGCATCCAGCTTCCGATCTCGAAGGTGTCGAGGCCGCTCAGGGCGCTGGTGAATGCCGTGGGATTTCCCCCGGGGGCGGAGATGGCGGTACGGCCATCGTAGTAGATGACGGCGCGGGTCGGGGAAATCACCGCCGCGACGTGGTGCCAGCGGCCGTCGGTGATGTCGGGCACGGGGACGGCCATGTTTTCCCCGAAATCCGTGCCGCCGCTGCGGGTCCGCAGCCAGAGGTTCGGGATGCTGCTGAAGGAGGTGACGCGGAACTGGCTTTCGATGCTGGCCTGATCGCTTTTGTAGAAGTGGAACAGGGCGGTGGCGTTGCTGTGGGGCTTGACCCAGGCGCTGAGCGTGACGGAGTCGAGGCCGAGCAGCGGGGGGAGTGCCGCGGAGGCATCGAGGTGGCGCGCGGGGGTGGAATTTGGGACATTGATCGAGTGTCCGATGCCGCCGATAAGCTCTGAAGGGAAGAGGCCGGGGCCGGAGGGAATGATGGCGGGCTTGCTACCGGGGGCCTGCGATTTCTCGACCAGGGTGTCGTTGCCCTCGGGGCCGGGTTCGAAGGGAAGGTAGAAGACGAGGCCCTCGGTGGAGGGGCGGGCGGCGGGCGGCGCGGTGACGAGGGAGACGTGTTTCCAGTTGGTGATCCCGTCGGAGGGGACCTGGCGGCCGGAGCCGAAGGCGAGGACGTTCTCGGTGAGGCCGCCGATGTTGGCGGTGGAGAAGTCGAGGGTTCCCTGGCTGATGCCGTCGATGAACCATTCATAAACCGTGCTGCGTGGCGGGCAGACGGCGGTGATGGTGTGGTAGTCGTCGCCGGTGCCGGCAGGGAGGTTCAGTTGGGGCTGGTTCGCGGGAATGACGTAGAAGCTGTTGTCGGCGGCGGTCCGTCCGATTCCAAATCCGACGCGGGCCGCGGCGTTTGCCCCGATGTCCCAGCCGGGGTTTTGCCCGGCGGTGAAACCCCAGCCGGCATAGCCGGCGTAGTTCGGCGAGGCGTGGTCGGACAGGGCGCGGACGGTGGCGGTGAAGGTCCAGCCGAGGTCGTAGAGCTGGAGCAGTTCGTCGGGATCGAGCAGGTTGCGGTTCCAAGGGTTGTCCAGGGTGGTGCTGGTGAGCTGGTCGCGGATCTGCCAGACCGTTTCGTAGCCGTCGGTGACGATGCCGACGTTGCTGCCGCTGTCGAGGAAGCCGTCGAACGGGCTGTAGTCGTTGGCGATCGCGGTTTCCGTGTCGTACCAGAGCTGCGCGACCGGATTGGGATCGGCGCGGCGGGAGTCGTAGGTGGCGGAGAACGAGGTGGCCACGGGAACGGGGGCGATCTTCTCCCCGAAGACGCGCAGTTCGGCGAACTCGAGGAAGCCGGCTTCGTCATCGATGGGCACCCCCCGGCCGCCGGAGCCGGAGAGGTCGGGGTCGGGGGTGCGTATCACGCGGACGATGCGGGCGGGCGTGGCCGAGTGGAAGGCGTGCTCGAGGGTGCGCGGTCCGTTCGGGAAGTTGTAGCCGGCGTTCTCGGGATTGAGGAGGGGGGAGCTGTCGAGGACGGTGCCGGAGGCGTCGCGGAGTTCGATGGTGATGTCCCGCAGGCGGGCGAAGCAGCAGGTGTTGCTGAGGGTGTTGGTGAGATTGGCGATTTCCACCCGCTCGACCAGGGCGTCTTCGGGAAGTTCGACCTCGACCCATGGGCTGGGGTTCTCCGTGGTCGGGGCGGCGGCGTTGCGGTTTCCAGAGGCGGTGGAACCGTCGATGACGATTCCCGGGTCGGTCCGGTCCGGGTTATCCACGGGGATGACCCGGGACTGGCGGACGGTCGAGCCGCGGGCGAGGTTGGTTTCTCCCGAAGGAGGAACTACCAGATCTTCCGTAGGTCCTGTCGCGTGGAGGGCGGCGATCGCGCCTGCATCGAGGGCGGTGTTGTAGACGCGGGCCTCGTCAATGAGCCCGGCGAAGAAGCGGTTGGTGCTGGTGGTGTTCGGATGGCGCTGCCCGAGGTGGAAGCGGCCGGTGCCGACCGGGTAGCCGACCAGGCTGCCCTGGGTTGCGCCCGCCGTGCTGTAGAGCGAGCCGTTGCGATAGAGGGTGATGGTGTTTCCGGGGCCGTAGACGATGGCGATCATCACCTGTCCGGGGGGAGTGACGGTTTCGGCGGCGCCGCCATTGTTCAGCACGCTGCGGGTGAGGCTGTTGCTGCCGTTCATCCACTGGCCGCTGGTCCTCTCCGCGTAGACGATGCCGTCGAAGGTGTCGCTGCCGGAAACGGTGCGGACGAGGGTCAGCACGCCGCCTCCGGATTGATCGAGGACGGACGGGGATACCCAGGCGACCAGCGTTCGCTCGCCGAGGTAAACGGGGGCACCGGCGGGGGTGGAGGCATAGGCGTCGTTTCCGTTGAGGACGAGGGCGCCGTTGCGGATCTCCGCCTCGCCGCCGAGGGCGAGCTCGAGGTCGCCGACCGAGTCGCGGGTGTCGCCATCGAAGGTCCAGCGGTGGATTTCCCCGGTCGGTAGAGCGGTGGGGGATGGACTCTCGAAGGGACCAATGTCGATGGTCGGGCTGCCATACAGGTCGCCGTTGATCACCCTCGGGTTGCCGGCAAGGTCGGTGGGCAGGCTGTTGGCGGCGTTGTCACCGTAGTCGATGGCGGGGGAGTCGGGAAGCAGGCTCAGGTCGCCGTAGTGGTTGTCGCCGGGCGTCGTCCAGTCTCCGTCGTTGGAAAACGGCTGGCTGCGGAAGCGGGGATCGCTGTTGGAATGAATGGTGGAGCCGTTGGGGGTCTGGCCCTGAATGAGATTGGCGACGGAGCCACCGCCGAAGGTGACGGCGTTGTAGGGGCCGGGGGTGTTGCCCCAGATGATGGTGTTCCGCAGCGTGGTCGAGCCGCCGGCGTCGTTGTAGAGCGCCCCGCCATTGCTGGCCGAGTGGTTGTGGGCGAAGGCGCAGCTGATGAAGGTGGGGTTGGAACTGAAGGAACGGATGGCCCCCCCGATGGGCGATTCGTTTCCGGTAAAAGTGACGTGGGTCAGGGAGGGCGAGGCGGCGTTGGTCAGGTAGATGGCGCCTCCGGAGTTGCTGGCGGTGTTTCCTTCGAAGCGGCAGGCGATCATCTGGAAAGACGTGCTCCCATTGGCATGCAGCCCGCCGCCGTAGACCGCGCGGTTTTCGCGGATCAGGAGATTCGCGAGAACGGGCGAGCGGTCGCCGAGCGTGATGGCGCCTCCTCGGTCGCTGGGCTCCCCCGGGTTGTCCGCGTTGCCGCCGATCAGTGTGAAGCCGTCGAACCGGGAAGCGGCATCGGCGGCCAGCGCGTTGATGAGATTGTAGCTGTTGCCAGCCAGGGTGCCGTCGTCATCGATGTCACCGGAGATGACGGTGGCGTTGCTGAGCGGGTCGGCATTGCGGGCGGTGAAGCTGCCGTCGCCGCCGCCGGTGGGGAAGCCGCCGTAAATCTTGACCCCTGGATTCAGGTTGAAGCTGTCGGTTCGTGCAGCGCCGGCCTTGTAGGTGCCTTGGGCGACCCAGATCTCGTCGCCGGACGCGGCGGCGGAAATGGCCGCCTGAAGGTCATCCATCGCGGTAACCCAGGTGGAGCCGTCCCCGGCACTGGCGACCGCCGGATCAACCCGGATGACATCGGCATGCAGCGGCACGGTCGCGAGGGCCGGGGCGAGGGAGAGGAAAAGTCGTTTCATGGTGAGCCGGGGGCGGGGCGCGGCGGCCTCCCGTTCCGAGTCGTCCATGAAATTGCGGAAAATACGGTCAGCGGAACTTTTGGAAACCGATGACCAAGGTGAAGCCCGCCCGACAGTCCTGTCGAGCAGCAACGGGTAAATACGTATCTCCGAATGATCGGGGATCCCGTGAATCTAACAACTTGGGTGATGCGGGGTCGGCCATGTCGTTGCATGGACAACGCTGATATCCGCGCCGGAATGGGCGGGATGGAGGATTTCCCGGCGAGCGTGTCTGGACGGTTAGCCCGCGAATTACTCGAACAACGGCAAGCTTTGGCGTCGCGAATCGAGGAAATCGAGGCGGGTATCGGCGGGCATGCCGGCCTTCCGGGCTGCGTTTTGCACGATCTCGATGCTTCTCCTTCCGTCGAAGATCAAAAAATCGAGGTAACTGGATTTCTCGCCGATCGCTCCGCCGAGCGGGATGCCATGGCGGCCCATGGCCAAAGATGAATGGATGATCTCCGCCATCTCTTCGCGGGACTCCACCAAGCGATCCTCCGGCAGGGAGCTGGTCGGGACGGTCAGGTAGATCCAACTGGCTCCCAACTCCCGGAACGGATCCTCGAAGTCCGCAGGATCCCGCAGGTAGGCGCTGAGCACGGGCCAACAGCCGCAAGTCCCGGCTATGGTGTCCAGCCGGTGCCGGCCCTTGTTCCGCTTTTCCGGGGAAATGGAATACGATCCCCAGGTATCCACGGGAGAGCGCATCTTCCAGCCGCGCGCCGCGCTCGTTTCCGCGACGAAATCCTTCAGCTCCGCGATCGGCATCGATTCGGCGAGGCGCTTCTTGCTGAACTCGATCTTGCCGATCCAGCGGGAGGTGCCGAATTCGCCGAAGATCTCATCGAGCACGAGGAACAGCGCTTGCATGCACAAGCCATCCTCCGATTTCTCGATCAAGGGGTGCCACAGCACCAGGTCGACTTCCTCGTTTTCCTCGTCGATCTCGGGCGTGACCCAGAATTCGATCGGGCGGAAGGTCAGGTCACGGGCATTCAGGGTGAAGTGGCCCAGGGTTTCCGCCGCCTGGCGGGAAGCGTGGAAGGTCCAGTTCGCGACTCCGGGCGATCGCTTGAGCCATTGGTCGGCCAGGATCTGCCGGCACATCACGCCTTCCCCGGAGAGCGTGAACGAGTGGAAACCTTCGCCGGTTCCCGGGCCGAGGACCCAGGCCATGCCCGGCAGGAGCTCGTTGACCTTGGGGGAAAGAACTTCCTGCAGCTGCCGGCCGTCCCCGCGGTTCTGGACGGCCCGCATTTCCTCGGCGGATGTGGAGAACCAATCCCAGAAGGCCTTGGCGCGCTGGTTGAAGGTGAACTCGCCGCCAGATCCGGGAGCTTCTTTTTTCCTTCCGAAGGCTCTGCGGAGGAACGACATGGGTCAGAGGGAGGCGAGCACTTCCCCGATAACCCCGAGCGTGTCGTCTAGGTCGGCCTCGGTGTGGGCGAGGGAAAGGAAGCCGGTTTCGTAGGGGCTGGGGGCGAGGTAGATGCCCTTGTCGAGGCAGCCCCAGAAGAGCTTTTTGAACAGCTCCAGGTCCTGCTTCATGACGTCGTCGACGTTGACGATCTCGCGGTCGGTGAAGAACAGGCAGAACATCGAGCCGACCCGGTTGAGGCGGTAGGGGATCCCTTTCGCGTCCATCAGCGAGCGCAGCCCTGCCTCGAAATGGGCACCGAGCTGCTCGAGGCGCGGGAAGCCGGAAGGCTTGGACAATTCCTTGAGCTGGGCCAGCCCGGCGGCCATCGCGAGCGGGTTTCCCGAAAGTGTGCCGGCCTGGTAAACCGGGCCGATCGGGGCGAGCAGGTCCATCACTTCGGCGCGGCCGCCGAATGCGCCCACCGGCAGGCCGCCGCCGATGACCTTGCCGAAGCAGCTCAGGTCGGGCGTCAGGTTTTCGAGGCCCTGCACACCGGCCTTGCCGAGGCGGAAGCCGGTCATGACCTCGTCGAAAATCAGCAGCGCGCCGTGCTTTTTCGTGATCGACGACAGTAGCTCGAGGTAACCGGGCCGGGGGAAAACCAGGCCGGCGTTGGCGGGGTAGGACTCGACGATGATCGCGGCGATCTCCTCGCCGCGGGCCGCGAAGAGTGCCTCGAGGGCTTCGGGATCGTTGTAGGAAAGGACGATGGTCTTTTCCGCGAAGGACTTCGGCACGCCGGCGGAATCCGGCTCGCCGTGGGTCAGGGCGCCGGAGCCGGCGGCGACCAGCAAGGAGTCGCTGTGGCCGTGGTAGCAGCCATCGAACTTGACGATGTAGTCGCGCTTGGTGAAGCCGCGGGCCAGGCGGATGGCCGACATCGTCGCCTCGGTGCCGGACGAGCACATGCGGACCTTTTCCACCGAGGGCACCCAGTCGCAGATGGTGCGCGCCATTTCGACCTCGAAGGGATTGGGGATCCCGAAGGAGATGCCGTCCTTGGCGACCTCGTGGATGGTATTGGTGATGACCGTCGGCGCGTGGCCGAGGATGTTGGGACCCCACGACCCGATGTAGTCGATGTAGGTCTTGCCATCGACATCGGTGATCCGGCTGCCCTTGGCCCGTCGGACGAAGAAAGGCTCGCCGCCGACATTGCGGAAGGCGCGGACGGGCGAATTGACGCCGCCGGGAATCAGTTCCTTGGCGGTGGCGAAGAGTTTCTGCGAAAGCGGGCCGGACATGCCGGGAACTTGAACGCCGGGCCCGCAACGTCCAACACCGAAGTGGCGGCGGCAGGAAGGGGGAGAACCGGACCGGGGCTTTTCCTGAATAGGGAGCGCCCCTTTGCGTCTCAGGAAAGCGGTGCTTTTGTTTGGCTCCGGGCACGTTATATTCCTCCTTATGAAAACCATCCTGGTTTCGGCCCTCTTGCTTTCCTTGTTCCTGCCGGCTTCGGCGCAGTCCCGGCGGCCGGACCGCAAGACGCTCATCGACCGGGACCCCGATGTGATCCATCTGGCGGAGCATGTGAAGAATCCCATCCAGCTCCGCGTGATCAAGGAGGCACCGGTCTATTCCGACAAGAACGGCAACCGCAAGCTGGGCACCCTGAAGGCGGACCAGACGGTGGTCCTGGAGGCAATGACCGACAAGGCCTACAAGGTGCGCGGCGAGGGGACCAAGAACGGCGTGTCGGGCTGGGTCGGACCCCATGCCTTTGCGTCGAAGGACCCGGATTTCGTCGAGAACCTGAAGAAACTCCACGCCCGGCAGCTCGAGGTGCAGGCCTTGATCGAGGAGAACCAGCTGGCGATCGGCATGACCATGGAGGAGGCCGGCAAATCGCGCGGCAAGCCCAACAAGACGACGATCAAGCAGACCGGCAAGGGCCAGACGGGGCGCTGGGAGTTCGTCGACTACGAGGAAGTCCGCCATTACAACTACGTCCGCGAGCCGGTGTCCGGCCAGGTGTTCAAGCAGCTTTCCCACGTGACCCAGGAGGAAAAGGGCAAGACGGTGATCGAGTTCGAGAACGGCGTGATCACCTCCATTGAGGAAAGCGAGCAGACGCCGGGATCGAGCGTGAAGATCGTGGTTCCGCCGGTGGTTTTCATCTGGTGAGGCCGGCGGACGGCGGGGAATCGGCCGCTAATTCGCCCCTCGGGAGGATTTCGGGTTGAATCGATGCCCGGAAGTGATGCCTTTGGGGAAGCCGTGGTGAGCGGTGGCGCAAGCAGGCGCGCCGGATTCACCGCGGGAAGATCTCAGTCATGAAAAAACCAAAGAGCGGATTGCGGACCAAGGGCTTCACCTTGGTGGAGTTGTTGGTCGTCATTGTCATCATCGCGGCACTCGCCGCCCTGGTGTTTTCGATGGCCAAGAAGGCGATGGACAAGTCCCGCCTCGCCAACAGCCTGACCAAGGTGCGCGACCTCGGCGTCCGCGTGCAGGGATACACCCAGGACAATGCCGGCCAGCTGCCGGTGTGGAAGGACCAGTCCGCCGACCTCTACTGGTGGGGCATGCTGATCGACGATCCGGAGAACGAGAGCCAGCTGGAGATCTTCCACAGCCCCGCCCACAAGGAATTCAGCGCCAAGCGCGGCCGGCCGAACCTTTCCTACGGCTGGAACGCCACCGTCGTCGGCCGGTTCGAAACCGCCGAGGGGGACGATGGTCCGAAGCGGATGGTCAACTTCAAGGATCCCGCCCGGATCCTGGTGCTTGCCGACGGCGAGGCCACCGGTGGCGATGCCCTGATCGACCGCACCCACCTGCCCGATGAAAAGCGCTACAACGGCCGCGCCGCGGGCCTGCTGCTCGATGGTTCCGGCAAGGAATTGCTCATCGAGCGCGATTTCAAGAGCGGTGCTTCCCCTTGGTTCATGACCGAGGAAGAGCGCGAGATGCGCGGCGAGTAAGCCGCGGCGCGGGGAATCAAGCGTGGTTCCCCGCGATCTCCCGGATGCGGTCTTGAACCGCATCCGGCCCGGCGTCGGTCGGGACCACGTGGACGAACGGTTCGTCCGCCAGCGAGAGGAACACCTCCCGGCATCGGGCGAGCGAGTCGGCCTTTTCGAACTCGTTCGCGGTGTCGCCGCGTCCGCCGATCCGGGTCAGCGCGGTGTCCACATCGAGGTCAAGGATGACCAGCAGGTCGGGCACCGGCGCAAATTCTTCGTTCAGGCGCCGGATTTCCGCGGGGTCGACGCCTCGCGAGCCTTGGTAGGCCATCGTTGAAAAGTAGTAGCGGTCGAGGATGACCACCTTCCCTGCCGCCAAGGCCGGAGCAATCAACTGCTCGACGTGCTCGCGGCGGTCCTTGAGGAAATAGTCGAGTTCCTCCTCCGGCGACAAGCGGCCGGTGGCCGCGGTGGCCCGGATCTTCTGGCCCCAGGGCCCGTCGGTGGGTTCCCGGCTGGCGACCACCTCGCGACCGCGTGAGCGGAACCATTCGGCGAGCCGCTGGGTTTGGGTCGATTTGCCGGTTCCGTCGATGCCTTCGAGGACGATGAAGAGGCCGTTTGCTTTGGTCACAACGGCGCCGACGCTTCCAGACCCGGCAGGGATCGGCAAGGTCGGATGGCGTATTCCCATCGCGGCGATGGAAGCGGGCGGCGGGGAGCAGGGGACTGCCGTCGCCGATGGGCGCGATCCGGTCCCGGCGGGGGGGCGGAGGAAGGGCCGGCGGGGTGCTGGGGCGGGCGCTTGGACGGGGCCAGCTTGCCGCTGCCGATCGATCCGCCGGGTTACCGCGCCGGACGGCCAGACCTAACGAAATCCATGAACAAACTGACGATCACCGCGCTCGCCTTGGCTGGTACTTTGACAACCTGTCCGGGCCTCGACCTGGAGGAGATCCCCTTGACCCGGACCGATGGCTCCCACCACTACCTGGTGGATGCCAGGGTGGAAGGCCGCGACCTCCGGTTGTTGGTCGACTCCGGGGCTGGCATGCTGCTGGTGCTGTCGGAAGAGACCACCCGGAGCATCGGCATGACAGGGGAGGCCAGCGGCCAGGCGAAGGGGATCGGCGGAGACGCCGGGCTGAAGCGGTTCGAGGTGGGCGGCTTCCAACTGGGGGACCGGCGCTTCTCCCAAATGACCACCTACTCGGTGGATCTTCAACACGCCTCGCTCTTGCTCGACGGAAAGCTCTTTCCTCCCGAGGGCCTGGTCGGGGTGAGGCTTCTCAAGCGCCTGAACGCGGTGGTCGACACGCGGCGCCGCGAGCTGCTGTTGCCGCCCCGGAAGGCCGCCCCGGATGCCTACCTCAAGTCGATTTCGGACCCGACGCTCCAGGCGATCGCGATGCACGAAGGCGCCCATGGCCTGGCCTACGTGGACATCCGGCTGGCGGACGAGACCTATGCCTTCCTGGTGGATACCGGTGCCGGCACGAATTCGCTGGAGCCGGCGGTCGCGGAAGAACTCGGCCTCGTGCTCGGCGGACCGGGCCGGGACATCGGCGGGGCCGGTGCGGCCAAGGTCACCGGCGCCCGCAGGGCAGAGATCAGGAATCCGGTCATCGGGGGCAAGGTGACGCTGCCGGTGATGAGCTTCGACGTTCATCCGCTGCAAGGAGTCGTTCCGCCCGGCGAGCAGCGACTCGGTGGCATCCTCGGGTCGCGGACGCTCGGAGCCTTGGGAGCCCGCGTTGACTTCGGCAGCTACCGGATCTTCGTGCCGCCGGTGGTCCAGCTCGGGGAGCTGAAGAAGATCCGCTAGCTGCCGCGACCGCTGGGCGGCGTGCCCGGGCAAGGGATGTCCAGGGGCGAGCTCGCCTCCATCCCAACCGGCCTGTTTTCGGGGCCGGTTCAAACGGCCCCGGCCCGTTTGTCTCGCACCCGTCATCTCGGGAATGTTGCGGCAATCGTTCCCGGCCTCCGTGAGTCCCGCGGTCCGACCCGAACTCCCCCGGTTCCACCTCACCAAAAACATCCATGACAAAAACACCATTGCTCGCGTCCGGTGCCTTGCTCGCCGGATCCACCTTGGCCTTCGCCGCCGCCGCTCCCTACGCGTGGACCGGTGCCGCGGCGGACGGCGATTTCTTCAACGAGGCGAACTGGACCGCCAGCGGCAGTCCGATCGTCGACGACATCTTCACGACGACGGACGGCATGCTCGGCGGTGCCGGATCCTATGTCATCGACAGCCAGGACTTCTCCGCGACCGGTGCCGGAGAGATCGCCGGCGGCGTGCTCTGGGACGCCGGCGCGAATATCAGCTTCGCCAACACCAACGGCCGCTTCCTGGGGATCTTCCGCAGCCGAGCGACCACGATGCTGACCTTCGACAACTCCGATCTGGTCATCAACGGGATCGCCGAATGGAACATCGCCGGTGATTTCACCAGCCCGGTCGGGGCCTTCGCCCCCCAGTGGACGGCGAGCCTGTCCAATGGCTCGGACATCGTTTCCTCCAGCAACGGCACGACTCCCAACGGCGGGGTCTGGTTCGGCGATCTGACGATCTCCGACACTTCCACCCTTGCCGTCCAGTCCCTTTCCAGCACCCAGGTCACGCTGCAAGGGGCGGGCAGCCAGCTCACGCTCAACGGCGGTGGAAACCCGATCAACAACTCGATCGTCGACCTGGTCGCGGTGGGCTCAAGCGTGCACTTCCTTGCCGAAAGCGTGTCCACCGTCCTTGCCGAGCACCTTTTCGGCAACAGCAGCGACCAGCGCCAGAGCGGGATGTTGATCGGAGGCGGCTTGATCGGCTTCCCGGGCATCCTGGCCGTCGATCTCGATGGCAGCGGCGCCTACACGGGTGACAACGGCGCGAGCTTCACGCTGGTGAGCGATGGCGGCGCGGGCTCGATCCTCACCGTGACCGCATTGCCATCGGCGCCCGCCCCGCGGACACTGACCTACACCAACTCCTCGGGCGATGCCTTCTGGGACGTCAACTTCGCCGATGACTGGGACAATGGCGGCGTCGCCGATTTCTACCACAACGGCGACCATGTGATCTTCGACGGTTCGGCCAACGGCTTGCCGGGGACCTTGAGCATCGACTTCGACGAGCAGAACGGCGTCATCTTCCCCGGCAGCGTCACCGTCGACAACCCGGCGGGCAACGACTACGCCTTCACCGGCGAACTCTACGGCAACGGGCCGCTGGTCAAGTCGGGCAGCGGCACGCTGACCCTGGATGCTCCGGACAATGACATGCCCTACGCCGGGGAGATCTCGGTCGATGGCGGCGTGCTGGAGCTCGCGGGTGGATTCAATTCGTCGCTCCGCTACGCCCCCGTGACCGTCAATCCCGGCGCCACCTTCCGCTACGCCTCCGGCAATGCGGGCAACAGCACCTACACCCCGTTCACGCTCGCCGGAGGAACGCTCGAGACGACCAACAACTACCTCTACATCTGGCCCGCCGCCGCCACGATTGTCCTGGCGCCGGGCACCGACAGCACGGTTCTCGTCTCCAATGTCCTGCGCACCAACGGCGCCACGATCAGCGGCGGCGGCAACCTGATCAAGGATGGCAGCGGCACGCTGATGGTGTGGGACACCCACGCGACCTACACCGGCTCGACCACCGTCAGGGACGGCTTGCTGACGATCAAGGAGAACACCACCTCGGCCTCGGACCACTGGCTAATCGAAGGCGGGGTGATGCGTCTCGTCGGCGACAGCGCTGCTCCCATCGGGAACCTGCCGGATGCCTCGATCATTGAAATGACAGGCGGGGAATTCGACGTGACCGGCAACGTCGAGACGATCGGCACCCTGTCGATGGATTCGACCACCTCGTCCACGACCCTCGCACTCGCCAACCAGGGAGCCGGTACGACCCCGGCGCTGTTGACGGTCGACACCCTCGATCTCACCGGCACCGCGAACCTGGTCGCCTTCGACGTGGCTCCCGGATTCGGCACCTTCGAGATCATGAACGCCACCACGGTGAACGGTGTCTTGGGAACCAACCTGCTGGTGGCAGGGGTGCCGGCGTCATCGCAGTCGTGGAGTTTCACCGGTGGCGTTATCAGCGTGACCATCGCCTACACTCCCAATGCCATCACCTACACCAACCAGTCGGGGAGCGCGACCTGGTCGCTGGCCGCGGACACCGATTGGTCCGACGGCAGCGCGATCGGCTACTTCGACACCGACAACGTCACCTTCGGCGACGGTGCGAGCGGGCTCCCTGGCAGCTTGTCGGTGGCCATTGCCAATCCCGTGACCCCGGGATCCGTGACGTTCTCCAACACCACGGGCAATGATTACACCTTCACCGGATCCGCGATCACCGGGCCTGCCGGCCTGGCCAAGAACGGTGGCGGCAGCGTGACCCTCTCCCAGAAGAACACGTTCACCGGCGACACCGTCATCAACGCCGGGACCCTCGTGCTGGATGCCGACACGCGAACGCTGGCCGATGAATCGGAAATCACCGTGAACGCCGGTGCCACCCTCCAGCTCAACCGGACCAACGCCCTCCAGCGCGACTTCGCGGACGCCGGAATCACGATCGACGGAGGAACGCTGGAGTTCACCGAAAGCGGTGTGACCGGGGTCAACACCCACGCGCATCTCCCCGCGCTCACCTTGCTCGACGGCGCGCTCGTGACCGGCACCTCCGGCGGCGGATTCGCGGAAGTCAATTCCGACCTCGACGGTGACATCACCGTCGGTGGCTCCGTGCCGTCCACCATCGGGCCGTTCAACCGGGGCATCCGCTTCGCCAGCTACGGCCCCTTCATCGACGTGGCGGACGTGACGTCGGACGCGGCGGTCGACCTGACCGTGGATGCGCGGATGCGCGGAGGCCTGGGCTTCACCAAGGTCGGTGCGGGCACGATGTTCATCGCCGCCAATCCGGGCAACAACACCGACTACAACTACACCGTCGTCTCCGAAGGCTGCCTGCGGATCGCCAACCTCAGTTCGATCCCCGCCGACCTGACCAAGGTCTCCGTGGACGACGGCGCCTGCTTCGGAGGGATCGTCGGAGATGCCCCGAACCTGGTTGAAGCGGACCTGCTGGCGATTGCCGCCAACGTGACGTGGAGCGCCGGCGGCGATGCCCGCCTGTTGATCGATACCGCCGGCCAGACGGTGGACATTGCCGCGACGATTGCCGGCAATTTCAAGATCATCGCCACCGGCAACGGCACCCTCAACCTGAACGGCGGGGCGAACGTCAATGACATCCTCGTCGAGGGCAGCACCACGGTGAATGCCGCCAGTGTCGGGGCGACGGCGATCTCGATCGATGGCATCGCCACGACCGCCGGCACCACGCCCGGTACGTTGAAAGCCGTCATCTCCTTCAACGCCGACGGGCCGGTCGATGTCTATGCATCGGGCGATCTCGTCACCTGGGGCGCACCGGTGGCCACCGGTGTTTCCGGGACCAGCGTCGAGGTCGATAACCTGTCCTCGACCAAGCAGTTCTTCGTGCTCGTCTCGGCCGGCCAGACCTTCCCGCTGGCGCCTTGACCCGGGGCTCCTCAAGGCCCGTCGGCACCCGATGCCGGCGGGCCGTTTTGCGTCTTGGGCATGGGTTCGCTTGCTGCCGGCGAAGTTCCGCCACCCGTTGGCTCGGCGTTTCTCCCAAGCGTGGGATGGAGAATCACCGGGCGTGGATCCTTGCCAGCAAGCCGCTGCGAGGCTGGAGGGATTGAAAAAGATGGCACACCCGACTGGATTCGAACCAGTGACCATCCGCTTAGAAGGCGGGTGCTCTATCCAACTGAGCTACGGGTGCAGGGATTGATTGGAGGTGAGTTGCCGAGGTCTGGTTGAGGAATCCTGCTCGGATTCAGGTTCCTCAGCGCCCGGGCAATTACTACCTGAGTGCGAAAGCGGGTGGGAAGAAAATCCGGTTCGGGTTGGAAACAGTTCGGCTCACAACGGCGGGACGTTGATCGTGGGGCCGTAGATCTGCAGTGGTTTTTGATGAGCCTGAGGGCGTGAAGTTGATTGGGGATGCCCTTGGTCCAGTTGTCGGGGTTTCGAGGCGATCTCAAAGGTTCTCCTCACTTGCACGGCATGAACGAGCTCGTCTCCATCCCCATCGGCTGGATCCTGTCCTGCATCGGCGGGCTTGGCGCCATCATCGCCACCCTGGCGGGGATCATCTACTCGTCCCTGAATGCCCGGCTGGCGGCGCAGGACCGGATCATCGAGCGGCTCCAAGGGGACATCGACCGCATGTCGAAGGGCTGCGGTGTGAAGGAGTGCCTGTGGCGGGAGAGGTGAGGGGGGCTGCCGGGACGTTTCGCCAGGTCATTTCCACTCGTTCCATTCCTGAAGGCTTCCTGATCTTTTGGAACTCGAAAGCAGGCGTAACAGCTTCTCTCACCTTTGCGGATGATCCTCAGAGTCTTACAAGCTTTCACCGTCAAGACAGGTGGAAAGGATCGCGGATCTCGTTGACAGCCACTCCCTTGCGATCCAGCCTCCCGGTAAAACAGCCGTTGGCATATCGGATCTCGCCGATATGCTCACCGGGTTAACAAACACTGTTCTCCAGAAAATGGCCCGTTACATCCGCTTTATCGTGCGATCGGACCATCAAAGCAGGACTCGTTGCACTGGAGTGGTTGCCAGCCTGCGAATTCTTGGTGAGGAAGGCCGCTTGCCCGACTACCACGTCGAATATTCGCAACAGCTCTTCGCGAAGCTTAATGCGGGTCTTCCGTGTCCTCCATTTGGAGAACGCCGATGGAGTACGGATTGCGTCTCGTGGTTCAAGGATACAGCACCCGCTCAGGAGTGGATTTCAGTCTTTCGTGACCTCATTGCTATCCTCGAAGACTCGGACATCGACGTCGGGACACTCGTGACAGATCGGCCGGGGATGATTGTCTACGAGGATGATTTCCAGGTCGTTGCGCAAAGCCAAAAATACTAGGAGAACAAGCCGCTGGTGGACGACCCCTATCAGCGGCTTTGTTGCGTTCTTGCCGCCAGCTTCGGGAGCTGATTGATTGCTCGCAGCTTCTCCGGTGGGTTACCGGGGTCGCCACAGCTTTTACGTTCGACCAAAGAATACATGATCGGTAGACGCCAATTCCTTGAATTGCTCAGCGGGTTGGTGGGCCAGTCCTTCCTCGACGGTGGGCCTTCCCGATTCGTGAAGGACGAGCGGTTTGTCAGCGTTGATCTTGGGCTGACTTTCTGCAAGCCGTCAGGATGGATCTTCATTGCCCCTGAGCAGTTGGCGAGAGAGGCGGAGGACATTGGTAGGGCTCGTGGACGATCCGCCCTTTCCCCGTCGGTGATGAACATCTCCAAGGAGCCATGGGGCGGCACCCCGAAGCGATTCACCCCGGGGATCAATGTTTGGTCCTACGATGACTCGAGATTCGACTCACTCGATTCGATGGTCGACGCGACGCTTTGCTCCCATGGATTCTACCAGGATTTCCGCGTTACTGCTGATCCGAAGCCAACGACGATTGGTGGCTGCGCCTCTTTTGATTTTGTGACTGAGTTCACCTTCGACACAGTCGGCATCGATCGCCCGACAGATGTCCGTGATCGGTTCATTTGCATCAGGCACGGTCGACGCTTTCTCCAGATCGCTCTGTGCGACTCCCCATCGACGGGGAAGGCCGAGGACGCCGCCTTCAAATCATTCTTGAGTTCGCTAGTCATCGCTGAACCAACGCAAAATGTCGAACAAGGCAGCGCTGGACAACCCGCTACCCGTTCCGAGTCGGATCCGGAGGGTGGCGACAAACCTCAACCAGAATCGGAGGTGCGCTCCCGGTAGCGGATGTGTGGACTTCGACGTTGGGCCGAGAAAAGATGCGTCTATTCGTTGCAGCTCTAATCTGCCTGGTCACGGGGTGTGAGCAGCATCCTGTGTCGACCGAGGCTATTGCCGATGAGGGCAACTTGATCGCTCTAGCCCTTGTTGAGATTTCACCGTCAGATGCCCGCAAGTTCGTAGTCCTGGGGAGCACCCGGTGCTCATGGCTAGACGCGGCTCTTTCAGAGGATCAGGGCCATGATCCGTTTGCTCCTGCTGCCAATCCCGATGAAGAGCCGGAAGCGCGGGCACGGCGTCTACTCGCGGATCTGTTGGACAGCGTTGGTGAGCACGTCGATGACTCGCTCGTTCGTCGATTCGTTGACCTTAATCTCGTCGAGCATGACCTGAGCAGCATCAGGTTTCCCCAAGACGTTCAGGTCACACTCGCAGATTGGGAAGAATTGGACCGACTCGCACCACCGGATCCAGCGGACGCTGAGACTGAGTGGCGGAGGTTTCAGGCCGCACACCCAGATTCTTACGGCTTCACGGTTTTTTCCCGGTTGGTTCTCTCGGACGACGAGACGGTTGCCGTACTTCATTACAGCCAAGTTTCGGGGCACCTCGCAGGCGGTTCTGGCTTCCTCGTCTTTCGAAGGGTTGGGGACCACTGGGTGAGTCGGTCGATCCCCGTTGGTGTCTCGTAACAAATGAGCCCAACAAGATGTGGGAGATCGACGCTTCATCGCCGCCTTGTTGCGTTCCGCTGCGTGGGTTCGTAGCGCATTCCTTTTTCCGACGTGCGGCCTTGAGTTCGTGCGTCTCCACTGAGACGTTCCGCAAGAATCCTAATGACCAATCGAGCGCACATATTGGCTTGTCTCCTTGCGGCCTGTTTCGCGAATAGCGGCTGCATGCTCTTGGTCCTTGGTCCCGCGATGGCGCTACCATCGACTCGGGTCACGTTTGCGCAGCGAATCCCAATCACTTCGGATCAGCTGCGTGCCGATCAGGCGAAGCTCATGGGAGAGATCGTGGCGGTTCGGGGTAAGATCACGGCTGTGACTGATGATTCGTATGTGATCGATGGCGACATCGAAACGAGCATCCGAGGAGTGAATTGGCCCCTCCGGACCGGCGACCGGGTGGCCGTCCAGGGATACCTGAGGCACTCAGGACGCCCATACGCACGATTCGAGCTGAAGCACCCCTTCCTGTCGGGTTCGCCACGAAGAACCGCTCGCGAAGTTCACGACAACCTCGATGCGTACAAGCTTCAATCCGTAACGGTTGTCGGGCAAGTGACCGCGAGTGATAGTGATCACGTCATCCTTGATGAGTGCCTTGTGCTGGAGAATTTCTCCAAGTTTGATCCCATGCCGTCGGTGGGCGACACCGTGATTTACTCCGGGCAGGTGCTTGCACCGCGGTTTGGGAAGAGCCTCCCGCGCATCGATCTTCCAAGCCGGGTCGAAGAATAGAGAATCCAAGCTGAACAGGATGCTGCGCTGACCAGCCCGCTGCACGCTTCGAACTGAAGCTGGTTCGGGAAGGCCAGGACCGAGAGGCAAAGGAAATCGGGGAATCGCTTTGGGCTCGTCCCGGCCACCATCACGGGATTACTTCACTCACCTTCACACCGATGCCGCCGCGACCGTTCTACCGATGGAAGAGCTTTTGGTTTGGCCTGCTGGTGCTGGTGTTTCTCGGGTGGGCTTGGTCGGATTCTTACCACGCCTATTCCAGCCTGCATCTCACGAGCCCGATATCAAGGACTGGTCTCAGCCAAGGGAATGGATCCGTTAGTTTCAGCGTAGGGAAGTTCCCTGGAGGGTGGTGGCATATATCTGCGTATCGCAACCCAATCGGAGCTCGCCAGAAAGGACGTGTTTTTCCCGCGTGGATGACCCGTGAATGGACCCGAGATCATCGGGGTTACCAGGATCATACATACATTTCCTTCTGGTTTCTCATCATTTTCCTCGGTGCCGCTTGGCTTGGTTGGCTCTTTTGGCATGGCTGGCGAATCCGGCGGGCGATGGATTTGCCGGCCCCGGGGACCAATGAGGCGGCGGGAGGGTGAGGTGACTTGGCTGCACTCTCGCCCGCATGGCACACGGCTTTGCTCCTGTCGGCTCCTTGCTTCCCCCGCGGCGTGAATCCTTGATCGAGGCTGCGGGGGCGGCCCCGGCTCCCGGGGCGCCGGCGGGCGGGTGGGGGGATTCCATCAGCGTGCCGCGGGCGCGGGACCGGATGCTCGAGTTCTTCGTGCGCGAGCAGCTGCCGGGGGATGGAGGCCGCTGCCGGCGCGCTACTACGGCTATCCCTTCGAGGAAGCACTGCAGGACGATCCGGAGGACCGGCTGATGCTGGACCCGGAGGGCGGGACGGGCTCGCGGAACTTCGTCGACTTCTCGCCTCCGCTAGCAGTCTTCTTGTTGTGAGTGGTTTCCCAATCTGGAACCTTCGCTGCGTTTCTGATCACGAGGTTCTTCACCCTTTCCCAAGCGATCCTCGCATCCCGGGGTACGTTCCAGGGTAATTCGTCACGAGCCGATTCAAGCAGTCTCGTTGCTTCGGCATAATTCGGCACCTTGGATGTCATCTCAGTTTGTTGGTGCCTGCCGTGTGGAGTCGGCTCCACATGAAGCGCAGAATGACGCCTGTGGCGAGCGGAAGAGCTGGCCGCAATCCATGCACTCGCCGCCCCAGTCCGCAAGGCGATGGTGGTAGAGCTTGCCGGGGTCCCTTTCGAGGTAGCCCGTCCATCGTTCGACCAGCCGGATCGAATCGAAGGGCAAGCGCTCGATCGCTTCATCAAGAGAACCATGGGTTGCCTCCCGGTATGCCTTGATGACGGCAATGTCGGCGTCGAGAAGCGGGCGGAGCTGTTGCCACTCCGCCTCGGTGAAGAAGGGTGCGCTACGTTTGCACCTCCAGCAGTCGTAGTTGTGGGGCATGGGGGAAGTGAGGGGCTTCAACGGATGCCGCGCCTTTTGCGGTGTCTGATGGCGGGATTTCGTAGGTGGTTCGTGAGTCGGGAACGAGATTCATGGAAGCAGGTCCCGGTTCCGATGGAGTAGCATGACGATCAGCCAGAGCCAACCGACGAGGCGCACGATCCGGTCGGCATTGCTTGGCGTCAGCCAGCCCCCGCTCGCGTCGATGGCTTTTTCCGCCAGCTCTTCCGCGAGCCAGATCAACACGAGGGGAAAGATCAGCCCGGCATGGCCACGGACGCTGAAGCCGGTGCCGTGCGTCATGGCGTACCTCGCGAGGGATCCCGCCACCAGGGCGAGCGAGGTCATGCGGTGTATCCACAGGAAGCGGGACCGGGCGTAATCTTCTCCATTCATGACAAGCTGATAAGGTTCCCGGCGATGCTGGCAGTGGTCGGTTGGAACGGGTGACGGCAATGAGGGCAGGGATTCGAGGGCAGGGGAAGCCCGGACCGCTCGCGGGCCCCGAGGTGGAAGGGATTACTCGATCTCATGCCGACCGGAAGAAACCTGGAATTCACCGGGGCGATCATTCGCAAGCGGCTTGCTGTCACCTCGACCCGGCGGATGGACCAGTGGTGCTTTGGGGGATGAGATCAGTAGATTCCGGCTGGTGCCGAGTTCAAAGGACCGCTTGAGTGGGGCATGCAATCATCGGGGCCGCCGCCGTCACCGCAGGTCATGGAAGACGCGGAACATCTCAAGTTGCTGTCGATCTTTCACTATGTGATGACCGGCTTGTGCGCACTCGGCGGGTTCTTCCCGGGGATCTACATCTTCATGGGCGGATTGATCGTTTCGGGGGCGATGGACCCGGCGAAGGGCTCGCCACCGCCGCCGGGGATCGGCTGGCTGTTCGTCGCCATCGGCGCCGGCCTGATGCTGTTGATCTGGGGTTTCGCCGTGGCCCAATTCCTGGCAGCCCGATGGATCGGCGAGCGGAAGAACCGCGTCTTTTGCTTCGTGATCGCGGGTCTGAATTGCGCGCTTTTCCCGCTGGGCACGGCGCTTGGCGTGTTCACCATTCTCGTTTTGCAGCGGGCCAGCGTCGCGGCGCTCTTTGATCGTCCCGATTCCGGCGGCTACTTGAACCGGTAGCGGCCGTTCTCAACCTGGACATCGGGCGGAACCCGCAGCCGTTCGAAGTGGTCGTAGCCTTCCTTGAGGTTCATCCAGAAGTCGTGCCATTCCGACTCGCGGGCCAGGTTTTCCGATGTCATCCGGAAGGGGAACAGGTGGACCCGGAAGAAAGGCTGTCCACCTTTCAAGGCGGCGTCGCAGAGGGTGTAGATCTCCTCGATCTTCGGGTCGGTCATCGCCAGGCAGCCGATCGAGACGCGGTTGCCGTGGATCATGATGAAGGTGCCGGTGCGGCCGTGGTGGCGGTCGTAGGTATTCGGGTAACCGATGTTGAAAGCGAGATGGAAGACGCTGTCCGGCTTCATGCCTGAGGGTGGCACGAAATAGAACCCCTCCGGGACCTGCTGGTCGCCTTCGGCGAGCTTCGGTCCAAGCTTTCCCGATTGCGCGGCGATCTTCCAAGTACGGAAGAGTTCGTATTTCCCACTGTCCCGCCGGCGGATCCAGAGCTCGAGCTCTCCCTCTTCCTTGAATGCCCGGAGGAAGACCGGATCACCGAAGTGGAGACCTTTCGCGGCGAGGTCGCGCTCGAGTTCCGGCCGGACCCGTGCGGCGGCGGCCTTGGCTCGCTCGGGACCGGGAAGGGGGGTGGCGGGCACGACTTCATCCTGCACCTGGCCGGGAGCCCGGGAACAAGCGGAAAAGGCGATCAACCCGGCGATCAAGAGGCGGCGCATGTCGCGGGGGCGGGATGAAGGACCGCGCGGATGACGGCTGCCAGCGCGGCCGGGTCATGGGCGGGCACCTCATGGAGCAGCGGGTGGGGTGGCAAGCCGCATTCGCGGGTGGCGACGACCGGGATGCCACTGGCCAAGGCAAGCAGGGCGAGCCGGGGTTGATGCTCGATCCAGGCAGGCAGCACCAGGGCGCGGGCCGAGGCGAGGTCGGCGGCGGTGCCCGGCGACGCCTGCAGGCCTGCGAACGGATCGGCGTCGCCTTCGGTGGCGCGTCCGAGGTGCTTCAAGCCGGCGCCGAGGCCCTCCTGCAGGGCAGCGGCGAGCTCGAAGGCTCCCTTGCGGCCGAGGCGCGACGCGGGGAGGAAGATGAAGGGGGGATCGGCGGGCTGGGTCGCCAGGGGCTCCGGCATCTCCCAGTCGACCCGCCAGGCCCGGTCCCCGAAGTGCGCGGCGATCGCGCGGTGCGGGGTGATCAGCCGGCCGGCCGCGGCGAGGGCTTCGGTTTCCTCGCGGATCAGGGAGCGGTCGGCACGGAAGTCGCCGAGGGTCGTCGATCGCGGGTGGGCCTGCTTGGCGAGGTCCAGCCGGCGCTGCAGTTCTTCGATCGGCCAGCGTTGCATCAGGACGTCGAAGGTCCGGCCGCCCAGGACCCCGGTTCGCCACAGGTGGGGCAGGAGGTTCTGGGCGATCACGAGGTGCCGGCAGCGCGGGTCGACCATCGCGGCATACGCTTCGGCCAGATCGCGGTCGCCCTGGAGGAGGGCACGTTGGCGAATCGCGCCTTGTTGGGGCAGGCGCCGTTGACGGAAGGACCGGAAGAGGGTGGGGATGGTGGCATGCAGGACCCGGGCGCCGGGGGGCGGAGACCATTGGTAGGCCGGCTTTTTCCAGCGGCGGCCGTCGAGCGGAATGAACCAGCGGTCGTTCTCCCGCGAGTGCTGGCGGCACCAGCGGTCGAATTCGGGCCACCGCGCGTCGAGGAGGAAGGTCGAATGACCCATGGCCGGGGCATGGGCCGCAGTCGCGGCGGGGTGGCGGAAGCATTCGGTCATCCCGCAACTCAGGCAGTCTCCGGATGGCGCCGGGCGATTGGCCGGTGTGGCGGCAACCGGAGCGGGGGCGGGGGCCGCATCGCCGGCGGATCGGATCCGGACGACCAGGTCTGCGGCGGTGAGCTCGACTTCCAGGCGCCAGGCGTCCCGGGAGCGCAGCCTGAGATCGACGTAGTTCCAGAACACCGTGGCATCGAGGTCCTGCTCGGCGCTCGATCCCGGGACGATCCGCGAGTGGGCATGGCGTTCGACGATTTCGAGCCCAGCCTCCACCGCGGCTTGGTAAATCAATCCACTGAGCTGGCAGAGCCCGCCGCCGATGGCCGGGACCATGCAGCCCTCGCGCAATTCCCTGCCGGACGTGAAGCCTTTCCGGCGGGTCGTGCGACCGAGTTGGCGCCAGAAGCTGAAGACCTGGCCGGCGGGAACCTCCACCCCGTGGAAAGCACGGGCGGCCCGCCGCAGGTTTTCGACCTTGCCGGCGGTGAGGGGGAACTCGACCGGAGAAATGTCACGCCACAGCGGAGCCTGCCGGACGGCGACCACCGGGTCCGGGCCGGGATGCGGGCTCGCCGGGTGGCGCGGGGGGCGGGTGCTGCGGTCGGCGATGGCCCGGCGCAGTTGCAGGATGCGCGTCTTGACCAGAAACAACCCTGCCTGCCAGCGCTGCGGCGAGTCGCGATCGGGTTGGGAACGGCTGGGCATGTCAGAACGGATGCACCCGATGAAACGCGGGCTTCCGCACGGAATCATCATTCATTTGATGAAATCCGCGTGAAGCGCCCGGATCCGGCTATGGGCTCGACGGGCGGCGCCCGGGGCACTAGACCCCGCCATGGCAGCAGCGATCGGGATCATCGGAGGAAGCGGGCTTTACGAAATCGAAGGCTTCGAGAAGTCGGAAGAGCGGGTGATCGAGACGCCGTTCGGGAATCCGTCGGATGCCCTGGTCGGCGGCATGCTCGGGGGGCGCGAGGTTTGGTTCCTGCCCCGTCACGGCCGCGGGCATCGCTTGCTGCCGACCGAGATCAATCACCGCGCCAATCTCTGGGCCCTGCGCAGCGTGGGGGTGCGCTTCATCATCTGCGTCACCGCGGTGGGGAGCCTAAAGGAGGAGTATGAGCCGCGGGACATCGTGCTGCCGGACCAGTTTTTCGACCGCACCAGCCGCCGGACCGAGCACACCTTCTTCGGTGGCGGGATCGTCGGGCACGTCTCCTTCGGGGACCCGGTGAGCGCTCCGTTGCGGTCGATCCTGCGCGAGGCGGCGCAGGCTGAAGGCGCCCGCGTCCACGACGGCGGGACCTACGTCAACATGGACGGACCGGCGTTTTCGACCCGCGCCGAGAGCGAAACCAACCGCAAGCTGGGCTTCGACGTGATCGGGATGACCAACCTGGCGGAGGCCAAGCTGGCACGGGAAGCGGAAATCGCGCTGGCGACGCTGGCGATGATCACCGACTACGACTGCTGGAAAGTCGAGGAAGAGCCGGTGACCGCGGAGGCCGTCATGGGCCACCTGCAGGCCAATGTTTCCGCGGCCAAGAAGATCATCGCCCGGGCGATCGCGATGATTCCAGAATCCGCGGACTGGGCGGATCACACGGCGCTTGACGGGGCGATCATGACTCCCCGGAACCTGTGGCCGGAAGAGCGGGTTCATGCATTACGCCCGATGCTAAAGCGCTTCTTGTGATCAACCTGTTGGAAATGTAGGCGTGACATCGGATCCGCCTCCGGTAAATTGACGCGAGTTTTCCGCCATTGTCGCCATCTCATGAAGAACCCCATCGAAGCCCTCGGATATAAGATTCTAACAACTTCCATGGGGGGCGAGGCGGCCGGGGACGGCAAGCCGAAGCTTTCGCGGCGGGGATTCATGGTGCTGAGCACGGCGCTTGGCAGCAGCTGTTCTCTGGCCTCATCGGCCAAGCCGGATGGCTCCGGCAGCCTCGCGGACGTGCCTCCGGACTCCGCTCCGGCAAGGACTTCCGCCAACACCACCTACCGGACGCCGAAGCCGAAGGGGCCGGTGCCGCGGAACCCGGACAACAATTTCCCCGCATCCGGATCGACGTCCGGGATCACCTTTTCGCGGGTGTCGATGTCACAACCGTACATCGCGATCACTTTTGACGACGGGCCGCATCCGAAGAACACGCCGCGGCTCCTCGACATGCTGCGCGAGCGCAACATCAAGGCGACCTTCTACGTGATCGGCCGCAACGTGGACCTGTATCCGAACGTGCTGCGCCGGACGGTTTCCGAGGGCCACGAAATCGGCAACCACACCTACACCCACCCGATCCTCAGCAAGCTGAGCGATTCCGCCGTCCGCGCGGAGTTGACCAAATGCCGGGACGCCGTGGCCCGGGCCGCGGGGGTGAAGCCGCGCACCATGCGCCCGCCCTACGGGGCCTTGCTCCAGCGCCAGCGCGAATGGATCCATTCCGACCTGAACTATCCCACCATCATGTGGTCGGTCGATCCCCTCGACTGGAAGCGCCCGGGTCCCTCGGTCGTGACGTCGCGGATTCTCAGCGGCACCACGCCGGGAGCGATCGTGCTGGCCCACGACCTTCATTCGCAGACCGTGGACGCCATGCCGGCCACGCTCGATGGTTTGCTGAACAAGGGTTTCAAGTTCGTGACGGTTTCCCAGTTGCTCGCGATGGGCGCCCAGTCGGGCCCCGGTCAGGTCGCCTCGGGACAGTGAAGGCCGTCCGGCTGAGTACCCGCAATGCCCGGCGAGCGCTATTTTGCTGTTCGTGATCGCCTTTCCGAGTTGCTCGGCTGGATCGGCGACCTCGCGGACGAGGTTGGCTTGGAAGAGGAGGCGGATCATCCCGCGCCGACGCTTTCCCAGCCGATCCTGATTGCCGCGATCGGCGAGGTGAACGCGGGCAAGTCATCGCTCCTCAACGCGCTGGCCGGTGCCGAGATTTGCCCGGCCGGCAGCCTGCCGATGACGTCGGAGGTGCGGCTTTATCGTCACGGTGCCGACAGCGACCAGGAGCGGCAAGCGCTGCTCTACGAATGCCGTCGCCCGCACGATTACCTGCGGAACTTCGATCTTCTCGACACGCCGGGAACCAATTCCAAGACCAACGGGCATGCCGAGGTGGCCGAGCCCTTCGTGGAGCATGCCGATCTGGTGCTGGTGGTCTTCACCGCGGAGAATCCGTGGACCGCGGCGACCTGGGACGCCGTCTCGAGATTGTCGCCCGAGGCTCTGGCAAGGACGGCGCTGGTGGTGCAACGCATCGACCTCAAGCAGCCGCAGGACATCCCGATCATCCTCGGTCACATGCGCGACCTGTCGTTGAAGCGGGTGGGTCAGGTGCTGCCGATTTTCCCGGTCGCCGCGCGTCCGGCCCTGGAAGCGAAGCTTGCGGAAAGCGGGAGCCCGGAGCTCCGGTCGGCCAGCCGTTTTTCGGACTTCGAGCATTTCATTTCCGAGCGGATCTGCGAATCGATGGACCGCCGCCAGCTGCTCCACGACGCGTGGCACCACGCGTCGCGGACCCTGCGCCGGCTGGAATCCCGCTTCGACGTCCAGCGCCGCGGGATGGAGGACGACTCCTACTTCCTGGCCGGCATCGAGCATGAGATGGAAGAGCTGCGCGATTCGGTGCTGGGCTCCGCCCCGAAGTCCTTGGTCGCGGCGCTCGGGCGCTTCCGGATCGAGGTGGATGTCGTGGTTCGCTCGTTGCGATCGCGCCTCGGCTGGTGGCGCTCGCTTGCCCGTTTGTTCACCGGCGACGGCACGGCGGCGGAAATCGAGGCGACTTTCGCCGCGCGGATGCAGGAAGTCGCCATCGGATTCGGGATGGACGACGCCGCCCGGCTGGTCGACGCCTGCATGGAGCATTGGGAAGGCGTGCGGCCGCGGGTGAAGGAGCGGATGGGCTTCGAGCCCGGGATTTGTTCAGTGGCTGGCGAGGAACGTGACGGCGTGATCGAGCGCTTCGTCGCGCGCCTTGAGAAGGCCGTGCCGCGGGCGCTGTCCAGCCTCCGGGTCCGCGGGGTGCTTGATCCGGAATTGCGGCGGCGGAACGCCTCGTTGAAGGGCTTCACTGCGATCGGCCTGCTCTTTGCCATCGGGGCGGGAGCCTGTGGCACCTTCGGGATGCAGGACCTCGCGCTGATGTTGTTGGCGGTCGCCGGCCTGGTGTTCGTGCTGGCGACGGTCACCGGCTGGATCACCCGGGCACGGATCGTCGCAGGCTACCGCGAACGCCTGCTCGCCGGCGCGACGACCTTCGCCGACGGGCTCAAGGCGGATCATGGCGAGGCAATCCGGCTCTTGTTCCAGGAATACTCGCACAGCCTGATCGAAGTCCGCCGCCAGCTGGCCTCCGAAAAGGCCGCGCTGCAGCCGCGGATGGAGCGCTCGAACTCGCTCTACATCGCGCTGAAGTCGGTGGAGCTCGACCTCTGACCGCAAAAAAAATCCCGGAGGCGAGAACCTCCGGGACCGGGTCGGTGGGATTGACGGGGCGGGCAAATCAGGGCTCGCCCGGGATCGAATGGTAGATCTGCTCCAACGACATCACCGAGTAGGCGGTGACGAGCACCGGGTTCGACTCCATCCAGCGGCCGTTGGCATTGGCCCAGGATCCGTCCTCGCGCTGCTTGCTGAGGAGCGCGCCGGCGAGGTCCTTGCGCCAGTCGGCTTGCTTGCCGTCGGCGAGTTCAAGCTTGTTGATGTTGGCGGCGGAGAGCGCCTTCGACATCGTCTGGTAGTAGTAGTAGAGCCCCTCGGCACCCATGCCCGGGTTTTCCGAAAGGGTGTAGTTCTTGCCGAGCCACTCCTTGACCGCCTTCACGCGCGGATCGTCCGGACCGAGTTTGGCGTAGATCAGCGACAGCAGGCCGGCGTAGGAGATCGATCCATAGGACCGGAGCGCGGTGCGGCCGTCGGGGAGCTTGTCCTCGCCCGCCTTGCTTTCGTCCGGGCTGTAGGTGAAGCCGCCCTTGTTCTGTTCGGACTCGGCGGTGAAATCCTTGTCGTTGGTTTCCTCGAGGTTCTGGCAACGGGAAAGGAACGTGATGGCGGCGTCCCAGTCGAGATCCGGCTGCTGGCCGTGCTTGCCGTCCTCGATCACCTTTTTCGAAAGCGCGAGTGCCTCGATGGCGAGGTAGGTGTTCGACATGTCGGCGCGGTCATTGTGGGAGCCGTAGCCGATGCCGCCGTCGTTCTTGTGGTCGGCTTCGCCCTTTTCGCCGATGTCCCACTGCTCGCCGATCAGGTGCTTGCGGCCCTTGACGATGGCCGGCTCGAAGATTTCCCGGTTGGCCGCGGTCAGTGCCGTGACCGAGGTGGCGGTGTTGTAGACCGACAGGCCCTTGTTGTAGATGCCGCCGTCTTCCTTCTGCTGGTCGAGCAGCCACTTGAAGCCCTTGGCCACGGGCGCGGGCAGGTCGGCCTTGGTGTCGAGACCCGGGTCCCGCACGGCGGCGGTCAGCGCGAGCGCGGTGAAGGCGGGCAGCTCGGCATTGTCCCAGTGGCCGTCCTCCTGCTGTTGCTTGGCCAGCCACGCGTTGCCGCGGGCGATGGCTTGTTTCATTTCAACCTGCAGGGACAGGTAGGGGTTCTTGGCGTCCTGGGCCGGGGCGATGGCCAAGGACGATCCGAGGGCGAGGCAAATGGCGGTTTTCATGGTTTCGCGGCTGGTGTCGGGAAAGGAGCGATGATGACGGTGACTTTCGTTCCCACCGGGGGAACGCGCTTGGGGTAGGGCAACCACACCTCGTCGGAGTTGTTGTCCTTGCCGGAGAAATTGATCAGCGCGGTGTTGCTCAGGAAAATTGCGGCGACGTCGCCGGAAGTCTCGGCCATGAACTTTCCTTCATAGATCTCCGAGCCGCCGTAGACCCAGGGATCGGCGGCCATCGATTCGCCGGTGGAGCCGTGGGCGATCCACTCCCGCAGCTTGGCCTTGCGGTCCTTGCCGTCCTGTTTCCATTCGACGGAAAGGTCGACGCGGGCCGCGGCCTTCACGTCGGCCATCACCTCGGGGAACTTGCTGGTGACGGTGCCGTCCTCGTCGAGCAGGGGGTAGAATTCCGGCGAGGCCTGGTAGCGGAGCAGCTTGAAGGCGAGGTTCAGGTGGGTCGGGGAGACCTCGGTCAGCAGCAGGGACTCGTGAATCTTGCCCTTGGAGTGGACGATCGCGAACTCCAGCAGTTCGTCGCCCGCCATGTTGACGGCCGCGGGGAAGCGGATCTCGCGGGTCTTGCGGTTGAAGATCACCTCGCCGATCTGCAAGCGGTCGGCGTCGAGTTCCTTGATCGCCGGTTTCGCCTCCGTAACGGGCTGGTCGGGGGCCGGCAGGGTGCGGGGTTCAACCGGAGCACGGTCGGTCGATGGATCGGCGCACAGCAGGCGGGTGCCGGCGAGGAAAAGAACGACGGGACGGAACATGGGGCGAAGCTTCCCCGGGGAAACGGAGCCGTCCAGCGTTCTCTTAGGGACGATCTGCCGCGCGGAGGGATTTTCCGAACTCCTTCCAGCAGAGCCGGGTGATGCTGAAGCCCAACGCCGCTGCCGGGTCGTCGCCGGCGTCCAGCGGCGCGGGCGGAGTGAAATCGGTCGCGGCGGCCAGCTGCGATGCCACCAGCTTGTAGGCGGCGGCGAGCAGCTCGCGGCGGGTTCGTTCGGGGTCGGTGGCCAAGGGCAGCTCGATGAGGCCGGTCGAGGTAGCGCTCGGGCCGTCGTCGAGGATTTGCAAGGACAGCAGTGGCGGCGTGGCGGCCTTGGTTTCCAGCTTTTCGATCCGGCTGGTGAGGGTGAGCAGTCCCGACGACTTTTTGGTCAGGATGCCGGCGCATCCGGCAAGCAGCTCGTCGAGTCCCTCCGCAGGGGTGCCTTTCGACAGCGAAACTTCGAGGATCAGGGGGATGCCGGCCGCGGGATCGATGTTCCACGCCGCGACCAGGGGACGCAGGCGCTTGATGCCGGCGAGGGCGGCCGCCTGCTGGGATTCGTCGGCCTGACAGGAATCGAGCACCCGCTCCCAGGCCAGCAGGGCGCGCGGGTTCGCGCTCTGCTCTTCCAGGTGGACCGCCAGTTCGATCAGTGCCGCGGCGCCTTCCCCGGCGTGTTCGCGGTAGGCGTCGATTTCGGCCGGGGCATGAATGTCACCGGGATGGATGACCGGCGGGGCCTTGATCGGTGACTGAAAGGCCTTGGCTTGCTTGGCCTTGGATTCCGCGGAAAACAACGAGGCCTGCTTGGGCAGTTTCGCCGACGCCTGGTAGCGGACCAACTCCAACCGGAGGTCGCTCGGCGGCGTCATGAAGTCCATGTCCTTCGTGCCTTGCCACCAGGGCACGCCGATGGCGGCGGCGCCGAGCAGGAGGACGACAGGAATGGGGACGCGGCGGGCCATGGCGGGAGCATCCGTCATCGTATCGACGCCGCCAAGAGGCAAGTGGCGGGGGGCGGAACGAAAAAAACGCGCTTCCGGCGAATCCGGAAGCGCGTTTGGAAATCCTTTCGGAGAGCCGCTTACTTCTTGGGAGCGGCCTTGACGAGCATGGCCTTCTTGCCGACGCGCTGGCGCAAGTAGTGCAGCTTGGCACGGCGGACCTTGCCGCGGTTGATGACCTCGATCTTGGAGATGCGCGGGGTGTGCAGCGGGAACACGCGCTCGACGCCTTCGCCGTAGGAGATCTTCCGGACGGTGAAGGAAGCGTTCACGCTGGTGCCGCGGCGGGCGATCACGATGCCCTGGAAGATCTGGATGCGCTCCTTGCCACCTTCGACGACGCGGGTGTGAACCTTGATGGTGTCGCCCACGTTGAAGTCGGTGACATCGGTTTTCAGCTGCTCCTGCTCGATCTTTTCGATGATGGTCATGGCGGTCCTCCTTGCGTTAAAAAAGTGATTCCTGGCACCTGCGCGGCGCGAGGGGCGGGAGAACTAGGGGAATGGCCCGCCGAATGCAACCGCGAAGTTCGCGAAAATCGGCCGGATCCCCCGACTTTTCAAGATTTCCCGTAGACGGCCTCCGGATCGAAGGTTTTGCCTTCGCCGGTGAAGGCCAGCGCGGTGGGCTCACCGGCGGTGGTTCCGGCGACTTTCCGGTAAAAGCATTCGCCGCGTCCGGTGTGGCAGCAGCCGGCGCCCGCCTGCTCGACGTAGACGACGAGGGCGTCCTGATCGCAGTCGGTGCGGATCTCCACCACCCGCTGGACGTGGCCGGAGGTCTTGCCCTTGTGCCAGATTTCCTTGCGGCTGCGCGACCAGTAGACCGCCTCACCGAGCTCGATGGTCATCCGGAGCGACTCCGCGTTCATGTAGGCGAGCATCAGCGGCTCCTTGGTGGTGGCATCGATCGCCATCGCCGGGACCAGGCCGTCGGCGTCGAACTTCGGGGTGAAAACGAGGCCTTCCTCGAGCTGCTTCTTGTCGCCGGGCGGCGGGAACGCATTCATGGCCTGCCCTTTAATGGCCCCCGGCGGGCCGGGCAAGGCCGGCGTTGCCGCGATTTGCGATGGCCTCCGGCGCGATTTCCGGCCATAGCCGCGGCCGCATTTCCCGCCATGGAATCCCTCACCGTCATCAAGGCCGGCACCGGCGTCCTCACCCGTGCGAGCGACGGGACCCTCGACGGCGCCGCACTGGTCCGTCTGGTCACCGCCATCGCCGGGCTGGTTGAAAACGGCCACCGCTGCCTGCTGGTCAGCTCGGGAGCGGTCGGCGCGGGCGTCTCCGCCTTCGGCCTGGAGGGCTATCCCAGCGACCTCAGCACCAAGCAGGCCTGCGCCGCCGTCGGCCAGGCGCGGCTGATGCACACCTACGAGAACCTTTTCCGCAACTTCGACCTCGCTGTCGCCCAGGTGCTGCTGACCGGGGGCGACCTCCAGACGCCGGAGCGGCGGAACTACGTTTCGAACACCCTGCAGCGCCTGCTCGCCGAGCCGAAGATCGTCCCGATCATCAACGAGAACGATTCGGTTGCCGTCGAGGAACTCCGCGTCGGCGACAACGACATGCTATCGTCGCGGGTGGCCAGCCTGCTCGGCGCCCGCCGCCTGATCCTGCTGACCTCGGTGGACGGCTTGCTGTCGCCGGAGACCAGTGAGCTGGTGGAGGACGTGCCGGACGTGGATGCCGTGCTCGGCTTCGCCAAGGACGAACGCGGGCGTTTTTCCATCGGCGGCATGGCGTCGAAACTCCAGGCGGTGAAATACTCCGTCGATGCCGGCATCACCGTCCACATCGCCCACGGCCGCAAGCCCGAGCGCCTCGCCGGCATCCTGGCGGGGGAGAAGGGGCTTTCGACCCGCTTTGCCGCCCGGGAAGCCGGATGCGCCCCGACCGATTGAAGCTAGATTCCGCCCCATGACCGAAGCCGAAGTGTTCACCGCCGTCGAGGAACTCGCCCGCAATGCGCGCGCGGCGTCCTATCAGCTTGCCCAGCTTTCCACCGACACCAAGAACGCGATCCTGCGGTCGATGGCCGCCGGTCTGCGTGCCGCGACTCCGGAAATCCTCGCGGCCAACGCGCTCGACATCGAGGCGGGCGAGGCCAAGGGGCTGTCGAAGCCGATGCTCGACCGCCTCCGGCTCGACGAAAAGAAGGTCGATGCCATCGCCGGCGGAATCGAGCAGGTCGCGGCACTGCCGGACCCGGTCGGACAGGTGATGGAAAAGTGGACCCGCCCCAACGGGATCCACCTCGAGCAGGTGCGGGTGCCGATCGGCACCATCGGCATCATTTTCGAAAGCCGGCCGAACGTCACCAGCGACGCCGCCGTGCTGTGTTTCAAGACCGGCAACGCGACGATCCTGCGCGGCGGCTCGGAGGCCATCCACAGCAACCGGGCGATTGCCGCGGCCTTGCAGGCAGCCGGTGAGGCGGCCGGCCTGCCGGCGAACGCGATCCAGCTGGTGCCTTTCACCGACCGTTCCAGTGTCACCGCGCTGTGCCAGATGGACAAATGGCTCGACCTGATCATCCCGCGCGGTGGCAAGGGGCTGATCGAAACGGTCGTCTCGCAGGCCCGCATGCCGGTGATCAAGCACTACGACGGCATCTGCCACCTCTTCGTCGA
The DNA here is from genome assembly GCF_014904755.1 of Neoluteolibacter marinus. Lineage (GTDB taxonomy): Bacteria > Verrucomicrobiota > Verrucomicrobiia > Verrucomicrobiales > Akkermansiaceae > Haloferula > Haloferula marina. The sequence goes on from NZ_JACZFQ010000104.1 coordinate 110,261, forward strand.
TGCCGCCGCCGATCCCGACATGGCGGTGAAATTGACCGTCAACTCGAAGACCCAGAAGCCCGGCGTGTGCAATGCGCTGGAGACCCTGCTGGTCCACGCGTCGGTTGCCGAGAGCCACCTTCCCGCGATCGCCGCCGGGCTGCGGGAAAAGGGGGTCGAGCTCCGTGGCTGTGAGCGCACCCGTGCGATCATCGATGCCGTGCCCGCCACCGAAGAGGATTGGGAGACGGAGTACCTCGACCTGATCCTGTCGGTGAAGGTCGTCGATTCGCTCGAGGACGCGATCGGCCACATCAATACCCACGGCTCGCATCACACCGAGTGCATTGTCACCGCGGACGACGCGGCGGCGAACGCCTTCCTGGCGGGCTGCGATTCGGCCTGTGTCTTCCACAATGTCTCGACCCGCTTCGCCGATGGCGAGGAGTTTGGCTTCGGGGCCGAGATCGGGATTTCCACCGACAAGCTCCACGCCCGCGGACCGATGGGCCTACGCGAGCTGACCAGCTACAAGTACCAGGTGCGCGGGGACGGCCAGGTGAAGCGGTGACCTGCGGCCGGGCCGGCTGCTTTCGCCTGCGCCGATCTTGCACGCGGGCGCCGTCCCGCTAGCGTCCGCCCGTGCCCCTGCCTCCGCCATCCCGCACCCAGCCGTCCGTGATCGTGGGGCTGTTCACGGTGTTCTTTTTGGTGGGGATGTCGCCCGGCTACTACACCCCTGCGTTGTCGAATATTCTCACCGCGAAGGGGCTCGGCAGCGAGTGGATCGAGCGGGCTTTCCTGGCGGGGCCGGTGGCTTCGTTGATCTCGCCGCTGATCATCGGGGCGCTGGCCGACAACCGCTTCTCGGGGCAGAAGGTCTTCGGCTGGATCGGCATCATCAGCGCGGTGCTGCTCGCGGCGGCGTTCCACAGCCTGGAAACCCCGAGGTCGCCCTGGTGGTTCATCGGCTTGCTGGCGGCCAGCTCGGTGGTGGCGGCACCGATGTGGAGCATGCTGACCGGCATCTCGATGACCCACCTGAAGTGGGGCGAGCAGGAATTCCCCGTGGTCCGGCTCGGCGGCACGCTCGGCTGGATGGCGGCCGGATTCCTGACCAGCTACGTCCTGCTCGCCGACCGTTCGCCGGTGGCGGGCTATGCCGGAGCGGTGACGCGATTGATCGGCGGCTTCACCGCGTTTTTCCTTCCCGACACCCCGCCGGTCGGCAAGTCGCGGTCGCTGCGGACCTTGCTCGGTCTCGATGCCTTCCGGCTGCTGCGCGAGCGGGATCACCTGGTGTTTTTCACCGTGACCATGCTGCTTAGCATCCCGCTGGCGGCCTTTTTCATGCACACGCCCCAGCACCTGGAGGCGCTGGGCAACCTCACCGCGGCGGCGACCATGACGATCGGCCAGATCAGCGAGATCGCGGCGATGCTGGTGATGGCGATGGTGATGACCCGCTTCCGGGTCAAGACGGTGCTGATGGTGGCGCTCGGGCTCTCGACGCTGCGTTACATCCTGTTCGCCTTGGCGGGGGTCAGCGGCCACAGCCAGTGGCTCATCGCCGGCATCGCGCTGCACGGGTTGTGCTACACGCTGTATTTCATCACCGGCCAGTTGTTCCTCGACCGGCGGGTCGATGCCAGCCTGCGGACCCAGGCGCAGGGGTTGTTGACGCTGGCCAGCAACGGCGTGGGCTCGCTGGCGGGCACGGTTTTGGCGCGGATGATCTTTGACGCCACCGTCCATGCCGGTCACGGCGGCTGGTCGGCTTATTGGTGGATCCAGGCCGGCTGCGTGGCGGTCTGCGTGCCGGTGCTGGCGGTGTTCTATCAGGGCGTGCCGGCGCCGCGTCGGGACGGGAGGTAAGGAACGAGACTCGCGCAGGCGACCGAAATGGCGGAGGCCAGGATCGAAAGGTGGCTCCAAGTGAGGATTCGATCGAAGCCGATGCAGTTGTCGAAGAGCTGGTGAGAGATGTCGTGAGCGTGGCCAACGCTAAAAAAGAAGCGGGAACACGCGGCCACCAAGGTGATGCCTCCGATCGCGAGCGGAATCCGGTGTTTGCCCGCCAGGACGATCATGATCATGACCCCGCATGCGACCGGGAAGAGCGTGGCCGCGAAGTCGGGGAATAACAGGCTGCGGAAAACCGGCATGACCGGCATGGCGAGGTTTTCGGCGACCCGGTGGATCCCCGTGAGCTGAATCGCGAGCGTCCACAGCGGAAGCACCATCAGGCAGAAAGTGCCGATACGCACGAACCGTGCAGTGATTCGGACAGCGGCTTGGACGCCGAGCCACAGGGTGGTGAGCCATTTTTTCCGCCGCTCCCGGATCGCGTCCCGGTAGGCGACCTCGCGGTCCTGGGCTCCGAGCCACCGGTAGTGCCAGCCGGGAAGAACGAAAACCGCGGCGTCGGTCTCCCAGAGGAGCAGGGTGCCGGGGGCGAGCGGCCCGCCGCCGGTCAGGAATTCAACGGGAGCTTCGAAGTGTCGCCGGGCGAGGTCGCGGCGGTGCAATGGCTCCAGGCGCTTGATGCCATCGTAGGGAAGATCGGCCCGCTTCAAGAATCCGAAGCTGCGGATCGCCAGTCCCCGCGGCTGCGGGCGGTAGACATAGGAAAGCGGGTGGATGACGAAACGCAGCACGACATATCCCAGAAGGATGGCGATCGCGGTGGAGAGCCACACCACGGGATGTTCGAGGTACATCATCAACTGGGAGGATCCGGCAATGTCCGCGATCCTTCAAGTCGGCAATTTCACGGCAACTTCCACTCCGCCTTCTTCGCCGCGTATTCCGCCTGGGGCAGCAGCACATAGAGCGGCTGCTTGCCGGGATCGATCCAGGCGATCAGCTCGCGGAGCTTGTCTTCCTTCATGGTGGTGCAGCCGGCGGTCGGCTTCGAGCCACCGCCGCGCCAGATGTGGAAGAAGATCGCGCTGCCGGCGCCCGGGACGACCTGCGGCGGGGCATTGTGGGCGATGAACATCTTCAGCGAGTGCGGGTAGTCGTCCTGCTTCATCTGCTGCTTCTTTTCCCAGGCGGTCGCCGGTTCGTGGTCGAGGATGACGTGCTGGTTGTAACTGGGGGATTTCGGGTCTTCCACCCACAGGTCGCGGGTGGTGACCTGGCGGTAGAACTGCTTGCGGTGTTTTTGGATGTTGTCGTGGGCACCCCAGGCGCCGCCGATGCGGAACACGCCGGCCGGGGCCCGCCAGTCGCCCTCGCGCTTGGTCTTCGCGCCGGCTGGAACCGGGTGCAGCCCGGCACCCCAAACCAGGCCGCTGCGACCGAGCCGGCCCTGCCACGGTCCGCTGGTTTTCACCCACTGGCCGCCGCGCTTTTCGTAGGCGTTGAGGGTGACGGTCGAGCTGTCCCAGTCCTTGGCGACGCCGACGACGCACTGGGATGACTTTGCGGGGAGTTCGAAGGCCGCGAGCGGGAGCGCCAGCGAGACGAGGATAGCGAGGGTGCGCAGCATCCGGTGAAGATGGCGCGATCGGGTGAATGCGCAACGTCTCAGATGGCGTCAGCGCACCTGTTCCAGCACCCGGAAGGCTTCACCGGCACCGGCGGCATCCTGCAGCCTGGCGTCGGCCGGGGTCGCGTGGGACCGCATGAATTCCCGCTGGCTGACCAATCGGGCCGTCGTCACCGGCGGCGCCACCCAGCGCTGGAGGTCGGTGAAGTTCACGTCGGCGGTCAGGTCCTGCCGGCCGGGACGCTCGAACACTTCGGGGCCTTCCAGCCGTTGCTGCATGAAATACGCGCGGAGGCTGCCGCGGGGGCGCCGGTGGTAGAGGGCGGCGGCTTCGGCCCCGTAGTCGATCGTCAGCATCCGCCCGGCCTGCCAGAGCGGCAGCCATTGGTGAAGGTAGTCGCGATAGGACTCCGCCACCTCGACGATTTGCCCGGGCGGGTGGGGAATCTCGAACACCGATGAGTCCGGCAAAGCCTCGCAGCACCGCCACGATCCGGCCGGTCCGACGAAAAGCTCGCTCCAGCCGTCGTCGTCGCGACGGAAGCAGCGGACCGGGAAGGCGTCGGCGAATTCGTTCGAGTAGAGGCAGGCCCGGCCGCCGCAGGCGTCCAGCGCGGCCGCGACCGAGTCGTGCCAGCGGACCTTGGTGCCGAGCAAGTCAGCCTGCTTCTCGCGCAGCGGTGCGGACCGCTCGACGAGGTGCAGCCGCGGCCGCCGCCACCAGGGCAGGTGCTTCAGGACCGTGGCGGCCAGCAGCCCCTCGCCGGGGCCGAGCTCGATCAGGTCCCGGCAGGCGCTTTCCTTCGAGGCGCCGGTCGCCCAGTCGGCGATCGCCCGTCCGAGCGCCGGGGTGAGCATGGGGGTGGTGGTGAAGTCCCCGCCCTTGCCCACGCCACGGATACGGCGGGCGTAGTAGCCTTGCCCGGGGTCGTGCAGTGCCAGCTCCATGAACCGGTCGAAGCGGAGTTCATCGTGCAGGTTCCAGGGCCAGTTTGCGGAAATCATCGGTCGGCGACTTGACGGGGTGCGATCTGTCTTCCATCTCTTCAGAGGGTGAAGGGACTTTGGACGGCGGCGATCATCGGGATCATGTTGGCATCTTGCGAGCGCAAGGAGGAATCCTTGACCGTGGATCCTTCGGATCACCCGGCCGGACCGGAGGACCCCGGCACGGTGAGCCCGTCCGGGGAGGATGAAACCAAACCTCCGGAGGAGGAAGAGGAGGAACCGGTGCTGGTGGAGCGCAAGGCGCCGGTCGCCGAACCGGTCCCGGGGCAGCCGGGATTCGTGAAGAGTCCGTACAACGGGAAAATCGTCGATGTGAAAGGGATCCCTCCCGGCACCCTCGTGGCCGACCCGACCTATCCCGCGGAGGAGAAGAAGCATTTCCGCGTCCCCGAGATGCCGGCGGAACCGGTGGAGCCGATCGAACCGCCGAAATTGCTCGATCCCACGATCTTGATCAATCCGGGCGGCAAGAAGGAGAAGCCCGAGCCGCCACCGGAGCCCGAGCCCGAGCCGGCGGCCCCGGAAGAGTAGACAGGCCGCATGCTTGACCGGAGATGATGCGTTGGCTCATCTCCAGGAAGCATGAAAAGCTTCAACATCGTCGCGGCCATGGCCTTGGCCTCCCTGTCCTGCCAGCGCAAGGACGAGACCGGTCCGGAGAAGGAGCTCCCGTCGGCTTCCATGCCCGCCGCCGCGGCGGATTCGATGGCAGCAAGCGCCCCCGATGAGAAGAAGCCGGATGAGCGGGCGACCAAAGCCGCGAACCGGCCGCCGAACCCGGAGAAGAAGATCTGGGTGGCGGAGCCCGTTGCCGATCGGCCCGGCTACGTGAAGAGCCCGTTCAGCGGCAAGATCATCGACGTGAGTGGGATTCCCGCGGGAAGGATGGTCGCCGATCCCATGTATCCGCCGTCGGAAAAGAAATACTTCCGGATTCCGGAGATGCCGGAACCGGACGAACAGGATCTGGTGGAAGACAGCCCGGAAGAAGAGCTGAAGAAGCAGAACGCGCCGGTCGGCCGTGTCCTTCCGGGCAAGTCGAACTTCATCTTCAATCCCCACAACAACCAGATTCTCGACGTTGGCGGGATCGCTCCGGGAACGTTGCTCCTGGATCCGACCTCCCCGCCGGGCGAGACCCGCTACATCAGAATCCCCGGCGGCTCGCCTCCCGAAATGGACGGGAACGAATAGTCGGGACATCCATCAAGCTGCATGACGAGCGGGCGGAAAGCCCCGTGCCCCGGAAAACCGGGCAGCCGGATCAACGGTCGGGTCGCAGGATGGTCAGGCCGCAATTCGGACAGTGATGTCCGCCGAGCTGCGGGGTTCGGAGCGTGAGACTGAAGCTCTTGGAGAGCAATGGTTTCCCTTGGGAAATAAAGCGACTGAGGCGGGACCGGTTGAGGTTCGACCAATAGAGCGTGCCGCTCGCGGTCCCCGTTTCCATCGGCTTTCCGCAGTCGGGACAATTCTCCGCCTCGATGTTCCGCGACGGATCGCTCGACGGCGGTTGATAGGGGCTCGGGTTCATCGCCCCGCCATCAGCTCGATGGTGATCCCCTTCAAATACTCGGTCTCCGGGATCGCGGGAAGAACCGGGTGATCGAGCCGCTGGCCGTGGTTCATCACCAGCCGCAGCGATTTCTTCGCGTCCACCGAGGCATCGACGAGGTTCGCCTGGAACAACTCGCGGCTGGCGTGGTGGGAGCAGCAGAAGGTCGAAAGGATGCCGCCCTTGTCCAGGAGCTTGAGCGAGCGGAGATGGATCTCCTTGTAGCCGCGCATCGCCCCCATGAGCGTCTTCTTGTTCCGCGTGAAGCTCGGCGGGTCGAGGATGATCAGGTCATACTCCGGGGCGGCGTGCTTGAGGAAGTCGAAGACGTTGTGGGCCCGGACGTCGATCTCCACGCCGTTGAGCTCGGCGTTGCGTCGGGCGGCGGCGCAGGCGGTCTCGGAAATGTCGACGGCGGTGACCTTCGCCGCACCGGCCTTGGCGCAGGCCAGCGCGAAGCCGCCCTGGTTGGTGAAGCAGTCGAGCACCCGCTTGCCCGCCGCCAGCCGGGCGACCTCGGCGTGGGTCTGGAGCTGGTCGAGGTAGAGGCCGGTTTTCTGGCCGTCGAAGAGGTCGATCTCGAACTTCAGTCCGTTCGCCTCCACCACGCAGGCCCCGGGGTTGACGCCGTGGAGCATGGAGATTTCCTCCTCAATGCCCTCGGCTTTCAGGATCGGCGAATCGTTGCGGAGGATGATCGACTGCGGGTCGATGAGTTCTTTCAAGGCCGCCACGATGAGATCGACGCGCTGGCGCATCGCGAGGGTCAGCGTTTGCATGACCACGTGGTCGCCGTAGCGGTCGATGATCAGGCCGGGCATGCCGTCGGACTCGCTCCACACCAGCCGGGCGAGGGTGGCGTCGATGCCGATCCGCTGGCGCAGTTCGATCGCCTGGCCGATGCGGCGGACGAAAAAATCGGCGTCCAGGTCCTGCTTCCGGCGCGAGAAGCGGCGGGCGACAATCTGCGACTGCGGGTTGTAGATCGCCGTGCCGAGCGAGCGGTCGTGGAAATCCTTGAGGGTGATCACGTCGCCCGGCTTGGGGTCGCCGAAGGTTTTTTTGACCTCCGTGGCGTAGACCCATTCGTGGCCGTGGAAGATGCGGGCGCGGGGTGCGATGATGAGACCAGCCATAAGCGGGAACAGCCATGTGCCGGTCCGCCCCCCGGAAGCAAGCCCGGATCCGGCTCAGAGGCCGAAGTGCGACGCGACCAGCCGCGCGGCCTGGGTGAAATCCGGCGATTCCTGCGGCGGGAAGGGGGCATTCAGGGTGAGCAGCGGCACCTGTTCGCGGGTGTGGTCGGTGCCGTGGTGGTAGGGGTCATTGCCATGGTCGGCGGTGATCAGCAGGAAATCGCCGCCTACCGCCGGCAGGAAACCACCCAGCCAGGCGTCGAACTCGCGCAGGCAATTCGCATAGCCTTGCGGGTCGCGGCGGTGGCCGTAGAGCGAGTCGAAGTCGACCAGATTGACGAAGATCAGGTGTGGACGGGGCTGGGCTTCCGACCACAGCCGCCCGATGGTCGCCATGCCGTCCGCGTTGGAGGTGGTCGGGTGCGACTCCGAGATCCCGGAACCCGCGAAAATGTCGGCGATCTTCCCGACCCCGATCGTGTCGACCCCGGCCGCCTGCAGGCGGTTGAGCACGGTCTCCGGTGGCATCAGCGAATAGTCGTGGCGGTTCGGCGTGCGCTTGAAGGTGCCGGCGCTTTCCCCGGTGAAGGGCCTCGCGATGACCCGGCCGATGCGGATGCCGTGCCGGTCGAGCACCTCCCGTGCATGCCGGCAAAGGTCCTGGAGTTTTTCCAAGCCGTAGTGCTCCTCATGGGCGGCGATCTGCAGTACCGAGTCGGCGCTGGTGTAGACGATGGGGGCACCGGTCTTGAGATGTTCCTCGCCGAGCTCCTTGAGGATCTCGGTCCCCGATGCCGCGAAATTGCCGAGGAAAGGGCCGCCGATCTCGTCGAGGAGATCCCCGGGGAATGCCTCGAAGGTGTCGAAGGGTTGCTCGAGCACGCAGCCCGCGATCTCCCAATGGCCGGTTGTCGTGTCCTTGCCGGCCGACGCTTCGCTCATGCGCGCCGCCGCGCTGCCGTCGAGGGTTTCGACCTCCGGCAGGCCGAGGACCTTGCCGAACCCGAGGCGGCGGAGGTTCGGGAGTTTCAGGCCCGCCCGTGCGATCAGGTGCCCGAGCGTGTCCGCGCCCTCGTCGCCATAGGCCGCCGCGTCGTGCGCGCCACCGCATCCCACCGAGTCCAAGACGATCACCAGCGCACGTTTCACGTGGTGAATCTCCCACATCAGCGCGGCAATCCCAGCCCGATTTGCCGGCCGGGGCATCCGCGCCGATGGCAGCCGATGACGAACGAATCGCAAGCAGGGCGTGGAAATCCGCCGGACCTGATTCTAGAGTGGCTCACAATCCAAGAAATCCATGGGACTAGACAAGTTGACCAACAAACTCCAGGAGGCACTCCAGGCCGCCCAGCGGCTCGCCTCGAAGTCGGCACATCCGGAATTGAAGGGTTATCATCTGCTGCTGGCGCTGCTCCAACAGGAGGGCGGGATCGCCACGCCGATCCTCCAGAAGGCCGGAGTCGATGTCACCAAGCTGAAGGTGGCGGTTGCCGCGGCGCTCGACCGGGAACCCACCCAGCAGGGCGGGACCACCCAGCCGCAGATCAGCTACGGCCTGCGCGCCACCCTTGACGCCGCCGACGAGGTCCGCGAGGCGATGGGTGACGACTACCTGAGCGTCGAGCACGTCCTGGTCGGCGCCCTCAAGGCGGACGGGCCGGAAGGCAAGCTGCTCAAGGACGCCGGCCTCGACGAGAAGAAGGCCCGCAAGGCCATCGAGGGCGTCCGCGGACCGCAGAAGGTCACCGACCAGGACCCGGAAGGGAAATACCAGACGCTGGAGAAGTACGGCACCGACCTCACCGCCCGGGCCCGCGAGGGCAAGATCGACCCGGTCATCGGCCGCGACCACGAGATCCGGCGGGTGATGCAGGTGCTGTCCCGACGGACCAAGAACAACCCGGTGCTGATCGGCGAACCCGGGGTCGGCAAGACCGCCATCGTCGAGGGTCTCGCCCGCCGCATCGTTTCCGGCGACGTGCCGGACTCGATGAAGGACAAGCGGATCATCGTCATGGACATCGGCGGCATGCTCGCCGGCGCCAAGTTCCGCGGGGAGTTCGAGGAGCGGCTCAAGGCTTTCCTCAAGGAGGTCGCCGAATCGGCCGGCGAGATCATCCTCTTCATCGACGAACTCCACACCATCGTCGGAGCGGGGAAGACCGAGGGCAGCCCGGACGCCGGCAACCTGCTCAAGCCCCAGCTCGCCCGTGGCGAACTGCGCACCATCGGCGCGACCACCCTCGATGAGTACCGCAAGTACATTGAAAAGGATGCCGCCCTCGAACGCCGCTTCCAGCCGGTGATGGTCGGCGAGCCGTCGGTCGAAGACACCATCGCCATCCTCCGCGGGCTCAAGGAGCGTTACGAGGTCCACCACGGCGTGCGCATCCAGGACGGTGCGCTGGTTTCCGCGGCGATGCTTTCCGACCGCTACATCTCCGACCGCTTCCTGCCGGACAAGGCCGTCGACCTCGTCGACGAGGCCGCCTCGCGGCTGAAGATCGAGCTCGATTCCATGCCGACCGAGATCGACCAGATCGAGCGCGAGATCATGCAGCTGGAGATGGAGAAGAAGGCGCTCGAGAAGGAGAAGGACAAGGCCAGCGAAGCCCGCCTGGAGAAGGTGAAGGAAGAGCAGGCGAACCTCCGCGAACAGTCGGCCGGACTGATGGCCCAGTGGCGCAACGAGAAGGGCGTCATCGACCAGGTGCGCGCCGCCCAGGAGAAGATCGAGACCCTCAAGAACGACGCCCAGCAGGCCCAGCGGATCGGCGACCTGACCCGTGCCTCGGAGATCACCTACGGGAGCATTCCGGAAGCCCACCGGGCGCTGGATGATGCGAACGCCCGGCTGGTCGAGCTGCAGAAGAGCGGCGCAATCCTGAAGGAGGAAGTCACCGAGGAGGACATCGCCCGGGTGGTCGCCTCGTGGACCGGCATCCCCGTCTCGCGCTTGCAGGAGGGGGAGAAGGAGAAGCTGGTGCACATGGAAGAGCGCCTCAGCGAGCGGGTGATCGGCCAGAAGACGGCGATCAAGGCGGTTTCCAATGCCGTGCGCCGTGCCCGCGCCGGCCTGCAGGACGAGAACCGCCCGATCGGCTCCTTCCTGTTCCTCGGGCCCACCGGGGTCGGCAAGACGGAGCTGTCGAAGGCACTCGCCGAGTTCCTTTTCGACGACGAGGGCGCGATGGTCCGCATCGACATGTCGGAATACATGGAGAAGCACAGCGTGGCCCGCTTGATCGGGGCGCCTCCGGGATACGTGGGCTACGAGGAGGGCGGCCAGCTTTCCGAACACGTGCGGCGCAAGCCCTACTCGGTGGTGCTGTTCGACGAGATCGAGAAGGCCCACCCGGATGTCTTCAACGTGCTGTTGCAGGTGCTCGACGACGGCCGCATCACCGACGGCCAGGGCCGAACGGTGGATTTCCGGAACACCGTGCTGATCATGACTTCGAACATCGGCAGCCGCTTCATCCTCGAGGATGAGAATGCCGAGCAGCGCGAAGCCAAGGTCACCGCCGCCCTGCGCGAGCACTTCCGGCCCGAGTTTCTCAACCGCATCGACGAGACGATCATCTTCGACCGCCTGCGGCGCGAGGAACTGACGACGATCGTCGACATCCAGCTCGACCGCGTCCGCAAGCGCCTCGCCAAGCAGGGGCTGGCGCTCGCGCTGACCGAGGCGGCGAAGGAATACCTCGGCAACCAGGGCTACGATCCGGTCTACGGTGCGCGGCCGCTCAAGCGGGCGATCCAGCACCACCTGCTCGACCCGCTGTCGCTCGACCTGCTCGACGGCAAGTTCGTCGACGGCGACGTCATCACCGGCGACGTCAAGGACGGGGTGATGGTCTTCAGCAAGGACGCTTGAGCGGATCAGCGCTGGATGACCCGCAGACGGTAGAAACGGCGGCCGGCTTCCGCGGCTTCGGTGACGACCAGGCGGTCGCCGTCGAACGCCGCGGGGAAGTCGTGCCGCGAATCGAACAGCACGTCGGCATTTGCCCAGTCGTCGAGGTCGCCGGTGGCCTCGACGAGGCAGGCGATGTCGTCGCGGCCGGGATCGAAGGGAAAGCTGAAGACACTCGTGCCACCGCTGCGAAGCAAGCGCGGCATCCGGTCACCGGGCGGATCCCCGATGGCGATGCCCAGCGCATAGCGCAGCAGGTTCGGGATGCCGTCACCGAAAGGCGTCGCTTCGGGACCTCCAATCGAGGGATTGAGGCGGTCGTTCACATCCGGGAAGGCTTCAATCTGCCAGCGCACGAACGATGCGGGGGGCGCGGCGAGCCGGACTTCGACGATGCGGCCTTGGATCGGTCCCCCGCCAAAGTCGGCGATCCCGGGGACGGTCACGACCTGGGCCGCGGGCACCAGCGACCAGCCCGTGCCATCCGGCTGATAGACCTCGCACGCGGCGGCACGCACCGCGCTCGCGAGGTCGACCGCGAAGGGCGCGAACAGGACGCCGCGGAAGAGGACGCCCGGATTCGGAAGGTAGATGCGACAGGCCTGCGGGGGAGAGGCGATGGCATCGACGTGCAGCAGGCCGTTGCCTGCGGAGGCGGGACTCAGGAAGTCCGGCGGACCGGCGAGGGCGAGGACGCTCTCGATCCGGGTGCCACCCAGCGACGGCGCCGAGCGGATCTTGCCGTCGAGCAGGACGGTGCCGCTGCCCGACAAGGTGCCGGTCATACCGTGGCCGGCGAGGATGCCCGAAGCTCCGAGCTGGACCGGTGAAGCGAGGGCGCCCGAGGTTTCGAGCGTCCCGTTCTCGACGATGACCGGTCCATCGAAGCTGGCATTGGCGGCGCTGAGGACAAGGGTTCCGCCGCCGGATTTGGTCAGCGGCCAGGGCGATGCCAGCAGCGGTGCCGACAGCTCGAGGCGATTGAGGGATCCGTCGACGTGGATGCTTGCGGCGGCGGTGAGTTCGACCGGCTGGGGCAGGATCGCGTGGTTGTCGCCGTTCCCCGGGTCGTAGCGGAGGGCTCCGAGTTTGCCGAAGCCGCTGTCATCGGGAATCTCGGCGCCTCGCCCCGTGCCCGCGATCCGGATGGGTGTGGCGAAGGGGTAGCTTCGCGGCGTGCCCGGAGAACTTCCCGAAATCAGGCGCAGCTGGCCGCCGGATGCCACGGAGACGGAGGAGGCGAACTTCGGCGTCGCCGGTTCGGTGAGCTGGACGACGCCGCGGGTGATCTCGAATGCGCCGGTGAAGTTCTTGTCCTCGCCGGTGAAGGAGGCGACCCCGATGCCGGTCTTGCGGATGCCGCCGGGACCGCTCCAGGGGGCGCGCAGCCGCAGGGCGCCGTGGTCCGCGTTGCCGCCCGGGTGATTCACCTGGAGTTCGAGGTCGCCGGCGAGATCGGTGCCCGCGAGCACTTCGAATTCGACGTAGCCGCTGCCGTCGCCATCGACGCGGATGAGCGCGTTCTGGCCGGCGCCGTCGAAGGTCAAGGTGTTGCCGGTGAGCTGATCACGCACGCGGTTGCGGAACAGGTTGCCGGTTTCGTCGAAGCGGATGCTGCCGACGCTGACCGGGACGCGGAGGTTGATGTTGCGGTCGCCGGTGGCGGGGGCGTGGATCAGCGCTCGCTTGCCGGGACCGTTGGGGAACGGGGTGCTGCTCCAGCTGGTGTCGAGGGTCCAGTCGCCGCTGCCGGCGGGCAGGAACTCGGATTCCGGCAGCACGGTGTAGAAGTCGGCTTCGTTCAAGGCACTCCAAACGCCGCCGCTGAGAACCCGTGCCTTGAGCGTGACTTGGCCGGCGAGGGCGAGCGGCGCGGCGTAGGCCGTGGCCGCGGGCGAGACCGCGCCGCTGACTTCGACCCGCGGGTCGCTGCCGTCGATGGTGTAGTAGATTGTCGGGCTGGCGGCGGAGATTGCGATCAGCTGGCCGGCGGTCACTTCGCCGCCGTGCTGGCTGAAAACCGGCGCATCGACGGCAGGGTAAAGGTTGGCTGCCTTGAGCTGCGCCAGCACGGTGGCGGTGCGGACCGGCAGGTAGTCGTTGAGGATGCGGTCGCGCTCGGCCAGCCAGTGGGGATCGACCTCGTAGACCGGCGACGGCCCGTTGCGGTCGTAGATCTCGTTGCGGTAGCCACCCCAGCGGGCGTGCTCGGCGAACACCCCCGCTTCCACTTCCACCGCACGGGTCGCGTAGCGCTGGGCGGCGGCGGCAGGGGTCAGCGCACCACCGTTGAAGAAGTGGCGGTGCACACGGTCGGCGAACAACAGCCGGAACTCCGCGTTGTTGCGCAGCGCGGCGTAGAACTCGGCGGGGTTGTTGGAACCCGTCAGGTTGACGCGGTTGAGGGCCGGGTCCTCGAGGGTGCGCTCGGCATCCCAGGCGAGGAAGCGGAAGCCGGCGTCGTCCTCCCGCTTGCGGGTGGCGCTCCAGTTGTTGTCCGGCCAGTCGAGGTTGCCGCCGTAGATGTTGAGCAGCATGTAGTCGGCGAACTGTGGGACATCGAGGTACTCGCGGATCGCCGCATACTGCGCGGGACTCGAGAGCCCGGCCTGGGCGATGGCGCGCATGGTGTTCCAGGCGATGTTGTCACCGTCGCGGACGCCGCGGTGGGTCATCGCGTCGTAGTCACCGCGGTCGCCGCCGAGATAGCTGGCGGTGAAGGCCGCATCGGTCCGTTCCGACACGTTGTAGACCCCCCAGTAGCGGCCGTTGAGGTAGAGGTGGACGTGGTTTCCGTGGGAACCGAGCCCGCTCATCGCGATCTGGCTGTCGCGCATCCACTGGTCCCTGAGGCTGGTGCCGCGGGTGCGCTGGAGGGAATCCCAGTGCAGCCAGGAATTGTTGTAGTCGGCGCGCAGGACGAGCGAGTTGAAGTCGGCCATCGCGGTGCCCCCGTCCGCCAGCACCGGGACCCGCAGGCGGCTTTCGCCGTAGCTGCCTTTGAAGAGCAGGCGCATTGACTTCTTCGGCGTGCTGTCGAAGTTGCGGCTGGCACCCCCTTGGATGCGCAGGCCGGCATCGATCTGGACGTCGAGCGAGCCATCCGGGGCGATCCATTCGGCGGAGGCGAACTCCTCGAGGTCGCGGTTGAGCGGGTTGGCATAGAGGCCTGACGGGCCGAACATGTTATCGACGGGGATCGACAGGGCCAGGGTCGGGAAACTCGATAGCGCGGATTTCATCGCCGCCTCGTAGCCCGGCCGGGCGGCGATGGCCGGGCTGATGGCGTAGCTGGTCTGGGTGAATCCACCCCAGGTCGCGGGATAGCCGGCGGGGGCGGTGGTCTGGTCGACGATGTCGTCGAGGAAGAAGTAGGAGCGGGTGGCGATGGCGCGGACCGGCAGGGCGCCCGCCTTGAAGGCCGCGGCTCGCACCACGGTGGTGGCGCTTACCGGGATGGGGCCGCTGTAAGTGAAGCCGTTTGTTTCGGAGGGCTCGCTGCCGTCGAGCGTGTACTTCAGCGATGCCGCGGGATCGGGCGGGGTGATCGCGAGGGTGAAGGCGGCGGTCTTGAATCCGCGCGGCTCGGAGAGCAACGGCTTGCCGAGTGGCGGGCCGTAGGAGATCGCGGCATTCGGCTGTCCCGGGGTCGGGGCGGCGAAGTAGGCGAGGGCGCTGCCCGTTTCGGGGCTTCGCCCGTAGCTCGCGTCGAGGGGGATTGCCACGGCAGGCACCAGGTCTTCGGTCGTGCCATCCGGCCGGGTCAGGACGAGGTCCTCGCCGGCGGCATCGATGCTGAAGTTGGTGTGGAGCTGTGGTTCCACCGATCCGCCGGCCCCGGGCAGCGCGTAGCGGGTGCCGAGGTAGTTATCGAGGAAACCGCGTTCGGCGGCGGTGAGCTGGCGGTCGTAGAGCAGGACCTCTGCGATGTCGCCGTTGAAGTTGCGGCCGCTGGTCGAGCTGCCGACGGCCATGAACTGGTAGCTGGAAAGCGGCGTGTCGCCGGGGCTCTGGACGCGGGTGTCGACGAGCTGGCCATTCTTGAAGAACCGGGCGAGCGGCGTGTCGGCGGTACCGGCCAGCGAGGTGGAGAGGACCGACCACTCGTTGGTGGCGATGGCCGCGGCGGAGCGGATGCTGTCCATCGAGCCGACGCGGAAGCGGATCTCGCCGCCGGAGTTGACCTCGAAGTGGGCGTTGGTGGTGCTGACCGTGGGATGCCAGGCACCGAAGATGCCCGAAGTCACGCTGCCGCTCCATTTCGCGACCGCGAACAGCGAAAGGTCGTTGAGCGTGTCGAGGCCGTTGAACGAGGCGACGGGCAGGCGGAACTCCTGGCTCGAGGAGCGGGTGAACTGGAAGGCGGGCTTGCCGTTGATGCGGTTGAGCCGGAACACCGGGCGGGTGCCGGAGGAAGGAGCGGTGCCGTGATTGCCGTGGCCGCTGCGGTCGGTCCAGGTGAATGCCGCCTGGCCGTCGGCGTAGGATTCCTCCTCGGCGCGCAGCCACAGGACGAGGCCGGGGATGTCGTCGGGTGAATCGACCGTCCCGCCGGGGTCGGTGCCGGTCCGGTCCTTGCCGGAGGCCCACACCAGCAAGCGCTCGCCGGCGCCCAGCGTCACCGTGGGGAAGGTCCATTTGAAAGGACTGTCGCTGCGATCGGACAGGCCCCAGCCGGTGAGATCCACGGCCTGGCCGCCGCGATTGAGCAGCTCGATCCAGTCCGACGGGTCGCCGTCCTCGTCGAGGAGGGTCGAGTCGTTCGCGGACTGCAGTTCGTTGAGCGTCACCTCGCCGCGGAGGTGACCCGGGCAGGTGATCAGTGCCAGGAAGGCGAGGACCCGGCAGGCGGGTCGGAGGCGGGGTTTCATCGACGCTGGAAGCCTCGGGAGGGGGGATCAGGGGTAGGCACCCGGCCCTGGAATCGGGCCGGGTGCCGGGATATCTGCCGGTGGCGGCTTACTCGACGCGGGCGCGGATGAACTCGGCCGGGTCGCTTGCCACATTTCCGGGGGTGCGGAAGGTACGATAGACCCAGTCGCCGTTGGTCAGGCCGGGGAGTCCGGCTTGAATCGCCGCGGCGTCGGGGCCGGTGACTTCGTCGATGTCGAGCAACCAGCTGTCGAGGCCGTTGCCGCCCTCGACGGTGTAGGTCACGCCGTCGCCGGAAGCGGTGATCGCGTCGGCCCCGTTGAAGGTGCCCACCGCGGTGCGCACCGGGATGGTCAGGGTGAGGACCTGTTCGCCGCCGACGCTGGCGACCTTGACGACAATCTTCCCGCCGGTGGCTCCGGACAACGGATCCCCGTCGAGGCCGAACTCGCCGAGATTGTCGAACAGGTCAAAGTCCGGGTTGTCGGCCGGTCCGTCGTTCCCGGCGGTCAGGCCGGCGTCGGTGGCCCAGGAATCGTAGGCGGACCCGCTGCTGCTCACGCTGAGCAGGCCGTCGCCGGTGATGAGCGCGGATTCGAAGTCGGCGCCGAGGTCGACGATCGATCCCACCCGGCCCCACAGCCCGGCGGCTTGCGGGACGTCGTCGATGAAGAACTTGTCGATGACATCGGTCTGGCCGTGGAACAGGTCGACGGTGCCGTCGCCGGACAGGCGCAAGGCCGAGGAGTCGGCGAAGTACGGCAGCGACGGCGAGATGGTGCCGTCGGTGACGATGGTGTCCCCGGTGTAGGTGTTGTCGGCCCCGATGATGGTGAACGCGGGACCGGCGTGGGTGAAGGTGCCGGTGCCGGAGATCACGTTATTGATCGGGATCTCCGCGCTGACGTTGATCACCAGCGAGGCGTTGTTGACGACGTTACTGCTGCCGAGCGTGCCGGTGGTGCCGCCGTTGCCGACCTGGAGGACACCGCTGTTGATCGCGGTGATCTGGGTGTAGGTGTTGTCACCGCTGAGAATCAGCGTGCCGGGGCCGGCCTTGGTCAGGAAGGTGCCGTTGCCGCCGCCGTTGATGATGCCGCTGAACTCGGTGATCGCGTTGTTGACGGTGATGGTCTTGCTGCCGCCGCCGTAGGCCACGTCGCCGGTGAGCGTCAGGTTGCCGGTGCCCGGGCTGCCCCACACGGTACTATCGCTGTAGGAGATCGGGTTCGGGATGGTGCGCGGCGAGGCGTCGGAGGAGCGGATGGCGCCGGTGCGCAGGTCGATCAGGGCGGTGGGATCCCCGAAGACCGAGTTGTCGGAACCGATGGCCACCGTGCCGCCACCGAGGCGGGTGGTGCCGGTGTAGGTGCTGGCGCCGGTCAGCGTGACGGTATTCGCGCCGTCCTTGTTGACCGCCGCCGGGTTGAGGGCGTTGCCGGTGATGCCGCTGCCGGAGATCACGTTCGGGAAGGTGAAGTCGTCGGAGCGGTTGAAGCGGATCGCCGCGCTGGTGGAGCCGAGGACGACCTCGTTGCCATTGATGCTGCCGGTGGTGCCGCCGGTGCCGAGCTGGAGGGTGCCGGAGTTGATCGTGGTGGTGCCGGCGTAGCTGTTGGTGCCGGTCAGGATGGTGTTGCCGCCATTCAACACCAGATTCCCGGAGAAGGAGTTGTCGCCGGCCGATGCCAGGTTGCCGGTTTCCTGCTTCTCGAGGTTGCCGGTTCCGGTGATCGGGTTGGGAACGGTTAGGGTCGATCCACTCCCGACACTGATCTTGGAGTCACCTTCCACGGTGACGCTGGCATCGAGGGTGAAGTTGGCACCGGTGTTCCAGAGGGTGGAGTCGGTGAGGACGATCGGCTTGGTGATCGTGCCGCTGGTGTAGTTTTCCAAGCGCAGCGTCGAGCCGTTGTTGACGTTCACATTGCCGGTGCCGCTGATCACGGAGCGGGTGAATGCGAGCAATCCCTCTTCGACGTTGATCGTGCCGGGATTGGTCAAGTTGCCGTCAACGAAGGCGATGGTGTTGAAGCCCAGCTTGGTGAGCGTGTTGCCCGCGAGATCGAGCGATGCCTGCCCGGCGGTGATCGGGCGGATGTCCCAGCGGCCGGAGCCGCCGATGGTGGCGTCACCGGAGAGGGTCAACGAACGGAAGCCGTTGCTGTGGCCGCCGGCGG
>NZ_JACZFQ010000105.1 GCF_014904755.1 Neoluteolibacter marinus
CGCCGTCGCCGGAGCCATCGCCGGTGATGACGGCGTCATAGTCTCGGTTGGCGTTCATCGAGCCGTTGGTGTCGAACACGGCACCGGCGGCGACGGTGATGGTCTTGCCGTTCCCGCCCAGGGCCTGATTGCCACCGGGTTTGAAGGTTCCTGCGTTGACCGCGATGTTGCCGGTGAAGGTGTTGACACCTTGCAAGGTGACGCTGCCTTCGCCTGACTTGGTGATGCCGGTCGAGCCGCTGATCAGGTTGCCTCCGGCGGCGGTGAACAGGTAGTCGTTGCCGAGGGAGTTGTTGATCGTGATCGAGGACGGCGCGAGGTTGCCGGTGAGCGCGACGGATCCGAATCCGGTGTCGCCGAAGCTGACGGCATCGGCCTGATAGAAGAGGTTGTCGCCTTCCAGCCAGTTGGCGGAAATTCCGATGTCCCAATTGGCTCCACCATTCCAGGTGCGGCTGGCATTGCCGGTGGCCAGCTCGATTTCGCCGCTCACCGGCTCGCTGAAGACGGCGTTTCGGAAGCCGGCCGCGGCGGCCAGGTTGCCGATCCCGCCGGTGATGGCACCGGAGTAGCTCAGCACCTTGGTCGAACTGCCGACCGCGGGGGTGGAGAGGAGATTCACCGTGTTGGTGCCGGTGAGGGTGAGCGGTCCGCTGACCGTCAGCGCGCCGGGCGTGGTCGGGTCGGCGTAGATGGCACCCCCGTTGAGGGCGACGCTGCCGCTCAGCACCGCCTCGCCGCCGATCTGGCCGGTGGCCTGGAGATTGACGGCGCCGGGGAAGTTGCTGCCGAAGGTAACCCGGCCCGCCGTGAGATTGAGGGTGCCGGTGAAGCCCGAGTTGTTGCCGGTCAGGGTGAGCTCGCTGCCGCCGGACTTGTTGACGGTGGCAGCCCCGGTCCAGGCGCCGGAAAAGGTGTAGGTGCTGGCAACGCTCAAGCTGTGGGTGCTGCCGTTCCACGCCATGTTAGAGGCGATCGTGGTGTTCGATCCGTTGCCGATCGACATCGCCGAGGTGCCGGTCATCACGATCGGGCGCGTGACGTCGAAGGTGCCGGAGTTCTTCGCCATGTAGAGGCTGGCGCTGTTGTTCACCGTGATGTTGCCGGTGCCGCCGAGGACCAGCGGCTGGCTGCCCCCGGCGTTGAGTTTCAGGGCTCCCTGGTCGATCACGAGGTTGCCGCTGCCGGTGACGTTGAGCCCCAGCAGCATGACGGCGCCGGTATCGATCTTGGTGACGTTGCCGTTGAGGACGAGGTTGCCGCTGGGCACGTTGGCGGCGACGTCGACCGAGCCGCGGACCGCCAGGCCGCGGTCGTCGGAAAAGACGCCGGAGGCACCGGCGACGTCCCAGGTCTGGTCGGCCGAGACGGTGAAGTTGCCGCGCATCGTCGGCCCGACCGCAGTGAAGGCGCCGTTGGCGACGATCCCGGTGTTGAGGGTGAGGATATGGTTGGTGGTGGTCTGGACGGTGAAGCCGCCGGTGCGGGTGCCGGTGCTGCCGAAGGTGTAGGTGCCGATGGCGTGGGACGTGTCGAGCACCAGGTTGTTGGTGCTGCCGGTGGCGTCGGCGATGGCGATGTCCGCGTTTTCCGCCGGGATGCCGGGGACCCAGTTGGTGGCGGTGCCCCAATCGGTGCTGGTGGTGCCGACCCAGGTGGATTGGCCGTTGGCGACGATCGGAGTGAGGAGGCAGCCGACGGGAAGCGTCAGCGCCAGCAACTGCTGCTGGAGGCGATGGGATGTCATGGGTTTGATATTAGGGTTCGGGTCGAATTTGGGTTACCCGGTCTGCTAAAGTTGTCCTACAGATTTTCCGCGTCGAGGAAAATCATTGTCTGTATGCCCAGAAAATGGGGCCAATCATGACGATCCGGTCGCTCCTTCAGGTGCGAGGGGGAGGGCGAATGCCTAGCGCGGATATAAAAGATATGTTCCGCGGCGCCGCGAGAAGTCGTTCAGACCCCGGTCGCGGACCGTGCGGATCCGCTCGAGCGGTGCCCTGGAACGGATCGCTTCGAGAGTGTCCCCGTCGCCGAGCAATCTGGACATGTTGCCAAGTTCCAACTGCTTGCCATGGAGGCGCTGCAGGGTGGCGGCAAGGGTCGCCCCGAGATCCGCGGCGCTGAAGGAATCGCGGTCGGTGAGAAGGATCCTGACACCCCGGCACTCCTGGCCGGCGAAGACACTGGCATCCGGGGTGAAGCGGACCGGGACGAAGCGCACGCCGGGGAGGCCGGCGCGGTTCATTTCCGCCGCAAACTTGAGGTCGTCGATGTACGGGGCTCCCAGTAGCTCGAAGGGAGTGCCGGTGCCTCGGCCGACGCTGACCTTGCAGAATTCCAGCAGCCCGACCCCCGGGTAGAGCGTGGCGGCGGTCGGGCCGCGCATGTTCGGCGAGGGGTCGCGCCACGGCAAGCCGGTCGCATCGAACCACTGGAGCGGGGAACCGCCCTCGCAGCGGATCACCCCGAGATCGGTGCCGAACTTCCGCTCGGCGTTGATCAGCCGTGCGAGTTCGCCGACGGTCATGCCGTGCCTGACGGGAATCTCGTGCGGCGCGACGAAGCTGCGCTTGCCGGTCAGGACGGGACCCTCGACCCGCGGACCGATCGGGTTGACCCGGTCGAGCACGACGAAGCGGAGTTTCGCCTTGCCCGCCGCCTCCAGGCAGTTGGTCAACGTGGCGATGTAGGTGTAGAAGCGGCAGCCGATGTCCTGGATGTCGAAGACCAGGGTGTCGATCCCGGCTAGCTGATCCGCGTTCGGGGTACGGCGCTCACCGTAGAGGCTGTGGACCGGGAGCCCGCTGGACCGGTCGACGGAGTCGCCGATTTCCGCGTGGTCCTGGTCGCCGCGGATGCCGTGTTCCGGGGAGAACAGGGCGACCAGGGTCACGCCGGGTGCGTCCTTCAGCAGGTCGATGGTGGCGTTCCGCTCGCGGTCGATGCCGCTGTGATTGGTGATCAGGCCGACCCTGCGGCCGCGGAGCTGGCGGAAGCCGTCGCGCTTCAGGACGTCGATGCCGTTCAGCACGGGACCGGTGGCCGGCTTCCTTGCGGAGGGCGGGGCGGTGGCGAAGGTGAAGCCGTCGATCGCCAGCGCCGCCAGCGTGCCGAGTTCCCGCTGGAGCCCGATCACATTGCCCCCTTCATCGGGATGATTGCGGTTGGAAAGGAAGATCACGGACGTCTGAGATTGCGGATCGATCCACAGCCGCGTGCCGGTCCAGCCGGTGTGGCCGTAGCTGCCGACCGGAAAGATCGCCCCGCGGGGACCTGCGAAGGGCGAGTCGATGTCCCAACCGAATCCGCGCAAAGGCAGGCCGGGCGGTGACTGGACGGAAGTCATGGCCGCGATGGTGTCCTGCTTGAATACCCTCGAGCCGTCGAGTTCGCCGCCCCCCAGCATCATCCGGGCGAACCGTCCCAGGTCGCGGGCGGTGAGAAAGAGGCCGGCATGGCCGGCCACGCCACCCATGCGGCGGGCGGTCGGGTCGTGGACGATGCCGCGCAAGTCACTGCCATCGGGGTTCAGGGTGGTCGGCGCGATCCTTGCCGCGTTGCGTCCCGACAGGTCGCGGAAGCCGGTGTCGTCCATGGCCAGCGGCTTGTAAATCTCGCGCTGGCAGAAGACATCCAGCGCTTCGCCGGCGACCCGTTCGACCAGCAGGCCGAGCAGGATGAAGTTGATGTCGCTGTAGCGGTAGCTGGTGCCCGGCGCGGCGGGCAGCGGTTCGGCGCAGGCGGTGGCCAGCGCGCCGTCCTTGCCTTGCCAGACGCCGTTCAAGGGGAGCCCCGCGCGCAGGCCGGAACTGTGGGTGAGGAGCTGGCGGACGGTGATGGCTTCCTTGCCGTGACCCTTGAACTCCGGCAGGTAGCGGCTCAGCGGTTGTTCCACGTCGAGCTTGCCGGCTTCGGCCAGCTTCATCACGGCCGGGGTGGTGGCGATCACCTTGGTCAGTGAGGCGGCGTCGAAGATGGTATCCTCGGTCATGGGTTCCCGGGCGGGCAGGATCGCGCGGTCGCCGTAGGCTTTGAGGTAGGTCGTCCCGTTGCGCTCCATCAGGAACACGCCACCGGGCGTCCTGGCGTCGGTCACCGCCTGGAGGATGGCGTCGTCGATCGCCGCGAGCCCTTCCGCTTTGAAAATGGCGGTCGCCGACGCCGGCACGGTGAGGAGTGTGGCGAGAAGCAAGGCGAGGAGTCGGTGGATCATGGGTTCAAGCGGGCGGCGACCCCTTGCCTCTAACGCTTCGGCCACCCGGGTGCCAGCGGCGATGCACGCGGCGGGAGTGTTTGCGGTCCATCTTGGCCCGGAAACGCAAGCGCCCCCGTCCGCAACGAGGCGAACGGGGGCGCGACCATGATTCCGGGCGCTGGAAGGGATCAGGGTTCTTCCTCGACGCGGAAGAACGAGGCCGGTGCCGCGGGGAAGCTGAAGCCGTAGGAGGTCTCGGTGCCGGCGGAGGGTATGCCCTCCTGCACGAGGAAGGGGAACGAGATCAGGTCGACCGAGCGGGTGATGCGGTAGCTTTTGCCGGGTTCCGACGACCAGGTCAGGGTGCCTTGGCCGGTTCCGACGTCGAAGCTGTAGCTGCTGATTTCCAAGGGAGGCTGCGGCGCCCCGGTGGTCAGGTGCCAGCGGGTGACGTCATTGTTCTGCGAGAAGCCGCCCGTGCGTGCCGCGAATCCGACGAATGCCATGCCTTCCGGGTTCACGGCACCGGCTAGCGACAGGTCGATGTTGAGGTTGCTGATCACCTGGACGCCGTCGAACCAGACATCGAGGCTGCCGGGCACATAGGCCACCCGGACCGTGTGGGGAGCACCCAAGAAGTCGGTGGTCAGGCCGTTGGGGGTCGAGGTGGTGTTGATGGTGATGCCCGGAGTGGTCGCGAGGTTGATCACGGGACCTTGAACCGTCGTGCCGGTACTGACCCGGAGGGTGGCGTTGCTCGGTTGTCCGGTATTCTGGTAGGCGTCGATCGCCACCGTGAGCGAGCGGTCCGGGAGACCGTTTTCACCGTCCGGCAGGACGCCGTTGCCGAGCGGACTGTCGTGGACGATGAAGGCGAGACCGTCGGCCCCGCGCTCATTGACGGGCTTGGTCATCTGGAATCCGAAGGTTGTGTCGAATCCCGTGGAGACCGGCATCCGCTTGCCGAACCAGGCGGCACCGCTGCGGCCCGGAACGTCGGGGGTGAGACGCAGCCGGTCGGCGTCGGCGGGGAGCGGGATGTTCGCGGAATCGTTGAGGATGGTGGCGAATCCCACGAGGCTCAGCTCGCCGTTTTCCGCGTCGAAATCGTCGTAGGCGATGTCCGTGACCGGAGTGTCGACCACGGTGACGTCGAAGGTGCGGACTGTTTCGAAGCCGGCGGGGGAGGTCGCGGTGAGGGTGTAGAGCGCGCTTTCCGTGGGGTAGACGACCTGGCTGCCGTTGGCGGCAACCGCTCCGGGCAGCGGATCGATCGTCACCGTCGCCGCGTCGGTCGTCGTCCAGCTCAAGGTGAGGGGTTCGCCCAGGAAGACCTTGACGGAGTCCGCGGTCATCGTGGCGAGGGGTGGCAGCGAGCCGCCGGGCAGCGGGATGTTGGCCGGGACGTTCCGGGACAGCGGCATGCTGTAGTCGAAGGTCGAGATGTCGTCGATGCGGGTCCAGGTGAGCTCGTCGTGGCTGCCCTCGAGCAGCCAGCGGACCGGATCGCGGTCCGGGAAGTCGTTGCCGGTGGTGATGGCGTAGTTGTCGAAGGTTTGCTCGCTGCCGAGGTCGAAGATCACCGGGACCTTGGTGCCGTTGTACCATTTGGTGGCCGGGGAGTTGTCCTTCAGCTTGTTCGGGCCCTCGTTGGCGGTTTCGGTGTAGAGGCCGCCCTGCATCTTGACGGCGTCGGCGAGGATCTCGACGTCGTTCTCCGGATCCTCGTCGTTGCCGGTTTGATAGAAGGTGAAGTCAGCGATCTGGATCGGGTTCGCCGTCGCCAGCCGCACCTGGATCGGGGTGAAGCGGACATAGCGGTATGTCACCTCCCCGCCCGCGACCGCGCGAATGTTGAGCGTCTTCGAAACGCTCGCGGCGCTGTTGGTCGCGGTGAGGGTGAAGGGTGTGTCCTTGTTCGCGGGCGGGGTGATGTCGATGGCGTAAGTTTCCCCCGATACGTCGCCGGGTTCGGGCTCCAGGGTGAAGTCCGTGGTGCCGATCACGCCCCAATCGAATTCCGTGAAGTGGTCGTTGAGGACCACCGAGGCGACCGAGGTGAAGAAGGTGATCTCCGGCGGCAGTTCGGCGGGGATGGTGAAGTCGCCGATCCAAGCCTTGCGGTCGATGGTGACGGGGTAGTCGTTGATGACATCAATCTTGGTCCAGGGACCGGTGGCGCTGTCGTTGCTGCCTTCCAGGGTCCAGCTCAAGGTGTCGCGTCCGTCGGCGTCGCCGCCGGTGGCGTAGGAATAGTTGTCGACCTCGACCGGGGCCGGGAAGGAGAAGACCAGCGGCGAGCGGGCGAAACTGAACCACTTGGTGTTGATGTTGCCGTCCTTGACGTAGGCCGGGGCCTCGTTGGCGGGGGAACTAGTGGTGGGGGCGGTGACGGTGGCGGACGAGGTGACGTCGGTCTCCCCGAGACGCAGGCGGAATTCCGTCATCTGCATCTCGTTGTACTGGTTGGCGCGCAGCTTCACCGGATTGAACCGGAAATACTGGTAGGTATGGCTGGCGGCGAGGGCGGTTGGCGCCGTCCCGAGCAACAGGAGGGCAGCGGCTCCCAGACGCAGGGCCCGGGACACAAGGCGAGGGGTTGTTTGATCCATGGTGGGCGTTTTTTTCGCCCTCCCTCCGAGCAACCGAGATGCCACTCACTGGGGCTCAAGGGGAAACGGTCCCATCGATTTCCCGGTGGTTCCGGGGCCGGATCGTGAGCCGATTTTGCAGGAAATTCCAAAACCGGCACTAAACCACCCGGCGCAAGAGGGCGCGATCCGTCACCGGCTGCCGCTGCCTTCGGTCGGCTTCCCTTCCCATATCCAGCGACCGTCGTGATCCCGGGTGAGGATGCGCTGGGCACTTCCCGGTGCGGGCGGGGCATCGTGGTCCGGGAGCCAGGCGGACAGCCGGGCCTTGTCGGCGGCGTGGGCCGGATCGGCGGCGAGATTCGTCCACTCGTGGGGATCCTGCCGGTGGTCGTAGAGTTCCTCGGAACCGTCGGCGTAGCGGATGTAGCGCCAATGACGGTCGCGGACGCTGTGGTTGCCCTGGTTGGCCGTGGTGATGGCGGGGCGTTCGCGAGGCGCCGACGGATCCTTCAACTGGGGGCGCAGGCTGACGCCGTCCAATCCGGTGGGCAAGGGGAGGCCTGCCAGTTCCGCCAGGGTGGGGTAGAGGTCGAGTAGCTCCACCGCTTCGCCGCAGCGGCCGGGACGGATGCCGGGACCGGCGATCACCAGCGGCACCCGGGTGCTGCGTTCCCACAGGCTGTTCTTGCCACTGATGCCCTTTTCCCCGAGGTGCCAGCCGTGGTCGGAGAAGAGCACCACGATCGTGTTGTCGGCGGCTCCGCTTTCATCGAGCGCTTTCAATACCCGGCCGATCTCCGAGTCGACGTAGCTGACGCACGCGAGGTAGGCGCGGACCAGCGCCTTCCACTCGCCGCTCTCGCGCAGCCATTGGAGCCGGGGTTCCGGCAAGTCCCAGTGGAGGTAGCGGGCGAAAGGCGGGACGTCGTCCAGGTCATCCGGCGGGACTTCGGGGAGCCGGATCGAGTCGGCCGGGTAGAGATCGAACCACTGCTGGCTGGCAAAACAGGGCACGTGGGGTTTGCCGAAGCCGACCGCGACCAGGCGCGGGCGGACGGATTTCTCCTTCAGCCGGGAGATCGCCCAATCGGCGATGGCGTGGTCGTTCTGCTCCTCGTCGCGCGCCGGAAAGACGCCCCAGTCGACCAGGCGCAGCGGCGACGGCGTCTGGACGAATTTCTCCGGCGGCAGCGGCCCGAAGGTGCATGCCGGGCCCCATGCATCGAAATCCCGCGGGCGGAAGCGCGGGTCGGGGTAGGTGTGGAAGACCTTCCCGCCGATCCCGGTCGCGTAGCCGTGCTTGCGGAAGTATCCCGGCAATAGCTCGATGTCCGCGAACTCCGGCACGGTGCGGATGAAGGGGGCGAGCCCGTAGATGCCCGTCCGCCCGGGCCGCAGGCCGCTCAGCAGGCTGGTGCGGGAGGGATTGCAGAGCGGCGCCTGGCAGTGGGCGTTGGTGAAGAGCACTCCGCGGGAGGCGAGCGCGTCGATGTTCGGGGTTTTGACATCGGGGTGGCCCTCGAGGCAGCCGACCCAGTCGTTGAGATCATCCACCGCGATGAGCAACACATCGGGAGCCGCCACCGCGGCCAGCGGGAGGGCGAGGGAAAGGATCAGGGCGCGAATCATCGTGAACCGGTGGGAACGTCGGCGGCCGGCGGGAAATTGCAGGCCGTCCTCCTTTGACGCCCGCGGCAAGCCGGGTAGGGTGCGAGATGGCCGATTCCTCATCCTCCGCCAAGTTCAGCGTGCCTTCCATCATCGCGGTGATCGCCGCCGTCTGGAGTTTCACCAGTGGTGCCTTCTTCGGGCTGATCCTGGCCGTCGCTGCCATCCTGTTCGGCATCCTCGGCATTGTCCTCTCGCTCGCCCCTCGCAAGCGCGGCGGGGTGATCAGTGTCTTCGGGGTGGTGGCGGGGGGCTTCGGGATCGTCGCCGCGGTGATCAAGGCGATCCTCTGGATCCTCGCCTGACGTATCGTTTGGAAGTGTCTATCAGGCGTTGTGATGGATAGCCGAAGTGGTCGTGAGCGTTGCCAAGGCTCTTTCCCCAGGTTGGTCTGGGAGAGGGCAAGGTCCTCGTCCGCAGGCAGTGCGATCCGGCGAAGTCGAGGATTCCGCCGGGCAACCCTTCAAGGTGATCTCTGGCTACCTGATGTTGGACGGATAGCGATCCGATGGTGCGGCCTTCACGACCGCCAGCGCTTGGTCAGGTCGTCATAGGCGTCGATCCGGCGGTCGCGGAAGAAGGGCCAGATGCGGCGGAAATCCTCGACGGCGCCGAAGTCAAGGTCGTGATAGAGGATCTCTTCCTTGTCGGTGGACGCCTTGGCGACGAGTTCGCCGTAGGGGTTGGCGACGAAGGAGCGTCCCCAGAATTCGGTGTCGCCCTCGGTGCCGGTGCGGTTGACGGCGGCGAGGTAGCAGCCGTTGGCAACGGCATGGCCGCGCTGGACGGTTTCCCAGGCGCAATGCTGGGCGTCGCCGAGTGCCGGTTTCTCCTCCGGCAGCCAGCCGATGGCGGTGGGGTAGATGAGTACCTGGGCGCCGCCGAGGGCCATCAGGCGCGCCGCTTCCGGGTACCATTGGTCCCAGCAGATCAGGACGCCCAGCTTGCCGAACCTGGTGTTCCAGACGGGCCAGCCGGTATCGCCGGGGGTGAAGTAGAACTTCTCCTCAAAGGCGGGATCCTGGGGGATGTGGCTCTTGCGGTAGAGGCCTAACAGGAAGCCGTCGGCGTCGTGGATGGCGGCGGTGTTGTGGTAGAGGCCGGCACCGCGGTGCTCGAAGAGCGACGAAATCAGAACGACACCGCATTCCTTGGCGATCTGGCCGAGGCGGTCGGTGATCGGGCCCGGCAGCGGGTCGGCGAGGTCGAACAGGGCCGGATCCTCGATGTTGCAGAAGTAGGGGGTCAGGAAGAGTTCCTGGGTGACGACGATGTTGGCACCGCCTGCGGCGGCCTCGCGGATCAGGGCTTCGTGTTGATCGAGGGCTTCGGCCTTGGTGGCGAAGCCGCGGGATTGGAGCAGGGCGAGGCGCGGCATGCGTTTAGGAAAAGGCAGGCGGCGACGGGGGGCAAGTGAGGAAGCGGTGGCGGTATGCGGAAGCGGGGGTATGTTGCCAGCATGCGTGGCCTGCCCGTCAGCTGGCTCGCGATCTGCGGGCTGTTGGCCTGTTCGGGGACGAACGGGGAGGGGATGCGCGGGGAAACATCACAAAGGAGGGAAATGATGGTGGCGGAACAGATTGAACGCCGGGGAGTGAAGGATCCACGGGTGCTGGCCGCGATGCGCAAGGTGCCGCGGCATGAGTTCGTCCCGGCGGAAGTGCAGGGACATGCCTACGACGACCGGCCGCTGCCAATCGGTCACGGCCAGACTATTTCCCAGCCCTACATCGTCGCTTTCATGACCGAGGCCCTGGCCCTCGAAGGGGATGAGAAGGTCTTGGAAATCGGGACCGGCTCGGGGTTCCAGGCAGCCGTGTTGGGTGAGTTGGCGAAGCAGGTTTATACGATCGAGATCGTGGAGCCGCTCGGGAGGAATGCCGCGGAGGTCTTGAAAAGGCTCGGTTATGACAATGTCAAAACTAGGATCGGTGACGGCTTCCAGGGATGGCGCGAGGAAGCACCCTTCGATGCCGTGATCGTCACCTGCGCACCGGACGACGTGCCCCGCCCGCTGGTCGACCAGCTGGCAGATGGCGGGCGGATGATCATTCCGGTCGGTCCGGAAGGAAAGGCGCAGCAACTGGTGCTGCTGCGCAAGAAGAACGGTCACCTGACAAGGACCGAGTCACTGCCCGTCCGCTTCGTCCCGATGACGGGCGAGGCGCAGGAATAGCGTCTGTCAGGCTTCGCTCCTGCGGGAGAAGAGCTTTTTCCCCAGGGCGGCGAGGCCGATGAGCGCAATTGCCACGAACTTCTTTCCGGCCAGGAGGAATGCGCCGAGTTTGGCCAAGATTCCGGCCTTGGCGGCGAGTTTCGCGGCGACGGCTCCGCCAAGGACGAGTCCAGCGAGGGAATAGTCGGCCTTTTTGTCGGTGTCGGGATTGAAGTCGGCATAGCGGTGACCTTCGTTGAAGTTCACCATCGAGACAATGGCGGGCGTCGCGGCCTCGATGTCGCCGACCCGGTCCATGCCGGCAATCCCGTTGAGCGAAAGTACACCCCGCCGGCCAAGTACTCGGACATCGTAGTTGAGGGCGTCCTCATCGTCGCCGACGTCGAAACGCTTGGCCCAATACAGGACCTTGGTCGACTTGTCATAGTGAGGAGCGACCGCCCAACCGGTCAGCTCCATGGTGCCGTATCCTTCTGCCTCGCGCTGTTTGTTGGACTCACGGCTGCCTTCCTTCAACTGCTCGAGGAGTTCATTGTAGTCGATTTCGTCGGCATCCTCGTCCGACACGTAGCCGTCTTCCTCGAACGAAAGGACGATCGCCCAGGAGTCCGGCTCGGCGACTTCCTCGCCGGCGGGCACCACCATCCCGAGAACGTCACTCGCGCTGCCGGGCGGGTTGCCCCAGAGATCGACGACGATCTTTTTCGCGCCCGACGCATCAACGAAGCGATAACCATCCGGCAACTCCAGCCGGGCGATCCCGCCGGGTAGCTCAGCGCTCCCCTCCTTGTATTCGATGCCGGCGAGGATCTTTTCGACATGGGCGTGATAAGCCGCTTCCATGTCGGCTTCGCTCATTTGCGTTGCCTCGGGGGCGTCCTGCGCGGCGGCGAGGCCAGCGGCAAGGAACAGGGATACGAATGATTTGGAAAACATGCGGGAACGTGGGTGGAAGCGACTCCCGCCTGCAAGATCATTCGCGAACTCAGAGCCGGGAAACCACGTCGGCAACCGCGGGGGCGAGGTCCACCGCATCTTCAGGGATTGCGGTTTGATACATCAGGGTTCCCTTGTCGCTTAAGCCACGGATCATTCCGGCCGGGAAATCAATGATAACTTTCGGCCCCGGCACATCTTCGATGGCAGAGACGGACGAGCTGTCGACGAAGGATGACGACTCGAAGTCGCCCGAAGCTTCGAGCGCCGTGCGCTGTCCGCTGTTTTCCCCGACGAGCACGATTCGAACCGCCGAGGCGGCGGTGTAGGCAGTGTCGCCGCCGCGGAAAGTTTCAGCTGTCTTCGACCCGGGGCCGGAAAGCATCGGCATCGCGATCCCGATCACCACCACGGCCGCGGCGACCGCTCCGAAGGCGGGGGTGGCAAGGAAGTTGCAAGCTCGCTGGAACCAGGTCGGCGACGGGCTCGCTTGCTTCTCTGCTTGCTGCGGCTGGAAGCGGGCCATCAAGTCCGCGGCGAGATCCGCGGGCATCGCGGGCGCCTTCTCATGGGGGTGGGTGACCAGGCTCCGCGTCAGGAGGTCGCGGGTGCCATGGAGGCGTTCTGGAAGTTCGAGATCCATGATTTCAAGGTTCCAATCGCGGTCCGGGTAGTCAGATTTTCAAAATACTAAATTTTCCCTAATCTTCTCCAGAGCCTCCTCAACCATTTCTCCGATCGCCCGGCGACGGGTGGAGAGCGAGGCTCCCGGTTTGATGCCGAGTTGGTCGCAGAAGCGGTCGTTCTGGATCAAGTCCTGGATGGTGGCGGACTGGGACACGTAGAGCGTGTAGATCAGCTGCCACTCGGTGGCGGTGAGGGCTTCCCGGCACTCCTGGTAGATTGTTTCGAAGCGGATCGCCCCGCCGGCTGAGTCCTCGAACTGCAGCGGGTGGTCGGGGTCGTCGGACAGGGCGTCCAGGCTCTCGCCGGCGTTCGGTTGGTTCTTGAGCGCGCCGCGTCGGCGGTACCAGTCGATGGCGCGGTATTGGACGATCCTCGCGTGCAGCGGGATCAGCTCTTCGAACACCGTCGGATCGAGAATCGGGGCCGAGTGGCTGCTTTCCCGTTCGCGCACCAGTTCCACCAGGGTGTCGCTGAAGACATCCTCGGCATCGGCGCCCTTGATGCCCTTGCGGGTCAAGGTCGAGAGCGCCAAGGGGCGGAGGATCTGGGGGAGGCGGTTCCATTCCGGATCGTTGAAACCGCTTTCCGGATGAATGCTTTGGAGGCGATCGAGATCGAGGTTCTGCTGGTAGCGGCGGTCCTCGGGATCGTGGTGGATCTGGGGGTTGGCCTCGCGGCGCCGCTTTTCTGCGACCAGTTCACGGGTGACGCTGGCAGTTTCCTGGATCACCCGGGCGGCAAACTCGGCCTCGGGCGGCAGGGCCTCAAAGTCCAGGGCCAGGTTGCGCATCACCCGTTCCGCGATTTCGGACGCTTGCTGCTCCGGCACGAGTACGCCTTCCACCGGCCGGCGGGCGCGGTGCCAGCAGGCCTCCCAGCATTTTTCCAGATGCTTGTGGGGGATTGTGGGGGACATCAGATGAAGCGGACATTAGAAAATCCTAAAAAAGAATGCTTTGCAAGCATCTTGGAGTCCTTTAATTTCAAAATGAACGAGCGGTCGTACAGTCCCACCGAACGCATCGACATGAAAACCAGCCTTCTCCCCCTTGTCGGGATTTTCCCGGCATTATCGATCCTGCCTGTCCACGGCCAAGCCGCCGGGGTTCCCGTGCTCTCGACACCGGGCACCGCGACCTGGTCCGACGAAGTCACCTCAACCGGTGTCCGGACCACCTTCACGATCACCGGCGACACGGTGCTCGATTGGGGGCAGTTCAACCTGACGTCCGGCAGCGAGCTGGTCTTCGACTTCGTTGGCGGCGAAAGCGTCGTCAATATGCTGGGTGGCACGTCGACGAACTGGATCTCGGGATCCGTGACGTCGAATGGCAATGTGGCCTTCTTTTCCCCGAGTGCGCCGATCCGTGTGACTGGGACCGGGAGCGTGACCGCGGCGAATGTCACGATTGCCACCATGGATGTGAATCCCGTCGAGTTTCTCTCAGGGGATTTCCAGATGAATTCCATATCGGGGGCCGCGCTGAGTGTTTCCGGAACCGTGGAAGCCACGGACGGCAGTGTGCTCCTGGCGGGGCAAGCGGTTCGTGTGAATGGAACCGGAAAGATTCAGGCGGCGGACGCGATCCGCGTCGCGGGAGGGCGGCAGGTGAATGTGACGTCGACGGGGAAAGGCCGCCGGTTGACGGAGAAAAGCGGCAGCGGCTTCGTTCTTCATCAAGGGGAAATGGGCGCTAGCCGCATAGAGATTGCCGCCGGGCAGGAGATCAAGATTGGTGGTGAACTTGACACCGGATCGAACCGCAACCGGATCTTTCTCGAGGTGGGCGACAATGGCCAGATCGTGAGGGAGGGAGCCGGTTTGCTGGTTGGGGTGTCTTCGATGGAGGGTGACTACGACCCGATGGGAATCGACGACGTAGGAACGGGCGAGATGGACACCGCGACGGCGGTGACGACTTCAGCTCTAAAAATCCCCGCGCTCAAGCGTCCCGACGGATCGTCCGCGAGCCGGTCGCGAACGATGGTGAACAATGTCTCGATGTCCGCGAGTGCTGACACTGGCCGCGATCGCAAGCGAACCTCGGATCGCCAGGTGGCGAGCAGTGGCAAACCGATGCTGCGGCGTTCGTCGTTCTTCGGCATGCGCGGTGGCAGTCAGCAGGCCAAGCGCTAAACCGCGACGCGTTTCCGGCTCCTGAGTCTCGCAATGGCGAAGGCTAACAAGGGAACCGGGAGGAGAAATCTCCACCAGCCCGATGCGGCGGACAGTGATGGCTCGATGGTGGATCGGCTTGCGGCGAGGGGCGTGTTCTGGCTGAGCATGAAAGGCCCGAAACGCAGCACCGCCGCCTCGAATTCATCGTCGCCGGCGGCTGCGGTCAGGTGCTCGCACTGGCATTGCCAGAGGGCCTGGGCCGGGCGATCCGAGGCGAGGGCGAGTCGGTAGAAGCGCTCCATGAACGCCGCGGTCGTGCGATCTGAAACCGGCCAGAGTGCGACGACGATCTCTCTCGCCCCGGCCAAGGCGAAGCCGCGCCGTAGGCCTAGCAGGCCTTCCCCGGAGACGGCGGTTCCTGCGCCGGACTCACAGGATGACAAGGTGACGAGGCGGGTCCCTTCCAGAGGTAGATCGGCCACTTCGGAAGGAAACAGCAGGTCGTCGTCCGGATTGGTGAGGGGGGCATCGGGGCCGCGCCGGGCGGCTTGATACAGCAGCAGGCCACCGGAATAGAGCAGGTTGGCGTGCTCGTCGAAGTCGACGGCACCTGCCGGGGTGGCGTTGGCCGGGAGAAAGAACGCGTGGCAGCCGAGGTGCAGCACCCCGGGCGTGACGGGGAGCTGATGCAAGGCCGCTTCGGTGGCTTCTTGATCGAGGAGACGACGCGAACCAGGTGGCGCGAGGTCCGACAAGATCCGGCTTTCATCGCGGGTACCGGGCATGGGGGCGAGACCAGCGAGCAACGAAAGGAGGGGATCGTTGCCGGCCGGGCCGGGCCGCTTGGGAAAGTTGGAGACGCCGAGGATCGTCCACGGGCTGTCGTTCAAGGACCGCGATGCGGGAGGCCGGAGAAGATCGCGGGCGCTGGAGACCGTGGTGACCTGGCGGTACCGGGCGCACAACAGCTGCTGGGATTCGTCCAAAAGCGATGCCAAGGGCAGGAAATGCAGGGCTCCATCGGGGGAGTAGGCGATGTCCTGCGTGCCTGCGGGAAGCTGGTCGGCGATCGGTTGCCAGAATTCGCGGTCGAGCGAGCGGAGGATGGTCCGGAGTTTGAGGGTTGGGGGGCGCTGGTTTTGGCCCGAGAGGGCGGCCGCCCGCCAGGCAAGGCGCCCGCGGAATGCTTCCAACCATCGTTGCAGGTCTTCCTCGGATCCGAGGGGGATCCATCGGGGTGGACCTTCCGGCAAAAGCAGGATCGCGCCGTAGCGGTCGAATGCATCGCTGTCGCCGCCGGCGTAGCGGCAGGTATCAATGAATGCGGATCCGAGGTGAAGTGACGCTTGGATCTGCTTCCAGTCCGGGCAGGCATCGCTGGTCCCGGAATCCGGGTCGAGCATGGTGTCGAGCAGGCGGGCCTTGCTCGCGATCAGGGTGTCGGCGATCAAAGATGGGTCCCCGGTGGCGCAAGGCAGCGAGACCAAGTCGAGCCGTTGCAGGAAGTTCAGTCGTTCCCGTTCCGTGCCGTGGTGGATGAGTTCGCCGAGCAATTCGACCCCGAGGGCGGTGGCGCGCTTGATCTCGTCTCCCGCCGCGGGCTTGCCTGCAAGCAGGCCATTGCGGGCGAGATTCCGGGCGGTCTCCGCGACTCGCAGGTGGAGCCGCGGCAGGTGCTTCGCTTGGAGTTCGGAGGCCTGGCGGAGGTGCTGTTCCGCCTCGGCGTAGTTGCCGGCGGCTTGTTCCGCGCAGCCGAGATTGTTGAGGGGGACGATCAGGGAAGGATGGTCCGGCGGGAAACAAGCTCGGAGGATTTCCAAGGCGGTGGCGAAGGAGGCGGCTGCTTGTTGCGGCAGCCCTTGCGACAGGTCGAGGGCGCCCAGATTGATCAAATGGGGGGCGGCGAGGAAGGGGCGGGAGCTGTCCTGGTAGAGTCGCTGTGCCTCATTGACGGCCTCCTCCAGTTCGAGCCGGGCTTCGCTGATCTTGCCCAGGCGCAGCTTGGAAAGTGCGGCATCGCTGGCGATGGCAAGCCGCAGCTCGGGGTCGTCGAAGCGAAGGTCGAGAGCCTGCTGGAAGGTGTCGATGGCGCGGGAGTAGCTGCCCAGGGTGTGGAGGTAGCGGCCGTAATGTTCCAGGCGGCGGGCGAGAACTTGTGGCTCGTCGTCCGGAGTTTCGCGGAGGTTATTCAGCAACAGATCACCCGCCTCCGGATATCTTCCCTGGGCAAGGAGGTTGAGCGCCAGATGATCCAGTGTTTGGCGCGTCGCAGGTCCTCCCGGGGCGTCGGCACTCCGGAGAACCAGGATCTCCCTGAGCTTTTGCTCGGACTCGTCCAAATTCCCGAGATCCTGAAGGGTGAGGGCCAGGGCTTCGATGGCGTCGGCCCGGATCAAGCCATCCGCTCCGGAGAGCTGCTCATTGGCCCGATCCAAGTGGCTGACCGCCTCCTCGGGTTTTCCCAATTGCCGTTCGACGGTGCCGAGAGCTTGCAGGGTCAGACCAAGTTGTACGAAGTCATCGGGATCGTGGCTGGACTCCGTTTCCTTCTCCCAATCCGCGACGAGCTGCTCCAGCAGGACCTCGGCCTCCGCGAAGTCATTCGCCTCAAGGGCTGCATCGAGAGCGCCCGCGGGTGCCGGCGCCGTTCCGAAGGTCAACAAGCCCAACGAGACGGCCAGGCACCGGAGTGCGGGCTGGATGCGGAATGAATTGACGATCAATCTTTCGGTAACATCCGACAATCTCTCCCTTGAAGCAAGCGCGCGGAACTGCGCCTCCGATCCGGATCGCCCGAAGGTGAGGAGCCTCAGGGTGCCGGGCTGACCTCGACCTGCAGGAAGCACGACTTCGCGGAAGCCGGCAGGGTGAAGGTCACCGGGAGCTTTGCGCCGCTGGCGGCACCGGTGGACAGACTGCCATCCGCCTCGGTCCAGTCCTGGAGGTTCTCGGAACAACGGATCTTCCACGTCGATCCGTTGGAGAGGGTGAACGGGGTGCCGGGAACAAACAGGTCCGCAGCCATTTCAAACTCCAATCTCAGCTGGTTGCCGGTTCGCGACAGCACCAGGGGCTCGGGCGTGGCGGCGGGGTCGGCAGGGTTGGTCCCGAAAAAGGTTTCGAGGAGATCGATGCAGCCATCCCCGTCAGAGTCCACCTCGGGGTCGGGGTGGACTTGGATCAAGGCATTCTGGGACACCGTGAACGCGTCCGCGGTCAGGGCGTTCTCCACCTCCTGGGGGCTCAGGCCGGGGTTTTTCGAGAGCTCGATGATGGCGGCGGCGGTGGCCAGTGCGGTGGCCGGGCTGGTGCCGTTCATCAGGTAATAGCTGCCGCTTTCAGGCGTGGGCAGGTTGAGGGTCCGGACTTGTTGGCCGGGCGCGTAGAGATCGACTGCGGGTCCTTGGTTCGTGTTGGCAAGGTGCTGGTTGTCGGCGTCGCTGGCACCCACGCAGATCACCCCGTCTTGAACGCCGTAGGCCGACGGAACGTATTCCGCGGCATCCCCGCCTTGGTTGCCCGCACAGACGATCACGGTGATGCCAGCGTCCCGGGCCTCGGAGATGATGCTTTCAAGCTGGGCGCTGTTCTTGCCGGGCGTCGACGAACCGCTGGCGAGGCAAATGACACCCGGCATGTCCTCGTGGAGGGCCTGGTATTCGATGACGCGGTCGATGGCGTCGATCATGCGCCCCGAGGTGGTTGTACTGCCCTCGTCGCCGGGGTAAATATTGAGGCTGACCAGATGCACCGGCGTTCCCAGGGCGGCTCCGGTCTCTGGGCCCGCGATCAAGGACAGCATGCGTGAGCCGTGTTCCACGGCATTGGAGTAGGTCGGGTCGCCGCTGGCCCGCACCAGCTCGCTGTGCTCGATCACCAGGTTGGGATTACGCGAAAACCAAGTGTCGGCCGCGGCGATTCCCGAATCAATGAGGAAGAGTCGCACCGGATTGCTGGTTTCGGGGTAAGTGAACGACTGGTTGTTGAGATTCGCGCCGTCGTTCAGGCGGGCCAGCGCCCACCCGGCGTCAGTGACCGCGCCATTGGGAACCATCACGATTTCCCGGCCCTGGGCGGAATCGCCGCGCGAAGGATAATCGTGGCCCGGGCACTCGCCGCCGGATCCCGGCACCAGCAAGGGCGCGGAAAGCAGCAGGCCGGTGAGACCGGACCGGAATCGTGAGGCGGACGTGGACACGGGGCGACGTGAAATCTGCCGGAAACCTATCTAACGAAATGGGGGATTGTCGAGTTTTTGTCATCTTTTGCATATCTTGGTTGGAAGTCGAAAAACCCTTATATTTCCGAGGCCTTTGAAGCTGGAGTTTTTAAAAATAAGGCAAATCGGACCATTTAGTTTTTAGAGAAACGGCTAACTGTTTATCTTTGCCTTGATAGGTAGGAATTGCTAACTATCCGGCTTTCCCGAGCCTTCAGGCTCCGGAGCTCGTGCTTCGTGGAAATTTCTCCGCCCTGATGCGCCTGCTGATCGTCATCGGTTTGATCGCGAGTGCCCGCAGCCAGTCGCTGCCCGGGGTGGAGGCGCGCGTGCCGGAGGCGCCCGAGGTGGAGTCCCTGCCTGCGGTGAGTGCCGGTGAAGGGAGCGCGGACGAAGGGGATGAACTGGCTCGTCGCCTGGAGCGCGTCGTCCTGACCACCCGGGATGGCGGGGCTGAGACTGGCATTGGGGAGGGGGTTGCGGCGACCGATGGGCTGGATGTGCCCTCGCCGCGGACCTTGGCGGCGCGGCTGGGGCCGTGGCTGGGACGGCCTTTGACGGGCGGCGGCTTGGCGGCCCTCGCGGACGAAATCCTGATCCACTACGATGTCGAAGGCTTCCCGATCGTATCGCTCGAGGTGCCCGAGCAGGACTTGAGCGGCGGGGTGCTCCGGATCCAGGTCGAGATCGGACGGTATGGCGAAGTCGGTGTTTCGCGGCCGAAGCATGGCAATCCCACGGCGGTGCAGAAAGGCTTGCTGCTGAGGCGCGGTGCGGTGGTGAGACGGTCGGACATCGACGAGCAGATGGCTTGGTACGGGCGCACGCCTTTCCGGCATCCGAGATTGTTCGTGTCGCCCGGTTTGGAGCCGGCCACCGCGGACCTCCTGATTGCCTTTGAAGAAGGGCGGCCGTGGCGGGTGACGCTGGGCTATGAAAACAGCGGCCCGGACCTGCTGGGGAGGGATCGCTTGCTGCTCGGGGTGGCCGGGGTCACGCCGGGTGAGCATCTGTTGGCCTGGCAGAGCGTGGTCGGGATGCCCGCCTCCTCGTTGTTTGCCAATGCGCTGCGATGGGAGGTGCCGTTTCACGCCCTGCATCAGGTGCTGCAGGTTGATGCGGCCTACGCCGAGGTGGCATCCCGCTACGCCAGCAGCGGGATGCCGGTGGAGAGCGAGGGTTCATCGTGGGCTTTGACGGCCATGCAGAAAGTTCCGCTGCCGGCGATCGGCCGCTGGCGCCAGGCCATGGGGGCGGGGTTCGAGTTGAAGGGAACCGACCAGTTCCTGCTCTTCGGCGGCGACAGCGTGGCGCCTGGAGAGGTGGTGTTGTTCCACGGAAAGCTCAGCCACGAGCTGTCGCGGAGGTGGGCGCGGGGCGGCGCTTCGATGGAGTCCAGCCTGGTGGTCTCTCCGGGTGGACTGGGGGGCAACAATACCGATGCGGCGTTCAAGGCCTACGATCCTACGGTGGACGCTTCCTACGTCATCGGGAGGATGAACGGGTCGGGGTGGTGGCGTCCGGCGGGGGACTGGCAGGTCCGCGTCCGGGGGGAGATTCAGGTCGCGGACTCCCGGCTGCTGCCGGCCGAGCAGTTTGCGGCCGGAGGCTACCAGACGGTTCGCGGCGCGGGAGAGCGTGAATACTTCGCGGACAATGGTTGGCAAGGTTCGCTCGAGCTCTATTCGCCGCTGATCGAGGCGGGCGAGGCGGCGTCCTTCCGGGTGTTGACGTTTTTCGACTACGCGGCCCTCGATGACCGCGGTGGCCCGTCGTCCTCCTTGTCCGGAGCCGGGCTGGGACTGCGGATGAAGCTCGCCGGACGCGCCGATCTCCGGTTCGACCATGGCTGGCGGCTTGATGAAGAGGAAAATCGCAGCCACCTCGGGGTCAGTTTTACTTTCTGACAAGCTGGATAACCTTGGATATGTTTAGGGTCTGAGGAAGCGAATGATCCAAATTTAAAAACTTTTCGGTTTTTTTGGAAATCGGGTTTGGTCGATTGCGATTGGCTCAATAATGACGAGCTTCTGCCACTCCATGATTCTCCCGACCGGACCGAATGTTCCGGGGGGTGCTTTCGGGACGGACGGGAAGCAGGGAGGAACGAAGTTCGTCGTGGCACCGTTGGGTGGCGAAAGCGCCCCGGTGCCGACCAATTTTCCCAAACCGGTCCGATTGACGGGGGGAACGGGATCCACTGCGCCGGGCTTGCGGTCCGGCCGTGGGGCCGTCTGTCAGGGGCCGGTGCAACGGGAGCGAGCTCAACCGGTCGGGGGGCCGGTTGGAGCGTTCGCCCCGTCGATTTTCTTGGTTGTCGGATTGTAGTATTCAAGTGTCGCCGGAGTCGGGGGACTCCGGCGCGCTGAATCCGGCGCCTTTGACATTTTTCCGGTTCAAAATGGCCGGGACCGATGGTCCGGGGGGATCTGGTGCGGTCCCGGCCATTCGTCATCCGCGATCCGGTCCGCTTCACCGGGTGGTCATGCTGAAGGAAGGCAAGCAGTCGATGAGGAAGCGCCCGGTGCGGCGGGCATCGCGTTGCAGTGCCTTGGACTCGCGTTCCAGCGGATTCAGGCTGTCGGCGGTGGATTCGGGTGGAGTTGTGGATGTGACCTCCGATCCCGGCGCCATCTGCGCTTGTTGCGATGGCTTGCCGTGGGATGGATGGCGTTCCGGCCAGACGAGGAGGATCGAAGCGGCGATCGCGGGGGGCAAGATGTGCCAGGCGCGAATGCGGAACCTCGAGCGGAGGCCGCGGTGTTCCAGTGCTTCGATGATCTTCCTCTCCAACCCGGGGGACGGCCGGGGATCGGGCTTGCGGGAGCGCAGCAGCTCCTCGACGTCTTGAGGGAGATGGCCGGGCTTCATGGATGCGATGGGTGGAGTTGAGTGGGTTCGTGTCCCGGGCTGCTTTGACGGAGGCATTCGGCCAGGGATTTCCGGGCGCGGTGAAGCATGACCTTCACCGCTCCTTCGCGTTTCGAGAGGATGCGGGCGACTTCTTTCAGGGGCAGCTCTTCGCGGTAATGGAGCCACAGGGCGCTGAAGGCGTCCGGGGACAGTTCAAGTCTGGCAAGATCCCACAACCAGAGCGCGGAGTTCCGGGGTTCGGGGGGGGCAGGGTAAGGGAGTTCCTCGGGCACCGGGCGCCGTTTTCTCAACGCGGCGATCGATTGTCTCCGGGCAATGGTGAACAGCCACGGCAGCAGCGGGAGGTCGGGATTGAGATGATGGATCTTGTCCCAGGCTCTCAGGAAGGTCTCCTGGGTCAGGTCCTCGGCGTCCTGGCGATGGCGGGTCAAGGTCAGGAGAAAGCCGTACACCCGCGCGTGGTAGCGGCCGACCAAGGCTCCAAACGCCGTCACCGATCCCGCCCGTGCCTGGTGGGCGAGCAAGCGGTCGTCGGCGTGATCGGAGGTGCTCAAGGGAAGAGATGATGCGCGTTTATCCGCAGGAAGGGAACGCGGAACCGACGGGTCATTGGGCCTGCTTTGCCGCCTCAACTTCTGTCACGACCCTTTGCATCAGGGTGATCCATTCGCTGACCGGCAAGCTGATCGCGGCATTGAAGCTTTCGCCGGTCGTGTTGAGTTCGGCCTGAAGGTCGAGTCCGCTGAGCTTGGGCTCGCAGGCCTGGCCGAAGGCGACAACGCCATCGAGAATCCGGCGCAAGCGATCCGCACTGTCCCCGTCGACCGCTTCGACCCCGAGTTGCAGGGCGAACCTTCCATCCCGCTCCGTCGCGGCAAGACGCAGGGTATCGGCCATCCGGAGGAGCCGGGCGGCATCGTCCGGCAATTCGATCCCGGAAATCCGCGCCTTGGCGGAAAACAGCAGGCGCCCGCCGGCCGGGTCGAAAAATGGATCGGGTTGCGAGGTGGAAGGCTGGCGGATTGTGTCGAGGGCAAGCTCCAAAAGTTCTTCCTGCCGGCTGAAGACGAGGAGTTGCTCGCCCGGAAATGCCGCGTGCTGGAACACGCCCTTGTCACTCCAGTTCTCCACCGGAATCCCGGCGTGTTGGGTGGTGGAGTGATTCTCGCCGGCGCGGACGATGTCGAGGAGATGCTCACGGTTGAATTCCCCGTCGATGAGTGCCACCGCGTGGTCCGGCTTGCCATCGCCGTAGAGGGTAATCCCCCGCAGGTCGGTCAGGGGATGTACCGAAAACATGCGCTTGAAGGCCCGCAAGCCCGCGCCGTGTTGGGATTCGATGTGGCCGAGAACCGCTTTGCCGGTCTCGCTGGCCCTGAAGGCATCGAGATCGAGGTGGACTTGCCACTTGGCCTCCGTAGGAACCTGGTTCGGCACCAGTTCGCCGGCGTGGAGGGAAGGAAGGACTGCCGCGAGGCAGGCGAGGATTGCGTTTTTCATGGTGATCTCCCCCGAGTACGCAGCCGGTGGCCGGAAAGGTTACCTCGAGCCGAAACATCGCGGATTGCGTTCGAATACTCCGCGAATCGACGGTTCGCCGTGCCATCGGTCTGGCGTGGTCGTCACAAATCGCGGCGCAGTCTTTTTGGAAAGATGTAGGGAAGTATCCGCATTCTAAAAAATTAGGAAGATTTAAGCTTGTCGTCCGGGCACCGATCGGGTGTGGTAATCGGCGTGATCGGGGGATCTGAACTTTCCAAAAATGAGACCGCGGCTGTTCTGGAACAGCCGAAGTCGCTTGGCCGCGACTGCCGGTGGACACTTTCGCTTTTTCTCGTGTCGGCCGTGCTGGTGTTCGGCGGCGCGGCGGGAACCTGGTATACGTCCGGACTGACCTCCGGCGGGTGGTTGGCCCGGGGTCTCCAGTTGTCCGCGGGTTCCGCGGTGATGGGAGCGAGCGTTGCGGTTCTCGGATCCTTGCTATTCAACAGGAACCCGATCCGTTGGGGCATGGGCATGCCGGTGGTGGTGTATTTCGGCGGCATCTTCATCGGACTCGTTTCCGGCTTCGAAGGTGTCCGCGGCCTGCTCATCGGGTCGCCAGTCTTCCTCGGCGTGTCGATTGCAGCTGGAGTCTTGGCGGCCTTCCTCGTCGACGGACCTCTTGCCCGCAGCGAGGACGCCTGAGCTGCTCCCCGGAGTTCCGGCAGGGGACGCAGCCCGAGCCGGAAAATGATGCCCGCCGATTGAGGGTCGGAAAAAACGAAGTATCCGATTTTTCGGATATTTCAGCTTTTTTGAAAATCGCCACTTCTTCTTGCGATTGGAACGGGGATGATCACGAACCTCCCCCTGCGCACTGAACTCCCCGGTCCCTCGCCGGAGGAATCCTCGCGGTTCCTGAAGACCGATTTCCTCGGTCTGCACAACGAGTTCGCGGACAACTCCAGGAAATTGGAGAACCGCCGGCGGCACCGGGCCTCCAGCGAGAGGCCGGGGCTCTGGACGGGCAGCAAGGATGGTCTCGTTGCGACGATCATCGTGGTCGTCGCGTCGCTGGCATTCGGTGGTGCCGGGGGGCTTTGGTTTGCCGCCGACGAGTCGGGATGGCTGGCTCAGGGGCTGCGGATTGCCGGAGGCTCCATTGTGATGGCCTCGTTGGTGACCTTGTCCGGCTCTCTGGTATCCGGCCGCAACGCGATTTTCTGGGGAATCGGCATGCCCTTGCTGGTCTATGCCGCGGGTTCCTTCTGCGCCTTCATGACCGCGGGGGCGGGAGCCTCCCCGTTCCTTTTCGGGGCGCCGCTCTTCAGCGGACTCGCGATCCTCGCCGGAGTGATGACGGCGTTCGCCATCGACCGCGGGCGCTGAGCCGCCCCGATGGACGGTCCCAGGCCCGGGGTCGAGCGTGGATCACGAGGCGGAACCGTACGACGCGTCTTTCATCACTGTCGCAAGGGTGGTGTAGGTCAATGCCCAGGCGTCCTTGTGGGCCGGCGTCCAGGCCTCGCCAAGGCCCTTCTCGAGCGTGTCGAGGAGCGCTGAACCGACCGTGTCATAGTGTTCGGCCTTCACGCCATAGCCGACGTGCCGCTTGCCCATCGCCTGGATGGCTCCGACCAGCTGGCCGAGGTCGCCGAGGCCGCGCACGGCGGTGGTGATCATCATCATCAGCTTCTTGCCCTGCTCCTTCATGTCGGCGTTGGCGAACAGGGGCTTCAGGTCGGGATCCAGTTCGAACAAGCGGGCGTAGAAGAGCTCCGCGGCGGCGTCTGAGATCGGCACGACGAGTTCCCAGCTTTCCTGGACGAGTGT
The DNA here is from genome assembly GCF_014904755.1 of Neoluteolibacter marinus. Lineage (GTDB taxonomy): Bacteria > Verrucomicrobiota > Verrucomicrobiia > Verrucomicrobiales > Akkermansiaceae > Haloferula > Haloferula marina. Next base: position 24,787 of record NZ_JACZFQ010000105.1, read on the forward strand.
CTTTTGGTCTTCGGTCATGACTCGGGTGGCGGGTGTTATTGCACGGGGATGCGGATGACGACGCCGCCCATCACGTCCTCGAGCTTGAACTCGGGGAAGCTGTCCTCCTTGTCGGGATGGTTGTTGTGGCAGAGGAAGCAGGCGGGCGCGACGGCCTTGTCGGGGTAGACGCCGATGAAGTATTTCTGGCCGGCGATTTCCTCTTCACCGGTCCACTTCTTCTCGGTCGGGTTGTCGACGAGGAACTTCAGGCCCTCCTTGACCTTGTCGGTCTGCTTCTTCGCGTTCTCCTTGTTCAGCGGCCACAAGGATTGGAGGGAATAGGAGAAATCGACGGTCTTGTTGTCGACCGTGTCGACTTCCTCGGCGCCCATCCGGAACACCTGGGCGGGCAGGGGCAGGGTCTTTTCGTCCATGTAGTTCTCGTGGGCCTTGATGACCTTCTCCTCGTTGACGAGGCGGTTGACGATCTGCTTGGCGTAGACCTTCCGGTCGGCGGCAAGTACGGTGTAGACCGTATCCGCGACCTGCTCCGGGCTGAATCCGCCCGGGGTCGAGGTGGCGGTGGCTTCCGGCTTGCTGCATGACGGGACGAGCAGGCCGGCGGTGGCGACGATGCCGCTGAGGGCGAGGTATGTTGTTTTCTTCATGGGTCGGTGTTTTCTTTGTTGTCGGGAGAAGCGGAAGATTTGCGGAGGAGTTCGAGGAACTCGGGATCCTTGCGGTCGATGGCCCGCTGGCGGGACCAATCGGTGCTCTCGTTGTGGACGGCGGGGAGTCCGGTGAAGTTCCCCTGGATGAGGCTGCGGTCGAACAGGGCATCGATGGCGAACGGCAGGCCGTGGCATTGCTGGCAGACGGGGCGCAGCATCTTTTCGTTGGGCGTCAGGTTGGCGTTCTGGTTGTGCTCGACCCGATGGCCTCCCTGGCCGTCCTCGACCCGTGGCAAGTGGCAGGTCGCGCAGGACACCCCGCTGCCGGCCGGGGCCTTGCCTTCGACTTCAAGCTGCCAGGCGGCGAAGTGGGTGGAGTTCCCGTAGGCCCGGGTGTGGGGATCGTCGTGACACTGGAGGCAGGCCGAGTGCGCGGCATGGCGGGTGTCGAAGTCGTGGGCGCCGTGGCAGGAGGTGCAATCCAGCGTCCGGTGGGCGGCCTCCGCCCGCATCGGTTGGCGCGCCATCGACGGGTTCATGGCGGGAAGGCCGGCGGCAAGGCGCATGCCGTGTTTGCCGCGGAGGAAGCCGGCTTCTTCGTCGGCGTGGCATCCCGCGCAGGTCTGCATGGCGACCTTGTCCTGCCATCCGGTGCCTGCGGGCTGGTGGCAGTCGGAGCAATTCACGCCGGCGAGGGCGTGGGCGTCGGCCGACCAGTTTCCGAGATGCCCGGCGGGTAGTTCAACGCCCGCAGGCGCATCGGCATCCTCCGGGGCCAGGGGCTTGGTCTCCGCGTGGGAATCGATGTAGCGCCTCAGGCTGTCGAGGGTGGGAACATGGGCATCGGGAAGATGCGGCGGTTCCAGCGAGTGGAGGGCGAGATGGCGTTCGTAGAGGGCGCGGTTGTCGTGGAAGTTGTGGCAGCCCGAGGTGGCGCAGGTTTCGAAGCCGAGTCCCTTGTGGGTCTCACGTTCCTCGACGGTCGATTGGTGGCAGTAGGTGCAGTAGTCGGCCGGAACCGTGACGCCCATCGGTCCGGTTGCGTCGGGTTTGTGCTCGGTGTGGCAGGTGACGCAGCGCTGGGCGTCGATTTTCGCGAGGAAGGGGCGGTTCTCCGGCTTCTTGAACTTGATGGGAGGGTGGGAATCGTCGGCTTCCTCGAGATCCTGGTCGTGGCACTTGAGGCAGGCGCTGTTGGAGACCGCGGAGACCAGCATACCGTCGGGCTTGGTGTCGTGGCAGGCGCTGCACTGGAGTTCGATCTGGTAGTGCCCGCTCGAGGTCCTGCCGGGCAACAGCGCGGTCTTGTCTTCCGCCTGGAAGAAGATGTGGGCCCACCATGCGGCGAGCCCGCCGCTGAGCAGCAGCCAGGCGATGACTTGGAACTGGCGGTTGAATCGGATCGGCATTACGTCAGTTCTAGTAGAGGTAGGCCGAGGCGATGTGGAACCCGAGCAGCACGGGAAGGGGCCAGAAGAGGATGTAGTGGGCGACGGTCAGGCCGGGGCGGACGCGGCGGGCGAAGGTCGCCGAGCGGGGGCCGCCGCGGGATTCCAGGCCGGCGGCGATTCCGGCGAGGGCACCCAGCAGATTGAGGCCGACGAAGACTCCCATCAGCGAGGCGTTGAGGTTGGAACCGAAGCGGAAGCCGGTGTGGGCGAAGAGCACCCCGAGCGAGACCAGGCCGAAGGCCGCGTGGAAGAGCCGCCACCGGGCGAAGGTGCCGAAGCGGAAGCGGGGGATCCGCTTGCGCAGCGAGATCGCGAGGCCGAGCAACGAGACTCCCAGCAGCGAGTAGCCGGTGATCTGTTTCGGCTGGGTGTCCGACCAGAAGCGGTCGAGCCGGTAGGTAAAGGATTCGACGCTGGTGGCGGTCGGGATCCGGACCAGGAAGACGGCGGCGATCGCGATCAGGGCGGCCACCGCCGCAACGATCAGCAGGGTCGGGGAGAGGCTCCGGCGGGCGGAGACGGGGGCCCCGCAGAGTTCCTCGAGGAGTGGCAGGCAGGAGCCGCAGACGGTGGAGGCACCGGTGGCCGCGGCGAGGTCCGCGGGGCACGCGGCCCCGGCCGCCATGGCGTGGCAGAGATTGCCCTTGGTGACCCGCATGCAGTTGCAGACGAGGCGTTCCGCAGGCCAGGAGACGGCGCTGGCCGATGCCGCGGCAACATCGATGGTACCGGTGTTGGTGAAGCCCTCGATCTCCTTTTGCCGCATCGCCCGGCCTTCCAGGTGCCAGCCGTGGATGAGGGACGACTCGGGCCAGTCGCCGATGCCGAGGGCTCCGACCGGGCGCTGCTTGGCATCGAGGGTGATCAGGCGGTAGCTGTCATCGGTAGTGAATTCGAGGGTGGTCCCGCGGTCGAGCGGATCGCCGATGGTGACGACATCGATGCCGAGCATTTTGAGCCGGGTCGAGAGATCCGGCTTTTCGAACGGGCGTGGCTTTTTGCCCGCGAGCGAGCGCGCCACGTGGCGGGCCATGGCCGTGGCGGGCGCGGCGAGGCCGTAGATTTCACCCCGGTGGAGCGCGCACTCGCCGACCGCGTGGATGTGGGGATCCGAGGTGCGGAGCTGGTCGTCGACGATCACCCCGCCGCGGACGCCGCAGGCGAGGCCGGCTTCGGCGGCGATGGCAGAGTTCGGCAAGATGCCGGTGGAGATGACGATCAGGTCGGTGGTGAGTTCGACGCCGTTTTGACCGGTCATCCGGAGCTGTCCGCCGGCCCGGCTGATCTCGCGGGTCGAGAAGCCGGTGCGGAGCTCGAGTCCGAGCTTGCGGATCTTTTCCGAGACCAGCTTCCCAGCCGCCGCGTTGAGTTGCCGCGGCATGGGAAACGCGGATCTTTCGAGGATCGTGGTTTCCAGTCCGAGCTCGTCGAGGGCCTGGGCGGCCTCCAGTCCGAGCAATCCCCCTCCGATCACGGCGGCGCTCTTCTTCCCCGAGGCGAAACGGATGATGGCGTCGAGGTCGTCGACGGTCCGGTAGACAAAGACCCCGGGAAGATCCGTGCCGGGAATCGGCGGAACGAAGGCCGAGGAACCGGTGGCCAGCACCAGCTCGTCGTAGAAGTGTTCCCGCCCGCTTCCGGTGACGATCTTGTGGGCCTCCGGATAGATCGCGGCGACGGGATCGCCGGTGAAAAGGGCGATGCCGTTGTCCCGGTACCAGCTTTCGGAATGGAAGAGCAGCGGGTCGGCGGACCGCGCCTTGACATACTGGGAGAGTCGTACCCGGTCGTAGGCGGGAAGCTTCTCGCCGCCGAGGATGGTGATCTTGAACTTACGGGTCAGCCCGCAAGCAATTGCCTCCTCGCAGAAGCGCAGCGAGGCGATGCCGTTTCCGGCGACGACAAGGTGCTTCGGCGACGCGCTTCCGGGCTTTCGCGAGAGGCGGGGCATTGACCCACCCATCTAGCAGCGGACACGCCCGCGGCCTCGCGCCGGACCATGAAGGGCATGAGAATGATCCCGCCCGCGGATGCCGGGGTTTCATTCAAAGTGGTCGAATCGGGCCGAAATCGACCTCCAGATGAGGGGTGGGAATCCAAGGGAAAGAGTCCGATGAGCGCGGCGCATCCGGAGGAGTTTCGGGACACTTCAGCTGCAATCGGCAAAGCGCAGGACCAACCCCGTGGTCGGTCGGGGCGAATGCCATGGCCGTGGTGAAACGTCACCACGGGCTGGCGCGCAGGTTCCGTCGTCCGCCGTCTGAAACCGCCTCAGATCACATTGCGCTCTTCCAGGAAGGGCACCAGTTCCTCGACTCCGAAGTCAGCGAGGACCTCGCCGTGCCAATCCATGGTGGGGGCCTTCGACTGGCCAGAGAGATCGACCATTTCCTGCATCGCCTCACGGTTGCCGGAGACGACCATGATCTTCACGGGAACCTTCTTCCGGGCGAGGAAATCGACGACGTCATCGCACCACGGGCAGCCGGGCTTGATGTAGAGGACGGGCAGGTCGGACATGGCTCAGATGAAGCGGACGGCGTGTTTCTTGGAGAGCTTGAGGACATCACCCGCCTGCGGGGAGACGGCGGCGGCGGGATCGGTGAGCTTCTCGCCGTTGAGTTGCACCGAGCCGGAGGTGATGAACTGCTTGCGCAACTCGCCGTTGGATTTCTCCAGGCCGAAGGCGCTCGAGAATCCGTGGGCCGCGAGGGTGAGAACGGTCAGGTCGCCCGGCAGGCCGGCGACGGACAGTTCCGGCAAGTCGGCGGCGGCGAGGTCCTTCTTGGAAAAGCGGGTGTCCCAGTCGGTGCGCGCGGCCGCACCGGCCTCCGCGTCGTGGTAGCGGGCGGTGATCTTCTCGGCGAGGGACTTTTTGGCCTCCATCGGGTGCAGCGCGGGGTCGAGCGTCTCCCCGAGCAGCAGCTGGTAGTAGCGCGCCATCAGGTCGTCGGAGACGCTCATCAGCTTGCCGAACATTTCCTGCGGGGCGTCGTTGACGCCGACGTAGTTGCCGTAGGACTTCGACATCTTCTTCACGCCGTCGAGTCCCTCGAGCAGGGGCACGACCATGACCACCTGCTGCGGCTGGCCTTCCTCCTTCTGGAGGTCGCGGCCGACGAGGATGTTGAAAAGCTGGTCGGTGCCGCCGATCTCGACGTCGGCGCGGATTTCCACCGAGTCCCAGCCCTGCATGACCGGGTACTGGAGCTCATGGAGGCGGACTTCCTGGCCGGCCTCGATGCGGGTGCGGAAGTCCTCGCGCTGGAGCATTTGCTGGAGCGTGACGCGGGCGTTGAGGCGGAGGATGTCCTCGTAGCTCATCTTGCGGAACCAGTCGCCGTTGTAGACGATCTCGGTCTTCTCGCGGTCGAGGATCTTGAAGGCCTGCTCGGTGTAGGTGGCGGCGTTGGCGAGGACCTCGTCGCGGGTCAGCGGAGGGCGGGTGACCGAGCGGCCGGAGGGGTCGCCGATGGTGGCGGTGAAGTCACCGATCAACAGCACCGCCTGGTGGCCGAGCAGCTGGAACTGGCGGAGCTTCTCCAGGGCGACGGTGTGTCCGAGGTGGATGTCGGGCGCGGTGGGGTCGACGCCGAGCTTGATCCGCAGCGGGCGGCCGAGCTGGAGCTTTTCGAGCAGTTCCTTTTCCGAGAGCACCTTGGCGGTGCCGGCGGTCAGTTGCTGGAGCTGGGCTTCTGGGGTCACGGCCGAGGACGGGAAAGCAGATGGCGCCAAGAGGCAAGGCTGAAGCGCGGCCGGGACGATTCACCCGGTCGGCAGTCCGGCGATGTAGCGGCTCATTTCCCGCGGCAGGGGATTCCAGTACTGGCCCTCGTAGCGGGTCTTGAGGTGGACCAGGAAGTCCTCGTAGAGCGCGGCGTCGAACTCGCTGATCGAGGGCTTGCGGCCGTCGAAGGCGAGGTAGTCGGGATGGACATTGAGGAGTACCATCCCGCCTTGAGCGGCCAGCCAGTCGGCCTTGCGCTTCCAGATGTCGTTGGTTTTCTCCCGCAGCACGAGGAACAGGGTGGCGTCCTGGGGGAGGGTGTAGGGGAGCTCGATGTAGCTCCTGCCGGAAGTTCCGTCCTCGACCCGGAACGGAAAGATCGTGCCGGCACCGTCCGGTTGCGGCTCGAAGGGGTCGGTGTCGAAGGTCGAGGCGTCGTATTCGATCTCGAGCGATTTGAGCCACTCGAGGTTGTGGAACATGAATCCGGCGCGGAAGCCGACGGCCTTCCAGTCGCGCAGGTAGCCGTTGATGCCAATGGCACAGTCGTCGAAGGATTTCTTCGACCGGTAGAGCGAGCCGTCGTGGCGAAGGTCGTGGACGCCGACTTCGAAGCCCATGCCGGTCAGGGCGTCGCGGGTTTCGGGTGTCACCCGGTAGCCTCCTTCCGGGATCAGGTTGAAGGACGACCGGAAACCGTGCTTCGCCTCCAGTTCGGCGAGCTGCAGGCAGCGCTCGAAGCCGACCGGACCTTCGACATCGTGGGTGAGAACGACGGCGAACTTCCGGCCCTCGGGCCAACCGGGCCACCATGGCGGCGGGGTGGCGGCGGATGGCATGATCGGCCAGTCGGTGGCGTTCTGGAGTTTGTAGTTCGCCCGCAGCCGGCGCATCGTGTAGCGGACCGCCTGGGGCAGGAAGGGTTTGAAGGCGTAGTACATCGCGTTGAGCACGCTCATCCCCCGGCCGGCCGTCGTGTCGAGGACACGGCCGTCGCCGGGTTCAGGGTAATCCACGATGTCGTTCATCTCGGCGCTGGGTCCGGAACCGGGTGGGGCGGACGGGCTGCGGTTTCGAAATCAGGTGCGGAAAACGACCGGCCGGCGGGTGAGGCGTTCGAGGATGGCGGTCAACGGGACGAAGAAGCCGTAGACGAAGAAGAAGGCGAGCAGCAGCAGCTGGACGCCGAGCAGGATGTAGCAGAGCCGGATGATCTCGGCGCCGCGGGCCCGGGCATCGATCGCGTTGTGCTCGACCAGGTCGCCGAGCGCCTCGGCGTAGGTTTGGAACTTCACCACGCAATCGCTTTCGAAGAAGGCGTCCGCCTCCGTTTTCTTGCCGGCGCCGAGCAGTTCGATGACCTGCTTGCGCGACGAGCGGTAGGCGTTGCGGCATTCGGCCACGCGGTCGAACGACCGCCGTTCGGCGTCGGTCCGCAGGGTTTCGCGGTGGCCTTGGTACTGTTCGTCCGCCTGGCGCGTGGTTTCCTCGAGCTGGGCGAGCAGCTCGTCGGCCTTGACGTTGCCGCTGTTGACGGCCAGCGCGGTGTCGAGGAAGCCCTCGGACACGTGCATGGTGGCCAGGCTGCTGGTCGTGAGACCTTGCAGGGAGTCGGACATGATGCCGGAGGCTTCCTGTTTGATCAGCCAGATCATGGTGACGGGACTGGTAACGATCAGCAGCAGGAGCAGCGCGACCGCGGCGAGCGATAGTTTCTTCATGGGCCCTGAATGCATGGCGGTGAAGGAGCTGGAGGGTTGTGGAAAGAACAGGTGGCCCGGCCCGGGCCGGATGGCACCACCATGCGGACGACTAACAGGCCCGGGGCGGTGCCGCGAGACAATCGTGGTAGCCGGCTTGAGCGGGTGAAAAACTCGCCTTGGCGCTTGGCATCGGCGTGACGCGGGTGCAAGAGTCGCAGGAATGACCCCGATGCTGCGGAAACTCGACGGGCTGAGCGTCCGGGTGGACGACGTGATCTACATGCCCAGTCTGGACGCTCCCGACGAGCGGCCGCACCCCTTCGTGTACTTCATTTCGATCAAGAACGAATCGGCGGAGAAGGTGACCATCCGCGGTCGCAAGTGGATCGTTCGCGAGGATGACGGCGAGGTGACGGTGGTCGAGGGCGACGGGGTGGTCGGCCAGAGCCCGGAGATCGCGCCCGGGGAGAACTTTTCCTACAACAGCTACCACGTGACCCGCGGCGACGGGGTCGCGGAAGGGGCGTTTTTCGGCGAGACGGCCGACGGCGACTGGGTCTTCGCGCGGATTCCCGAGTTCCGGCTGGAAGTGCCGGACTGGGCTTGAGCGGAGTCGGTTAGTGAATGAGCCCCCGCGCGCCGGGCAGGCTGTAACCGGCGAGGAAGGCCCATTGGACGAGGACCGGGACGAGGGTCCATCCCAGCGTCCGGAGAACGGGGTGGGCGTGGCATCTCCACGATGCGAGCAACCAGGAGCACGGAGCCAGTACGCCGAGAACGATGATCAGGAGGTGGACGGCGTTTCCGGGGTGATAGTTGCCCCGGAAAATGCCGACGAGGAACGTGCTCATCGCGAGAGATCCAAGAAACAGGACGAGGAGCAGGCCGGAGGCGGTTTTCAGTAGGACGGCGACCATCGGGAAATGAACGGGTGTCGAGCGGGATCGATCACCGGACTTCGTGTGGTCTCCGTGAGGAGGTCGTGAGATTTTGCTGAAATACGGATGCTTCTCCAAGTCAGCGACACTCCAAAATACCCGCGGGGTGGGCGAGGAAATGCATCGGCAGGTCGTGGGGGTCGGTGGGGATGTCGGCGACGATTTGCTCCCCGAAGCAGACGCCGACCCGCGTGGCCTGCGGGTTCGAGCGGGCGAGGGCGCGATCATAGTAGCCTTTGCCCCGGCCGATCCGATGGCCGGCAGTGGTGAAGCCCATGCCGGGACAGAGGAACAGCTCGATGTCTTCGACCGGACAGGTCGGCGCCTCGGCCGCTGGCTCCGGGATACCAAAGCTTCCCGGGACGAGGGCGGAGGCGTCAGCGAAGTGAAAGGTCATCCGGTCGCCCTCCACGCGGGGAAACACCCAGCGGCGGTCCGGAAGGTCGGCAGTCAGGGGCAACAGCGCCGGTTCCCCGGGCAGGGCGGCAAAGCTGGCGATGATCCGGAACGGGAGTCCGGGCAACCAGGTCCGGAGCTCGCGGCGGATCGCGGTCGCTTGGGCGACCTGTGCGTCCATGGCCGGCCGCAGGAGGCGCAGGTGACGGCGCAGCGCGGCTTTCGGATCGGCGGGACTTGTCACTTGCAATGGCTTGGCTGGGGCGGAAACCTAGCGGCCGTGATCCGCTGCTGGCAAGCCATCGTCCTGAGCCTGTGTCTTCCCGTTTGTGGCGTGGGACAGGAGGCGGCGAAGTTCGAGTGGAAGCCGCCGCACACCGGTGCAGGCGCCTTTACCGACAAGCTCGGCATGCTCGAGCGCGAGCGCGAGGAATACGCCAACGGCCTGGCGGCTTACGCGTCGAACCGGGTGGCGGCGGCCAAGGCGAGCGTCGCCTCGTTGGGCGAGGCCCGTCGTCTGGTTGCCCTGGCCTTGCACCTTTCCCCGCGCAACCGCAAGGCGCTGGTGCTGAACTTCCAACTGTCGCGCGGGGTCCTGCCGGAGGCGGTCCCGGGCGATTACCGGCCCGAGGTGCTGGCCGGGCTGTTGTTCACCCGCGGCCAGGTGCTGAAGCAGCAGGGCGGATCCGAGAACCAGCTGGCGGCCCGGGTTTTCACCGAGCTGGCGGCGGAAATCGATCCCAAGAACGACGACGCGGTCTACGCGAGCGAGCTGTTGCGGCTGGATCAGGGGCTGGTGGATTGGAAGGAACTGACCGATGTGCCGGCGACCGCGGCCCCCGCGGAAACGCCGTGACCGCGCGGCTTTGCCGATGGTCACAGGAGGGGCTTGCCAGCCTGCAAACCGCCCTTAGGCTCCGGCAACTTTTCCCATGAAAATCTGGCTCGACGGCGAATTGGTGGAGGAATCCGCGGCGAAGATCTCCGTGTTCGATCACGGCTTGCTCTACGGCGACGGCGTGTTTGAAGGCATCCGCTTTTACAACGGGCGGGTCTTCCGCCTCGAGGAGCACATCAAGCGGCTGTTCGAGTCCGCCCGGGCAATCGTTCTCACGATGCCGTGGACCCAGGAAGAAGTCTGCCGCTACGTGGTGGAGACGGTGGCGGCAAACGAGATCAACGACGGCTACATCCGCCTGGTCGTGACCCGCGGGTCCGGTGGCCTCGGCTTGAACCCCTATCTCTGCAAGAAGGCGAGCATGTTCATCATCGCCTCCACCATCAGCCTCTATCCGACGGAGCACTACGAGAACGGGCTGTCGGTGATCACCTGCGCCACCCGCCGCCCGGCTCCCGCCGCGCTGATGCCGCAGGTCAAGTCGCTCAACTATCTCAACAACGTGATGGCGAAGGTCGAGGCGATCCAAGCGGGCGCGCTCGAGGCCGTGATGCTCAACGAGCAGGGCTATGTCGCCGAATGCACCGGGGACAACATCTTCATCCTGCGCGACGGCGTGATGTACACCCCGCTGGTCAGCGACGGCGCGCTCGACGGCATCACCCGCCGGGTGATCTTCGAACTCGCCGCGAAGCTCGGGGTGAAGATCGAGGAGCGGTCGCTCACCCGCTACGATTTGTTCGTGGCCGACGAGTTCTTCCTCACCGGCACGGCGGCCGAGGTCATCCCGGTGGTTTCCCTCGACTGCCGGACGATCGGGGACGGAACCCCGGGGCCGCAGACCAAGCGCTTCATCGCCGCGTTCAAGGAGCTTGCCGCTTCAACCGGAACCCCGATCGATTGAGAAAAGACGGCCCGGGCGGGAGATTTCCTTTCGCATTGTGGCCGGGCACTCTTAGTTTGAGGAGGCAATGGACTGCGACATTTGTGGCAAAAAAGCAAAGGTGCACCTCACCCAACTGGTGGGCGGGGAGATCAAGAAGATCGCCCTTTGCAACGACTGCGCCAAGGAAAAGGGGGTGACCGATCCAACCGGATTCGCGCTTGCCGAGATGCTGCTCGGCAAGTCGCCGGGCAAGCCGGTGGTGCCGGTGCCGCTGTCGTCGGGACCGGCCCGTGCCTGCCCGACCTGCGGCTTCACGCTCGACGATCTCCGGCGGGTCCGCCGCTTCGGATGTGCCGATTGTTACACCACTTTCCGGGACGAGGCGCTGCAGATGATCCGCGGCATGCACAAGGGCAACCGCCACTGCGGCAAGGTCCCGGAGGGACTGATGGAATTGCACCAGCGGACGCAGCGGCTCGAGGAGCTGCGCGGCCGTCTGGATCAGGCGGTCATTGCCGAGAACTACGAGGAAGCGGCCGGTCTGCGCGATGAGATCCGCCAGATCGAGCTCGCCGTCGCCAACCGCAACTCCTGACCTGCCATGATGCGATTTTCCACCCTCATCCGAAACCCCGCCGACTGGATGATCGGCGAGGGCGCGGACAATGCGGTCGTGCTGACCTCGCGGATCCGCCTCGCCCGCAACCTCAAGGACCAGCCGTTTCCCGGCTGGGCGAAGAAGGAGCAGCGGCGCCGTGCGCTGGAGATCATGCGGCCGGCCGTCGAGGCGCTGCCGTGCATGAAGGACGCGTTTTCCCAGGAACTCGACGACCTCACCTCGGTGCAGAAGCAGGTCATGGTGGAGCGCCACCTGATCAGCCGCGAGCACGCGGCCCGCGGCGAGGGCAGCGCGGCGGTGATCGAGCGCCGGCAATCGGTTGCCCTGATGCTCAACGAGGAGGATCACCTGCGGATGCAGTCGATCCGGCCCGGCATGGCATTGCGGGCGGCCTACGACACGCTGGCGGCGATCGACACCGAGTTGGAGGGCGAGCTCGAACTCGCCTTCGATCACGAGCTGGGCTATCTGACGACCTGTCCGACGAATCTCGGGACCGGGATGAGGGCTTCGGCGATGTTGCACCTGCCGGCCCTGGTGTTGAGCGACCAGATCGGCCAGGTCCTGCAGGCGGTCAACAAGATCGGCCTCGCGGTCCGCGGGCTCTACGGGGAAGGCACGGAGTCGCTCGGCAACCTGTTCCAGATTTCCAACCAGTCGACCCTGGGCGAGAGCGAGGAGACGATCCTCCGCCGCCTCGAGCGGGTGATTTCCCAGGTGGCAACCCACGAGCGCAATGCCCGCGACAAGCTGCTGGAAGACGACCCGGCGATGGTCAGCGACAAGATCGGCCGCGCTTACGGGGTTTTACGGCATGCGTGGATCATCGACTCGAAGGAGGCGCTGAACCATCTATCCTTGCTCAGGCTGGGGGGAGATCTCGGATTCCTTCCGGAAGGAACCGTAAAATCTTGCGACGCCTTGCTAATGGACATCCAACCGGCACACCTCCAGCTACACAGCGGCAGGAAACTCTCGCCGGAGGAGCGCGACTCCATTCGGGCGGAAATTGTCCGCGGCCGGTTGCAAAGCCTCGAACCACCTGATATTCGTTCTATTAGGAAAAACGATTCACCCGATCAAGAACCCGACATGCTATGAACAATTTCACCCCCAGAGCCCAACAGGTGCTGGCCCTCGCACGGAAAGAGGCCGACCGCTTCAACCACAGCTACGTGGGGACCGAGCACATCCTGCTCGGCCTGATCAAGCTGGGCCAGGGAGTCGCGGTGAACGTGCTCGAGCGCATGGGTCTCGATCTCGAGAGCGTCCGGATGGAAGTCGAAAAGGAAGTCGGCACCGGTACCGGACAAAAGATTTCCGGCAGCATTCCCTACACGCCCCGCGTGAAGAAGGTGCTGGCCCTCGCCAACAAGGAGGCCAAGGCGCTCAACCACAGCTACGTCGGCACGGAGCACATCCTGCTCGGCTTGTTGCGGGAAGGGGAAGGCGTGGCCGCCCGGGTCCTGCGCCGCATGGATGTCGACATCCAGCGCACCCGCAACGAGATCCTCGCAGAGATCGATCCCAATTTCACGCCGGAGGACGACGATGACGACGACGATGACGACGACACCTTCGAGGACGAAGGCGAAGGAATCGAAGGCGATGAGCCGGAGTCCGAAGGCAAGACCAAGACACCGGCGCTGCGTGCCTTCGGTCGCGACCTGACCAAGCTTGCCCGCGACCACGAACTCGATCCGGTGATCGGGCGCGAGTCGGAGATCGAGCGGGTCATCCAGATCCTCTGCCGCCGCACCAAGAACAACCCGGTGCTGATCGGCGAGGCGGGGGTCGGCAAGACCGCGATCGTCGAAGGACTCGCCCAGGAGATCGCCTCGGGCAACGTTCCGGAAATCCTCCGCGACAAGAAGGTCATCACCCTCGACCTCGCGTTGATGGTCGCCGGCACGAAGTACCGCGGTCAGTTCGAGGAGCGCATCAAGGCGGTGATGGACGAGATCCGCAAGGTGAAGAACGTCATCCTGTTCATCGACGAACTCCACACCATCGTCGGTGCGGGTTCGGCCGAAGGGGCGATGGATGCCTCGAACATCATCAAGCCCGCGCTTTCCCGCTCGGAACTGCAGGTGGTCGGCGCAACCACGCTCAACGAGTACCGCAAGTACATCGAGAAGGATGCCGCCCTGGAGCGCCGTTTCCAGCAGGTCAAGGTCGAGGAACCCTCGGTCGAGGACGCGATCAAGATCATGCAGGGTCTCCAGGAGAAGTACGAGATCCACCACAAGGCCAAGTTCACGCCGGAAGCCGTCGAGGCCTCCGTGAAGCTGACTTCGCGCTACCTCACCGGCCGTTACCTGCCTGACAAGGCGATCGACGTGCTCGACGAGGCTGGCGCCCGTGCCCGCATCGGCCAGATGACGCGCCCGCCCGAGATCAAGCAGCTCGAGGCCGACATCGAACAGGTCAACCGCGAGAAGATCGGTGCGATCGGCGAGCAGGACTTCGAGAAGGCCGCGGCGCTCCGCGATACCGAGAAGAACATCAAGAAGACGCTTGAGGAGACGCTCAAGGATTGGCGCTCGAAGTCGGAGGAAACCGTCGTCGAGGTCAACGACGAGGACATCATGGCCGTGGTCTCGAAGTGGACCGGCGTCCCGCTCCGCCGCATGGAGGAGAAGGAGGCCGAGAAGCTCCTCAAAATGGAAGGCGAACTCGAAGGCCGGGTGATCGGCCAGGACGAGGCGGTGAAGGCGATCTCCAAGGCGCTGCGCCGCTCACGTGCCGACCTCAAGGATCCGCGCCGGCCGATCGGTTCGTTCCTGTTCCTCGGGCCCACCGGCGTCGGCAAGACCTACCTTGCCCGCAACCTCGCCGAGTTCATGTTCGGGGACCCGGACGCGCTGATCCAGATCGACATGTCCGAGTACATGGAGAAGTTCACCTCGAGCCGGCTCATCGGCTCGCCTCCGGGCTACGTCGGCTACGAGGAAGGCGGCCAGCTTTCCGAGGCGGTCCGCCGCCGGCCCTATTCGGTGGTTCTCTTCGATGAGATCGAGAAGGCCCATCCGGACGTCATGAACCTGCTCCTGCAGATCCTCGAGGAAGGCATGGTGACCGATTCGCTGGGTCGCAAGATCGACTTCCGCAATACGATCATCATTCTCACCTCCAACGTCGGGGCGTCGACCATCAAGCGCCAGACCTCGCTCGGATTCGGTGCGATGTCCGCCGACGAATCCGACTTCGAGGGCATGAAGGACAAGATCCTCGAGGAGTCGAAGCGCTTCTTCAAACCGGAGTTCCTCAACCGCCTCGACGACCTGGTGGTGTTCCACCTCCTGGAGAAGAAGGACCTCGACAAGATCGTCGACCTCGAGATCGACAAGTTGCTGGTCCGCCTTCGCGAGAAGGAGATCACGCTGCAGCTCGATTCGTCCGCCCGCGACCTGTTGGTCAAGAAGGGCTACGATCCCGCCTACGGGGCGCGGCCGATGCGCCGTGCGGTCGAACGTTACCTCGAGGATCCGCTGGCGGAAGCCTTGCTGCGCGGCGACGTGAAGCCGGGCGATTCCGCCAAGGTCCTGTGCCCCGAGGGCAAGGAGGAACTGGTGTTCGAAACGATCACCAGTCCGGCCGAGCCCGACGAGGCGGGGGTTTGATTCCCCGTCATCTTTCGAGGGCGGCTCCCGACCGGGAGCCGCCCTTTTTCGTGGGCTAGCGACGGCGGGACTCCGGCCGGGACGGGGGAAGTTGCCGATTCCCGAGACATTTCACCTGAATGGCTTTCCAGCCGGTGGTCCTTCGGGGATGCTCCGCTGAAGAACGATGTCGTGGATCAACTCACTCCTGATTGCCGCCGGGGATTCCGGAGTCACCCCGTTTTTCGGGATGCTGGCGATGGTGCTGGTCCTGGCCGTCTTCGTTTCGCTGGCTCTGGTGAAACTCCGTCAGAGCCTGCTGGTCGGCTACTTCCTGTGCGGGGTGCTGATCGCCAACAGCGGGTTCCTCGGGCTGGTCGGCATCGGTCCGGATGATCCGATGATCGGGAACCTCGGGGAGCTCGGGGTGATCCTGCTGATGTTCACCTTGGGACTGGAGTTCTCGATCGACGAGTTGCGCCACCTCTGGCGGACCTCGCTCATCGGCGGCGGAGTCCAGGTCGGGGTGACCGCGGCGATCGCGGCGGTGGGTTCGCGCCTGTTCGGGATCCCGTGGCCCGAGACCATCGTGCTTTCCGTGGCCATTGCGCTCAGCTCCACGGCGGTGGCGATGAAGTCGTTCCAGGAGATCGGCCAGCCGAACAACCCCGGCGCACGCGTGGCCCTCGGGGTTGCCTTGTTCCAGGACATCCTGGTCATCCTTTTCATCCTGATCCTGCCCGCGATCTACGGGGAAAATAGTGGATCGACCCTCGGTCAGATCGCCTGGGCCCTCTGCAAGGGAATGTTCTTCCTGGGGTCGGCCGTGCTGTTGGGGCGCTACGGAAACACCGCCTTGCTCCATGCCGTGGCGCGGACCCGCAGCCGCGAGCTTTTCACGCTCACCATCATCGGCACCTGCGCCGCGGTGGCGCTGGCGGGCGAGGCGCTCGATCTCGGGCTGTCGCTCGGAGCCTTTGCCGCCGGTCTCGTCCTGAGCGAGTCGATCTATTCGCACCGGATCCTCGCCGACATCCTGCCCTTCAAGGATCTGTTCCTGACGATTTTCTTCGTCTCGGTCGGTCTGATGATCGATGTCGGCGCCTTGCTGGATGAATGGCTTTTCGTGGTGGTCGGCTCGCTGGCCATCCTGATGGTGAAAGGCGCCGTGGTTTTCGGGGTGACCCGCATTCTCAAGCTGCCGTTGAAACCCGCGCTGCTCGCCGCCGCCAGCCTCTCGAGCACCGGTGAGTTCTCGCTGGTGCTGTTGAAGAAGGCAGGGGGCTTCCAGCCCTTCGATCCGGCGGTCGAGCAGCTGTTGCTGGCCTGCACCGCGGTCACCATGGGCCTGGTCCCTTCGTTGATGCGGGGCGCGGGGCCGCTGGGACGGTGGCTGGAATCGAAAGGGGTCATGGTCACCAAGCCGCGGCCGCCGTCGGAGCTCGCGCCGCTCAAGGCCATCCGCGAGATCAGCGATCATGCCATCATCTGCGGCTACGGGCCGGTGGGAAGGGCCCTCAACGAGGCGCTCCGCCGCTGCGACATCCCCACGCTGGTGCTCGAGCTGAACGCCGACACGGTGCGCGAGCTCAAGGCCGCCGGCCAGCCGGTGCTGTTCGCCGATGCCGGTCATCCCGAGGCGCTCGACCTTGCCGGCATCGAACGGGCCCGGTTCGTCGCATTCACCTTCCCGGCCGTCGGCATCACGCTGGCGGCGCTGCCTCAGGTCCGGGAAAAGAATCCCGGCATCCTGGTCTTCGCGCGGGCCAAGTTCCAAAGCGAAGTCAATTTGCTGCGTTCCCGGGATGTTCAGGTCATCCACGACGAGCGGGAGAGTGCCATCGCGATGATCGAGAGCGCCATGGGCGTCTATCAGCGGGCCGATTTGTCGCACGATGACTTCCTTGCAATCGTGGACGGCAAGTAAACGGGCGGTTTGGAATCGTACCGTTCATATCAAGCCGAGGGGATAGTCATTTTTGACGAAATTTCCCCATTTGCCCGGATGACTTGGCACGCACGCCGCTTAATTTGGACCCGACATAGGTCATGGCGAGCAGCTGGTTTCTTGGGTTTTACCGCCTGCTTGTAGTGACTGATACAGAACGCGGCCGGCACGGGGTTTCTTGGGTTTACCCCCGTGCCGGCCGTGAGTATTTTGAAACGGAGGCTGTTTGATTTTCTGTTTTCGGTCAGCGCATTTCTGGTCTCTGTTGCCGCGTGCCGCCGAAAGACCACGAAACCAAACTGGGTCCCGTCATTGTCCGGAATCCCTCGATCGCCGACATCCCTGCCATGCTGGCCCTGCACCAGCGCTGCTTCCCGCGGCCCAACGATGCCGGCGGGCCTTGGAACGAGGAGCAGCTCCGGTCGCACCTCCAGGTGTTCCCCGAGGGGCAGTTGCTTGCGGAGAAGGATGGCAAGGTGCTGGGCGTGGCCTCGTCCTTGATCGTGTCACTCGGCAGGAATCCGCTGCGCAAGCACACCTACGACGGCATCACGGATGCAGGGTTTTTCTACAATCACGATCCCCAGGGCGACACGCTCTACGGCGCGGACGTCTATGTCGATCCGGGGGCCCGCAAGTTGGGCATCGGCGCCGCGCTTTACTCGGCCCGGCGCGACCTGTGCCGGCGGCTGAACCTGCGCCGTATCATCGCCGGTGCCCGGCTATGGCACTACGCCGAGCATGCGGCCCGGCTGACCCCGGAGGAATACGTCTGGCAAGTCCAGGATGGCAAGATCCCGGACCCGGTGCTGGGATTCCAGATCAGCCAGGGCTTCGCGGTGCGCGGCATCATGCCGAATTACCTGCAGGACCGCCGTTCGCGCGACCACGCCGCCCTGATCGAATGGATCAATCCGGATCACCAGGCGTCGGGCGAAGAGGGCGGCAACAAGGTGCGTGTCGCCTGCGTGCAGTACAAGATGCGCAAGGTCACGGACTTCGAGGACTTCGCCAGCCAGGTGCGTTACTTCGTCGAGACCGCCGGCGAGGACTATGGTGCGGAATTCGTGCTGTTCCCCGAGTTCCTGACCGTGCAGCTCCTCAGCGCCCTGCGGCCGCTCGGTTCGCGGGAGGGCATCCGCAAGCTGGCCGAGTACACGCCGCAGTTCATCGAGCTGATGAGCAGCCTGGCCCGCGAGCAGGGGCTCTATTTGATCGCCGGATCCCACCCGGTGGCACAACCGGACGGGCGCCTCGAGAACACGGCGATGATCTTCAAGCCGGACGGTACCCACGTCAGCCAGCCGAAGCTGCACATCACCCCGTCCGAGAAGACCTGGTGGGGCATCACCGGGGGAGATTCGTTGATCGTCTTGCAGACACCAAAAGCCAAGATCGGCGTGCTGATCTGCTACGACGTCGAGTTCCCGGAGGCAGCCCGCTATCTGGCCGACCGCGGGGTGGAGTTGCTGTTTGTTCCCTATTGCACCGACAATCGCCAGGGCTACCTGCGGGTCAGCCTGTGCTCCGCCGCGCGGGCGATCGAGAACCAGATCTACGTTGCCACCGCCGGAGTGGTCGGGAACCTGCCGGATGTTCCGGCGATGGACATCCACTACGGCCGGGCCGCGGTGTTCACGCCCAGCGACTTCGAGTTCGCCCGCGACGGCATCCAGGCCGAGGCCGATGCGAACCTGGAAACGATGCTGGTGACGGACCTCGACATTTCAGACCTCTACCGATCGCGGCTCAGCGGCAGCGTCACGCCGGTGACGGATCGCCGCACCGATTTGTTCGAGTTCCACAACAAGCTCTCGAACGAGCTGATCGCCCCGGGCGTGGACGAGGGCCATCTCTAGCAGGCGCTTACCACCAGGCCCACCCGTGGCGGTTCCAGAAGGACTGGAGGTCGCCGTCGCTGCCTTTGAAAACATTGCGCTCCATGGGGTGCGCCATGTTCCCGAAGTAGCGCGGGCTGCGCCAGGAACCGGTGTCGTAGTGTTTCGGGGTCGAGCGGCCGTTTTGCCAGACCACGCCGCCGTACTGCCAAAGTGCCCAATCATCCCAGATGCCGTATTGCTCCATCAAGCGGTCCGGGGTCAGCGGGCCGCTGGTCATCATCGTCCGCTCGGTGCCCCCGGGACCGTAGAGAGCGATCCAGTAGGGCGAGCGGCGGATGACGCTTTTCTGGTTCGGGCTGGCCGCGCTGAGGCTGGCGCGGAGCCGGTCGCTGTTTTCCAGATAGGTGACCGGCGTCACCCCGGTGCGCTGCTCGACGCGCTGGATGAAGCGGACCAGCCGGTCGGGCGAGGACTTGGTGTCGAAGTCGCCGACCAGCAGGATCTTGCGCTGCGAAACGCCGCGGCTGCGGGCGGTGCTGCGGACGCGGTCGACGAAGGCATCCGCCTGGGCCGCGGGGTCCTGGTCCATCGTCACGAAGTGGTAGGCTCCCATCAGCAGCCCCTGGCGGTCGGTTGAGATGAGGAAGTCGCCGAATTTGTCGTCGAGCAGCGGCCCCTTGGCGGAGCGGGCGATCAGGCCCCGGGCGCCGTTGCGCTTCAGTGCCGAGACATCGTGCTGGGAATAGCGTTCGCCCGAAACCTGCCGTTCCTTCGGATCCCAGCCCGACACGTTCAGCACCGCGGGGGAGGAGGACACGCTGGTGCCGCCGAAGCCTCCGCCACCGCAGGACGCGAGAAGCAGAGGGACCATCAAAAGAGGGAACATCTTCATGGATGATACCGAACACGAAGCACCCGCCGCTGTCGAGAGAAGGGGCGCGGGGGATCCGTGTCACCACCCCGGACCGCTCTCAAGGTCCTCTCGACAAGTGCCGGTTCCGTCCCTAGCGTCCGCGCCGACATGAAATTGCATCTTACTTCCGGCGTCCTGGCTTTCGGCCTCGCCACCCTGATTCCGGCGGCCGCCCAGAACGAAGGCGCCGCGGAGAAGCCCGCAGCAGACACTCCCGCTGAAACCCCGGCGGCCCCGATCGATCCGGCCAAGGTGAAATCCGATTCCTCCTACGGCCTCGGTTTCCGCACCGGCGGCGAGTTCGCCCAGAACTACAGCCAGTTCGGCATCAGCGCGGAAGACATCGACACCGAAGCCTTCATGAAGGGCTTCCTCAACGCCTTCAAGGGCGAGAAGCCGGAAGTTCCGGAGGAAGGCCTCAAGGCCGCCATGGCCGCGCTGGGCGAAATGCTCCAGGCCCGCGAGAAGGAAAACGCCGCCAAGAACCTCGAAGCCGGCAAGGCGTTCCTCGCCGAGAACGGCAAGCGCGAAGGCGTCATCACCACCGAGAGCGGCCTTCAATACGAAGTGCTCGAGAAGGGCGGCGACAAGAAATACGAAGCGCCCAAGGAAGGGGAGGCGGACAAGCAGTTCATGGTGAACTACCGCGGCACCCTGATCGACGGCACCGAGTTCGACGCCTCGCCGGAAGGCCAGCCGGTGCCGATGACCCTGCAGGTGATCGACGGCTTCAAGGAAGCTCTCACCACGATGCCGGTCGGCGCCAAGTGGAAGCTCTTCATCCCGAGCGAGATGGCTTACGGCGAACAGCGCCGCAGCGCCGAGATCGCTCCGAACAGCGTGCTGATCTTCGAACTCGAGTTGCTCGAAATCAAGGATGCCCCGCCGGCTCCGGCCCACGGCGGCATGCCCTTCCCGATGCCCCAGGGCGAGTAATCCCGTAAACGACCCCGACGCCATGCCCCGCCTGACCTACTACGGACACGCCTGCATCGGCATCGAGGTCGCCGGCGGAACCCAGCTGCTTTTCGATCCCTTCGTCACGCCCAACGGCCTGGCGAAGGCGGTCGAGGTGGACGCCATTCCCGCCGACTACGTCCTGCTCACCCATGGTCACGAGGACCACGTGGCGGATGCAGGGACGATCCTGCGCCGGACCGGCGCCACCCTGGTCTCGAATTTCGAGATCGTCTGCTGGTACCAGCAGCAGGGCATTGAGAAAGCCCATCCCATGAACCTCGGCGGCGGATTCGATTTCCCGTTCGGCCGGGTCAAATACGTCAATGCCGTCCATTCCTCCGTCTTGCCGGACGGCACCTATGGCGGGAATCCCGGGGGCTTCGTGGTCGAGGCTCCGGATTGCTCGTTTTATGTCTCCGGCGACACCGCGCTTCACTGCGACATGAAGCTGCTGGGCGACCGCCACTCGCTGGACTTCGCCGTGCTCTGCATCGGCGATAATTTCACCATGGGGCCGACTGACGCCGCCCTCGCCGCCGAATGGGCCGGCGTGAAGCGCGTCGTCGGGGTCCACTACGACACCTTCCCGCCGATCGTCATCGACCGCGAGAAGGCCAAGTCCGAGTTCGCGAAGCGGGGCATCGAGCTGCTCCTGCCGGCCATCGGCGAAACCATCGAGCTCTGAGCCCGCGGGGGACGTTCCCGCAGGACGAAAAACGGGGCGGCCATTCCGGCCGCCCCGTCGTCGTGTTGATTGATTGCTTCGGGGAAATCCCGGATCAGGTCATTTGACCTTCTTGGGCTTCTTCTCCTTCTTCGCCTTGGAGTGGGGGACGGTGACCTCGGTCGTGGTGGTGGCGGTGTTGCCGGCTTCGTCGGTGGCCTCGACCACGATGGTGTAGATGCGGCCGTCGCCGTTACCGGAGCGCTCCGCGCGGAGCTTGACCTTTTCATCCGAGATGATTTCCCAGTCCGGCGCGGTGTTGCCGTCGCCGGTGGCGTTCTCGTCCTCGTTGGAGCTCACCTCGACGATCCGGGTGGTCACATCGCCGCAGATGTCCTCGGCTTCGACCTTCACCTTCACCGTCTTCATCTTGTGGTTCGGCGGCCACAGGGACGCCGGGTTCGGGGTCACGCTGGTGATGATCGGTGGGACGGTGTCGACGATGGTGACGGTGAATTCACATCCTTCAGCCACTTCGACGCCATCGGAAACCGCGACGGAAACCACGTGCTCGCCCAGGCTGAGCTCGCCGACAAAGGGCACGGTGGTGGAAGTGGTCACGCCTCCCGAGGGGACGACAATTTCCGGCTGATCCACTCCGTCGATGGTGTAAACGACATAGAGTTCGTCGCCATCGACGTCCTCGACGTCAACGCCCAGTTCGACGGGGGCGCCGTCGTGTGAGGTGCACTCCAGGGTGACCGACTCGGGGCAGGACACCGTGGGCGCGGAATTCGTCACGTGGACGAGCTGGCCACGGATTTCGCCGTCGGGATTCGCGGAGGTATGGATGTTGATGTAGTTGAGGCCGCCGAGGAGGTCCGCTGCTTGCGGTGGCGTCAGGAGGATCTTGCCGACGATCACACCGCCGTCGCCCGGAGCGGGCGCGAACAGGTGTTGGCCGGTCGCGAAGAAGTCGTGAATCGGAGGGGCGGTCGCCGCCGCACCGGCCGGGCCGTGGAGGTGCGCGGCGGTGGCATCACCGGTGAGATTGGTGAATCCACCGAGGCTGCCATAAGCCAGCGCGACCGACAGCTCGTTGGTATCCGTGTCGAAGGTGATGCCGGTGAGGGCTTCGCCTCCACTTCCGGTTCCCGTGGCTGCGGGGACCTCGTTGGCGGGGCTCAACCCCGTGGCCGCGCTGGTGCCAGCGGGCGAGAGGTCGAAGTTCAGGATCTCCGCCTGCAGCGGAAAGGTGAGAACGCCTATACCGGCGACGGTGTATAGCAGTTTGTTCATGGATGTAAGGGACAGTTTGAATGCTTGTGAACAAGCGCGAACAGCCTCCTGCAGAAAGGGTCCCGGTTCAAGCCGTGAGTTCACGGGTTGGCAGTACGGGCATTCTGCAATGTCAGTGCGAGCCTTGCCCGGCTGGTTGAGGATCAATCCAGCAGCGGCGCGACCGCCGCATCGTTGCCGTGCCAACGGTCGATGAGACCCTTCTGTTCCACCTGCAGCGAGTCGTCGGGTAGCAACCGGATGTTCTTGTGGCGTAGCTTTTCGAAATCGAGGCAGTACTGCTTCTCGCCGCGGATCAGGATCAGATTCCGACTGCCGAAATCGGTCCGTCCGCCCGCGGCGTCCAGCGCCTGGATCACGGTCATTCCTTTGCGGAACTCTGCCTCACCCGCCCGCCGGACCTGGCCGCCGACGCTGACGATCGCTTCCTTGTCGCCGATTTCCTTGCCGCTGATCGCTTCAACGTCGATTGCGGGCTTGGTGTAGATTCCAGCAGCCTGGTAGGCGCTTTCCGCTGCCCGCGCGAACTCCTCCGGCGTCAAGCCCCTGGCGGTGACCAGGTCGTCCAGTAGCGGCAGGCGGACCTTGCCGGATTCCCCGACCCGGTAATTGCCGTTGATGATTTCCTGTTCGGAGGCGCCCACGCCGCGGAGGGTGAGCTGGATCCCGTCGCCCGGTTCAAGGCCGGCAAACAGAGGGCAAGCGGAGGCCGCGAGGAGCAAGAGACTTCTTGGGATGGCGTTTGAATTCATGAGATGGATTTAACTTTGTGGGAAAAAGTAAACGGGCTCAAGCCAATCTTCCGCCGTCCGAAGATTCTTGTCACAATCCCCCGCTGCCGGGGCAATGGAGAGTGAAAGCCATGCAAGCCGTCGCCATTTCCCCGCCCCGACCGATGGACAGGACCCGATTCTCCGAGCTGGTGCGCGAACATCACCTGACCCTCCTGTCCTACGCCCGCGCCCTGTGCGGGGTGGAAACGGTGGCACGGGAGCTTGTCCAGGATTCCTTCGTCGCCGCTTGGCAGAACGTCGGGAAGTTCGAGGTCACGCGAGACTTTGCCGCGTGGATGCGGGGAATCGTCCGCAACAAGTGGCGCGAGCATTGCCGGCTCCACGCCAGGGAAATCCCTTTCGACGAAGAATCGCTTTCGCGACTCGAGGACACCCTCGCTCCCTATCAGGCCGGTGACTCGGCCGTCTTTGCCCGCCTCGCCGAGTGCCGCGACAAGTTGCCCGGGCCGATGAGCGACGCGCTTCGCGCCTGCTACGACGAAGGTCATACCTGCGAAGAAGCGGCACCGCGGCTGGGGCTCAATCCCGCGGCGCTCCGAAAGCGGCTTGAGCGTGCCCGTGACGCCTTGCGGCTCTGCCTGTCGAAGAACGCCTGAACCTTTTCACCAAACCAAGCGCATGAATCCCAAGGAAGATCCCTCCGACCGGTTGGTCGATTCGCTGTTGCGGGAACAAAACCGTCACAGTGCCGATGAAGAGCTGCTGCGTGAGATCGACGCGAAACTTGAAGCGGCCCCGATCTCGCCAAGTTCACGATCCGCGCGACGCAACATCGGTGGTCTTGTCCAGGCGGCTGCGGCGGTGCTGGTTGCGAGTGTCGGACTGACGTTCTTGGTTTTGCCTCGCCCTCCGCGACCGGACAATTCTCCGGCCAAGCTGCACGTGACCGCGGAGAGTCACCTGTTCCCGGTACCGGACGATTCGGTATCTCCTCCGGTCGCGGCGAATCCGGTGATGGCACCTGCCGGGGATATGGCCTCCTTCGAAGTTGGTCCCGCCGCACCCGCTGTAGCATCGCCTGCCGGCGTCCCGGGGAGCGAGGGCTATTCCAGCCTGGCGGCCAAAGAGCAGATCCGCCGCCAGCGGATCCCAATCCCGGCTGGATCAGCGCGGGGAACATCGTCAATGCGCGTCGACAAGGATCGCCTCGCGGGTTTGGACGGGGAGAATTACCGGAACCTGGAAGAGCAAATTCTTGCCACAGATGCCATGGTGCCGAGACGAGAGTTCGTTCCCCCGGCCGGGGATTTCGCCCTGTCGGCAGCTCCGCGACCCTCCCGTGAAAACTACGGTCGTCTGACCGATCAACCGTGGAAGTCGCCGTGGAGTGATGCGCTTTCCACGTTTTCCATCGATGTCGACAGCGCCTCCTACACCAACGTCCGGCGGATGATTCTCGACGGGCGCCCGATACCGGCGGATGCCGTCCGGATCGAGGAGTGCATCAACTACTTCGACTACTACTACGCTGGACCGGAAGGGGACGGCCCCTTCGCGGTTCACGGGAATCTCGCCACCTGCCCATGGAAGCCCCGGCACCTGCTGGCGCGGGTCGCGATCAAGGGGCGCGAGGTCGATGCCAGGTCGAGACCGGCTTCGAACCTCGTCTTCCTGATCGATGTGTCCGGGTCCATGCAGTCGCCGGACAAGCTGCCGCTGCTCAAGCGCTCGATGCGTGTTCTGCTCGATCAACTCGACGAGCGGGATCACCTCGGGATGGTCGTCTATGCCGGATCCGAAGGAGTTGTGCTGGATCCCACGGCCCTCGACGAGCGGGGATTGTCGAAAGCCGTCCAGGCGCTCGGAAAGCTCGAAGCCGGCGGTTCGACCAACGGCGGTGCCGGCATCAAGCGGGCCTATCAAATGGCTTCCGCCCACATCGTGCCGGGAGGCGTGAACCGGGTGATCCTGGCGACCGACGGCGACTTCAATGTCGGCACCACCGGTCAGGGCGACCTGGTGAAACTCGTCAAACAGGGGGCGGCATCGGGCGTGAGCCTGAGCGTCCTCGGCTTCGGCACGGGCAACCTCAACGACGCGATGATGGAAGCCATTACCAACGACGGCAACGGCAACTACTTCTACATCGACGGCGACCGGGAAGCCAACCGGGTCTTCCAGCAGAAGCTGACCGGCACGCTGGTGACCATCGCGAAGGACGTGAAGATCCAGGTCGAGTTCAATCCGGGCAAGGTGCAGGCCTACCGTTTGATCGGCTACGCCAACCGGATCTTGCGGGACCAGGACTTCGCCGACGACAAGGTCGATGCGGGCGATATCGGTGCCGGGCACACGGTGACCGCGTTTTATGAGATCGTGCCGGTCGGGCTGCCGGCTCCCGACACGGGTTCCGTGGATGCCTTGCGCTATCAGAGACCTGCGGGCAGGGAAACTGTGGCGAGTGACGACTGGTTCACCTTGAAGCTCCGCTACAAGCACCCGGAAGGAGAGGTGAGTTCCCTGGTCGAGACCCCGGTGCGGGGCGAGCCCGTTGCGTGGGAAGATGCGGGCAATGACTTCCGCTTCGCCGCCGCCGTCGCCCTGTTCGGGATGAAGCTAAGGGAAATGCCCGGGATGGCGGATCTGCCATGGCCGAAGGTGGTTGAAATCGCGAGGCCCGCGCTCGCGGAAGATCCGGAGGAACAGCGGACTGGCTTTGTGGAACTCGTGAAGAAGATCGCTCCGGAGCCTCGCGAAATCGATGCGGTTCTGACTTCCGATCCTTCCCGCGGGTCCGCAGGTCCCGGCAGCGGAAATGGTCGTCACCCTGTTTCCTCCGAGCCGGAGGAACGGTCGCCCATCGGGCAGGGGATCCTGGCCCGTGGAGTGGTTTTGATGGCAGGCGAAACCCCGGGTCCTGAGGTTTACGCGCACGGTGCAGGGGAAGTGGCGGGCAAGCCCGGGACGCGGCTCCAGGTCGGTTCCGCCTTCAACCTCCAGCATCGCGCCCTTCCCTTCGCCGGAGGCCCGGTGGTCTTCACCTCTAGTTCCGACGCAAGTAGTATCAACGACCCTTCTTCCATCCTTGCAACGGGGCAACTTCCAAAGGATGCACGCACTTGCACGTTTGTCTTCCTGCCAAGCGGAGGGAAAGAGGACGAGCCGCCATACCGGACCATGGCAATCGATGATTCGGTGCAAATGTTTCCTCCCGGCTCGATCATGATCGTCAATCTCGCCGCCGATTCGGTGAGATTCGAGCTTGAGAAGGATCTCCATCTGATCCCATCGGGATCCCGGGAGGTGATTGCCAATCCACCCGTGGGCCAGAACAACATGACCCGGGTGACCGCAGCCGAACTTCATGAAGGCCAATGGAGACTGGTATATTCATCGGTCTGGAACGGAGTCGGTGGCGACCGGATGATCCAAATCATCCACCGCGGTCCCGGCGGGCGATTCCAATTGAAAGGCTACCTCGAGGAGATCGCCCGGTAGTCGGGGGGGCGGTGCGATGGACGCTGGGTTGCTCCATTGGCCGCCGGTTCCGGTTCAGGCGGATCATTCCAGGCAATCCACCAGCGCCGCGAGCACCAGGTCGACGTTTGCCTGCGTCGCGGAGTGGCCCATCAGGCCGATCCGCCAGGCCTTGCCGGCGAAGGGGCCGAGGCCGGCGCCGATCTCGATCGAGTAGTCGTCGAGCAGCTTCGCCCTCACCGCGGCATCGTCGGCCCCCTCGGGGATGTGGATGCAGTTCAAGGTGTGCAGGGAGTGCTCCGGAACGTAGCGGATGCCCATGCTTTCGAGACCGGCGCGCAGGCGGCGGTGGAGCCGGGCGTGGCGGGCGTGGCGGGCTTCGAGACCTTCCTCCAGCACGATGGTCAGCGCCTCGTGGAGGGCGTAGATCATGTTGACCGGCGCGGTGTGGTGATAGGCGCGCTTGCCACTGCCCCGGTAGTAGTCCTTGAGCATCGAGATGTCGAAATACCAGCTCTGGGGCTTGGTCTTGCGTTGCTCGGTGACTTCGACGGCACGCGGGGAGAAGGAGACCGGCGACAGTCCGGGCGGGCAGGACAGGCACTTCTGGGTGCCGGAGTAGATGGCGTCGATGCCCCACTCGTCGACCTTCAGAGGATGGCCGCCCAGCGAGGTGACGGCATCGACAATGAACAGCATCCCGGATTCGTGGAGCATTTCACCCAGCTGCTCCAGCGGCTGCAGGGCGCCGGTGGACGTCTCGGCGTGGACGATTCCCATGGCCTTGGCATCCGGGTGGCGGTCGATCGCCTCGGCGAGCATTTCCAGGGGGAAGATCTCGCCCCAGGGCACCTCGACCTTGTGCACGGTGACGCCGGCGCGCTCCATCACGTCCACCATCCGCCCGCCGAAGACGCCGTTGACGCAGACGATCGCCTCGTCGCCCGGCTCCATCAGGTTGGTGACGACGCATTCCATCCCGGCCATGCCGGTGGCCGAGACGGGGAAAGTCAGCGCGTTTTCGGTTTCGAAGACCTTGCGCAGCTTCACGCAGGTCGAGTCCATGATCTCGATGTAGCGCGGATCGAGGTGGCCCAGGGTCGGCGCGGCCATGGCGCGCAGGATGCGGGACGGGACGGTGCTCGGGCCGGGGCCCATCAGGATGCGTTCGGGAATGATCATGGGTGGTGCGGGTTGCGGGGGAGTCGGGCGGCAAAGGCCTGGGCGGTCAGTTCCGCGAAAAGCATGGCGTAGGATGGCAGCAGCAGCCGCTGGATCAAGTTCACGCGCATCTGGTGCGGGGCGAAGGCGCTCTTCATCGCGTCCATGGTCATCTTCTCGATTTCGACCAGGCTCAGGTTGAAGGTGCTCGCCGCGATCGCCAGCTCCTTCGACATCTCGGTGTCGCTCATCAGGCGGTCGTCGGTGTTGAGGAAGACCCGGAAGCCGGCCCGCTGGAACAGGGCGAAGGGATGCTCCTCGAAGCTCGCGCAGGCACCGGTGTGGACGTTGCTCGACAAGCACATCTCCAGCGGCACCCGGCGGTCGAGGATATACTGGGCCAGGGATCCCAGCTTCAGCGAGCCGTCGGGCCGGATCTCGATGTCATTTCGCAGCCTCGTCCCGTGGCCCAGACGGTGGGCACCGCACCATTGCAGGGCCTGCCAGATCGACTCCGGGCCGAATGCCTCGCCGGCGTGGATGGTGATGTAGAAGTTCGCGCGCTCGATCGCCTGGAAGGCCTCGACATGCTTCTTCGGCGGGTGGCCGAATTCACCGCCGGCGAGATCGAAGCCGACCACGCCGCGGTCGCGGTGGCGGATCGCCAGCTCCGCGGCTTCCAGGGAGTCGGTGCGGTCGCGCATCGCGCAGATGATCAGGCCCCACTCGACGCCGGTGGCCTTGCTTCCCGCCTCGAGACCCTCGATCACCGCCTCGACCACCTCGTCCTGGGTCAGGCCGCCGCCGGTGTGGAAGACCGGCGCGAAGCGGACCTCGGCGTAGACCACTCCGTCCGCCGCCATGTCCTCGAGGAACTCGCGGGCGACCCGCGCCAGGGCATCGCGCGTTTGCATGACGGCGATGGTGTGGGCAAAGCCCTCCAGGTATTCCGGTAGGTTGCCGCGCTGGGCGCCGCGATGGAACCAGGCGGCAAGTTCCGCGGGGTCGGTGGTCGGCAGGCCGCGGTAACCCTGGTCCCCGGCCAGCTCGATGATGGTCGCCGGGCGCAGGCCGCCGTCGAGGTGCTCGTGGAGCAGGACTTTCGGCAAGCGGCGGAAGTCCAGGGCCGCCACCAGGGCCTTTCCCACCGGCAGCGGAGCCTTGGGAAAGAACTCCGGATAGCGGTGCTCGATCATCCCCCACGACCTAGCAGATCCCGGCCCCCCGTGCGCGGAAAATTTGCATCGCTGAACTTTCCCGCTTGGAATTTCCGTCCCCGCGACGGTTGCTCCCGCCGTGGACTCGATCACCCAAGCAGCACTCGGAGCGGTCGTCGGCGAGCTGGTGCTCGGTCGCCAGCTCGGCCGCCGGGCCATCGGCTGGGGTGCCCTGTTCGGCACGCTTCCCGACCTCGATGCGGTCCTGACCTGGTTTGTCCCGACCTCGTGGACGCTCCACGTTCACCGCGGGTTCTCGCACTCGCTGA
Source organism: Neoluteolibacter marinus (assembly GCF_014904755.1). Classification (GTDB taxonomy): domain Bacteria; phylum Verrucomicrobiota; class Verrucomicrobiia; order Verrucomicrobiales; family Akkermansiaceae; genus Haloferula; species Haloferula marina. The sequence goes on from NZ_JACZFQ010000105.1 coordinate 54,143, forward strand.
TCCTGATCACCTTGCTGACCTGGTTGCTGGCCAAGCCCCTCGCCAAGCGATGGAAGAAGGAGAAGGCCACCCCGCAGCGTGCCGCCCTGTTCGTTTCCCTCGCCTGGGGCACCCACGTGCTCATCGACGTGTTCACGGTTTACGGCACCGGCGTCCTGTCGCCGTTCCCGGGCTACCGGGTGTCCTTTGACAACCTGTTCATCATCGATCCGCTGTTCACGATCCCGTTGCTGGTGGCTGTCGTCATCGGTCTCTTCGTGAAGCCGAAGGAATGGAAAAAGGGCAAGGGGTTGCGGTCCGCCGCCTGGTGCCTCGGGATCAGCTGCTTCTACGTCGGGCTCAGTTTCTGGGCGAAATACTCGGTCAGCCAGGCGATCGGCGCCGACCTCGCGCGGCGCGGCGTTTCCTATCAACGCCGGATGGAAGCGCCCACGCCCTTCAACATCCTGTTCTGGCGGGCCCTCGTCGACCGGCCCGGCGAGATCTGGATCGGCTACCGTTCGATCTTCGACTCGGCCGAGCTGCCGATCCGCTGGACGGTGGTTTCCAAGGGGGAAGACATCGCTGCCCGGTATGCCGACGCCGGCGAGGTGAAGAGCGTCCAGTGGTTTTCCAAGGGCTGGTGGATCGCCCGCGAGTCGGCGGACGGGCTCTGGCTGGCGGACCTTCGTTTCGGCGAGGGCCGTCAATGGGACGACCGCGGCGTGGCCCTCCGGCCGACCTTTGTCTGGACCTACAATCCGACGACCGACAAGGACCCGCTTCATCAGCATGGCATCGAACCCCGCGGTGCGGCCGATTCGTTGCGCCGCATGGGCCGGCGGATGTCGGGCGAGATCGGGTCCTGGGAAGACAACCCGCGGATGATCGGCGCCTTCCTCGCGCTCCAGGAATATCTCCCACAGCACAAGTAGGGAAATCCACCATTGATCCCGGCGCGGAAACCGCTACGTCGGCGGACATGCAGGACACCTGTTTCGTGCCGGTCTCGCGCCGTCGATTCCTCGCCGCCGGCGGCATGCTCCTCGGTTCCTCGCTGGTGGCGGACGCCGCGGCGCTGCGGCGGGGCAAGACGGTTTCGATTTTCCACACCACTGACCTGCACGGACGGGTCATGCCGACGGAGAACTACGACGGCGTCGGCGATCTCGGCGGGCTCGCCCGCTGCGCGACCCAGATCCGCCGCTGGCGGAAGGAGTTTCCCGACTCGATCCTCGTCGACATCGGCGACGTCTATCAGGGGACCCCGGCCAGCCTGCAGACCGGGGGGCAGCTCATGATCGAGCTCTTCAACCGCCTCGGCTACGATCACTGGGTGCTCGGCAACCACGACTTCGACTGGGGTCGCGACACCGTCGAGGCCGCGATCGGGCATTCGAAATGCGACGTCCTCACCGGCAACCTGACCGTGGATGGCAAACCGACCGTAGATGCCGGCGGGGTGTGGGGGAAGGTCCGGCCCTGGAGCATCCGCGAGGTCGGCGGCTTCCGCATCGGCATGATCGGCCTCATCACGCCCGGCCTGCCATATTGGCTGGCGCCCGCGACCCTCGGCGGCGTCGCGGCGACGGATCCGATCGAGTCCTTGAAAAAGAGCCTCGCCGAGATCCAGTCCGAGAAGCCGGATGCCGTCGTCGTGCTCGGCCACATGGGCTGGCGCTTCTCCGACGACTATGCCAATCCACTGCGCGAGATGCTGGCGTCGGTGGACGGTGTGGACATCTACCTGGCCGGGCACAGCCATCAGGACCAGCCGTCGTTCATGAACGGCCGGGTCCTGTGCAGCCAAGCCAGCTATTACGGCATCCACTGCGGGCGCATCGACCTGACCTTCGACCGCGACAGCCGCAAGCTCATCGACCGCCGCGCCTTCACCGTGTTGATGGATTCGCGGTTCGAGTTCGATCCTCTGGTCATCGAGATCGCCGAGCCGGAGCTTGCGAAGGCCGACGCGCAGATGAAGCGCAAGGTCTGCACCGTGAAGGCGAAGATCGAGGGCGGCGGGAAATACAGCGAGGTCTCCAAGCTCCTGTGTGAATCCTTCGCCGCGGCCCTCGCGAAATCCGGTACCCCGGTCGATGGCGTTTTTCACGGCACCTTCGGCCGCGACGACATTCCTCCCGGCGAACTCACCGTGGCCGACTGCTGGAAGATCCTGCCGTACGAAAACGGCCTCCTTGTTGCCGAGCTCACCGCGCAGGACCTGCGGGTCATCCTCGCCGAGGACGGCGGTTCGCGGACGTTGTGGCCGTTCGAGGTCCGGGTGTCCAAGGATGGTGAGGTTGATCGCTTTTTGCTCGATGGGCAGCCGGTGGACGAAAGCCGGCGCTTCAAGATCGCCTTCAACACCTACGACGGCCAGTCGGGCGGCCGCAGCCTGCCGAAACTGCACGAGATCCTCCTGCGCCCCGACAGCAAGCGCGCCGATACCAACGTGGCGACGCGCGAGGCGTTCATCGACTACCTGTTGGACCGGGGGGAGATTTGATAACCGGGCGACTCTGCTGAATTGGCGAAGAATCTGGTGACGAATTGGTGAGGGTGGGGAGTTCTAGTCGGGTGCAATCGTATCTCGGGAAATGTATGCCGCTCGTATTCATTGCTACGATTGGTTTCCAAAGCCTTGCGCTGGCAAGTGAACGCGAGTTCACACTTCATTGCGAGTATCTCAGGACCGCGGAAATTCTAAAGACGTTCCGTCAGATCGCCGGACATGTTGATTTCAATGTGACCTTCAAGGAAGTCGACGGGGATATCGTGATGGAAGGAGGAACCGCGGACTTCCGTGCAAGGCTACAGGCACTCAAGGAGGCTATCGATGTGCCATACAGCCAACCGCCGACAAGGTGGATAAAGCTTCGGCACGGAGACGTGATTCATATCGCGGATGTCGTCACAAAGGCGTTTGTGGAAACTGGACCGGACGACAAAACGCCCATTGTGGCGGGCAACGAAATGCCGCTCCAGGTGGTGCCAGCGGTCCGAACCAATGAGTTGCTTGTTTTTGGTCCCGAGGCGGTGATGGAAGCCGCTGTGGAGCTTGCATTGCTGATCGACGGCATGCAAAAGCCGGTGAGTCGTGGTTGTGGGGACGTCGGTGCCTCGTTGGTTCATCAATAATCCGCCACCGGGGAGTTCGGCAATACGGGGCCGGCTTCGGGAACTTCCCCGGCCAGGTCGGCAATCTCCCCGCACAGCTTCTCCCAATGGCTCTCCGACCATTTCAACGGGGCGTTGAGCTTCTTGCGGAAGCGCGCGATCCGCTTTTCCGCATCGACCGTCACGCCCGCCGGTAGCTTGCCGAGTTCGATCGCGGCGGCTTCGGCGCGGTCGGTGCGGTGGCAGATCATGGCGAGGTCGTTGCCGGCCTCGATGGCGGCGACGACGTCGGTGTTGTCCGGGTAGCGGTCGGCGATCGCGCCCATATCGAGGTCATCGGTGAGCACGAGGTGCTTGTCGAAGCCGAGCTGGTCGCGGAGGAAGCCGGTGACCATGCGCTTCGACAGCGAGGCCGGCCGGTCGGGGTCGACGGCGGGGAACAGGACGTGGGCCAGCATGACCGAGTCGAGCTCTGGCATCAGCGCGGTGTAGGGGATGATGTCCTCTTTGAGCAGGTCGGCGAGGGTCGCGTCGCTGACCGGCAGGTCGAAGTGGGGGTCGGAGGTGGCCCGCCCGCAGGCCGGGAAATGCTTGGCGCAGGACAAGACCCCGCGCTTGCGCAGCCAGCGGTTCCACTGGCCGGCGTGGTCGATCACCCGTTGCGGGTCGCGGCCCCAGCAGCGGCCGCGCAGGGCGTTCTGGAGTTCCGGGTGGTGGTCGAGGTCGAGGACCGGGGCGAAGTCGAGGTTGAATCCGAGCAGGCGCAGCTGGTCGGCGGTGAGGACGCCGGCGCGGGCGCTGAGCTTGTCATCGCCTTTCGCGGCGAGGGCATTCGCCGACGGCAAAGCGGGGGCGATGTCCTTGGTCCGGGTGACGCGGCCGCCCTCCTGGTCGATGGCGATGATCGGCTCGTCGAACGAAAGTTCGCGCAACGCGTCGGTCAGCCGGCGGGTCTGCGCGGCCGACTCGATGTTGCGGGTGAAGAGGATGTATCCGGCCGGCTGGAGGCGGCGGAAGAGGTCCGCCTCGTCCGGCGCGATCTCCGGACCGCGGACGCCGAGCAAGAGCAGGTGGCCGTTCATGGCGGGACGATGCAGGAATTGACATCACTGGCAAAGCGCGTCTTCCACGCAAATGTCTTTGGAGTGCGGTGGCAGAGCGCAGCGCCGACACCGCTTTGGTGGGCCCGAAACGCGGGTCTGGGTGTTGCAGTGTTGGATCGCCGTGGGGATCCGTGGGGATGGATCCGTGGGGATGGAGCCGTGGGGATGGAGCCGTGGGGATGGAGCCGGGGTGATGCCGGGGTGATGCCGGGGTGATGCCGGGGTGATGCCGGGGTGATGCCGGGGTGATGCCGGGGTGATGCCGGGGTGATGCC